>CAYLZE010000091.1:0-20827 GCA_964388035.1 uncultured archaeon
CTTGAAACACGACCCAATCAATAGCAGCAAGGGAATCGATAACGTCCGAAAAACCTGTGACATGCAATCCTGCAAAATTATACTTCGCTGTTCCTTCACTAACATCAAGGCCTTTTTCAAAAGAACCAGCGATGGAAAAACTCATCAGGGGAGTTGGCTTTAGAACTCTATGTGCTTGCTGGTAGGCATTGGCAGTTAGCACGGACATTTCCACAATTCTGTTAAGAGCAATCTTATAGGCGTCCAAAATATCTTCCATTGACTTGTAATTGTCGGGATCTAAGGTTAAATTCGCATATTTACTAACAATGGTATTATCTGTATTTAAAGCGAGCTCGAGTGCTTTAGGCAAGCTCAAAAAGATTGCTCCGGTATTATCATATGATGTCCCCGAAGTAGATAAGCCAACGCACCCCACGATGCCATAATTTCGGGCCTCTTCTAAGGGAATTCCGCAATGATTCATCAATCCTTTAATAATCAAATCATCATTATAAAGTCCAATGACATTTTTTTCTTTGGAAAGGATTTGAGCAATGGATTCAAATAGTTTTTGGGGAGCATTCTCGTGTATTCGTACTACCAAATTTGGAGAGGGTACGCAAGCTTCGTCAAATGCTTGTAATGAAAGGTAAGTTAAGGGATTCGTTGCATCTTTTCCCTCTTTATCAACTCCTCCAATTAAGAAGTTTTGAGTGGTAGCCATTCCTCCAAAATAATTCGTTGCTACCGAGTCGTATAATGCAATAATTTCATTCGTTTTTAAGAGTAAATTTTTAATTAATCTAAGCGTAATACCTTGATCACCATTATAGTAAGGCATGAGATATTGATCAATCCGTCCGAACGAGATTCCGTGCTCAAAGTTTTCGACATGAAGTGCCATGTGGATAAACCAAATAAGTTGGATTGCTTCTTGAATGTTTGTTGCTGGATTTTCTGAGACATTCAAGCACGTTTCCGAGATTTTTTTCAATTCTGCTTTTCGAATAGGATCTCTTTCTTGAAGGGACATGATTTTAGCTTTCTCAGAATATCTTTTAGCATATTGGCTCAATGCATCGCAGACTATTACAATTGCTTTATAAAATGCAATTCTCTTATCTGATTGAGGGTCTTTAACCGATTCACCTTTAACCATTAATTGATCTATTTTTTCTTTTGCTAAATCGCTATATTTTCTCAATCCCTTGGAGAGAAGGCGAGGATAATCGATTACGGCGTGAGCAATTCCTCCTACTTCCGTAGATATATATGCACATCCGCTGTATTGGGTTTCAAACACGCCTTCAGGAGCTATTTCTCTAGCATATGTTTCTACCCTAAAATTCTCATAAAAAGGAGCTAAGTCTTCCCTCATGATTTTAATATCTTCTGGTTTAACATTTATCGGATTGACAGGACGATTCGGAAGGAGTTCTAATTCATTGAGGATGCGAAATCCGCTCCCTTCCATGCGGGGGATTGCAACAGGCACCAATTTGTCTAAAGTCCCCACAATCATCTCGTCAGGTCTTATGATGATAGGCAAGTTTTCTAAGGTTAATTTTAATCCCATTGCTTGATTGATTATCATTGGTTTACCCAATGAGTTATCCAAAGCTTTTTTATATTGAATGGGTGCAATTAGGGATATATTAGGGGTGCCCTTGACCAATTCTTCGAGTAATTTTTCAGTCATGATAAAAAATCATCATTTTTTCTGATATGAACTAAGTTAATCATGTATTTATTCCAATTTAATCTTAGTTCTTATGTTAAAAAAAATGAGGGGTTAATATTAACCAGCAATTAAATTCTTATTTTTCTCCCTCATTAAGTTTTTTTGAAGCTATTCTTATATTGAAATATGGCTTAGACAAAGTAATTGTAAAAAAAATAGATAATAAATAGATATTATAGAATTTTATATTACTATGAAATTAAAAAAATCACACTATTAAGGTAATCATAATTGGCTAAAAAGAAAAAAGCAAATGAGGGAGGAGAAAAAAAACAAAGCAATTTATTTGCTTTTACAGATTCAACTAAAGATACAACCTCTAAGAAAGAGAAAGCAGAACCTGAGAAAAAAAAGAAAAAGCCAGAAATTACCAAAAAAGAGCCAATAATTAAGGAAAAAGAGAAAGCTAAACCAAAAAAAGAAGTACGCAAAATAGAAAAAAAAGAAAAAGCAGAACAGACCATACCGATACCAGAGGATCTCTATTTTGAGGGAGATGATTCTCTTTTTGGTTTAAAAGAAGAAGAGATTGACTTACCTGAAGTTATGAGAGAATCCTTGAGTTCAAAATATATTCGTTATCTTATTGAGCGAAATGAAATAGTTACCAATTTAGAACGGGGATTATTATTGGACGTGGATTACGATGGAGGGCAAAATAAAGCGTATTGTAAATTTTATGATTTAGATACAGATGAGATAAAAATCTGGATTGATACCACGGACCATCATCCTTATTGTTTGAGTAAAATGCCCGTGTCAACATTAGAACAGAATATCGATCTAACTAACTACGATGGTTTTGATAGCATTGAAACGGTCAAGCGGATGGATTTATTAAAAGATGAAGTGATCGAACTTTCTAAAATTTATGGAACCACCCCTTTAGATATAGGTGGGGCAGGAAAGAACATCCGCCAAATTATTGGCAGTAAAAATGCCTGGGAAGCAGATATCCGCTATCATTTAAATTATATTTATGATTCGCAAATTATACCTGGATTAGTGTATAAAATTAAAAATGGAACCTTAGAAAAATTGGATTATCCTCATGATGATAGCGAATCTAAAAAGATTGCCGAGGAATTGAAAGCGATTTTTAAAGATGATAAAGCTGAAATTCAAGAATTTTCAGAAAATAATTTAGATATCTTCTTGACCCCCATTCCCAACGTAAAAAGAATGGCCATTGATATTGAGGTAAACATGGGACCTATAGATTACCAAATACCAGATCCCGTCCAAGCAAAGCAGAAAGTAATTAGCATTTCATTCGTAGCAAATGATGGATTGAAATTAGTTTACATGCTCGAACGCCCGGGATTTGATTTTCAACAACCCCATAAAAGATTTCCTACGGATGCAAAAGTCGTGTATTTTAAGAAGGAAAAAGATCTTTTAATTGAAACATTTCGCTTGATGTGGAAATATCCCATAATTATTACATTTAATGGAGATAATTTTGATCTCAATTATCTTTTTCATCGCGCTAATAAATTTAAAATTGATCGGGATGTAAATCCTATTCAAGTAAAGAGAGGATTTGGTTTTTTATCCAAGGCAGAATGTGACTTGCGAAAAGGAATTCACCTTGATATCTTCAACTTCTTTTTTAATCGGAGCATTTCAGGATATGCATTTGGAGGGGCATATGAAAGTAGCTCATTGAATGATATAAGTGCAGCATTGCTTGGGCGTGAAAAATATCAATTCGAAGGAGAAATCCACGAATTGGAGTATGGAAATCTTTCTTGGTATAATTTGAAGGACTCCATTCTCACCCTGGAATTAACCCGATTTAATAATAATTTAGTATGGAATCTTATCATTCTTCTATGTCGCATTACTAAAATGCCCATTCACGAGATGGTAAGACGTCAGATTTCCACTTGGATTCAAAATATTCTCTATTTCGAACATCGCCGAAAGAGTTACATAATTCCCCGCCGTTCTGAGATTTCTGAAGTAAAACCCGGGGGATATTCCAAGGCAACTATTGAAGGAAAAACGTTCCAAGGAGCTTATGTCGTCCCCCCCATACCGGGCATTCATTTTGACGTGGTGGTCATGGATTTCGCCTCCCTATATCCCTCAATAATTAAAGAATACAATTTATCATACGAAACCGTGCAATGTCCTCATGAAGACTGTAAAGATAATTTAATTAAGGGAATCCCTTATCACGTCTGCACCCATAAAATGGGTATTTTTGCCTACGTGGTTGGCTTTTTTAGAGATATTCGAGTAAAGTATTTCAAGCCAAAATCGTCTGATCGCTCTTTATCGGAAGAAAGAAGAAGCTATTTTACTACAATCCAGCAAGCGTTAAAAGTGTTCATCAATGGGTCCTACGGCGTGTTTGGCTCGAAAAATTTTCCGTTATTTTGCTTGCCGGTTGCGGAAAGTACTACTGGAATCGGTCAATATTCCATAAAATCTACTATTAATAAAGCTAAAGAATTGGATGTGACCGTGCTCTACGGAGATACAGACAGTGTTTTCTTACTCAATCCCTCCCTAAAACAAAAAGAAGAAATAACTCAATGGACTAAGGACGAACTGGACTTAGACTTGGAAGTAGAAAAAACGTATCAATTTCTTGCGCTTTCCCAGAGAAAGAAGAATTATATTGGAATTTATAAAGATTCAAAATATGTGGATTTAAAAGGATTGGTGGCTAAAAAAAGCAATACCCCCGAATTTATTAAGAAAGTTTTCAATGAATTAATAGGGATCTTAAAAAATATCACGAATGAAGATGAATTCCAAAAAGCCAGAGCAGAGATCGTATCCATTATCAGAACCAACTTAAAAAAAATTGGGGACCCGGATGCCTTTTCATTAGAAGATTACGTTATCAACATAGGACTTCAAAAAGGATTAGATAAATACGTAAAACAGATTCCTCAACATGTCAGAGCTGCTCAAGATTTAAAAAAAATTACGGGAAAGGAATTTCAAAAAGGGGAGGTAGTTTCAATAATTAAATCAAAAGGTTCTGATGGAGCCAAGGTATTAGAACTAGCAAAATTACAGGATA
Organism: uncultured archaeon; assembly: GCA_964388035.1. Classification (GTDB taxonomy): domain Archaea; phylum Asgardarchaeota; class Lokiarchaeia; order Sigyniarchaeales; family SOKP01; genus JALGVJ01. The sequence continues at coordinate 4,764 of CAYLZE010000091.1, forward strand.
TAGATATAAAAAGCTATAAAAGTCTATTACAATCGGCTCTTGAACAAGTATTAGATGCCTTGGGTATTTATTGGGAAGAAATCAAGGGAGTAAAAAAGATGGATGCATTTTTTTAACCATTACCCCTTTAAAAATTTCATTTTTCAAATATTTGAATATTTTCTTTTTTGAAGCATGATGAAATAATATTTTAATTTAAGGATGATTCACATGTTGGCATTAATTCCGATCTTCGAACAATTTTTCATGTCATAACATAAACTTATTTAATTTTACATGATTGATTACAAATAGCCCTTTTTTTGGTTAACAACTATTTGAAAGAACAATCATGAAAGAACCTAGAGGAAGAGAATCATTAACTTCTGAACAGGAAACCACGGAATTGTCTTTTGATGATAAGCTCAAGAAATTTGGGATTAATAAAAGAGCGGCCATGATCATTATTTTTTTATGCGTTTTCGTTGATGTGCTAGGATATTCCATGATCCTTCCATTATTACCGATTGTTGCAACCCAAACTTTTGGAGCATCAAGTTTCTTGGTAGGTGTCATGATTGCTTCAAATGCGCTAGCAACCTTCACTTTTGCTCCTTTGTGGGGAAAATTATCCGATAGGGTAGGAAGAAAGGGTCCCTTGATTCTCTCACAGGTGGGAACCTTAGCATCATTTTTAATTTTAGGTCTTTCAAATTCGATTGCCAACATCTTCTTTTCCCGAATTTTGGACGGCATGTTTGGGGGACAAGTCCCGATTATCAGGGCTTTTGTCACGGATATCACGGATGAAAAAGATCGTTCCACTCAAATGGGAAGATTTACGGCAGGGATGGCCTCGGGCATCATTCTTGGTCCGTCTATAGGTGGATTATTAGGAGAATTAAATTGGAGATTTCCTGCCTTCATTGCGACGGGACTTTCTGTATTTGCTATCCTTTTTACTCTTAAATTTCTCATGGAAAGCATGCCACGCGAGAGAAGATTAGCAATTAAAGAAAGAAAATCACTTAATCAAAAGAAACGAAAAATATTTTCTTACATGACAGCTTTGGTAATCCTAAGATTAGCTGAAATCGTTTCATTTGCCATTGCTTTCAACATGGTTTTTTCCTCCTTCGCCTTAGTTCTCAATTTGCGCTATGGATTAACAATCGGAATGATTGGTATCTTTTCCACTTTTGCCGGATTAAACATGATTATTTTCGGAGGAGTTCTCATTAAACCCCTAACTAAAAAATTCGGGGAGAAAAAGCTCCTCTTTTTTACATTGGGAGTGGCGTTCATGGTATTTATGAGCTTTCCCTTTCTCAATGAGGCTTGGACGTTATTCGTATTTGTTATTCCGTTCATGTTCATGCAAATCATTCTAAGAACGATAATTTTTACGAATCTTAGTAAAGGAGTAGAAGAGGATGAACAAGGAGTGGTATCGGGTTGGGCTGCAAACATGTTTTCCATAGCCCAAATTATCGCTCCCTTGATTGGATATTGGTTCTTAGATATTCAACAAGTCGCAATCCTTGGAATCACTCTTAATGCTTACTTCCTTATAGGCATTTCTTGTACCATTGCTGTTTTAATTCTTTTAATCTTAATCATTTTTGATTTAAAGAATCATCCCGAGCATTTCCTCCAAGCTGAATTAAAGAGGGTTAACCTTGGGGATTAATTTAATAGTTTTTTTATATTAGATAAAACTATAAGAACACAAGGTTAATTTCTATTTTATATATTTTGAAAGAATTTTTTTTCTAATAAATCAAGATTGAAATTTAATAAAAAATGAGTAAAGAAATAACAGAACCGTCCAACTTATTTGACGAGAAGGGCAGGCTTTTGGTCGAGGGTTGGGCGAGAAAGCCGATTTTAACGTATAATCGTGAAAAAGTTAAAGCAAAATGGCATCGCCTTAAAGAATGGGATAATTATGTCATAATGCATCCCGATTATCAACTTGACATTACCATCGCTGATGTAGGATATTTAGGGCAAATCACGTTTAAATTCATTAATTTTAAAACACAGGAAAAATATAGCGATGGTATGCAAAAATTCTTCACGAAGGGAAGGTTAAATTTACCTCATAGTTCATTGGAGGGAGGTTTGGACTTTCACGAAGAAAGATTCGATTTAAAAATTCAACGCTTGCCCGAGAAGAGAATACTTTCATTTAATTTTCCATCATTTGCTGGCAAAGGATTGAAAGGAGAGTTGATCCTTTATCAAGATCCTAATCAAGATTCCATTGTTAAGGTAAATCGCTATCCTGGAAAGCCAAAGCAATTTTATTATTCAGATAAAATCATATGGATGCCCGTGGAAGGATCTATATCTCTGGGAAATGAACAGCATGAATTTTCACCTAAAGATAGTTATTGTCGCTTGGATTGGGGAAGAGGGGTATGGCCTTATAAAATAAACTGGTATTGGGGCGCGGCATGCGGAAAAACGGAAGATGGTCATGATATATGGTTCAGTCATGGATATTCTTACGAAGATCCGAAATTACACGATAAAGACATGGTAGGATATGATGGGCGGGGATACAAACTTTGGAATATTCGATTTGATGTACCCGAAAATCCCATGGATCCATGGAAATTTAACAATGAAGAAGGAACGTTCGAAATGATCCTAACACCTATTTATTATCATACAGATAAAATGAACCTAGTAATATTTTCATCCCGTTCTCTCATTGTCTATGGCTATTACAGTGGACACGTTATTTTAGATTCAGGTAAGAAAATTATCGTTAAAAACTTGCTAGGACACGCAGAAACCATTTATTGGCGCTGGTAAATGATTAATTTTTCATTCTTTTTTTCTTATTACATTCTTCTATTTAAAAATATTAAGGTAAAAAAAGATTAACAAAAAAGTAAGTTGATAAAAGGTCAAATAACACCAAATTCAAGCTTTTTTTTCTGATTTTTCCATTACTTTTACGATCTTTTTGATGACTTTATCATGGGTTAATACAAAACCAAACATCGTCCCAAAAGTTTTCAAAATAGATTTATGAAACTCTGGACTCCAAGATGAACAACAATCCTCAACGATAAAGGTTCCAAAACCATGATCAGAAGCTTCTCTTGCGGTTGCATATACGCAAAAATTTGTTAGGACTCCAGTTACAAGAACAGTTTCGACTCCCATATTTTTTAGAAAGTATTCGAGTCTGGTTGAAGTAAAAGTCCCGCTCGTATTCTTCTGAAGAATAAAATCACCATTAATTGGCTTTAACTCATCTATTATATCGGAACCATGATAAGATACATGCGGAAATATAACCTCCCCAGTAATTTTTTGTGCCAATTTATTTAATCCCTTTTTACCTCGTGATAAATCGCTTCCATCTGGCATAAAACTCGAAAACTTTGTAAATATGATAGGAATTTCAACTTTTCGACAAAAATTGATCAATATTCTTAGGTTGGGAATAAGTTTTCTTTCCACGTCTTCAATGAAAAAATCTAAAATTCCTGGAGTAATACTATTGGCTGCTTTATATGCACCAAACTCTTTTTTAACTTGATATTTTTGCATATCAACGATAATCAACGCAGTTTTCTTAGGTATAATTTTCCCCATTCGACTTTGAGTAATTTTATAGTATTTTTCAATTATTTCCTCCATAAATCCTCATCTTATTTTCAATTATTTCAACAAATATTATAACATTGAAAAAAAAATAAATTGTGATAACTTCAATTCTAATACAACTTGAATGAGAATCATTAATCCCATGAAGGTTTTTCAACTTAATTACTTATCAAAAAAAGAGAAGACTCGATATCCACATTAATATCCCGCACGCTAAAGGATTTAAAATATTATCATCGATTTTCAGACTTAATATATCGATTACTAAAAAGGTCAGAGCACCGATTAGAGCGATAAAGCTAATTTTAATTAGGTTAAGGGAAGGGGAAAATACTATTAATGCAAGAACACTGATTAAAAAGGATACACCAAAACCAGCCAAATGCCCAATTATGGTCTTGTTATTATTCTTATCTACATGACAATTACCAAATTTTAGTCCGAAAACTGAGGCTGCTCCATCTCCAATTGTAGCTATTAATACAGTTGCTGCGAAAATTTCGAAAGGGAGAAAAAAAATAGGTTCAAAAGAGAGGACTAAGGAAGCAGGTCTTAAAAATTCAAAGTTCTCATTAGCTTTCATGGATTTATTAAGTAAATTAGTCACGTTATCGGGAACGAGATAAGTTAGATTTCCTTTGTCAAATATGAAAGATAAGCGCAAGTAATCCAATATAGCAAACACCATGATACCAGAAAACCCCACCGTTAAAATTAGAAATTTTGCATAATCTATACCACTTATCCCCCATAATTCATCTTGATGTAGCATTCCTTCCCATATTTGTGTTGCAAAAATCCATAAAAAGAGGATCATTAAAACAGGAAAAAGATGGAGAAGTTTTCTATGAATATCAATTTTTAATGATAACTGTCCCGAATTTCGTTGATCTATTTTCATTTGATTAAATTTGTCGGGATCAATGATTCTTTCTCGATTTTTCTTGATTTGGGGATTTTTCTTTACAATAAAACTTTCATATAAAAGGATTATTAGGATCATGCCTGGAGTAAGAATGCAAATGATTGTTGTAGATAATCCTTGAAACCATTTTATTTGGGGGGTATTATCAGGATAAAGGAAGGGATAAGTCATGCCAGCTATTATCCAAAGAACCACGATTATAATTGAGTTTAGAGAATTGTGATTTTTTGGAAATTTTCTTCTTAGGTGAATGGAATAATATAAATGGAGAACCCCATTTGCCATGAATAATAGAATTACCGGTAATACAATGATATTAATGGTCATTTCCAAGATCCTTGTTGGTATGTGAATGAAATATCTTTATAACACAATTCTTAAAAGAATATTGCTCAATTATTAAAATAATGAAACTAAAAATATATATGGATGTGAATGCATGAAAGCAGCTTTATACGAAGGAAAAAAGCAAATTCGAATCATTGATGTGCCAAAACCAACCCCCGATGAAAAAGAGTTGGTGGTAAAAGTGAAATATGCGGGAATATGCGGGTCAGATCTTGAGTTCTATAAAACGGGATTATGGCCAGCTAAAGGTATCCTCGGGCATGAAATAATGGGAACAATAGCGGAATTAGGTTCCCAGGTAGAAAAATGGAAAATTGGAGATCGAGTCACCATAGATTCTTCATTAAATTGCGGGAAATGTTATTATTGTAAAAGAAATCTCACTAATTTGTGCGATAATGCAGAAGCAATAGGATTAGGCAGAGATGGAGGTTTTGCAGAATATATTAAATTACCTTTACAATGTCTCATTAAACTACCCGATCACATTCCTGATCATTACGGCACGGTTTTTGATCAAATTGGTACGGGTCTTCTGGCTCTTAGGAAAATTGGCTTCACCGTTGGGAGTACTGCTGTAATATTAGGAATGGGAACGTTGGGCCTCTTTTTATTACAATTACTAAAAGTTTCTGGAGTAAAAAGAGTGGTAGTTATTGAAAAATGTCCTTATCGTTTAAACGTGGCAAAACAATTCCTGCCCGATTTAGCCTTATCACGGGTTTCTCTTCCAAAAATAAAAAAAGTGGTTGGGAGAATAGGTGCGGAATATGTTTTTGAGTGTTCGGGAGTGCCAACATTAGTGAACGCGGCACTTGATATTGCCTGCAAGAATGGAAATGTGGTCCAAGTGGGGTTATGGGATAAACCTTTAGAAATAAATCTATTAAGATATGTAATGAATCAAATCAGAATTCAAGGGGTTATAGGATGCGTCCACGACGATCTTCTCCATGCAATTGATTTAGTGGGTAGAAAATTGATTAATCCCGAACCAATCATAACAAGAATTATTCCCTTGGATAAAATTGTAGAGGAGGGATTTGAAAATGCCATTGATCCAAATACGAAAAATATAAAGATCTTAGTAAATCCCGGATTATAGCTGATTAACTTTCTATGAACTAATCTTTACAATATCAATTTGATTTCATGATACGAGAAAAGAGTTGATATTTTTAAAGCTCTAAATTTTAAATTTTATTATCAGAATTTTTATCTAAATCAATAACTTTTTTAAAGCAATGAATACTGTCAATCGCGTGATATTATTAAATATTGTCTTGAATGTAATCTAATTTAAGAACTCACTAATTCTCGTACAAATTTCTTCAAGTCGTAAAAAATGAAGAGGGTAATCAAGGGAATGAATAAATGTGCATGAGACACAGCATAATTAAACATTCTATCACATTATTATTTACTTACATGATATTTTAAAAATATTAATATTTTAAGCTCTAAAAAACCTAAAAAAATATAAATTTATTATTCTTTCGAAAGATATGAATCAAAAAAGTATTCAAGTCATTCCAAGACCAGAGTACCCCAGACCGAATTTTGAGAGAAAAGAGAACTGGATAAATCTCAATGGGGAGTGGGATTTTTCATTTGATGATGATGATATTGGGCTAAAGGAAAAATGGTATAAACGAGAAAAGAAAGAAAAATTTGATAAAAAAATTGTTGTGCCCTTCTGTTATCAGAGTGAATTAAGCGGGATTGGAGATCAAAGCTTCCATGATACCGTTTGGTACCGAAAGGAATTTAATATACCTTCAAGATTCGAAAAAAATCGGATATTATTGCATTTGGGAGCAGTTGATTATTCTTGCTTGGTTTTTTTAAATAGTGAACGGGTAGGAAGCCATGAGGGAGGATATCTAGGTTTTACAATAGATATAACGGATTTTATTGTAAAAAACAATAATATTTTAGTCCTTCGTGTGGAGGATCCCTGTACGGACTTAGAGATCCCCCGAGGAAAGCAATACTGGTTTGAAAAGCTTACAAGTATATTTTATCCCCGTGTCTCCGGTATTTGGCAAACTGTATGGCTTGAATTTATCTCATTTAAATTTCATACAAAATGGATTAAAATTACGCCAGATATTGATAAATCTTTAATAATCGCGGAATGTGATGTGTCAGGTAAAGGGATTCCAGATTTAAAACTATCTGCTAAAGTTTTATTTAAAGATCAAGTCATTGCGAAAGAAGAACTAAACCTTAACTTTTTAGGAGATTTCCAGGCAAAACAGGATAGAAAGATTATAAAATCCAAGGGAACACAGATACGCATTCAAAATCCTAGCCCCTTTAAATTTAAGATTAAAATTCCAAAAGATAATCTATATCTATGGAGTGTTCAATCACCCAATTTATATGATCTCTTGGTCACAATATATCATTCAGGAACTAAAGAAATTTATGACGAAGTTAAGTGCTATTTTGGCATGAGAAAAATTTCACTGTCTGACGCGCCTACCGGAACTAATAAGCGAGTATTATTGAACAATAAACCAATTTATCAAAAATTATTTTTAGTACAAGGATATTGGCCTGATGGATTATACACTGCTCCCTCTGATGATGCAATAAAACTTGACATTCAATATATAAAAGATTTTGGCTTTAACGGGTTAAGAACTCATCAAAAAGTCTTTGATCCGAGATTTTTGTATTGGTGTGATAAAATGGGGGTCCTAGTTTGGGGTGAAATAGGAAATGCATTCCAATTCTCTTCTAGAGCACAACTAAATATTATAAATGAATTTGCAGCAGAAATAAACCGAGATTATAACCATCCTTCCATTATAGCTTGGGCAGTATTAAATGAAGGTTGGGGAATACAAGGAGCACATCGAAACCCCGAGATGGCAGATTATACGGTTTCATTATATCACTTGATGAAATCCCTTGATCCTACAAGATTAGTTATTGATAATGATGGATGGTTTCACACGAAAACAGATTTATGTACCATTCATTTATATAACCGATATGAATTATTGGCGAAATCTTTGGAGGAAGAAAAAAAATTCGACTTGCGTTCTGCATTTCCCACATATCTCGAACCTTATTCCTATGATAATGAACCCATAATTTATAGCGAGATTGGGGGATTTGGGCTTGAAATTGATGAGGAAAGAGAAGAAGGAGCTTGGGGATATAGTGTGGAAACGTCTTCTGATAAATTATTTGAAAAAGTAATAAACTTACTGAAACTATTCGATATGAGAAAAGACTGGATTCATGGCTTTTGCTATACTGAATTATATGATCAGTTTCAAGAAGTAAATGGTCTATTAACAATGCATAGGGAACCAAAATTTGCACCATCACGCCTTAAAGAAGAATTAGATAAGTTATTCTATTGAAATTTTCTAGAAAGATCTAATCATAATATATTTCATTCTATTTTTATTCTTTAAATTAATGCATTTAAATTACGTCATAACGAAGTAAATGCATCATAAAAAAAAATATTAGGTGGATATAAAATGAAAGAGAATCAAAATTCATCAAATGGAGAAGTTATAAAGGAGAAACGTGACGTAGTAAAAATCGGACGAAGAAATTTAGGAATCATGGTGATTTTAGGGTTAACTGGCCAAATTGCTTGGGCTGTTGAAAATACCTGGTTTAATACTTTTGTGTTTGACATGTTAACACCCGATCCCAGACCAATCGCATGGATGGTTGCAGTTAGTGCTGTAGCTGCGACGATTACAACTCTACTCATGGGCTCGCTTAGTGATCGGACATATACTAAAATGGGAAGGAGAAAACCATATATTCTATTTGGCTATATCTTATGGGGAATAGTTACTGCTATATTCCCATTAGTTGCTTTAATTCAAGTAATCGGAATCGCCGTGGTAATGGTGGTTATCGTAGACGCAATAATGACTTTTTTCGGTTCTACAGCAAATGATGCCGCTTATAATGCCTGGATAACTGATATTGGCCATCCTACTAATCGAAATCAGATTAACAGCATTAACACCGCTGCGGCTTTAATAGCTAACTTAATTGCTTTAGGTGTTGCGGGAATTATTATTGATGCTTTTGGATATTTCACCTTCTTTTATATTTTAGGAGCCATCGTCTCGGTTGGTGGATTAATTGCAGGCTTAATGATTAAGGAGCCAGTAATTCCCGAGGAAGAGCGAATGCCAACAAAAAAAGTCTTGAGTGATATCAAAGAATTAATCTCATTTCAAGATGTTAAAGAAAATAAAATATTATATCTTCTCTTCTTGAACATGGCACTCGGCGGAATCGCGTCGAACGTGTATTTCCCATACCTTTTCATTTACTTAGAACATTATCTGGGCTTCACTAAAACTATAATCAGTCTAATCGCTTTAGTGTTAATTGGAGGATCTACCATAGTAGTATTACTAATGGGATTTTTAATCGAAAAGACGAACCGCAAAACATTGTTAGTGGCTTACACCATTATTGGAACAGTAGCTTTATTCACTTTTGCTTTTGTGGGAGATATTTTGTTTGTTGCTATTATTTACATGTTTTCTTTAGCTTTTTCTCAATTATCTGTAGTTGTCCGGAATTCTTGGATGCAAGATAAATATCCTCAAGGAAACATCGGCAAGTTTCAGGGAGTTCGGTTGATCTTCATGGTCGGCATTCCGATGGTTATTGGACCTTTTATAGGCTCTTTTGTCATCCAATTATATGGAATTCCGATTGTGATTGAGGAAGAAGCTGGTTTCATTCCCACCCCTCCCGTTATAATCATTTCCGCCGTATTAAGTTTAATAGCATTAATACCCTTACTCTTTATAAAGAAATCAGAAGGAAGAATTATCTGAAAACAATTAATATTTTTTAAATATTCTTTTTCTTTTTAACTAATTTTAGGTGATTTAGACAGGGTTGAAGTTAGGAACTTGAGAATTCCTGCAGAACCTTCTTGAGATTATAGAAAATAAAGATCCCAATCAAAGCCATTATTCCTACAAATTTCCAAGAGAATGAAAAGAAGATGACGGGGTTAAAAAAAAATCCTATTAACTCAATTAATGCCAGATAAATGCCCGTGATTATCACTCCCAGTAAGACCATATTAATTTTATGGAATTGCGACATTTTTTTCACGAAATTACATTATTTTGAACATGAAAATCATGTTTCCAGTTCAACTTAATAGAATTACTCCCAACATATTGTGCGCAAATGATCTATTTAAACTTGGATCTTAAAATTTAATAATATATTAAGCCCATAATTGATGAGTTTTAGATTTTTTCAAAAAATCCAGGTTATAAATAAATACTTTATAAATAACGAAATTAAATAAGATGGAAATAATTAAATTTTTGAATTTTTGATTTGAACAGTTAATTTTGAGCGTATTATTTAAGAAATTTCAACGTAGTTGCCCGTAATCATGTAATAGATTTTCTCCGCCATTCTACAAGCATGATCGCCACATCTCTCTAAATAGCGCGCAATCATGATATAATTTGAACATTCCGTGATATAAGAGGGTGTTTCCATCATGTAGGTTAAACACTCTCTAAAAATGCTCCATCTTAATTTGTCCACTTCATCGTCCCTTTTATTGAAATCTTCCAATTTCTTAAAATCGGCTTTATCAAAAGCTTCCAGTACATCCGCGATCATGTCTTTAACATGTTCCCAAATATGCTGCAAGTTTATGAGATTTAGCTTGGTTGAAGGTTTCATGGGATAGCGAAGAACGATAACCGCAATATCTCTCCCATAACGCCCGATTCGATTTAAGGAGGTTGCCATAGTTAGAACACAAGCAATCCTTCTCAAATCGATTGCCATGGGCTGAAATAATGCTATTACTTTAAACGTTTTTTGTTCAATGCTGTTTTCATAGTCTCTGAGTTGGATTTTCTTCCCATCAATGATTTTGGCTAACTCGATATCCTGGTCATAAAGAACCTTTATGGAATCCCCCAATATTTGAGAGACGAATGTACCCATTTCTAAAACCAGATTTTTTAGCTCCACAATTTCCTTATGCAATTCTTTAACCATACATTTTTCTCCAGAAGATTACATTTGTAGTGATATTACAATTTTATCTTAATTTTTTTCAATCACTTAATACATGGAATTATAAAAATTCAAAAAAATAATAAAATTACGTTGATGACAGTAAAAAATTCTTTCAGCCGAAACGCCCAGTTATATAATTCTCTGTTAATTGTTGCCGAGGGTTCTCAAATATTTGAGGAGTCTCCCCGAATTCAACCAGACGGCCAAGGTACATAAATCCAGTATAATCCGAAATTCTAGCGGCTTGTTGCATGTTATGTGTGACTATTGCTACGGTATACTTTTTCTTCAATTCATACATGAGATCTTCGATTTTGCTTGTTGCTATTGGATCTAACGCAGAGGTGGGCTCATCCATTAACAAGACTTCCGGCTCAATTGATAAGGCACGAGCAATACAGAGTCGTTGTTGCTGTCCACCACTCAACCCCATGGCTGAATCCTCTAACCGGTCCTTGACTTCGTCCCATAAAACCGCTAATTTTAAGCTTTTTTCAACTATTTTATCCAATTGATCGATATCTGTGATTTTATGTAATCGTGGACCATATGCAACATTATCATAGACAGACATGGGAAATGGATTAGGTTTTTGAAAGATCATTCCGATTCTTTTTCTGACGTCAATAACATTCGTACCCTGAGCGTAGATGTTCTTGCCATGAAAATACACTTCTCCTTTAATCTTGCAACCATCAATTATATCATTCATCCGATTAAATGTTCTAATTAAGGTAGATTTTCCGCATCCTGAAGGTCCAATAATGGCAGTAACCTTGTTTGTTTTCATAGGCATGTCCACATCTATAAGTGCTTGATTATCCCCATACCAGAGACTTAATCCTTTACATTCTATTATAGTTCCATTATCTTTTCCATTTTCTTCCATGCTTAAATCTTCTTGATTTTTTTCTTGATTAAAAACATGATTTTTAACAGATATTTTAAAATTCATTTAATTACCACCTATATTTTTTCTTGTAATAGTTTCGTATGTATATAGCAAGTCCATAAATTATTATTATTAAAAGTAGAAGCACCAATGATGTAGCAGCAGCATTATTTTTTGCTTGATCCCCCGGAACAGTAGTTGCTAAAAAGAATAAATGTGTGGTCAAAGTTGGGACGGGATCAAAAGGCGATAAGGAACGCGCAATAAATGTGCCCCCAACTAAAAGGAGGGGTGCAGTTTCACCAGCAACTCTACCCATCCCCAAAATAATTCCGGTGATTACTCCGGGAAGTGCCGCTGGCAGTACGACTCGTGAGATACTTTGCCACTTTGTAGACCCTAACGCTAAACTTCCTTCTCGAAACGTTTGAGGGATAGATTTCACCGCTTCTTCTGCAGTTTTAATAATTGTCGGGAGGATTATGAGCCCCAGCGTGAGTTGAGCCGCAAGCAAGGATTTTTGTAAGTGGAAAATTATTAAGAAGAACGAATACCCGAAAAGACCGAATACTATCGAGGGAGTGCCGTTGAGATTTTCGATAGCCGAGCGTATGATTTTGGTTATTTTGCTATCATTCTTGGCATATTCCGAAAGATATACTCCCGCACATAAGCCGATAGGTACGGCAAACAAGATGGATCCAAATATAACAAGAATGGTTCCCATGATGGCCGTAGAAATTCCTCCTTCCCTACCCATCGCCACGGGCGTTTCAATTATAAACGCGAGGGATAAATAGGGCGCTCCACGGACTACAAGATATCCTATAATTATACCTAATACAGAAAGGACAAAAACAACGGACGCATAGATTAGACCAAATATCACTTTTTGCTTATTCTTTGAATTCAATTTACCAAGTCCTTTCATGCCCAATAATATAAATATCACGACAATAGCGCTCCAAAAGATTCCAATCCAGGTATAAAATAGCCAAAGTAAGAATCCGTATATCATTATATTAACGATAATAGAGCGATATTTCCGAACTTTTTCGGGCAAGGATATTGAAAATCGCCTCTTTTTTTTTTGCCCCGTGAACCTTTCTTGTATCCTTCCCGTGATGTAATTTGCAGACGTGTTAATGACCAAGGTAATAATAAAGAGGATGGCGCCTAATGCATAAAGGGCTTCAATATGGATGGGTTCGTACGCTTCAGGCATTTCAGTTGCGATCGTGCCTGTTATAGCCTTCAAGGAAGAAAACATGTTAGTGATCGGATTGGGGATCACAGCCGTATTCCCGATCACCATGGAAACGACCATTGTTTCTCCAATGGCTCTTCCCAACCCGAGAATAATGGCGGCAGTTATTCCAGAAAGCGCGGCAGGTAAGACGACACCCTTTATAGTTTGCCATTTAGTAGCACCCATCGCATACGAAGCCTCTCTATATTCTCTGGGTACCGCACTTATGGCGTCTTCCGAGACACTAACGATGGTGGGAATTGCCATTATTCCTAAAATAAACGAGCCCGAAAACCATGTATTGCCGGATTCCAAATTAAATGCTTGCATGAGAAGAGGATTAAAAAATACGATTCCAAAAAAGCCAAGTACCACGGAGGGTATTCCAGCGAGTAATTCCACGGCTCCTTTTAAATATTGTTTCATTTTAAAGGGTGCTATTTCTGATATGAAAATCGCAGTGGCAATTCCTAAGGGAACGGAGATGACGGTAGCTCCTATGGCCACTAAAAACGTTCCAATAATGATGGCAGAAGCACCAAACTTGTTGGTTTTTGGATACCATATTGTCCCAAAGAAAAAATCTCCGATATTATAGGACAGGAAAAATCCCATTGCTCGACTAAAAAGGAAAATGATGATGAAAAAGAGAATGATAATAGCAATACTAGCAGTTATAAATAGGGTGCCTACAATCTTTTTATCCTTAGTCGATTCATTTCGAATATGGATTTCAATGAAATCTCCTTCTTCCTTTACTTCTTCAATTGCCATTTCTTATACTTTCTTCTCATAAATTAAATTTTATAGAATAATTTTGTTTTATCCTCAAGAAAAGTAGAATATTTAACCTTAAAAGCTTTAGATATATTCAATATATAATCTATATAGTTTACTTAATTTCTCATTAATCATCTCAGATATGCGTTCATTTCCGGAAAGCTCTTTAGTGATTTTTTTAAATTCTATAGTAAGATTTTATGAATATAAATATGATTTTAAGATGGGAAAAAAAAAATTCACATATTAAATAAAAAAGTAGCAAAATATTACATCTCAGGAATTAGTCTTAATTAAAACGATGCTATTTATAATAAGTAATCCATAAAACGATAAAAGGAGCATCCACTCGTAGAACTTCACTGATGGAAAACCGATAATCGCCAAAACAGCAATTATTGGAACGTCGATTATCATTAATACACCCATAAATTCATTTATGTCTGTAGGAAACTTTACAATAAGTAAACCATAGCTAATCATTGAAATTGTCCCTCCAATAATTGCAATTATTGAAATAATTGTATGGATAAGATTATTCACATCTTCCGTTATTATTCCGGTACAGAACATCCCCATGAAAATCGTGAGCATTCCAATAAAACCAATGCTGCCTAATCTTAATTGTAATGGGGAGATGTCCGATAGTTCCTTGGATGCTAATCTACTTTTTATATAGAATGTGATCGGGATAAAAAATGGACTCGAAATCACGTTTCCGATGGTTCTCATGTACGGAAATGGAGTATACTTTATGGAGCCCATATCACTGATATAATTATCTATCATGTTATAACCATGAGGACCGAACTGAGCAATGATATAACCGATAATCAACGCCGAGAATGCCACGATAAACGCAATTATAGTTGAGATTTTAACGATTTTGGGACGAGTAATATATTCATGGATTTTATTAATTAGATTTTCACGTGCCATTATTCTAATAATAGCGAAACATTAAAATCGTTTTTTATGAGTGACAGTAATACAATAAAGTGGTGAAAAAAATGTTCCCGAGGGTTAACAATTCAAAAAAGATAAAATAATCAGTCCTTGCAGGTCCAATTTGGTTTGGGTTTTGAATTATTTTCATGCCACTTTTTCTCAGGGTTTTTTCAATATAAAAAAAATTAGTTCTTAAAAATTTACGACTAAAGAGAATTAAAAAACTTAAAAAAGAAGGTTTAAAAAAATAAAGAGTCAATTAAGTGTGAATTAGAATTAGAGAGCTTAATTTATAATGCAACAAACCCTTCTTGGGCAACAATGCTCTGCCCTTGAGGCCCAAGCACAAAATTAATGAAAGCCGTTATATCTTTAGCCTTATCTGAACTTGGATCTTCAAAAGGCATGGTTAACAGATATAATTTTCGGGCAATGGGATATTTATCGGATTTTACATTTGCTGGCGTGCAAGCAATACCATTAACGGTTATCGCTTTTACATGAACATCAATATATCCGATACCTATATATCCAATAGCGTTTGGATTGGCTACAACCGCATCATACAAACCACCATTGGAGTTATATTCTTCAATCTTGGTCTGAAAAGCTTCATAGGTGGCACCTTCTAATCCAACTCTCACTTCGAAGGTTTCGCGCGTTCCAGAAGCGCTATCTCTTCCCATAACTACGACTGGGGCATCATTTCCACCAACTTGTTTCCAGTTAGTTATCTTGCCCTCGTAAATGTCCCGAATTTGAGAAATGGTTAAACCTTTTACAGGGTTATTAGGATTAACTATGACAGCTACTCCATCGCGAGCAAAAGGATGCTCTTGAATGCCGGGATATGTTGCTTTTTCGGAAGGTTTTACGGTTCGAGAAGCCATTCCAATATCGCTCGTGCCCTCACCGCAATCTTTCACCCCCACGCTAGAACCTCCACCGGTCACGGTGACATCGACGTCAGTTTGAATTTCTTCATAGGACGTGGCGCAAGTTTGAATGACAGGAAGGCAAGTGGTCGACCCACTAATTTGCAAGGTTTTTGGCCTGGAGCTTAATGCAGAAATGATAATCCAACCCACTTCTAAGGCCGCGAGAATAATTATCACAACGAGAATTGTCTTCATGCGCTTTTCCATAGCATTTTACACCAAATTATTAATATGATTGAATTCCCCAATGATCAAGTTAATTATAGTTTTTTCTAAGTTTTTATTTTTCAATAAATGTAGGCTTATTCAATAAAAAAA
>CAYLZE010000092.1:0-20826 GCA_964388035.1 uncultured archaeon
GGAGGTGCGTTTCTGGCCGTCGTGGTAGGTTTGTGTGGGGCTTTGTGTCGGCCCCCACCATACGGATGATCTGACGCATTCATTGCACAACCTCGAACTACAGGCCATTTAGCGGCTTTTGAACGCAACCAATAGAATTTATTACCGGCTTTTAAAAAGGGCTTATCCGGTCTCCCGCCTCCTGCAACCACGCCGACCGTGCATAAGCAATTTCCATGGAACCAGCGTGATTTTTTTGAGCGAAAGAGCACGCTTACCTTATTTCCCACTTTATCCTTTACAACAGCTCCCACCCCAGAAGCGCGGGCGAATTTCCCCCCATCTCCGGGTGTGCTTTCGATGTTAAAAACTATGGTTCCAAGAGGGATTTTTTTTAAGGGAAGTATATTTCCGATTTCCACCTTTCCCGTGTCAGATTGAACGAAATCATCTCCGATATATATGCCCTCTGGAGGCAGCCAGAGCCCCTTCTCTCCATCTTCATATTTAACTTGGGCAACGGGGGCACCCCTTCCCGGAGCATGCATTAATTCCAAAACTTTAAATTCGTAACTCTTATTATTTTCTTTAAAGGGGCGATAAGTTATTCTACCGATGTGGCGATGACTGGGACTTCGAGCCCAGAGATTTCCTTGACCTTTTCGTTGTACTAAAATGCGTTTTCCCATGCTTTTTTCCTTAGTTATTTTTTAGTGCTAAAGATTAATTTAATTTATTTTAAGAATTCATGTCATAAAACATTTTTTGTTTTTAAGCTGGGGACATTTCCTAAAGTAGAACAAAAATAGAATGATATTATAATTGTTATTATATCCTTTATACGGGGAGTAGATATTAAGAATACCGATTAGTTAAAAAAAAGGCATATCATGATATTTTAAAGATGAATGAGAAAGAAGATCTATATAATGGAGAAGCTTCATGATCCTTTCGGATAATAGAATGCTAAATTTTTGCGATAATAAAGGAAAGAAGGAAACCTAATAAGTTAAAAAAGAAATTTAATAAAAGATGAGATTATAAGAGATTATCTTTTAGTAATGAATCCATGTTATAATTGTAGGCAATAGGGATTTCTCGCTCAACGAATTCTCCTGCGATGTTTTGGAGGAGCATTTCCTTGATTTCCTTTTTATTTTGAGTTTGACCTAAGACCCAGCCGAGTTTCACGTAGCTCACTTCTGGGAGCATGTTCATTCCGGGGATCACACCCATGTTTTGCAACTCCCTTCCCGTGGAATATACATTCATGCCGACAAAGCCGTGTAAGGTCTGCGTGGTCATGAGAATCGTGATTTCCTCCTCAATTGCCCTTTTTATCGAACCGTACAAGTGGGTTCCGACATGCCCCAGTCCCGTTCCCGCGAGAACAATGCCTTTATATCCCTTATCGATGTAATAATCGATTTGTTCTGCTTCCATTCCAGGATAAGAATACATCAAGGCCGTTTTCCTTTCAAAGTTAGGGCTTGCCTTCACTTTTAACCCGGGACTTTTTTCATGAATTTTTTTAAACCAAGTGATGTTTCTATTCTTAACCATTCCTAAAGGAATATCATCCATGGTGCGGAAAGCGTGTCGCACGGAAGAGTGCATTTTTCGCACGAGGGTGCCCCGATGAATTAATCCGTAATCATGAGAAGAAGATCCGAGCATGACTACTACCACCTCGGCAAGATTTGAGGAGGCTACTATTGCGGCATTAATTAAATTTATGGCCGCATCCGATGAGGGGCGGTCGGAACTCCTTTGGCTCCCAACTAGCACCACGGGTATGGATAAATCTTTCAACATGAACGAAAGAGCAGCGGAGGTATAACTCATGGTATCCGTTCCATGACCAATGATGATGCCATCCATCTTTGAATTGGCTGCAGTTTCTATTTTTTTTGCTAATTCTTGCCAATAATCTGGTCTCATATTTTCCGAGAGAATTTCAAAAACGATTTCCGTATCAAGATTACAAATTTCTGCTAATTCGGGAACCGAGCTTAATAGTTCTCCTGGAGTGAAAGATGGGATGACAGCTCCCGTGGTATAATCTAACCGAGAGGCGACAGTACCGCCTGTTCCCAATAATTTTAAGTTGGGTAATTTTTTATTTTTCGGGAATTCTTTTTCTGGAATCTTGTAGATAGCTTCTTTTTCGCCTATTTTTTTTAACGATTTGATTTGAGACACATTTATTCCGACGTTGTAATTATTTTCTAATTTGATTTCTATGTAATCTGGTTGAGAATACTCATTTCTTGGCAATAAAATTCCTTCAAAGGTGGTATTATCCGTTGTTACCTGAAGGATGTCCCATATTTTAAGATCGTGATTTTCTAAAAGCTTTCTATTCTTTCCCTTGTATCCTTTTAAATTATCTGCCATTTATTTCATCTCCTTTAAGGTTTCAGTTAAAATTTTTTTTAATTCCTTCGAGACAATTGCTCCGTCAATTCTCCCCCTAATCTCTTTCATAACATCTCCCATTAATGCCCCCATCGCCCTCATTTCTTTTTCTTTAATCATTTTAAGGTTCTTCTTTATAATATTTTGGATAATTTGCTGCAATTCATTCGTGGAAATTTTTTGAAGGTTCATGTCTTCTTTAATTTGTGCAATGGAAAACTGTGGGTTATCCGCTTTTTTAATCATCATTTCTTCGATTGCTTCTTTTCCAATTTCCTTTTTACTTAAAAAGGTAAAGATTTCAATATAATCTTCCGGAGTGATCACATCAATGATTTTTCCATCTCTTTTTAACGCCTTGGTGGTTTCTAATAAGGTGGTAACGATTAGGGTAGGATTTTCCGGATAGAGTTTTAGGAGTTTTTCGAAAAGTTCGATGTCTCCGGTGAAAATGAGTTCTTTTATCATCCTCTCTTCCAGATTAAATTTGGCGGAATAATTTTTGATGGTTTCCCATGGATATGGCGGAAGATGTTTTTGAATGAGGGTGATTTCTTCTTCGAGATTAATGATTGGAACGGAATCCGTATCGGGATATAATCTTGCCCCGCCATGTAATTCTCTTAAAAACTCAGTATTTCCATTTTCCAGTGCCATTCGCGTTTCAGGGGGGACTCCCTTAAATGCAAGCTGTATTCTATGAATGATGACATTGAATGCCTTATCCAGTTCTTTTTGAGTGCCAAGGAGGAGAATAAACCCATCTTCCTCAGCGCTATTTAATTTTTTCCGCATTTGTTCAATTTGTTCTTTATTAAATCCATATTTAGTCAAATCCTCATCCGAATGAATTATTCCTTTCAATCCAGAAATTGACTTAACCTTGCTACTTATTTCCGTACCAAATCGATAATCCGGCACTAATTCTTTTCCCAAAATTCCTTTAAAACCAGAAAAGTTAATTCCTTGTAATTTTTTACCCGCTTTAATTCCCTTGGAAATAAACCCTTCCTTTTTATTCTTCATTACTTCTGTTAAATCAATTATCTTTTGATTTACTTTGTCCGGACTTAGATTTCGGTTTTCTAATTCTTCCTTTATTTTGAGCAAATTGACCTGTCGCAAAATTTCATGATCTATTAATAAGGGGATCCAATCTAGTTTCTGTACTCCTTTTATTTCTATGCGGGTGCCATTTCTTATGCTGACATTAATATCTTGACGAATGGATCCCAGAACTTTTTTTACATTAGTGGTCCATAATAAGAGACCCAATCTTTCCGCACATTCTCTACATTCAAGAGGGTCGGTGATATGTGGTTTAGTGGTTACTTCCACCAAGGGAATTCCAAGTCTATCCAAGCGAAAATAGTTGGTCTTTCCTTCTGTTTTTATTTTTCTGGCAGCATCTTCTTCCAGACAGAGCATATCGATTCCGATTTTTTTTCCGTTTTCTAATTCGATAAAACCATCTTTTGCCAGGATCATGGTGCGTTGGAACCCACACGGAACGCTACCATCGAGATAATTTTTCCTACACACGTGCATTTCTTCGATCATGTTTGAATTCAAGAGCAATGCAATTTCCATTCCAATTTTCCTGGCTTCCTCATTACAAGAAAAAGGAGGGGTCTCGTCGAGTTCATAAGTGCATATTACATCCTTATACCCTTCATAAATCACATTCATGTCCTTTTCATATTCCGTTAGCATGGCCGTATCATAGGTACCCATTTCTCCCAATACCGGGCGCATTTTGCGTTTTACTTCAAAATCTGGTTCTCGTGTTCCTTGGAGTTCATTAGGACAACGGCAAAACAGTTTTGTTTTCGAATTGAGTTGTTGATGGATTTCTAGTCCAACAAGCAAGCCTAATTTTTTATAGTCATGATTTTTCTCTTGTACTACCATTTTATTCTCTGTTTCTCTATCTGATTATAAGCTTTATTAGTATTATTATTTTAAAAAGTTTTTAACCTAAAAAATAAGATCATCTTAAAAAATTAGATCTTAAGGGAGATTCTTATTATAACAAGATAATTCATTCTAAAAAAAGAGTATCTTCAACTTTCATGACAGTGGCATGTTTAGAGAAATATGAAGTTATAAAGTTTAACTCCTCTTCGTATTTAGTTTTATCTAGTTGAAATCTGAATTTTAACCCTTGCGAGTTAATAATCTTAATCCAATGAAGTTTTTCGAAAAATTTTAATAGGGTCAATAGAAATTGATCTTTAGAGCCAAATTTTCTTGCATCCACCTCGATTGTTGCTAAAATTTTCTTCACTTCTTTAAAATCTTTGAATTCCAAGAAAACATTGATATCTATGGATAATTTTTGAAACAAATGGATATCATTTTCATCATTCACGATTTCACAGTAATTTATGATATGATTGAGATTCTGGTTTAAAAGAGCAACTCTTTCATTCATTGCAAAATCTCTCTTAAAAACTAAATCGGTTATTTTTATATAGAAAGTAGCTATCATTTCATTTCTAAAGTAATGGAACTTGATGATCTCCGCTCCAAAAAAACCTAGAATGCAGGCATCGAGTTTACACCGTTCAAAGAATAAATTGGGATGATTTCCAACTATTTTAATCGTGAGATGGAGCCCTTGATCCAGTTCCTCTTCCATTAATTCAATGAGGAATTCTTTAACCATATTTTGATTAATATATAAATTCCTGATGCGCCGGAAGAATATCATGATATCTTTTCTATTGCGTATCAAGCGCTTTTCTTGAAGAAACTGTTTATAAGCTAAGAACATCTGAGGAGAGCGATAAAAATCAAAGGAGGTATATCTATTATTTTCTAATATCTTTTCGAATAACAAAATGTATGCTCTAAAGGTAAATTGCTCATAAAATTCATTCAATTCCCCGTCGACCATATCATGTATTTCTTCAAGTTTAATTCCCTTACTAAGTATTTTCAACGCCACTTCCATTAAATAGCAACATCCTGAAGAGAAACTATTGAATTGCTGGGAGAGGTTTTGACCTACGGGGGATGATTCTTGAATTTCCTTGAAGAAGCTGTTTAATTGTGTTTTTAAAGAACCAGGGAGACTTATTGTCTGACTGAATTTTTTCTTTAATGATAAAAATCTTTTAGAGCTCATAGAACCTCATCAAAAAAATTTTTTATAGATTCATATTACAATGCATTTAGTTCGGAATGAGTATGATATTATCGTTTATACTTTTCACATTTGCATGTTCTGAGAGTTTTTGCATCATGTAATCAATTTCTTCATTGTACTTTTCTTTAGATAGTAAAATTTTGAAAATGTATTCTTTTTCATCTATAATGGAAATCCAATGAAGTTTTTCGAATACTTTCAAGAGATTTACTAGTACCAAGGATTGTGATCCATATTTCTTGATATCTTTAATTATGGTATCAATCCAATTATTTCGGGTTTTAGTGAGATTAAAATTAATAAAACAGTCCTTGTCGTCTGCAAATTTCATCCATAAATAATAATCCTGAGGATCATTCACGATTTCACGGTAATTTACGAAATAGGAGAGATTATCTCGGACGATTTGAATTCTCTGTTTTTGAGCAATATCATCACTATATACTAAATCAGAGTCTTCAAGAACATATCTGCAATATAAGGATTTATCAGAATAGAGGCATTCTTTGATTTTAAATCCCGCAAATCCGTATATTGAAGCAATCATTTTACAATTTTCGAAATGGAGATTCTTTTGTAAACCGCTGTATTCAAGAATAAATTTTGAAGGTTTTCCTCGTTCCACTTCAAAAAATTTATATTCCTTAGTTAGTTTATTCGATTTTGCATATTTCTCAAATCGCTCATGGAGTGTAGTGAATTCATCTATATTTTGGGGATTTTTTAAATAAAATTCTTTTATAGCTAATAAAAACTCCGGCATTCGATCATAAAAGGAAATAGAATAACGATTTGGTTCTACAGCAACTTCATAATATGGAATTGAAGCTCTGAATGAAAAATCTTCATAGAAATCATATATAATGCCATCCACGTAATTTTCCAAATCTTTTAAGGTCTTACCATTTTCAAAAAGAGTCATCATATTATCCAAAACATAGTTATAGAATGAGGATACACTTTTAAATCTCTCATCTTCGGGATCTTTTTTATTATTAACGTTCACGAATCGTTCGATCCAATCTTTTAACGCATGTGAAATTGATATGGTTTGACGTGCATTTTTTTTATTCGATTGATTTTTGTTTGTTGTCATTATTCGAATATTTTTTTGTATTTCACATATAAATAGTTATACTAGATTTATTAAATATAAATTTTTGTAATGCCAAAAGTCTTATTTAAAAAATTTGAGATACATTTTGCTTGAAAATTCCTATAAGTTAAATTGTATATTCTAATCTTTCTTAAATAAACAGAAAATGCCTATATCTAATTAAAGGTTAATTTTCTCATTATAAATCATATTTACCCTTCTTATAATTATAGCATTTTGAATGTAGAGAAAGGACATGCGTATGATATTGATTTAAATACCATTATTTTTTACTATAAATGGGATATTAAATTAAAAATATTTTGATATCCCCCTCTTTAGGTGACTCTCTTGAACCTATGGGGTAAAAACAGGGAAGGGAAAGGGAAGCAGAATAACTAAAAGACAAAAATCCTCCTGTTTTTTATCTTTTTTTAAGATTTTTTTCTATTTTAAAGAACATGGAATTCTTTCTAAGTTAGATTATTTAAATATCGTTATAATAATGATTTGGATACATATGGGCCATCTTTCTTATATCCTTTTTTATAAAACCATTTTCTTACGCCTATACCGCTGATGATCGCGATTTTTTGTATCCCAAATTCTTCTTTAGAGATTTTTTCGGCATGTTGAATTAAAGAATTCCCCAACCCTCGATGTTGTATTTGGAGTTCTTGGTGTGGTTGGGAATGTCTAGGAACTAACATTCCAACAATTTTGATTTCTCTTACAATGGATGTATTTCCATCATTCAATTCGTTTCTATGGGCTTGCTTAGATGGGATTCTCAATCTCAAATATCCTAATATGCATTCCCTATTACCTAGTTCATATGATAAGAAAATTTCTTTTCCTTGCGATGCAATATAATCATATCGATAGAGATTTACCGCTCTTACCACGTCTTCTTGATAGTTTTTCGAGTTTTTAAGATATCCAAATTCTCTACATCTAATGCAATTGCACTTAGACCCTTCTTGCTCAAGTTCATGCTGTATCAACTGACGCAAATTACTTTTTTTACATCCTGCTTCTATTAAATTTGCGGGAATATCTCTCATTATTCTTTGAATTCTCACATAAGGAGGGAGGTTTTTTTTAACGGTGGCTAATAATTCAATCAATTCTTCCAAAGGATAAGGTTGATATATTCCTGATTGCCACCAGTTGTATAATTCAGTTCCTTTAACCACTACTGTGGGATATATCTTTAACATGTCGGGGCGATAATTGGAATCTGAAAATAATGTATGAAATAGGAAGAGATCCTTTTGGAAATTCGAACCGGGCAAGTTAGGCATTACATGAAGATTGACCTTGAGCCCCGCATCTTTAGTAATTCTAATTGCATTAATGCTTTCACGAGTAGAATGCCCTCTTTTTACTAGATTATAGATTTCATCATATACCGTCTGTATTCCGATCTCAACCCTTGTTGCTCCATACTTCAGCATCAGATCTACATGTTCTTGTTTGCAATAATCAGGTCTAGTTTCAATGGTCAATCCGACCAATCTTCTTTTGGAGTGTTCCACCCTGCGCTTGACTTCTGCTAAAGTGGCGTAGCGATTGCCTAAAATCCCTTCTAAGGCCCCTTTCACAAAATCCTCCTGATACTCCAATGGGGTAGATAGAAATGTCCCCCCCATGATGATTAGTTCAATTTTATCCACTTCATGACCTATAGCTTCCAAATCTTTAATTCTGCTTTGTACTTGGTTGTATGGATCATAATGATTATGAATGGATCTCATGGCTGCTGGTTCCTTGCCAGTATAGGATTGTGCAGCTTTTCCATCTGGTTGTGATTTCTCACCAGGACAATAAATGCATTGGCCCGGACAAGGAAAGGGCTTGGTCATAATGGCAATAACAGTAACTCCCGATAAAGTTCTGGTTTTTCTTCTTTTTAATTTAGTTTTAAGCAAATCCAATTGAGTGGAAGGCAGGGCTAAGGTTTCGGCAATTTCGAGTATGGTCGCATTTTTAATAACCCTATTATATTTAAATTGCTTCCCCATTTTTCCCTTCAAGCTTGTAATTTTAGATTTTGGAAAGGAGGGATGATCCAGAAGGTATTCAATAGTAGCCTTTGCTACTTTTTCTTGTAAATCAGAATTATTTTCTACCATAGAATTCATGATATTATGGGAACTAAGATTCAGAACTTTAAAGTGCTTTATTTATCCTTACAACTAATATAGGAAGGCACAAAAGTAATAATTTATCACGATTTACCAATTTAAAACGGTATTTTTCTTCCCGTAAAATTTCTACAATTTTTACCAAAATCTTCCATTTTTCTTAGAATTTGAGAAGAAAAAACGGGACCATCCTTACAAACTAATAATCCTATAGGATCCATTACACACAATCCACATAAACCACAACCACATCGCATTACTCTCTCAAGACTGGCTTGTAGTAGAAGATCATGTTTTTCACAAGTCTTAAATATCTTGAAAATCATTTTTTCCGGTCCGCAAGCAAAAACTCTTAACTTTTTAAGCTTATCTTTAGAAAAAGTTTTAATAATATTTTCAAAAATTTCCGATACCAAACCTTTTTCACCAAAACTGCCATCATCAGTACAAAAATAACTTGAATCACAATCTGGTTGAATATTTTGACAAAAATTAGTAAATACCATTTGTTCTTTCATTTTAGCTCCAGAAAATAGATTAATCTGCATCTCTTTCTTTTTTAATTCAAGAAGCAAGGGTTTAAGGGGAGCAAACCCGATTCCACCCGCAATTATCATGTTCTGAAGATCTTTGTCTTGTGGAATGTTAAATCCATTTCCTAATGGACCTCTAACCCCTATATAATCACCAATTTTAAGGGTGCATAAAGCATGAGTACATTCTCCCACATCTTTTACTGTTATGCTCCAATTTCCTTTCTCATCGTACTCAGAGAGGGAAATTGGAATCTCATCCACGCCCGGAACCCATATCATGACGAATTGTCCTGGTCTTGGAGAAACCTGTTTTTTGTTTTCAACATCCATTTTAAAAGTAAGAGTGCTAACGTGATCACATTCTTCCTTGATATTGCTTATAGCGACCGTTTTTATCGAATTTTCACTCAAAGTCGGGCACCTCCTGTATTTCATGCTTATGGGCTAAACCCTTGAGTTCTGTGATGTTTTTAAAATTATTTGTTTCTAAGTATTTCCTTAAATTGTCATTTATATCCTTGATTATTTCCAGGCCTTTATAGAAAGCAGTTCCCACTTGAACGGCTGAAGCTCCCGCTAAAAAAAATTCGGCGACATCCTTCCAATTTGAAACCCCTCCACATCCTATTATGGGAATGCGCAAGATATTAAATAAATCATATACCATTTTTATTGCAATGGGATGAATGGCTTTTCCCGATAGTCCGCCGCTTCCATGAGATAAAATGGGGCGTGTAGTATTAATATCAATTGACATTGCACTTATGGTGTTAATTGCAACTACCCCATCCGCACCAGCTTGTTGGGCTGCAAGGGCAATTTCTGAAATCTTCGTGACATTTGGATTCAATTTTACAAATAATGGAATGGAAAGATTTTTTTTGATGTCTTTCACAAGACTATAGGTCAAATCCTTATCACCACCAATACTGGAAACTTCTGCATGCGGGCAAGAGATATTTATTTCAATAGCACTGGCTCCTTGCTTTTCTGCTTCTTTAGCAACTTCGATGTAAGATTGATTTGTATCTCCAAACACGCTTACTATTAATGGAAAATCATATTGTTTTGCAAGGGCTATTTCTGATATGAAGTTTTCTATTCCGGGATTAGCCAAACCCACGCTATTTAAAAAGGTACCCGGATAAATCTCAATGATAGAAGGATTCTTATATCCTTTACGAGGTTTAGGACCGATTGATTTTGATACTACAGCTCCTGCTCCAGCATCGATGACCCTTTTCATGGAAGAAAAAGAAACACCTAAGATGCCCGAGGCTAAAACAATCGGAGATTTTAATCTTAGATTTGAAATCTTAAGTTCGAGCATTTCATCAAATTGAGTGTCTGAAAATATAACCCTTTTGACTTACAGATATCATTTTTTAAGAGTCATATTTTCTGTATTTTTACAAATTTCTTTAAATGAAAATAATGATTATATATTTATAATCTTTTTAAAAAGTTAAGAAAATGAAGTGTTACCTTATTGATTGTCTAACCGGACTTTTTGCTTTAGATGGGGCTGGAAATATTGTTAGTTTTGAAGATTTCAACGATAAGGTGGAAAAAAAAATTGATTTTTTCCTTGGGCTGGAAAAAAAAGATATACAACCAGAATATGAAAACTTATTGAAAGAATTAAAAAAATCGGGTTTTGATGAATTCTTTTTTGATAATGAAATTTTAGCTGAATTAACTTCAAGCAATTTAGGATACCAAACAAGCATCACGAAGAAATCCCAAGAATTCAAGAATTTTAGATTAAACTTAGAGGATCAATTAAAACGGGTTGGAATTTTTAAATCAAGAGAGGAATTAGTACGTGAATATAAGGAAATTAGTGATGCTTTAATTAGATTTAGGGTGGGCAGAGCAGGAGAAGAGAAGGATTTAATTATCATTCAAACCATTGAGACAATAGACATTTTAAAAAAAACAATTAGTTCCTTCACCATGCGCTTGAGAGAATGGTATGGGCTCTATTTTCCAGAATTGACCGATACAATCATTGATGATGAAATTCTCATGGCTCAGATTGTGTCAAAGCTTGGGAAACGGGAAAATTTTGATGAGTATAATTTAAATCAGTATTTTAACCTTCCTGAAAAGAAGATCTCGTTGCTAATAGAAAAGGCAATTAATTCAATGGGGGCAGAAATTGATTCTTCCATGATGCAATCTTTTGCAGATGAAATTCTTTCCTTGGATGATTATCGAATACAATTAGAAAAACGCTTAGAAGAATTGATGCAAGCTACAGCACCCAACTTAAATTCCGTGATAGGGTCTTTAATTGGGGCAAAATTGATGGCTAAGGCAGGGAGTATGAAGAAGCTTGCTTTCATGCCCGCTTCCCGTATCCAGTTATTAGGTGCGGAACGTGCTTTATATCGTTTTTTAAAAACCGGTCAAAAAGTCCCAAAACACGGCATCATATTTCAATGGAACTTCATAAGAGGAAGTCCCGTCGAGATTAGGGGTAATATAGCTAGACTTGTGGCGGGAAAAATCGGAATTGCTTCAAAGATAGATTATTTTGGCGGAGATTATGTGGGAGATGTGCTTTCCAAGGAGATAGAGAATAAAATAGGAGAAATCAAAAGTAAGTATCAAAAAGGTCAAAAGAAAAGAAAGAAAGTTGAAGACTTGCGAAAAGTGAAGAAAAAAAAGACCAAAAAAAAAAGGAAAAAGGGAGGAAGCAGTGGTGGATAATATAGAAATTAGAGAACATCCTAAGTTCAAGGGGATTTACACTTCAGGGCATAACGCAAGAACTAGACTATATACTAAAAATCTGGTGCCAGGCAAGTCTGTATATGGAGAGAGGTTAATCTTTCACGGTGGTATTGAATTAAGGGAATGGGATCCTCGCAGAAGTAAATTAGCTGCAATGGTGATCCAGCGGCCTATTATGAATTACCTGGAGGATAAAGCAGCTTGTTTATATTTGGGTGCGGCATCGGGTACAACCATTTCTCATTTATCCGATATCATGCAAATTGGAGTGATTTACGGTGTTGAATTTGCAGAAAGGAGCATAAGACAATTAATACAAAACACTTCAGAAAGGAGCAACATAATTCCGATTTTAGGTGATGCGAATTATCCTTCGGAATATGCGAATTCGATATTTACACGAATTGATTTATTATATCAAGATGTAGCTCAGCCAAATCAAGCAGAAATTGCAATCGAAAATAGCAATTATTACCTAGCAGAAAATGGGATTGGTATTTTAGCAATTAAATCTCAATCAATTGATAGTGTTGTACCTCCTGAACAAATATATGAACAGGAGAAAAAGAAAATTGAAAATGCAGGATATCATTTACTAGAAACGATCGATATTCATAAATATGCTTCTAATCACGTGATTATTGTTTTCAAAAAGAATTTCTGATTAATGCAGTAATCCAAGACATGTTTCAATCAAGGATCTTCCATGGAAGCAATTGAATTTAGTAATAATCATTAAATAAATATGGATTCATATGTTACGAGAATTACTGCAAGCTTCGATGATATGAAGAAGAGAAAAAGAATTAAAGCAACGGGCAGATTTAAGGACTCTACTTTAGAAAGTCGGTTATTTTTTGATTAAATAATTCTTCATTTAAAAGGCGTTTAGTAGTATTCCAGGATTTTCGAGCAAAATCTGGTACTTTTTTATATTTCTTAATATATCCCCGTAAAAATTCAATCGTTTTTGTATCGGAAGGATATCCCGAGCCGATCATGCCATTTTTTTCTTTCAAGCTATCTATTAATTCATCTCTTTTTTCTTTTGCCATGATCGAAGCAGCAGAAACAATGGGAAAGGTGTCGTCCGCTTTATGCCGGGATATGAGCTCTTTGGGGTGATAATCTAGGAGCGCTGAGATTGACTCTCCAAATCTCTTTTCATTCACGTCAGCAGCATCGATATAGATGATATCAGGTCTGAGTTTATTGAGAATGCTTGCAATTTTAATCTCCTCTAGCTTATTTAGAGAAATGTTAATTTCCTCTCTTCCATCAATTTCCTTTGAAGTTACGATTGAAATTTCATGCGAACAACAACTATCATTTAATAATTGCTTGAAATTTTGTCGTTTTTTCCGCGTGAGCTGTTTTGAATCCTTCACACCGATCTGCCGCAAATAATCCAGATTGGCTGCTTCATAGCAAATTCCACAGATCACCATCGGACCTAATACCGAACCCCTTCCTGCTTCATCCACGCCACATATAATCAGCTTATGCTCATAAAGATGTGCCGGTTCCTTCTTGTAGGAAGGTTCCAAGGAATTAAAATGATTCGATCTCATGATGATCAAGGCAATGAGCCTTATTTGGTCGTTTCTTGCACGAGTTCCACGAATTCTTCTTCATTATCGACACTTTCTAATTTTTTAATCTTGATGAAAGGGATATTGCATGCCGTTAATTTTTCCGGAATTTTAAATTCATTATTCACGATGAATAACATGTTTTTTTGAAATAACTCAGAGAAAGTTTTTAAATTGTCCAAAAATTTCTCATTGAATTTGCGTCGATTTTCTGATATTCCTGAAAGAAGGGGATAAAAAGCATCCCCACAATCCTCACAGACCGATTTCCAGTTTTTTGAGAAGATAGCTAATTCGAAAGGCACTTGTCCTTTTTTATACCAATAGGAGGAGATTCCTATATCTTCAATAATCTCTTGAAGATGAGTTTCAAAATTAGATAATCCCTTTTCCAAACTGATCTCATTAAAATTAAACTTCACATGCCAATCTAACACGTTGATGTTTCGAAAAATGGCCGATTTATCCAAAATATCTTTTATTTTTTCCGCAATCTGAACTGAAGGTGCCATGTTCTCGTTCTCATATGCACAAACTGTGCGTTTTGTAATATTCAATTTTTCTGAAAATTCTTTTCGGGTAATATCTTTCGATTCCCTTGTCTTTTTCACCAGCTCTCCATCTAAAAAGACGACTCCCCCGCCCCTTCTTGCTAATATATAGGGATAATCATTATTAAGAATAATTTTTTGTAGGGTTTTTAGAGAAATGAATGGTAACCCTTCTCGAGTATAGATGGTATCATCATCTAACGGATCATATCGATTTTTCAAACCAATAAGTAAGGGTTTGGAATTCAATAAAAGAGACATTGCCTTGATATCACGCACGGTATCCAAATTGAGATTGTCAATGTTTGTAAAAAGCTTGATAAGAAACACGGCGCGTGAAGATTTATTCTTGACTAAAATGTCATAACATAATTTGTTCCTTTTGCTGGGTGCTTTCACAACGATAGTGTCGTATCCCGCATTTTTTAGCCAAATATCAATGTCTTCTAAAATTTTATCATTCTTGTTATCAATCATTTTCTCTATTGAAAATAATATTAAGTTTAAATAAATTTTTCTCTTATGTTGATCTTCAAATTAATTCAAAAAATAAATTTAATTTAACATTATTAAATATTTTATTCTATACATCTATCGATTTATACAAAGATTTAAAAAAAAGAAACGAAAATGATACAAGTTAATAAAGCTGATTTTAAACCGATTGAGGAATCGGACTTTCCAGAGATTTGTGAAAGGAAAGGTATAGGTCATCCCGATTCAGTATGTGATGC
Organism: uncultured archaeon; assembly: GCA_964388035.1. Taxonomy (GTDB): domain Archaea; phylum Asgardarchaeota; class Lokiarchaeia; order Sigyniarchaeales; family SOKP01; genus JALGVJ01. Next base: position 14,944 of record CAYLZE010000092.1, read on the forward strand.
TGCTGCAGATGCTTGTTCACGTGCTTTATGTAAATATTATTTTGAGCATTTTGGTCGATATTATCATCATAATGTAGACAAGGCTGCATTGGTTGGAGGAATTTCCAAACCAGAATTAGGTGGCGGATTGATAATTGAGCCTCAATACTTCCTAATAGTGGGAAGAGCCATTAATCAAATTCTTAAGGAAAATAAATTAGAATATATTCCAGTATCGACTATTTGCTTAGATGCATGTCGTCAGACCGTTTCCAATATCTTCCGCAATTTGGATCTTACGAGAGACATTCAATTTGATTATGCTGTAAGACCGGGTTCCATAGATTTAACGGGTGTATTTGAAGAATCAGATGCAATGGAGCAAATGCCATTGGCAAATGATACCAGTTTCGGGGTAGGATATGCCCCGTTGTCAGATGTCGAAAAAATTGCTTTAGAAGCTGAAAAACTACTTAATTCCGATGCCTTCAAAGATAAATGCCCTGCATGCGGCGAAGATATCAAGGTAATGGTGCAAAGAATAAACAAAGACGTGGATATTACCGTCTGCGGTGCCATGGTGAGTAAATATATAAGGGATAAGAGCGAATATGTCAATTATACGGATCAGATGAGAGATGCTGTTTTGGATTTAGCTGCAAAAATCATCCCGGAAAAAAATGTGAAATGCGCGGTTAATGTAGGAGACAATATCGAAAAGGGGATATTGTACCTTACACTTACGGGTACTAGTGCTGAGTCTGGAGATGATGGAGAGGTGGGCAGGGGAAATCGAAGTAACGGATTAATAACACCTTGTCGTACCATGTCCTTAGAAGCAGTTTGTGGAAAAAATCCGATAAATCACGTTGGGAAGATTTATAACGTTCTCGCTACAAACATGGCTCGAGCAATAGTGGAGAGAGGACAAGGAGATATCATTGAAGCCCATGTAAAATTGTTATCACAGATTGGTCGTCCGATAAATGACCCGTGGGTTAATTCTATTAGTTTAATTCCCGCTGAAAATGTAAATTTTTCGAGTATTGCAAAAGTTGCTCGCGAAGTTTCAGAAGAAAAATTGAGTAAAGAAAATATCATTAGTTTGCGAGAAAGACTTATTCAGGGAAAGGAACAAGTATTTTAGCATGATTTTAATTTCTATAAAATCATCTACATAAATAATAATTATAAGATATTGTTTTTTCTTATTATTCTTTCTTTTAATTCTTCTTTATATTTTCTTATCGTGCAAGAAATCAGAGGATATTTATTTTTCCATTTTTATTTTCGGTCATTTATAAATCATAAAATCAATAAGCATCTATTTTTTTTATACTAATGAATAATAATCTTCATATGGTTTTGGGAGAATTGATAAAAAAATGAGTTTGGACAAATGGCTTAAAAAGGATGAATCTGAAGCCAAAAAAGCAGAGAATCAAAAGAATACAAAATCTGAAAAGAAGGTTCAATCAAAGAAAAAGGACCCTATTCAAAAAAAACCTGAAAAGGAAGAACCCGGTGCTCCAAAATTAGAAAAAAAAGTTTTTTATTGTAAATCATGCAAGTTTGAAAAAACAATAATGTCGAAAAATATAAAAGAGAAACGTAAATGTCCAAAATGCAAGAAATTCATGATTTTAAAAAAAGGGGCTAAATAAAATTCGAATTTACCCTTTTATTTCTTCTCTTGTTTTTGCCTGAGAGAGATCCAGAACGCTTTGACAGTTGGGACAAATATTTTTCTTCTTCGAATACTTTAAAATCAAGTAAACGAAAAAACCCAAGCCAAAGGTTAGAAAAATCATGAAGCATAAAAGTTCATGATACATGTGCTGAAAGTTTTTTCTTCCAGGAATAACCCAATCTTCACAGGTTGGACAATAAATCCATTTCTTCTCCACGGTAAAGATCACGATAATTATTCTAATTTATTTATTCAATTGGGGTTATTGTAGTGTAATTTTTTCTACATTAATTACTTTTCGAATAGAGAATGATGATACATTATATTTGATACATAAAACCCGATGGATTATGGATATGATCATGTCTAAAATAACTTCGCATTTTTATACTGAAAGGCATTTAAAAGTGGATCCTTACCTTACTTTATCTATAGAATTCAAGTGGTCAATATCAAAATACGCAGAAAGATCTTCCAATAACAAAAGATAATCTTAAATAAAAAGAATTAAATATACTTAAAAAAATTAGTTTTCTTTCTTTTTCTTACTTTCACTTAAGAGATTCCAAGTAGAGCCTAATCCCATATCTTTTATTCTCTTTCTTTCCTTCTCTATATCTTCATCCTTTTCCTTCTCTTCTTCGCTCATGATTCTAAAAGAGTATTTTCTTTTTTTCAATTCTATTTTTAATATTATACATAAATAAATACATAAATTTAATATTTCGTTCAATTATTTAACTAAATGAACTTTAATAAAATCAATTTGATTTAAATCATGCCAACTTGCAACCATTGCGGACGGGAAGTGGGAGAAGTTTATTATTGTAAGGAGTGTGGTTATAATTATTGCAACCTGCATATTAAACCCGAAGATCATGATTGTAACATTATCCGTGAATATTCTCAAAATTCTTCGGTTTCTACGAACTTGCCTGCAAATGGAGTACAAGGACGAGGAGAAGGAATTTCCTCCGAAATGCAAGAAGTTATTGAAACAAACATGACAGAGAAGCGGGGGACAATCGATGGATCGTACACGTGGTATAAGGAAGAATCGTATATTCCTGAAAATGCTTTTGATCCAAATTCAGGAGTGGAATTTAAAGGGATTTTATTTGCACATAAATCGGAAATCACTCATTTCATTGTTGGGGCTCTTTTAATTTTTCTAATAGGAGCACTGGGATTTTATGATCAAACCTTAATAGATTTTGGGTTGGGTTGGGCCATTTTTCTTTTGGCAGGTTTTTACACCTCAGCATTTTTATTTCATGAATTAGGACATCGTCAAGTGGCTCGTCATTATGGTCTTCAAACTAAATTCCGATTGCTCACTTATGGAATAGCGCTAACTTTAATCAGCTTATTTTTAGGAATCGGTTCCCTATTCGCCATCATCCCACCCCTTCCTACGTTAGCTCTTCCTGGAGCGGTGGTGGTCTTAGGATTAGAGAAAATTGATAAAAAAACGGGACTTTGTAAAGCAGCAGGTCCTGCGGTTAATTTAATATATGGTTTTATCTTATTGATCATATCTTTTATAATATCGAAGGAGTTCTACCCATTAAACATGTTTGTGGGGTATGCGGCAGCGATGAATTTTATTCTGGGGAGCTTTAACTTGATTCCACTAGGGATATTAGACGGGTATAATATTTTTAAATGGAATAAAACGTATTATTTCATCTTAATATCTTCCTTGGTAATACTCTTAGTCATTACACTTGCTAATGTCTATGCTCCTATTGAATTCTCTAATTACTACCCTAAATAAGGATTTTTTAATGGCGGTATTTATTTCTGATATCTTAAGTGAAATTAATAAAAATAATCAAGATGGTTTAATTTTTTAAAGGGCAAATTAATAAAATAATGTTCCATTAATTCAAACTATATTAATAAAGGAAATAGTTTATTTAATACGGTTTTATCATGCCTAATTGCGATTATTGTCAAGAAGAGATTGGGTATCTCCCTTTTAGATGTAAATATTGTGGAGGAATTTATTGTAAGAATCATCGTTTACCCGAAAATCATGAATGCACCTTTCAAATGCTCCAAAAGCCCATTGAAACTCAAAAACCTAAACCTCTTTATCCCCAGAGTTCTCAAAAAAGTGAAGAGATCACCAAGTTCGAGAAAGCCGAATTACGGAGACAAAAGAGATATGCTAAACAACAAGAAAAACAACGAGCAAGAGCAAGAAGTCCATATGCTGGTGTTCGTGCGCCACCACAATCTTATCCCTTTCAGAGAAGGAATGTTTCGATATACCTCTTATTAGTCATATTCATAACTTCGATAGTAGCTTTAGTTTTTCCCAATTATCTCTGCTTGAGCAGTTACACGATTTTAAATTTTTACGTGTGGACTTTAATAACCTCACTATTCGTAAGTTATTCATCTAGTTATATTGGCATCTTATTTCTCTTAATCTTAGTCTTGATTTTTTATAGTATTATCAAGAATTTAGAACTTACCTTCGGAACGAGATTTTTATTAACCCTTTATTTGGTCTGCGCATTAGGATCGGCTATCGTTTACTTTTTAATTTGGTTCGGGTTAAGTTACATTACCAACCCTTATGATATTCCCGTTGCTGGTTTGGCCATTGGAGCTTTAATGGGCATGATATGTTTCATGATTTATTTTAACATGAATCAAGAGATGACGTTTTTATTCTTCTTCATTCCCATCCGAATGCGGGGAAAGATCTTAATATGGTTATTGATCCTAATTAATTTAATCCCGGGACTTCTCTTTGCGCTTTTCAGTCCACTTTATTTAGCCATTTACATTCCGGATTTGGGAGGGATATTGGCATCTTACTTGGTTTTTAAATTGAAATTTCAAATTAGAGTATAGATGTCAAAGGGGAGTGCCTTTTTTTTAATTTTATATCAAGGAAATTTCTTTAAAGGTATTGAATTCATTTAATATAATTTAAATGATTTGTTTTTCATAATTACTTTATATTCTTATTAGATTAATTCGTAAATTTAGATTCTTAAAATGACCGAAAAAAAGGGATCTTCCATCGTTATTGAATTGAATGAAGATTTAATTCAAAACAATGAAGTATTAGCAAAAAAAAATCGTGAACTTTTGATAGGAAAAAAAATAAGGTTTTTTGAAATCGTTGGGGCGATTGGAGCCGGCAAAACGGCCATCCTGGAAAAAATAACGGAACAATTATCCTCTAAATATAAAATTCTGGTAATAAATGGAGATGTGACTACCCGGATTGATGCAGATCGAATTGAACAACACGGTGCCACCACCATCCAAATAAACACGGGCCGGGAATGTGCACTTAATTCTTACCATATCTCCCAAGTAGTTAAGAATATAGACTTGGACGAATTTTCAGGCGGAATTCTATTCGTGGAAAACGTGGGAAATTTAATTTGTCCCTCCGATTTTATATTAGGAGCAGAGAAAAGAATCATAGTTGTTTCGATTACTGAGGGGGAATGGGTGGTTAAAAAACACCCATTATTATTTAAAATGTCGGATATCGCAATAATTAATAAAATTGATTTGAATGATATCCTTGAGATAAATATTGAGAATATGGTTGACGATGCTAGAAATATCAATCCCAATTTGAGCATTTTCACGGTTAGCGCACTAACGGGAGAAGGTTTATCAGAAGTCATCAATGCATTGGATATAGACAATACTCATTAAAAATTAAAGCAATGATAACAATAATATAATAAGGATAATCAAATCAAAAAGAATTGGTTCGAAATTGTATCGTCAGTATAATACGGAATTGCAGTCCTTAATAGATAAAATTGTAAAGGTTTATGGAGATAATGAAAAATTCTTCGTGGGGCAATTAAAAGGTGTCTCGGAGGAGTCCAACCTTATCCTCGTTAATGCTAAAAACGAAAAAAATAAGGTGTTTCCAAAAATATTAATTAGCAAGACCTTTTTTAGTTATGTGACACTAGAAGATGAACCTTTCCCAATGAAGGCATTAGCAGATCGCATCTCGACGATCTTCTCTAAAGGACACGTGCAATATTTAGAGTCAGAAAACGTGATTTCCATTTTAAATGGCAAAATTATCGTGGATGCCGTGAATGGAGTTCGCGGAGAGGGTCCTTCTGCGGAAAGAGTAAAAAAGATATATGATCAATTCAAGATAGACCTTGAAGAATCTTCTTGAAGAAACATTTAATTTTATTTTTTTTAAAGAAAAG
>CAYLZE010000093.1:0-20765 GCA_964388035.1 uncultured archaeon
GGTACATTCATGGCATCCATCATAAAATAGAAGGAGTCCGCATTTATAAAGGTTAAGACATTAATAACTTTTTAAGTTTTTTTTAATTTATTATCTCATAAAAGTGATTTTCGTCTCGACAGATTCGTTTAAATTTAATTAACCTTAAATTTTTATCCGTTATCTTTAAGAAAATCTTTGATTTTTTTTGCGATGAATTCAGGCTGATCATGTTGGATCCAGTGAGAAGCATCCTTTACGCGCACTAGGGTTAAATCTTTTACATATTCATCCAAACCATCTAACACGGCGGAGGTAACAAACATATCTTTCATGCCATGTAAGACCAATGTGGGCACATTTATGATACCCGTGAAATTCTCAAATGCCATGTTAGCCCGATAATAGTTGACGCCTCCTAAAATTGCTCCCGGTTGTTTCCATGCTTGAATGTATTGGGACTTGTCAAATTCATCGTACTCTTTCACAGCAGTGCCAAATACGGAAAACTTAAGTGTCTGAAACTCATTTTCATACAACCCTTTTTCCCCATTAGGTTCCAAGAATTTAAAAATATACCCGCTCGCTTTCCGTTGATGCTTATCAGTTTGAAGTTTCTTGCGAAATACCTTAGGATGGGGCGCATTCAAGATGATTAATTTTTTTAACAGGTCTGGATATTTTTCTGCAAAATTCCAAGCAATCATTCCGCCCCAATCGTGCCCACAAACGGAATAATTGCTTAAATCTAACTTTTCTGCTAGGATTTTAATATCTGAGACTAGTAAACTAATTTCATAATTTTCTACTCCCTCTGGTTTATCGGAGAGATTATAACCTCGTAAATCAGGTACGATCAGCTTGAACTCGTTTTTTAATAACAAGATAAGGTCTTTCCAGCCATACCAAAAATCGGGGAAGCCGTGAAGCAAAAATAAGGGTTCTCCCATCCCAAACATCATTACATGAAGCCTTATCCCGTCCACGGGGACATATTCTTCTTGAAACGTTCCAAAGATTTCTTCCATTTTTGTTGTCATTTTCATGTTTTGAGATTTTATATACCTATTAATTTAATCGCATATTAATGTTCTTTTGTTTTAACTCTGCTTTATATTTCTCCTTCCAATTAAGATCTATTTTATCTAAAGCAAGGAGTGCTTCTTCTCTTAACCAATCATGATATTCTTTTAATAGTTCTATCAAATAAGGAACGGAATCTTCAAAGCCAAGTACTCCTAATGCTCTAATTAATCCTTGCTTGAATTCAGCATTCTCATAATTTGATTCCTTATTGTTGAGTTCTTCTAGCTTATGGAGTAATCTTTCATTCAATTGCTTTCTTGATAGTAACCCTAATAATGCTTCCAAAGTGAATTTCCATTCATCTAAACTTTTTAAGTTTAAATTGTCGATCAAATATGGAATCGCGTCTCTGGCTTTTAATGCTTCAAGAGTTTGGATTATCTTGATGCGAACGTTTTTCTCCGCGATTTTAAAAGTCTCAATTAATGCGTCAATAGCAGAAGATTCCTTCAACATGCCAAAAGATTCAGCAGCATCCATTTGAATTCTCTTATCCGTACTCATTAAGGCTTCTTTCAATACATCAATGATATACCCTCTAAATTCTTCTTTCCTAGCTAAAGGAATCAATAAACTCAAGGCAGTTCGTCTAATTTCTATTTTCTTTTCATTTTTTAAAACCCAAATAAGAGGTTCTATCGCTATATTTCCTTCATAATTAAATGCTAGCAATTTGGCCGCCTCAATTCTTACCTCTGGTTCTTCATCTGACACGAAATAATTTTCGATTTCTTTAAGATGCGTTTTATCATTAAGGCGGTTGAGATATTCTAAAATTTTAATTCGGATTTCCTTATCATCGGAAAGGGAGTATATATTATGAAGCCGTCTAATTGTTTCCTCCTTTCCTATCTTATCTGCTTGTTCTATAATTGATTCGGGAGTGGTCAAAGTAAATTGGTTCTTTTTTTTCTTTTTATCAGTCATCTTTAAGTAGAAAATTTAAATATATAAATCTTCTATTAATCTAATTTAAGGTTCGTATTTAATATCTTGAAGATTAAAGAGTGTTTGCATCAGATTCTTAACAAAAAAAAGGGAAAGTAATTTTTAGGTTGAATTATTTTGATGAAATTCCTTTATATTCCTCTTTTTTTTCTGTTTCTGTTGATTGATCTCCAATATAATAGTATGGGAATGACCATGAATGTAAGGAAAAATCGAGCTAAAAACTCTCAAAAAAATACAATACTTTGAATCATCCCATCCAGGAGGGAGGAGTGCCTGATTTGTTCACATTAAATATGTGGAACGAATGATAATAGAATAGGTTTTTTCCTCATAATTCTTTACATCAGAACGAGAAGTAATGAGAAAATATAAAAATTAACACAAATATTAGGAATATTTCTTAAAGAATAGAAATAATTTCTAAAAGATTAATAAAAGTATTCTTTTAGAGAAGTTGAAAATTCATCTAATGCATTAGAATGATTTTCGCCGAATTTTATCTTTCCATATTTACCCAAATCAGATTTTTCGAGTGGTCTTTTTTGAACAGAGAAAAATTTTGTAAAAGATCTTTCAAAATCGATCGCACTCATGCTCTTTTCTTCGGCAAATTTTATTTGCCCAAAATACTCAAGGATCTTATCAATCATGATTCCACCTCTTATTTTTCATTGATTTTTAATGGTTTATTTAAATATTTTTTTAATTAAATAGATAGATTATAGGATTAATTTCAAAGTAAGTATTTAAATCAATTCATAATCTACCTAATATCATAGATTTCACATGGTAATAGTCGGGATCATATTATTTTTTCCCGTTTACCAATTCAATGGAGCTCTCCTGAATAAAAAGTTAATAGAAAAAATTTCTTTAACTATTATGTTCTACAAGAATTTATATTCATGATCAAATACATTTTAAATGATAGAATGATTTAATTATTAGAAAACCATGAATATCGCAGGTTTAACCTAGCATTTTTATGAGAGGAGATGACATTGGATAGAAGAATAGAAAACAGCAAATACTTGAAGTATTTACTTCAATCTCTCAATGTTAATGATTTGAAAGATATTTGTAAGACTTATGATCTTAAGGGATATTCGAAATTAAAAAAAGCTGAAATGATAGATTTTATCGATAATTCTTTAGCCAAAGAAGAAATTGCGGATTTTATTAAAAATAAGGAACTAGAGATTTTATCCGTCGAAATCGATTTAGCAATTAGAAAAATTGATGGTAAAGAGCGAGAGACGATTGAAAACATAATAATCAAGAATGCAAAAAATCATGAAGTAGAACTAAAATTTACGGGATTTAATTGGGAGACAAATTCTTATTTATCAATAAGAAAGGATAATATTGATGATCCAGAGAGAGATTGCGATTGTAGAACCGGAGTCAATCAAGGACTTTGCAGTCATTTTTGGGTGGGTTTCATTTTTTCTTTAAAAGAAGGTTTTTTTAATTTAAATGAATGGACATTAACTAATTTACCCGATGATTTTGAGAAAAGAATGAAATTCATGGAAATTTCAAAAACTCCACCTGAAGGGGAAAATAAAGAAGAAACTATTACTCTAATTAATAAAGGGTCCGATAGTTGGATTTTAATGTCACTAATTGGGGAAGCTGTGAGCGTATATGAGGGAGAAATCACAGAAGTTGAACGCAAAGAATTTGATTTTCAAGGAAACATCACAATTTCTTATTTGGTCTCTCTAAAAAATGTTAAAATTGGCCCCAGGTTGAAGAAAGCGAGTGAGTATCATGAAGCGGATATAAAATTCGTTGATGAATTGAAAGTAAGGTTAAGTGAAAATTTATATAACCCAAATGATGTTCAAAAGGAAAAAAAATTAAAATTTAATGGAAGGATGGATAGAGACGATTTTCTCAGAACCTTCGTGATTAAAAATGTGAGAAAGATTGAAGTTATCTGACCCACGATTAAAAATTTCAAACCTATATTATTATTTAAAATGGGTGAAACGATTCGATCTTAATTTTTTATTTAAAAAAACTTTTAACCTCTAGGTTCTGATTTTACTAAATAATGAATTATTTAATATTTTAAAGTTCATTATTTTCATACTAATAAAATGGTAAATATGATACAGAACAATGAAAAGGGAGCATGATAAGATTTCAGGATTATATTCTACAGGGCTTTTGACGGATTTCTATCAACTAACCATGGCGAATGGTTATCTCTTAAAAGATCTAGGTAAAGACCATTCGGTTTTTGATTTATTTTTTAGAAAGGCCCCTTTTAAAGGAGTATATGCTATTTGCTATGGAATAAATAATGCAATTAAGAATATAAGTGAAATGAGCTATAGTTCCGATGATATTGAATATCTTCAAGAGCAAAACCTTTTTTCGGAGAAATTTTTGGAATATTTAGAAAATTGGAAGTGTCAATTAACCATAAGGTCAATTGACGATGGTCGGGTAATCTTTCCTTACGAGCCGGTAATGGAAGTTGAGGGACCCTTGATTCAATGCCAATTAATTGAAACTTATCTATTAAATTGCTTTAATTTTCCTACATTATGCGCAACGAAAGCTAATAGAATGTGGTTGACTTCAGGAAGACAGCCCATACTCGAATTTGGCTTAAGAAGGGCACAAGGACCAAACGGAGGATTAACAGCTAGTGAAGCAGCTATGGTAGGAGGATGCGTTAGTACCTCCAATGTTCTTGCCGGAAAACTCTGCGATATTCGAGTCAGCGGCACCCAAGCTCATTCCTGGATCATGGCATTTGATTCAGAATTGGAAGCATTTAGAGCTTATGCTGAGATTTATCCCGATAATTGCATCCTCCTAATCGATACCTATGATATAATTGAAGGGTGTAAAAATGCCATTATTGTTGGAAAAGAACTCGAAGAAAAAGGGAAACAATTGAATGGAGTGAGAATTGACTCCGGGGATCTTGCATATTTTAGTCGGAAGGTACGAAAGATGTTAGATAAAGCCGGTCTCCCGTACGCAAAAGTAGTGGCATCTAACGATGTAGATGAATACATAATTGCAGAAATTAAAAGAAATAGGGGGGCGGTTGATCTATGGGGAATAGGAACCAAACTTGCCACCTGTTATGATGATCCTGCCCTTGGAGGGGTTTATAAATTAGTAGAGATAGACGGACAGCCTAAATTGAAAATTTCTAGCAACGTGGAGAAAACGACCATCCCTTCAAAAAAAAAGCTATTTCGAATTTATGATGCGGAAGATTTCATGACGGGAGACGTCATGCAACTTTATTCAAAGGAAAATCTTGAAGAAGATTTCGTCTACGATCCGGTCAATCCCTTACGCTTCTATAAAGTTAAAAATCCTTTCCGAGTTGAGCAATTATTAAATTTAAAAATGGAAAATGGAAGAATCATTAAGAATTTGAATGGATGGCAAGAGGCAAGAAAGGTGATGGAAGAAGATATAATTCATCTTACAGAAGCTTCCACGCGATTATTGAATCCTCAAAATTATAAGGTAAGTATCAGTAAATCCTTACATGAGCTTCGAACCAAATTAATTGAGGAATATATGGGAAATATTGATAAATTTCAACCTTCTAATGATATATAATAAAGATTTTGAGACCTTTAACTTTGGTAGGATGAATTAAATAAAGTCTTGAATCGTATTTCTGATCTGAACAAATTTTTTATAACTTTCTTTAAAATCATCCCGTTGTAATGCTTCTAAGGCTTCTTTATTTAATAGATCGAACTCTATTTTAAGTTCTTCAAAACGATAGAGTTCAATTAATCTATAGTTAAAATTGCGAATTTCATCTTTCATCGTCCGTCCAACGTTCCATTTGATTAAATCTCCCACTTCAGCGATTATGGTTTCATCAGGGAAAGTATCTATGGGATCTTTTATAAAATGAACATAATACAGAGGGATGATATCCTCGAGAACAACGCCTTCTAGAATCCTACCAAATCCATTTGTAAAAGGTAATCTTGCCTCATAAAAACCTTCTTGATCCAAAATTTCTAAATTTGAATGGGTTTTGATGATTTTTAATTGATCTTTTAGCATGAATATGATCGTTCTGGACACTCTTCTTCTCAGATTATAATTTAACTCCACCTTTTCTCTCGGAGCTATATTATTGAATTGCCAATTAATCTCTAGACCTTCTTTTTTGGGAACCCTTTCTGGCATATCCTTGACTTCTTCTCCATTCAATTCGATTTTTTGAATCTCGAAATTAAAAGGTATAATATCTGTAATTATGGCTTCTTCAATATATTCATCAAAAGGATTTTCTAAACCCGACATCACTTGATATATCGATTGTTCTTTTTCCTTATTGCTTTGTTCAACTTTTAATTCCTTATCTAATTCCAATGTTTTTCCCGATTTGCTCACGATTGCTACTTTGTTTGTGATTTCTTCTTTAATTTCAACACGGTGTTCTTCTAATAATTTTCCCAATTCTCTTAAAATTTCGTTTGGATCATCTGAAATATCTCCCAATACATCACCCACGGAAAATTGTTCAATTAGCGGAAGCACTTCCTCTTGATTGAATTCAATAATTGTCTCTAATTCTCTAGCTTTTTGATAATAGTGTTGTTGCTCTTGTTTTTCTTTCTCCTTTCTTGCTTTCAATTTCTCATTTTCTAAAATAAGGGTTTCCTTTATCGAGAGATACTTGTTCTTCAAAATATCATCCTCTAAAGAGGTTGAGATAGTAAGGAGTTTTTCACATAAATCTAAGGAGGTAGTAAAATCACGTTTAGCATGCGCTTTTTCTAATAGCTGTTCCAAATTCCTGACTTCCGTTAGGAGAGATTCTTCTTGTTCTTTTTGAATATCAATTTTCTTAAATTTCTCTTCCAGTGTTTCCTTTAAAGTGCTGAACTTTTGGAATAAATCATCTCTTTCTATCTTTTTGGATAAATCAAGATTCTTTTCACATAATGCAATGGCTTCACGATAATGTTCAGTTGCAGTAGTTTTTTCCATGTTATTTTCATTTTCAATAATTTGAGAGAGAATTTCTCTTTTTCTTTCGGTAATATCTCTTAAATTTTCATATCTTTCACTTAAATTAGAATTTTCGAGGTACTTGGAAAGTATGATAATTTTATCGCATTTTTTTATGATCTCTTCATAATTTTTCGCTTCTTGATCATTCTTTATTTGTTCTTCCAATTTTGTAATGCTTTCTAAAGCATTTTCTTTCTCTCTTTTTAAATTTTCAAGATTTGCTTGAAGTTCTTGTTCTATTTCCATGTATTTTTTGGTTAAAGAAGGTTCTCTTATGATTCTGGTAATTTTTAGTATTTCCTCACATGTGTTTGATGCTTCCTCGAATTGGCCATTTCTTTCGCGTTCCTTGAGAGTTTCCTCTAATTCCTTGATCTTTTTAATGGATGCTATTTTTTTCTCAATATTATTTAAGTTATTTCGGTATTTTCTTAAAATTTCAAAATTCTTAACGGATTGTGAAATTTCAATTATTTCTCGATATAATGCGGCTATAGATTGAAAGTCTCTGTCTTCTTCTTTTTTTTTAACTTTTTGTTCTAAATCTTCAATGTTTTTCATGGAATCTTCGAATTTCTTTTTATTATAAATGAGTTCTTTCCGCCTATCATAGAGTCTCTTATTAAATACCATATCATCATCTAGACGAATATATTCTAACATTTCATCGATCTTATCAATAGCTTGATCAAACAGCAATTTTGATTCTAATTCTTTACTTTCCTTGAGACCTTCTTGTACTACTTCAATTTTTTCATCATCTAACTTTTCTTCCACGAATGAGAATTTATAATCAAACCGCCTTTTTTTTTCCTCAATTATTTCACAAGAACTAATAATTATATTTCCATAGACATTCTTCCAACTGGATAGTTCTGGATGAAATCCCGCCTTTTCTAAGCGCTCTGTTGCATCAATTCGCTCCACTTTCTCAATTACTTGGTCTATAAAAGATTTTTTGTAATGCCTTATTAAAAAAGACTTAATCTCCTCTTTCCGGGTGGGAAAAGTATCCTGATATTTTACAAAAATCTCTTCTATTTGTTCACTCATTAAATCACTTTTTTATTTTTAGGTTTTTGAAATGGTTATTGATTTTTATCCCACCTACTTCCATTATTAAATTCATCCAATAAATTTACTATTTTTGAATATATATTTAATGCTTCAGATAAGTTGCCATCATGAAATGAGTCTTTTCCCTTTTCGTTCAATTTTTGAATATTTATTTTCAAATGCTCAATTGCTTGTAATATATTCTTTTTTTCTGTCTCTTTCTCGATAAATAGCGTCTCTTCTCCTTGGATTTTTTCTAATTCGCTGAGATAATAATCAATTAATCCGGTATTATTTAGAATCTTTGCCAATTCGATGATATCTCGGCAAATGTCCATAGCTTTATTAAATTCTTTATATTTAACAGCACTATCCAGTCTCTCCTCTAAAAGACGTACCTCTTGTTCTTTTTTTACATGATCTTGAGAGAGTGTTAAGAGTTCTTCTTTTTTGCGTGATAATCTTGCTTCCATTTCCGTGAGATTATTGGATTTAGCTAATTCAATATATTTAGAAACTTGAGGTAAGAAATCATCTATCTGCTTTTTATTTAACGTCCTATTTTCTTTTTTCAGCAAACCCTCAATTTCGTCTAATAACACGGATTTTGCTTCTTTCATTACTTGTTGAGAGGAGTGCGCATATTTTTCTTCAAGTTCCGCCCATTTCTTTATCAATTCGTCATCATTTAAAGAAAATAATAAATCCCACGCTTTATCAAAAATGTTTGCGGCTTTTTTTATATTATTCATGGATATTGCTTGAATATATTGTTTCTCAAGTTCATCCAATTCTGCTTTGATTTTCTCTCTCTTGCTCCAATATTCCTTCCATAAGGTTTGATCTTTCTCTATTATATATTTTGCTGCGGGAATTTTTAACAGATCGCAATATTTTCCATAATCTTCTACGTAGATGAGTACCAATTCATGAGCTTCTTTAATTTCATCTTTTTCAATTAACTCATTGTACTGTGTCTTAAGACTTACACTCCTTTCTCGGGCTTCTATCATTAATTGCTGAGGATTGTATTTTCCGGTAAGTTTAGCAATAAACTCTTCCTCTTCCTTAATAATTAAATATAAATCGGCGGCTTTCGCAAGATCAATAATTTTTCTTGCATTAATTACCGCTTCTTTATAATTCCCAATTCTATAATTATTTCTTTCGGTAATCCTTAAATTATCGATTTTAGAGATTACATCTATTTCATTTTTATGCTTGAGTTCCCTTATACGTTCTAAGAGAAATTCCTGATCGTTTTCTAAGGCTTTATCTTCGATTTTACGAGCTAAATCGATAATTTCTTCTGATTTTAGAATGGCTTCCTCATATTTCTGCATCTCGATAAGTTGTTCTACTTGTTCTTTCATGTCTTTGATTGATGATAGGATCGGCGTGATTTTATGTTCTTGACTAAGAATACATGCATCTAATTGTTCTTTCTGAAAGTCAAAGTTCTCTAAAAAATCCATGGTTTCATAGCCCGATTCAATAGTAATGTTTCTTAAAATTTTTTTATCTGGAAACTCTTCTAAAAATAACTCCCGAATATTCGGTATATAGAGCTTCAAGCTATTTGATGCATTTTTTCCAATCCAAATAAACATCTTTTTTTTATTATAAACATAAATCGCTAAAATATTATACAATGTAAATAACCCTACGCCAGGGGCGGAATCAATTTGCTTAAATTTCCCAGAATAATTTAGATTATAAATATCTAGGTTTTTAACTCCCAAAATTCATCTAACCCTTTGATTAATCATGACATAAAACTATATTTTAATTTTAACTTCATTAATTCTACAATGTGGTTAATAAATAAAAATTATTAGATCTGATGATTATTATCATAATATCTGAAGTTTTTTAAAAAGTTGATAAGAACGATAAAAATTGTTTTCTATGAATTTTTAGAGACTAAGTGAATACTCTTTTCTTGGTTTTCCCCCTTTTTCATTTTTTATAACTTTTTCTTCAATTATCCCTTCTACGAGTAGTACATCTAATATTTCTCTCAACTTTGCACCTCCAATTTTTGACTTAATCCCAATTTCTCTGGTATTGATGGCATTATTTTCGCGAATGATATCGATAACTTGTTTAAGGGTATCTTGAAATTCCATTTTAACTCTTTTAATGATGGATTTAACTTTTAAAAACTTTTTAGCAGTTTCAACGAATTGAGAACTTGTGAATCCATCAAAATGAAAAATATCGTTATCCAAGAATAAAATAGAATTAAAATATACATCATCAATTAATATAAGACCATCATTCACAAGCATGTCGTTATATCTGACAATTTGGCAGGTTTTTTCTGAAGTTTGAACGATACTCAATCGTATGCGTTTTAAGATTCCGGTTATTAAGTCAAAATAATTACTAATCTCATCAAAGTCGTTATTTGAAAAATATAATTCAATATTTACACCTCGGAGGTATGCATTATAAAGGGCAGGTTCTATTCTATCTAAAAACAAGGGGGGTAGAGAAGAAAGAAAGATCTCATTAGTTGAATTATCAATTAGTTTATAAAAATTTTCGTAAGCAAGATTTTCGTCAGAATAATGATAGAACGTTGAATGCCTAAAACATTTACCTCGATCACTTTCTTCCGCCTTCACGTGCTCTTCCAATTTATAAATACGTTCTTTATTTTTTTTATAATGCTCGTCCAAGACTCTGCTTAAAGCTATTTTAGGATCTATACGATAGAATTTTTTATTTTTCCCTTTCGATGAAAAAACTAATCCCATTTCTTCGAGGATGGAGAGATTATAATTTACCTGGGAGTAAGAATAATTTAATTTCTCTTTAATATCTTGAACGGTCCCAAATTTATACTCTATGATGTAGTCATATAGTTGAATCTGAATTTCGGATAAACCGATATCACGTAAATATGAATGATATTTTTTGAGCATTATCAAAATTTCAAGTTTTAAGCTTAATAACTAGTATGTGACACTAAAACAAATTTTTTTCTAAAATATCATGATTATTTAATGAATTTCTTCCACTTCTAAATTAAAGATTTAAAAATAAATTATAAATACAAAAAAAATTAATAAAAGTGAAACAAATGGCTCAATGTAAGGATTGCGTGCATTATAAACCGATTGACGAGACTAAAGGAGATTGTTTTGGACATGAAGTTCCCGCGACCTTAGATGCAGGACATTGCCCAGCAAATGCCTTCACTCCTCGTGATTAAATATATTCAGCACCTTAATACAGATATGCACTGATATTTAGAAGAATACAGGAAAGGTGAATAAAAAATGTTAAAAATAAGGATAAAATCTTTGATAGTAAGCGTCATATTAGGAATCGCATCATGGTTTTGGGCATTTATCATTGTGGGCTCAGCATTTTTTGATTATGCAACAAATCAACCAATTCAAAATCCCGATATGAATGTCTATATCACGCTTCTCATTTTGAATTTCGTCATTACTCTTGTCATATTGGCACTTTACTTGTGGAAATTTGAAAAAAATCACCCTATAATAGAAAATGGGTGGATATTTGATGCTTTTATACTCGGATTAGTACTCTGTGGCATGAACTTCCTTTTAGATGCAATTTTCTTCGGAGTCTTTCAACAGCGAGAGCTCCTTTCATACTTTTTCCTCGAAACAACTACAGGTTATCTGTACCCTGCAATTATCTTAGAAACATTAATTCTGGCATATTTGATTTATGGCAGAACCAAGTAAATATAAGAAATTAAATACTTTTTTTTTTGAAAATTATAGTCTAATTTAGAAATATTCTCTCCCGCAATTTCAACATTCATACTTTTTATCTATTTTAAGTTTCCATCCCTTGAAAGGAGTATTTCCATATCCAATACTCTTCTTTTTTATTAATGGATTCTTAAATTCATCTTTAAAAAAATTAAGGTTTAATTTTTAAATATTTCAAAAGCATATTACATATTAATAATTTTTTTTTACATGATTATCTACTAAATAATATGAGGTTATAGTCAATGGAAGAAAAAAGCTCAATACTGTTTTCTGACCGTGCTTCATGGGAACTTCCCACTCGACACGACAGGGGATGGGTTCGAACTGCTCAATATATTACCTTAAAAGATGGCATCAAAAATGCTATTTATCTCTACCTTCCTAAAGACTTAAGGGAGGATGAAAAAGTACCCGCTATAATCATTCCTACTCCTTACTTCAGCATGGCAGAATTTCGGTCGCCATTTTTTGAAAAATTAGCTGAAAAACTTGCAATTGGTGGACAAGGAGAATGGGCTGAAGATTTTGCCCGTTTTGGCTATGCCACAGTATTATGGGATCTGCGGGGAAGCGGAGCTTCTTATGGTCGTAAGCTTTCTATCATATTGCCGGATACGGTACGGGACACGACTGAAATTGTTGATTGGATTGTACACCAGCCATGGTCCAACGGCAAGGTGGGAGCTACAGGTATTTCAGCTAGAGCAATGGCCACTGAATGGATGATTTTATCCAAACATCCATCACTCAAGGCAATTGTGCCCCGCTTTACTGTCTTTGATATTTATACTGCTACTCTTGCGGGAGGACTAAAAGCAAGCAGGTTTATTCAGGACGTAGGAGCCATACTCCGAGCCATGGATGCAAATCAATTGCATGACATGCCCGAAAATAAAATAGCAAAAGGGCTTCTTCGATTGGTTGGAATGAAAATCATGCGCATGGACGAGGATCCCGAAGGAACGATGCTTGCTGAAGCCGTACTCGATCATGCAAGCAATGAATATTTTGATCGTGATCTCATGGCTGTTACTTACCGCGATGATACTTTACCTAATTCATCAATCCCTGCAACTATTGATACTCAAAGCCCATTTAGCCGAGCAAAGGATATGGAGGCTTCAAATGTTGCTATTTACGGTTATACAGGTTGGTTTGATGGTGCTTTTCCCCGCGAAATGATTAACCTATACATGACTGTTCGGACTTCTGGAAGCAAGTTAATTATTGGTCCTTGGAGCTATCACGCCCGATTCAACTCGAGTCCCATAATAAAAGGAAAGCAAGCCACGGACTTCGATCAAACTGCGGAAATAATCCGTTTTTTCGATTACCATATTAAAGATATCGATCACGGCATCAGTGGTGAGAAAACCATCCATTATTATACTATGGGCGAGGAAAAATGGAAAGCGACTGATACTTGGCCCCCTGATGGAGTAGAGAATATTTCGTATTATCTCTCTGCTGCAAATATGTTGAGCTGAGATAAGCCCGAAAACGAAGAAGCTTCTGATTCATATCAAGTAGATTACACCGCGGGGACCGGAGTCTATTCACGTTTCGGTAAGCATCTTGCTGGCGGAAGATCTCCAGTACGATATCCTGATAGGGATAAGAGAGATAAAAAACTTTTAACCTATACATCCCATCCCCTCGATATTGATATGGAGATTACAGGACACCCCTTCATAACTTTATACGCGAGTTCCACTAGCACGGATGGTGCATTCATTGTTTATCTCGAGGATGTAAGCCCCGATAATAATATCGTTGTTGTGACAGATGGGTGTTTGCGTGCACTTTTTCGTAAACTAAGTAGTGCGAAAAAACCATATTGGCAAGCTGGACCTTATCATACTTTCAATAAAGCTGATGCAATGCCTCTTGTACCCGGTGAAATCGCTGAATTATCTTTTGATCTATTTCCAACTTCTTATCTCTTTAAACAAAATCATTCAATCAGATTAGCATTGTCTGGAGCTGATAAAGATAATTTCGTATTTGTTCCTCAAGATGAACAACCAAAATTACAAGTTTATCGAGATTTTAAACACGCTTCCTATATAAGTTTACCGAAGATATAATTCCACATCGGGGCTTGGCTTTAACATCCAGCTTTCCTGCGGAAATTGTAATAATATCTGTTTTGGAGACCCAAAGGAAACAATCAAAAATTACAAGATTTTGAAGAATTCTGGCTGTGTAATCCAAAAAGAGAATGGAGAGATCATGATCCTTCCTCCCGATGAGGCAAGAGAGCATTTGAAACAATGAATCCAAAACATCAACGCTTATATATGATGGATTCAAAATGATAATAAATTAAAGCCCTTAAATCATTAGACTTTCATAAAAGTCTTTTCTTTTCCCATTTATTTTTATTTCTTTTCATCTTGAACGATTTTGATTTTTCATTCGATTTAAAGATTAATTAGCTTAAAAAAGAAGAAATAATTTTAATTTGAGCAGTAAAAATTGAGTTATTACAGATGTAAAAGAAATTCTGTTTTTTGATACTTGAGGATATTATTCATTTTTAATGAAATAAAAGAATTCATTTAAACAAAATTTTTTTCACTTTATAAGCGTTTTAGCAAATTCTTTAGCTTTTTCAAGGTCTTCTGCATTTGGGCGACCTTTAAGAGCTGCGAACCATCTCTCTGCTTCTCCTTTTTTATCGGGTGGCATGTTACTCGTTAATTTTACTCGAAAATCAGGGGGTAATCCTAAATCCTCACCAGGACACTCGAATTCGCCAATCACGGTTCCTCCTCCTTTTTCAATTAGATTTTTTATTTTATCAAAGAATTTAGGACTCGCTTGCTCTCTCATGTGAGTGCAAAATAGGGCAAATTTCTCCGGTAACTCGCTTGCTTTTTTTAGGAGTGCTTGTCCGCTTTTTCCAAGATTTCCCGCGTAAATCCCCGACCCCAAACAAACAAGATCATAGGATTTCAAACTAGATACATCTACTTGATCAGCAGGCATTAAAGACACTTCTTGTTGTTCTTCGATTAAAGCTTCTTTCATGCATTTAGCAACCTTTTCTGTATTGCCCGTATCGCTATGATACGTGATTAAAATTTTCATGTGATTTTTTCACCTTTTTATATATTTTTAATTTTTTTATACATGATTTTTAATTTTTCATTATTTTGGAAATCCCAGTTCTAATAAATTCGGTTTACTAGATAATATCTAATATATCCTTTTTTAATGGATAACAATCATAGTTTAAATAAGGATTTTCCCGTTACTTTTATGCTTATTAAAAGACCTATTGTAAATATAAACATTCCAATCATTCCATATTTACCGGGAAATTCCCCAGGAGGTGCTTTCCAAAAGAAACTTACGATTATTCCACATCCACTCTTAAAAACTTCAATCAAAAATGCGAAGGGAACTAATTCTCGCTTTTTAAAGCTAATTAAAAGATACCAGAACCCCATCCAGATTTGAGTGAATCCGATGATCGCAAAAAGATAGATAATTTCTGCGGTAGCTGTACTTCCCTCCACTAATTCAAAGTGTGCAATGATTCCCGCTCCCCCATCGGGTGCAAAAAAATGAATTCCTCCTCTGATTAAATCAATAATGGCAATGATAATTAAAAAGATCCAGGCATATTTTGGGATCTGATCGGAATGGTTTACCTCTTCCTTATTATTCATGATTTTTACTTTTTCAATTTATTTAATTAATTTGATTTATTTCATGATCGTTCTATTTATCATTTTAATAATAACTTGGGAATATTATTTTATTTCTTCTTCATGAAGCCTTTGATACTTTAAATCATTTATTTTTTGAAAAATAGCATCAAATTAATTCTTTGAATAGATCCTCATTTATTCAACATCCATTGATTTATTAAGAAGGCCCTCTCCTCGAGCAGCGGAAGATTGAATACCAAATTTATTGAATATTTTAAATACACTATAATAATTGGGATCATGCTTGAATATATCATGTACATGAAAATTCATTCCTAGTGATCTAATCAGTATTTAAAGACTATTAATAAAATGGGCTTAGATGGCTTTAAGTCTTAAAAAAAAAAAGAATACTACGATTAACAATCTTTTTAATACGATATTTAATCGGATTATGTTTTTATATAAATACCTTCTTATTTTGAATTATTATATATTTTTATTAAAAAAACGGAGTTAACTTAATAATATGTATCATCTAAATCAAGATGAAGAATATGCAAATACACCGTACTATCGAAAAACATTTAGCATATGCCCAGAATGCTTGGAACGTATTCCCGCCGAAGTTGTAGAAGAAAATGGCGAGATTTGGATGAGAAAGGAGTGCTCAGAACATGGAAAATTCCAGGATAAAATCTCCTCGAGCGCACGATATTATAAATGGACACACTATGCCCGAAAAGACAAGAACGGGAAAATAGTTTGGCAGTTCAAAAAGAATGGGGAAGCAAATCCACCAGACATGATCGGAGAAGATCCCAGGGGATGCCCTTATAATTGCGGATTATGTCCGGAACATTTATCGACGTGCTCTCTTGCCTTAATTGATTTGACCAATAGGTGTAATTTTAATTGTAATTTCTGTTACGCTAACGTCCAAAAGTCTGGTTATTGGATTGAACCGACTTTGGAAGAAATCGAGCGAATCATGGACCATTTTCGAAATAAGCCCATTCCTTCACCCGCCATAATGTTTACCGGAGGAGAACCAACCGTTCGCAAAGATTTTCCCGAAATTTGCAAAATGGCCAAGGACAAAGGATTTCAGGAAGTCATTGTTGCCACGAATGGCTATGGTTTCCAGAAGAAAAAAGGAGGGTTAGAATGGACGAAAAAAGTTTATGAAATGGGGCTGGATACTCTTTATCTCCAATTTGATGGTATAAATAATGCGACCTGGGAAAAAACCCGCGGTATCAAAAATTTAATGGATTACAAGATGCGGGTGGTGGAGAATTGTCGACAAGTGGGATTATCTTCCATTAATTTAGTAGCAACGATCGTGAAAGGCATAACAGACATTGAGATCGGAAATATCATTCAATTTGCCTTAGATAACATCGATGTGGTAAGAGGAATTACCTTTCAGCCCGTATCTCTTTGCGGTAGGATAACAGCCGAAGAAATGAATGATTTGCGCATAACTAATGCAGATGTGATTCAAGAAATTGAAAAGCAGACCGGCGGAGCAATCAGCATGGAAGATGCTTGGTATCCATTAACTGTTATCGTGGAATTGGGAAGAGTAATTTCCTATTTGGCGGATGTGGAACCCATTGAATTCACTTGTCATCCTGATTGTGGGTTTGCTACGTATTTAGTAGTAGATCCCGATACAAATAGCATGGTTCCCATATCAGACTTTTTCGATCCCATGAAAATTATCGATTTCGCCAACAAGTTTTGGGATAAAATCAAGCACAAGGAAAAGCAACCCGTCACCATTTTCCAAGATATATTCGGAGAGTTTGGAAAGACGTTAGACAAGGGGGTAGAATTTCTTGATAAAACTCAATTAAGGGCACGATTCTTATTGGGAATACTACAATACACTAAAAAACCCGGAAAGTTAATGGAAATGTTCAGTCGATTATTAATGAATGGTGATTGGGAAAGTATTAGCTCATTTACCCACGGAACATTGTTATTATCCTCCATGCATTTCCAGGATGCTTATAACATGGATATCGAGCGCACAAGACGATGTATTGTCCATTTTGGAGTAGCAATGCCCGATGGTTCCGTTAGAGAAATCTCATTTTGCACCATGAATACATTACATCGGCCAACTATAGAAAAACTTGTATCAAAAGAAACTACTGAAAAAGTAAGGAATGAATTCGATACCACGACGGGAGAATTAAACCTCGAAGTTGAAGTCGCTAGAAATGGTGGAGAAAAGAAAAAGAAGTAAGTAAAGGGTGAGAACTGAATGTCCCAAAAAATTATTGAAAAAGACGGATTAAAATTAAGACAGTTAACGGAATTAAAGACACAAACCGCTAAAGAATATCAAGATGCAATGTTAAATCGAGTGGAATATTTCAAAGAGAAAAATCTTCAAAAAAGTCAATTTAATAGCTTTATACAGAACGCGGTTGTTAAGGGCTTGGGAGCAGCTTTAAATCTTAAAACTCAAATAGATAAATCCCTTGGAGAAGAGAATTTAAAGAAAGTACATGAAATATTTGATAATATTCTCCTTTTTGGTCTATAAATAAAAAAGAATCTATATATTTGCTTTATTTTTTAATTATTTTTTTATTGAATTATGATGTAGAAATAAAAATAAGCTAGGAGAATTTCTTCTGGGTATCTTTCAAATAGTTTTTTTAAAAAAAATCCTTTTTATTCGATAATTATAGCAATCACGGGAAAATATTACATGTAAGAGAAAGGATATAACTCTTTCTTTTTAAAGTCAGGTGAGCCCTGGGATTTCATGAAGAGAATAAAATCGATCGATAGCATTCGTGGACTAAGTATAATTTGGATGTTTATTGGTCATTTAAGTGGATGGTGGATAGTATGGGAAGACATGTACGTGGCTCATTTATTATTTGCTTTTTTAGATCCAATAGGTGCGTCCGCTTTTATTTTTATTTCGGGAATCAGTACTAGTTTTTCCGTGAATAATAGAAAAAAGCAAATTAATAAATCGGATGTGCAGGAATTAGGAAATTTTAAGAAGGAATACTATTTCAGAGCTCTTTTAATACTTGGATTGGCGTTGGGATATAACTTATTCTTGGTTATTTTTTTTGGAGATTTAAAATATTTCTGGACGTGGTTTGTTTTATTAACTATCGCTATTTCCTTACTCTTGGGATGGTTTATTTTAAAAATTCCTAAATCGATAAGAATTTTAATTGTCTTTCTAATTTGGATACTTAATGAAATATTATTAATTTTTTTATATCCTCATCAAGGGGAAATGAACGTGCATGGCGTACTCTTTTACTTTTTATATAATTCTTTAGATCTGGATTTCTTTCTTGGCTTTTTTCCTTTCTTCATAATTGGGACTGTGCTAGGCGATATATTGTATGAAATTTATAAAGAGGAGGAGGAAAAGGTAATGAAACTCGATCTTAAAAAGAAACTTTTAATACCATCTTTAATCTCGGGACCTTCATTAATTTTAGTTGGGATCTTCTTTCAGCTACGTTTGGGAGATATATACGGTCATGACACCCAACTGTTTAATTTTCCGGACTTTCTGATAAGAGGAAGCTTTTCTTGGTTATTGTATACCTTTGGAATCTTGCTGGTATTGCTTTCAATTTTAATCTTTATAGAAGAATTCGATATTTTGAAAACAAAGAAACCCCATCGCTTTCTTTATTACTTTTCTTATTATTCATTAACCGTATTTATTTCGCATAATGTCTTATTTTTTATCTTCCCGAATCAATTTTCAGCAACCATTATTTGGCTTCCTATAGCTATAACTATTATAATTGTTTGGTTTTTGTTGAGAAGCATCTATTTTTCTAAATGGAGGGACTATTTCTCCATTAAAATTCAAATTGGTAGATTAAGTCTCTGGCTAACTGAAAGATTTACCAGAAAAGAAGAGATGCATGTTATTGTAAAATAGAAAACTGTAGGTACTCATAATCGTTTGCGGGGTCGAGGAGGGATATAACGCACGTTAGGTCCTGTTTGCAAGTCTTCTTTGAGAACAAAAGTATCTTCTTTTGAAATAAATTGGGCAAGTTTACCATGTGGGTCATTCACATCTCCAAAATATATTGCTTGTCCCTCGCAACAAATCACGCAAAAGGGTTCCAACCCAATATCCATTCTATCAGCACAGAAATTGCATTTTTGAATAACACCCTCTTCGTAATTAAATTGGATCACGTTATATGGGCATGCTTCCATGCAAGATTGACATCCATCACATTCCTCTTGCTGCAATATTACAATCCCATCATCTCGCTTTTTCAGGGCGCCAACTGGGCAAGCTTCCACGCAAGGAGGATTATCACAGTGATTACATAGATGAGGTAAGAAATCCATCTTGAGGTCTGGAAATTTTCCAAAAGGCACATCTTTATAAGAAGCATTTATTGTTTCCACCTTGATCCAGTGGTATCTAGTCTCATGTTCCTTCATGCAAGCAATAGTACAGCAATTACAGCCTATACACCTATTTTGGTCAATGACCATTCCATAAATTTTATTCGTTTTCTTTAACCTCCTTTTTTATGATCTCAACAGCCACGTCATTCATGTGCATGTTCGGCTCGTAAATTTTGTTTTGAACGGGATTGATTATATCATGTGTTAGATGATTCACGCTTCCTTCTTCAAATTGTTCGATCCACCACCCTTCAGATATATTGACTACTCCCGGTTGAACACTTTCCGTGACTCTTGCTTTTAGAATTGTTCGAGCTCTATCATTAAACACGATCACTACATCATCGTCTTTTATATTTCTGGTATTTGCATCGATAGGGTTTATATCAACCATTGGCTCGGGATAAAGATCCTTAAATGTAGAAACATTTGCGAACATTGAATGGGTTCTGAACCGCGTGTGTCCTTGAATAAAAGTCAGGGGATACTTTTTTTCCCCCGGAGTGATAGGGGCTTCGATTGGCTCCAAATAAACAGGAAGAGCTTGCCCATCTTCAGTTAATTGTTCGGCATATAGTTCGATTTTACCCGAAGGAGTTGAAAAACTTAAAGGGAAATTTCCCCCTTCGGGTAATTCTCTTAAGAATTTAGCTTCATTTCTCAAGCTCTCCCGGGATATACCTTCTAGAGTGGGATGATCCAAGATCAAATCAATGAGACCTTCTTCGCCTCCTTTAAAGTATTCTCCATAACCCAAACGTTCTGCAAGTTCTGATACGATGGTTGCATCAGATTTTGATTCATACAGGGGCTCAATAACCTTTTG
>CAYLZE010000094.1:0-20674 GCA_964388035.1 uncultured archaeon
TCGACTGCATGATCTTGCTAGATATGGTAGGAGGCACGAATCTACAATTCATAAAGGAACAAAAATCCACTCCTTCTCTTCTGAAGGAATTATTTGAAATTGGTCAAGGATTGGATTATGTGCATGCTTTTCCTGAACATCCCACATCTGCTGCAATTACGGATGATCATGGGGCATTTCTTGAGAGGGGCATTCCCTCAGCGGATCTCATCATTAACTTTTGGGATAATCCCGATTGGCCCTATCATCACACCACGGGAGATAACTTACAGCATATTTCAAAAATTAGCCTCGGAATAACGGGTAAAGTAATGGAACAATTCATGTATAATAACTATTTAAAGTTTTTTAATTTGACGTATAATGGCTATAAACCATGGAATAATCCTTTTATTCGTTTTGATTTTGAAATATGGGCAATTATTCTAATTCCAACGGGACTGGTGGCTCTAATTATAATTTTATTACTATTTAAAAAGAAAAAAAAGGAGAAATGAAGAATTGGGCATTCTTCCTTATTTTTATAAATGACGGAAAATAATCTCATTACTTTTATGGTCCTATAGCAATTAACATCATAATTTTTGTATTAAGTATTAATTTAATTTTGGTATCATAATATTAAGTTTAATTCAGTTCTTATTCTAAGCGAAATCTTAATTGAAAATTTCATAAAAAAAAGATTGAACAGTGTTTCCAGAGGTTAAATCAATATCTTTATTACATAAATATTATTAAATTAAATAATGAATTAGAGGTATCAGTATTGGAATATAATGGAATTTTCTTTTAATCTCATCCTTCTCTTAATAATTTTTGGTTTTCTTTTTGGATTCTTAGCGAGTTTAACAGGTACGGGGGGAGGACCTTTTTATGTTCCATTTTTAACTATTTTTATCAATGTGGCTATTCAAGAAGCAATTGACACCTCAATCATGATTATCCTTCTAACTTCATCGATTTCCCTTTATGCATTTTTAAAACAAAAAAGATGCAACATCAAAATTGCATTAGTGTTTTCAATCTTTACGATTATTGGGAGTCTTATAAGCCAGCTTATTTTTTCAATATACCCATTAAACGGTGAATTTTTGATGGTCATATTTGCGGCCTTACTTCTCGTCATTGCTGTAAATATGATATATAAGATTCGTAAGAATGATCAACAACAAGACACAAATGAAGGAGAAAATTGTGAAGAGAAGAATTTTCATACTTTTCGAGAGGATTTAAAAAAAGGAATCCCCTTTTTTATTTTCTCTGGTTTTGCTGCGAATTTGTTGGGAATTGGGGGCGGGGTCATTAATACTCCAGCATTACATTTGGTAATTGGATATTCGATCCATTTCGCAACGGGAATTTCCACGGCAATGGTATTTTTTACAGCATTATTTAATACGATTATAAAGGTGATTATCGGTCAAATTGACTATACTCTTGCCCTAATAATGGGTCCTGGAGCGATGGTCGGGTCAGCTATTGGCGCTCATGTATCAAATAAAATGTCTAGTAAACTCCTTCAATTAGTAGTTGCGTGTATTTTAGTATTTTTAGCAATTCTCATGCTTGTAGCATAAAGGGTATTGGATAAATACTAATATTTTATTATAATCTACCAGTAAAATGAATCAAGTTAATAGACATTAAGTAAATAGTATTCGTTCAAAATTTGAAAATTATGAACTTATTGAATTTATTATATAATTCCAAATAAAATTCAGGAGTATCTTTTTAGTGAAGTAAATTTATAGGTAACTTTAAATTTTTATTATAATATAATTAGAACAAGTAGGAAGAGTAAAGTGCATTATTTTGAGTAGTTCTAAAAGAGATGCAAAGCAAAATGGCATGGGTAAGAAAAAAGGATTTTGGAATAAAGAGAATAAGAAAAAAATCCTGGTTTCTGTTTTTTTAATCGTTTTTGCATTTTCAGGATCGTATTTAATCTACTTTATATTACAAGTATCCCTGGATACTCCTACACCAATGGTAGTGGTAATTTCTAGAAGCATGGAACCTAATATCAATGTAGGAGATTTATTATTTCTGCATGGCGTGGAAGATCCTTCTCAGATCAAGGTGGGAGATGTTATCGTGTATGATGCAAGAGGTCTATGGTCGGGAGCCCCGAGTGATCCCATCGTCCATCGGGTAATAGAAAAAAAATTCGAAAATCAAAGCTGGTGGTTTTTAACGAAAGGAGATAACAATCATTATCCCGATCCCGCGTGGGTGCCCCAAGAAAATGTGATTGGGATCGTTGTTGGCCGAATTCCTTACGTTGGATATGTAAAAATCTTTTTGACGGATACTGGGCTTCTCGTGCCTCTTTTGGTAATATTATCTATCCTTCTTATAATTAGTATTGCTTGGGATTTCATCAAGAAGGATCAGGAGGAAGGAGAGGAGAAAAAAGAAAAGCAAAAGAAACTTCCTAAAACAAAAATGGGAAAAGAATTTACAAGTCCAGAAACGGCGCCGGAAAAAGAAAAAGTTGAGCCTGATGGAGCAGAATCGGAAGAAAAAGGTGATGAATATTTGGATACATTAGATGAAATGGATGATAGTAGCGATGATTTCGATTTTTAAAACTTCCATTATTATTAAAACAATATTTAGACTTCTTAATTTTACTTTATTTGAAATTTGAAAAACATCACAATTTATTGATAATTTGTTCAAATTTTGGTTTGATTCTTAAATAACATAAATGAATTTTTTATAATTATTCTCAGTTTATACTAATAAACTTTAATAAATTCAAAAAATTTTTTATAAATGTCTTTTATCTTTCATTTGGATAAGGAATAGTTATTGATTTGTATATAGGTAAAACACGTACAAAAGCAGTAATGCAATAACTCGTAATACAAAAGGAACAACGAAATTTAACACAATTAATGAAAATATACTGAAATATATCTAAAAAACACAAAAAAGGAATTAAGACATGTCAAAGGATGAAAACGCTGTATATGTTGGAAGAAGGCCTACCATGAATTATGTCATGGCCACCATGATGATTTTGAATAAAGGAGAAGATTGCACGATTAAAGCACGAGGTAGAGCCATTTCCCATGCTGTTGATGTGTGTGAAATTTTAAGGAATAGATTTCTTAAAGGCACTGAATATAAAGAGATCCGTTTAAGCACAGAACAGCTTGAAGGCGAGAATGGTCAAAATAACAATGTTTCTAGCATTGAGATTGTCCTCGCACCTCCTAAGTAAAATTTGAAATAGAGAATTTGAAATTTCTCTTCAATAACGCACAATAACTAAATACTACTTTTTTTTTATTATATATTGATTGTTTCCCTAGTAAATCGAGAAAAATGATCAATCTTTTTAATTTGTTAAGAAATTATAACTATTTTTGATTATTGTTCACCTATTTCGATATTTTTACTATAATATGGAAACTTCCATCTTATTGAGCATTAAGGGCATTATCGTCGTAAGTGACGATATTACTCGAATTTTCGACGCGAATTTAGTAAGAAAATCCGTAGTTAATAGGGAAAAAAATTAAAAATAAGTTAGATTTTATTTAAATATTTTAATTTATAGGACATTATCATTCTTTATCTCACATTTGGTTGCGACACTTCAGCAGATCGGATGCTCATGTGGCGGAGGGAATATTTCTCTTTCCTCACCATTTAAATAATTCTCTTAAGTGAAATAATTAGATTATTACATTCTGGTTTAATGGGAATATTTTTTCTAAAAATAAATCCGTGATGCTTTAATGAAGTTATCTAAAGGGTAAGAATTTTATAATTTTTTTATTAATTTTTATTCGAAAAATGAGAATTGGAAACTGATCTTATTAAATTATCTGTAGAAATAGAAAACATTTAAATATTAGGTTCTTCAAATATTAAAATAACAGAACTATAATAACAATTTTGTCACGCTAAGACGAGAACAATTTAAATGAGGTATGGTTAAAATGCCAAAAAAAGCACAAAAAAAGGCAGTAGAGCCATTATATGTAAAGTCAAAAATTCGAGAATATATAAAAAGTAAGGGATTGAATACCAGTTCGGGTATACTTGATGGCAATATTTTAAATGACATTATTATAGAAAAGCTCAATCGAGCCATTGACCGTGCAAAAGCTAATGGAAGAAAAACGATAAAAGCGAGAGATATATAAAAAACTAAAATAAATTTTTTTTTTACTTATATATTATTTTTTTAGAAATTGAACTTGAGTAATTTCCTTATCATCTTTTGTAAATTTTATGACATTATCAGCAATTTCCTCAAAGGTGTCATCATGAGAAATTACAAATAATTGTTTGAATCCTTTAACATTTTGAATGCATTGTGCTAAATTCATTCTTTTCTCTGCATCTAAATTTGTTGTAGGTTCGTCAAAGAATGCGAAATCAATATTAGTTAAGATTTTCAGAATTGCCAATCTTACTGCCAAAGCAGCAGCCATTTGCTCACCTCCTGATAACTGCGAGAAACTTCTCTCACTTTCTGGAGAGATGATAAGAATGTTGAAATCTTCTTCCCAAGCTAATCTAGAGGAATCTTCATTCATTAAATCACGATAAAGTTGGGAAGCTAGCACATTGATCTTACTTAATAATGCCTTGGTAATTTTAGGAGCCGCTTCATCGAGCCAAATTCTTATATCTCTTGTTAAAGTAGTCAAGAAATCATACCATTCTTTTTTATCTTGAAAATTTTTTAAATCTTTTTCTCTTTCGTTTATAATTTTTAATTCTTTTGCATTTTTTTCTAGTTGGGATTGTAAGTTTTTAATATTGGTTTCTAATTCGCTCTTTTTAGAAATTACTCTTTCCCTTTCCATTTGTATGCTATTAAACTTATTTTCATTAAATTCTGATTCTATTTCGCTTTTTTCCTTTAATTTATCATGTAGTTCAGAATCTTTTTCCCGCAATTTTGTATTCAATTCTTGTGTTGCTTTTTCTAATTGAGGTTCTTTTAAAGCAGCATTCTCGAATTTTTGATATAGATCATGATTATTTCTCGTTTTCCTTAACAAATTTTTAATCTCTTTTAACTCGGCATTAACATGTTGAATCTCTCCGATTCTATTTTTAATGGGTGCTAATTGTATAGAAATCGAGTTAATTTTCTGTTGGATGGTCTGGATTTCTTTCAGCAAGGAGGGGAGCATTTCTTCAATTTGCTTTTTTAAGAGTTGATACTCGTTTACATCCTCTTGCATTAATTTTTCTTGAATTTTTAATTGTTCCAATTCTTGAACGAGGGGTGCACTTTTCTCAATAATTTTCTTCACACCA
This sequence comes from uncultured archaeon, assembly GCA_964388035.1. Classification (GTDB taxonomy): domain Archaea; phylum Asgardarchaeota; class Lokiarchaeia; order Sigyniarchaeales; family SOKP01; genus JALGVJ01. The sequence continues at coordinate 5,290 of CAYLZE010000094.1, forward strand.
TTTATTTCATCTATTAATTCTTCTCTACTTGATTTAATTAGTTGAAAGTTAGACTTATTGACGGCCAGAGCATCTAATTGCTCCCTAAAATGTACCAATTCTTTCACTTTTTTATTGATAATGCTGAGTTCTTTATTAATTGCCTCTATTTGATTATTATCTTCTTGTATTTTCTCTAGAAATATCTTTTTCAAGCCGTCATCACTTACATTTTTGCAACTTTGATTTAAGAATGGACAATTTTGCTCTTTTGTTGCAGATTTATAACTTTCCATGTTTTTTAAATCAGTTTCAAGAACTAATATTTCTTGTTTCAACGCTTCTTGTTTATTTTCTAAGGAATCTAATATCTCCGTATTTTTTTTTATCCTTTCTTCTTGAGCTAGTTCATCATTTAATTGATAAAATTCCTTACTTGTTTTTCCATATTTGCTTTTTAATGTTTCCAATCTCTCCTCAGCATTAGCAATGACCGCTAATTCTCTCTGAATCCTTTCAATTTCTGAATGAATGAGTTCAGCTTTTTTATTGGTAATTTCAAATGACGTTAAATTCTTTTGTGAGGATTCTATTTTTTCCTTTTCCTTATTCTTTTCTTCAAGAATTGCATGATATTTAGTATTTAATTCATTGAATCCTTGTTGCCTTTCCTTTAGATTTTCCAATTCTTCATTAAGTTTTTCGCCCTTTACTTGTTTTTCTAATAATTCGAGGTGAATCAAGTGATCTTTTTTTGCTTTTTCACAAATCTCTGCAGCTTTTTTTGCTTCTTCAAGGGCTTTTTTGGACTCTTCGAGTTGATTTTGAATATTTTCTTTCATGAGTAATAGTTGTTTTGCTTCTGAATTGATGATATCCCGCTTTTCTTTCACTTTATTTATATTTTCAAATTCTCGATTAAACTTATCTAACTCTTTTTCTTTACCTTGTAATTCTTTAATTTCTTCTTTGAGAGTCTCATTTAATTCTTCTTCCTCAGTTTTGAGTTTCTCTTTCTCTAGTAAATATTCGGATAAATTCTGAATATAAATATCGATTTTCTCAATATCAGTGGAAAAATGTTGAACTACATCTTTCATTTTCTCCCAAGCTCTTCGATAAACATCGACTTGCAATATTGGGTTAAAGAAATTCATTCTTAATCTAGGCGTGCGCAAAAAAGGCTCGCAAAATGTTCCTTGAGGGATGCCTATGGAGGTCTCGAAAATTGTCGATAAATCATATCCTCCTTTTAGTGCAAACTGAGATTTCACCCAATTAATTAAGCTGGGTTTATCATTTATATTAGATATAATAACGCCAGTTCTTCCATCTCGTACTTCAATCGTGTTGTTTGATTTTCCTATGGTTTTTTCTATAATAAAAAGATCGTCATTTAATCCCACCATCCACAATTTAACCATTCCATGATTTGGATTAGTCTTAATGTCCGTACGAACATAAGATTTTTGTGTACCTGAAAGATAATCGAAGAGAACATATCCGATCATTTTTACGATGGTTGATTTTCCCGTGCCATTTTGACCCAGTAAAATGTTTAATCCTTCTTGAAATTCAATTATCGTTTTTTTATGGGTTGTTATGTTTTCTAATTCAATTTTTTTTATCAACAATAGATTTATTCCTCCTCCCTTTTTTTATCTTCGTCATCAATATAGTCATCCAAATCAAGTTCTAAATCTTCATATAATTCCAATTCTTTATCGTCCTCTTCTGTATCTTCTTCCTTATCTGTTTTTGGAATGACTTTCATATCTGGGGAATAAGTGTAATCTTCAATACTTAAGTCCTCTAAATCAATTCCGGAATCCTTAACAATTGGATTTAAAGCCATATCATGAAATTCTTCATAATTGATTATTGACCAACCTTTTATCCGTTCATTCAGGGAAGGATAATCAGGTTTCTTCACGAGTAATCGCGTTTTTATATCATCAATTAAATCAACAATTTGGGTGGATTTAGCAGTGTATTTGGGATTTTGTTCTATGATTTGAAGGAAAATTTCTCTTTCCAACTCATCAATACTTTTCTCCTCACCAGAAGAATCGATATAATCTAATGTGGAAAATAACCCTTTTGAAAAGATTCTTACATCAAGTATTTCGAAAGTATCAAGAATTACATCTCTCAACTTTTTCATATCCAATTCAATCCGGGAATATGGTATTTCACCTTTTAAGGGAAGAATTATTATCATTTTATTCAAGTCTTCATCCGGGATCTTTTTCTCTTGCTTCTTCAAAGGAATTAGCCTTTTTAATTGCTCGACAATCATCTTAATAGCTTCCTCAAAAGAGGGAGATTGACTTATATCTATCGGTTCTAAAGAGAAGAATTTCCTATTAGGGATCATGTCATAATTCGTGCACCCATTATCAAATTCAATGAGTTCATAATTTTGTTGAAATTTATCCATACTTTTAATTTCTGCCAAGATTATTCCTCTTTCACTCCTCCAATTATTATCCCAACTCTTCCCATCTAATTTGAGGGAAAACAATTCCCGGATATTATTTACCTCGATGCTTCCGGGATTAAAAATCCATGGGTCCTCTTTTGGATGCACATAATATCGATGGTAATGCCCTAAAGCCATATAATCTATTTTTTCGTGTAATTGTTTAAAATCCTCCTCGTAACTAATCCCTGGTTTAGATTCATCGTAACCCTTTACTCCGAAATGCATTAAAAGGATATTGAACACGTCAGGATCTCTTTTTATTGCGTTGCTTATCGCGGGAAACAATTTTGGAGTAAAACTTCCATAAAAAGGTATTCCGTAAATGCAACAATCCTTAATACGAATGAATCCTCCTCTTCGCGTATTCTCATAAAAGGGTAAAAATATAATTTCTTTCGAAGATACATCATAAAACCCCGATAATAAGACGATTAAATTCAAGTCAGCTAAAAAGCTCATCCAAGATTTAGAAGAGGATAAGGGATTATCATGATTTCCTTCAATGCATATTAATGGAATATCCTTATTTAACGTATTCCGACATTTAATTTTAAAATCTTGAACAATAGTAAACACCTCACTCAAAACGGAAGGATCTATTTTTCGATTATCAAAAATATCTCCAGAAATTACAATAAAATCCACCGCTTTCTTCAAGGCAAAATTTAAGATTTGTTGAAAAGCATTAAAGTAATCTTTATATCTAATTTCTAAATTATATTGCTTTTTGCCAAGATGTAAATCAGAAACGTGAATAAATTTAAAAGGCTGCATCTTGAAATCTCTCTTTTTATTTTTTATGTTCTATAACGCAATAGTAATTCAATTGGATTTTTATTCTCATCCAATACATGTATTAAACCTTCAGTATTACAATAATTATAAGCAAAATTTCTAATTTTTGAGCTTTCAATCATTATTTCTCTCTCATTAGGTATGTAATCTAAAAATTTTTTACTACAAATCAATATTACTTTTGATTTTGCCCGGGAAGTAAGAACGTTAAATCTATTCAAATCGTAAATGAATTCACTCTCCGCATTTAATTGATCTTTATCTGAAATCCCAATGGAAGAAATTATCAATTCCCTATCTGACCCTTGGAATTTCTCGACCGAATATACGGTATTTTTTAGTAATTTCATTAATTCCGCATGATTAAGATGAGTTTTTTCCTTAGGCGCTCTGGTCATTTGATTATAAATTTGACGAATTATTAGCCGCCCTTGTGCATTGTGAGGAGCAACTACTCCAACCTTTTCAGTCCAAAATAATTTTTCCTGTTCTTCATCTGCGGGAGCAATCATATCAAAATATCCCATCGTAATGTCACAAACCATTTTTGCTTCCAAAGCACTGATACCAATTTCAAACTTTTTATCATGGATGATAGTTAACACTGATTTGGTAGGATCCAAGATTTGCTTTAACCAGTAATCTTTTACATTGTTTATATCTCCATCAAGAATGCGGGAAGCATTATTTGGATGAGATTTTAAAGTTTTATATACTCCCAAGGTTCTGGTGAAATTAACTATATCTTTATTTGATCTATAATTTACCCGAATTTGTCTATTAGGTATGTAATGGGATTTCACATAATATGCAAAAAGACTATCTAATATTTTTATTAAATTTTTTGGGGGTTTTACGGGTTGAACGGGAGGTAATTGATTATAATCTCCTACAATTATTACTTTTGTTAAAGGCGAATAAGTAATAGATCTATCTAATTCAAGCTTTTGAACATGCTCCTTATTTAAAACCCTTTTTCCTGCAGATAATGCTGCTTTAGGTTTGATGAGGAGGATATCATGTTTATAAATAAATTGCAAACTCGCCATGAAATGATCCATGGGTAATTGACTGGCCTCATCAACAATGATTAAATCAAAAGCAAAATCTTCACTTACTCTTTCATTTAGGTAATATAATTGATGAGCATTGCCAAAAAGGATAAAGTCATCATCTAAGAATTTCTCTAATCTATCGGTGGGAGTCACAGTCCGAGATTTCCCATTCCACTTCCAAGTCTTACCTTTTCTTTCTAAATCATCAATATGCTGACAATTGGGTTCATCTTCTATAGGTTTTTGATAAGGAGAGCGTAAGAAAATCATCTGAATCTTAGAGGAAGGAGTAGGTTTATTTCCAAGAGTCTTACTTTTTCTAACTTTATCAACAACTACTCTAATAGCCGAATAAGAAAATGCCGTGATTAAAATCTTGACAGAAGCTTGCCCTTGTTCTTTACATCTAATGTAATATTCATCTATAAGGGCAGCGATTGTTTGAGATTTTCCCGTTCCAGGCGGGCCTTGAATTGCAGATAAATGATATCCCAGGCTATTATTAATTGCTTTTTTCTGCGATATATCGGGAGGAGGTTCGATTTTCGTTTTTAAATCTTGAACAATATTTATATCCTTAACGTCTATTAAGTCAAATAATAATTTAGGGGCATATAAATACATGGAGGGAGCAGTAAAAGACCATTTTTCTGGCCAAAATAGTTTAGGCTTAGAACGAATATTCCATAAATACGATAATCTGGCACCCAACCAAGATCTTCCCATATTGTCCCTATTCAATAAACCATTTTCTCTATACAGTTTTATGGACCAAGCATCCATCGAACTGGGATATAAATACCATTGATGATTGTTTTCTTGGCCAACGTAAGGTTCAAAAAACTTTTTATTCAAATCTCCTGTGTAAATGCGATATCCATTTATTTTTTGAATCCATTCCATTTGATTGATGAGTATTTTACATTTCTCCATGTTTTTTCCTGACCTCATGCCCCTTTGATCATTAGGTATTAAATAAACGCGATCTCCTTCAGAAATTTTCATATTGCTTGATAAACCCGTTATTTCCAAAATGCAAAAAAGTTTATCATCGGGACTCTTATGAATTCTTAATTTATTAACTTCTGCTGCGGCTAATTTTCCAATACTATATTCGGGATAAATGGTTCGATAGTTATCTACTTCCATCTCTTCCATGGTTCCCGTGTATTTGGAAAAAAAATACCAAACGAAGGCAATAGAATGATAATCATTTGGCAATAACACTTCTTGATACTTTATATCACTTATCACGCGAGAATATTTTGGGATCATTTCACCTCCCTTTCTCTGTAAATACATTCTTAAATTATTAATCGTTCTCATTTTATGCGTGATTTGGCGAATTATTTCGTCTTCTAGTTCCTTTTTTCTTTTTTTATCCTTTTCTAATAAGAATTCGTGCCATGCATTAAAATCCATGTAATTAAAATGGGGAATCCAAAATTTTAAACCAGAATTGGTTTTTAATACTTCTTTCGCAATTTCATGCCATGTCGTTGAAATGATATTATTAGGAAACCCAAATACCGTTTCAGCAAATAATCGAAGATTAAATAATTTTTTATGTTGATAAGGATGAGTGGGTTCTGATTCTGAAGGAGTGAATAGAGAGAGGATCGATTCAAATGCTGCAGCATCTTTTGGTTTTTCAATTATATTTTCTAAAGATCCTTCTAACATGTCTTGAAAATTGGTTAATTGCCGATCAGACCAATAAAAGATACTAGTCGTGGGACCAAAAAATTTCCCTGCATCGAACCCTGTTACGACCACGTAATTTTCAATAATATTACATAAACTCAAAATGGAATTAAGCTTTGAAATTAGTACCTTTGCCAAACTCGTCTCGGATTTATCGTTTTCTTTTTTATTAATTGTCGCATATTGGTAAATTACTACGGTTTGTTTGCGAAGAGATCCATCTGCTTTTTGCATTCCCTTGGGAGCTATCACAATGGTTTTTAATTTAATTAAGTCATTATAAAATTGTTCTACTTCTCTCAAAGGAATTTTATGATATAGGTAAGGCTGAAGATTCTCATAAACTTCTTGAGCCGTCTTGGAGGTATCTAAGGCTTCTTTCCATACTTTCCACCAATTATCAAAAATAGGACTGAAGGATAAAGAAGGAGAAACTGACATGAATAAATAAAAACCCGCCCCATAAACTCTCTGATTGGCGGGATCAGTTTCAATAGCAAAAGTTAAAGAAATGGTAGTATATTTAGGAATAGAATAAGAATGAATATGACCTAATTTTGGCTTGATGATATCGTTTTGTATTAATGCATTAGCCTTGAGTTCTAAAAGGGGTAATTCAGAATAAATCGGTTCGGGGGTACTACCCAATTTTATAGATCCGATTTTACTGGAAACATCTCCAATGGTATTGAATCCACGTTCCTGCAATTGTTCGGATATTGAAAGAGAGTTATATGGGAGTAATTTTAAAGACCATTCGGTAGGAGGGGTGCTCCCATCTTTTCCTAACGAATTCTTACAATCCTCCAAAAAGTAACAATACCCACAACTAAGCTGGATGTTCACGGGAACATCTTTTATAGATTGCGGGCTTTTCTTCCAAAGATTCTTAATTTCTTCTATTATTTCGGTAAATATTATATCCGATTCTTCCCAGGGAATTATAATAACATTTTCATAAAAAGTGGCAATATCTCTAATTTGGAACAATTCATTATTTTTAAAATGTGGAAAAATCCCATTTCCATCCACCCTAATAAAAAATTTATCTTCTAAATGATTTTCCCATAAGTAAACAGATAACGTTCTCATGTAATAAAGAATTTCAATGAATTGCTTCTTTCCAATTTTTGAATCCCGAATATTCTTAATGTCGAAAACCGAAATTCCAAAACGTTTTTTTACTTCATTTTTAGAAAGTGTCTTTATTGTACCATCTGGTAATAACTCTCTAATCCCAGTGGAAAAATTATTCATTTCATTTCCTACTACTAAAATATCGGGACGTTGATTAGATAAATCTATGGGAAGGGGTTTGGGTTTTCCCGTTGGGAAAAAAATATTCTCAAAAAATGAATTTGGATTCTCATACTCGTATTCCAAAAGAAAAATTAGTCCCCTGTCTTTTAGTAAATCATTATACAAGTCTAAAAAATACAATCTACTTAAGTTTGACCCAGTTACCTTCTTTTCGATATCCAACTTATATCGTACATCCTTAAATATTTTCTTTAGTAAGAAATAAACTTTTTGTTCATATTTATGCCCTAATTCTGTTAAATTTCTTGCTCCCATATATATCCGCGTGGGTTTCTTAATATCTCTGTTGGGTCTAAACCATAAGTTTGGATAATTATGTCCCAAATCTAAAAATAACTGCCTTTTGCATTCAGATTCAATATATCGAGCTAAAATTTGTTTATCAAATTTGCGTTCATGTTCTTTCATTTCTCAATCCAAGAGCCCATTATTTTCTAAATAGTAATAATGAAATTTCAATATTTTTAATCATTTTCAAGTTTTTGATGAATAAATTATGGGATTTTCAATACTAATATTTTCTTATCTTTATATTAACAGCAATAGTAATTTAAATTTAAACAATAGGGGAGAAAAAGATTATTGAATTTCATTAATGCTTTTGAGCATAAATATATCACCCTGAAATCCAAAAATAAGAGCAAAAATTTTATAAAATCCGTTTGATCAACATTTAAGATAAAAAGAACAAATCTTTCACCTAACAGGGTTCATATAATCAGTTTTTCAATGCTCGTGTTCATGATGATGATGTTCAATGTTTACCGGCCGTAGATTTCCAATTGCCCAAGCTGCTACTTCGTTTAAAGAGGGATGAATAACCATCGAATTATAAATAGGTAGAAATGACCCACTTTCCGGACACGCTCGCTGGCTTTTTGGAAGTTCATTAATATTTTCAGCCTCAGGGACACTACACGTAAATCCCGCATTCATTAAATATACAAAAGGTTGAACCAAGACATCAGCATTCGGGCCAATCACGTGAGCCCCCAGTATCTTATAAGACTGATCTATTACTAATTTGACTAAACCATCATCATCATCTCCTTCTTCAAAACCCATTGCAAATCCTTTCGCAGTAGAGGAATATCTTTTCATCGCAACGTATATTTTATACCCTTTATCTATTGCTTCTTGTTGTGTCATTCCGGCATGACCGATTTGCGGATAAGTATAAATTGCCCAAGGTACTGTCGAATAATCTACAATTGTTTTATCGTGTTCATGACCAAAAATATTGCGTACGCACACTTCTGCTTCATAATTAGCTTTGTGACGAAATTGATACAATCCATTAGCATCTCCAATGCACCAAATATTCTTTTTGGAGGTTAATAGGTATTCGTCTGTTTTAATCCAACCTCTCTTATCCGTTTCAATTCCGCTCTTTTCAACTTGTAAAAGATCTGCATTCGATTTCCGACCAGATGCAATAAGAATTTCTTCGGCGCTGACTTCACTTGTTTTATTAGTATTTACATCTTGGATGGTTATAACCTTATTATTTCCTTTCTTTTTTGCTTCTATGGCTTTACTATTCAATAAAATGGTCATGTATTTTTTAAAAATCTTTTCTAAATGAGAGCTTATTTCTGGCTCTTCCGTGGCGACCAAGCGAGGCAGCATTTCAATTATTGTGACTTCTGTGCCCATCGCTGAAAAAAGATGAGCAAATTCTGCTGCAATCACTCCACCCCCAATAATGATAAGACTTTTCCAAGGTTTTTTAGGAAATCGTTCTCCAAAGAAATTCTCATTCGTGATGTATTCCATGTCTTCAATGCCTTTTATGGGAGGGATGAACGTGCGTGCCCCCGAAGCAATTACAAACCGTTTGCCTTTAAAAGTTGCCATGACGGAATTGTCTTTCAAGGAATGTACTTCCATCTCGTATTCTCCTGTAAAAACCCCCTTACCCTTGAATAAATCTAAATTCGAAACATTAGATAATTGCTTCTCCATTGAGTTGCTTTCATCAATCTGTGACCACATTCTTTTGGCGATCAAATCCCAATCAATATCTTCAATTTTAAATTTGACTCCAATCGCTTTGGCATGTTGAGCTTCTCGAATCATATCGGCAGGATATATCAAAATTTTTGAAGGAATGCAACCTCGCGTTAGACAAGTACCCCCTATTTTAGTATTTTCAACCAAACAACATTTCATTCCAGTCTGCAAGCCATTGTCCAGGATATTTAATCCCGCCCCGCTCCCAATGACAACGAGATCATACTCTTTTCTTTTCATTATTTCTTTTAGAGAAAGTATAATTTTTAAATCTTCAGCTGATATTTTATAGATTCAGATTTAGAACTGATATCCAAGTAATACCTCAATAATGACTAAATAGAGAAAATGTTACTTTTAAGCATGAAAAATAAATTAAAAAGAAGGTATATAAAAAGGAAGTTAATTTTTTATTTCTTGGGTCAGCACATATATCCAAGATTCAAGATATTGACCCTTGAAGGAATCTTTATCTTCTAAATTATCATATTCCACTTTATACTCGTTCAATAGTTCCATTTTTTTCATTCGTTCCGCATCGAAATATCCTTTAGCAAATTCTTTTAAAAAAGCTTTTTTTGATTGCTTTGCTTCCTCATTTCTGACTTCCATCTCTTTTTCGGAAGCATATTTTTTTACTCCTTCTACCTTTTCAATTGACTGGGTTATAAATACTTGCATTTTTTTATCACCTTAATGTGTAAGTTTATTTTTTATTTCTAAGTAAAAGATGATTAGAATAGAATATAAAAAATTTGATAAGAAAAATGTTAGTCATTTTGATAAGTTAATTTGTCAAGGAAAAAAAATATTAATTTTTATAATTATGACATGAATTCCATTTTATTCCTATTTTAAAAAGGAGATTTGAAGAAATGCTTTTTTAGGAGATATAAAATGGATCCTGAGATAGATTAATTAATTCATCCTTTTCAAATAAATATAAAAAAAAGTAAGTTCCTCATACATGCGTTAATGCGTTAACCGTATAATTGTTCAAGAGTTCCTTTAGTCTCTTCTTCATAGGATTTTTTCGCTCGTTTCACGGTTCCTTTGATTTTCTCAATAGCTTTATCAAAATCAGATTTCTGGATTTTAACTTTTTTAAATGAATTGGGGTCCTTCTTGTTAATCGTTTCATCAAAAACTCCTCTTCTAATAGCAAATAATGTGGCTTCTTCACAGATGCTTTTAATATCTGCACCACTATATCCCTCAACAATCATGGCTAATTCTTTTAAATTGATCTGTTCATCTAAAGGTTTCTCTTTTAAATGTATCTTAAAGATTTCCTCCCGTGATTCCTTATTTGGAAGGGGAATTTCAATATGACGTCCAAAACGCCCTGATCGCAACAATGCTGGATCTAGCATGTCTGGTCTATTAGTAGCTGCAATTAAAATTACATCTTTTAATTCTTCTAATCCATCCATTTCAGTTAGTAATTGAGCCACCATTTGTTCTACCACTTTAGTACTGCTTTCTGCACTGCGTTTAGTGGCTATTGCATCAATTTCATCAAAGAAAATGATGCATGGGTGAACAGTTCTGGCTTTACGAAAGATCTCTCTCACAGCTTTAGCGCTTTCTCCTACCCATTTGGATAAGAATTCCGGCCCTTTCACTGAGATAAAATTAGCTTCTGTCTCATTTGCAATCGCTTTTGCTAGCAAGGTTTTTCCAGTTCCAGGAAGTCCAAATAAAAGCACTCCACTGGGGGGCTCAGATTTCATGTGGGCATAAAATTCGGGATACTTTAAAGGCCATTCGATAATTTCCCTCAATTGTTGCTTGGCTTCTGACAATCCCCCAATATCATACCAAGTTTCAGAAGGTTTAGTAATGAACACTTCTCTTAAGGCAGACGGTTCAATATAGGTTAAAGCATGTAAGAAATGTTCCATTTTAATTTCAATGCTATTTAATATCTCAGGGGGTATTGGTTTCTCCAAATCAATGTGAGGAAGGATCTCTTTTATAGCTAACATGGCGGCCTCTTTAGTTAAAGCATTAAAATCGGCTCCCACAAATCCATGTGTCTTTTCTGCCAATAGTTTCAAATCCACATCCGGATTTAAAGGCATTCCCCGGGTGTGAATTAATAAAATCTCATACCGGCCATTTACATTAGGAACTCCAATTTCAATCTCTCGATCAAATCGTCCCGGTCTTCTTAACGCTACATCAATTTTATTAATCTTATTGGTGGCTCCAATTATGATAACCTTGCCTCTTTTTTCTAATCCGTCCATTAGGGATAATAATTGAGCAACTACTCGTGATTCGACTTGACTCCCTCCTTCATCTTGTTTGCTAGCAATCGAATCGATTTCATCAAAAAATATAATGCTGGGCGAGTTTTCTTTTGCTTCGTCAAAAATTTTCCTGAGATTTTCTTCGCTCTGTCCAAAAAATTTACTCATTATTTCTGGGCCACTAATAGAAATGAAATGGGCATCCGTTTCATATGCAACGGATCTCGCTAATAATGTTTTACCCGTGCCAGGAGGTCCGTGAAGCAAAACTCCTTTAGGAGGACTAATCCCAATTTTTTCGAATAATTCTGGATGAAGAATCGGTAGCTCTATCATTTCTCTTATTTTTTGAATTTCTTCTTCCAACCCCCCAATATCTTCATATGTTATGCGCGTTGCCATTTTATGCATTTCTTCTTCAATATTACTGATTGCTTCGTATTTTACATGGGAGATTGGTTTTTGTTTCAACTCGATATCTTGCTTTTCAGCAAAAGATATTTTAGTATCTAGTGAAATTCTCACGACGTCTGACTTCGGCTTAAAATCGATAACAACCAAATCCACTCTTCGTCCCATGGCATAAAAACTCAATCTATCTCCGATTGTAAGCGCTCTCTTTTCTAATTTTCGTGCTAAATATTCGGAATCTCTTATTAAATACGATCGCTCTAATCCCGTGAGAAAAATCTCCTCTGCAATTGGCGCTTCTATTCTCCTTATTTCAACATAATCATCAATGGAAGCATTAATATTCTTTCTTTCAGAAGGGTCCATCCTGATGATATTAGATCCCTTATCTTCATTTTTTCCCACCATTGCCATTGCAGCTGTTTTTGCATTATCAATCGGATGACGTATTTCAATAATATCTCCCGATTCTAAATTAAGTGTAGAAATCACGTCCGGATCAATCCTAACAATCCCTCGTCCGACATCTTCCTTGAAGGAATCTTTAATTCTTAATTTTATTCTCTTTTGATTTGAATCGGGTACTAATTTTTTGGATATCACCTTTTATCGCCTCTTTTATTTAAATATGCATTCTTTTTTTTAAATTTGCACTCTTTATTTTAGAAAAAAAAAAAAAAAACACAAACCTAAGTTAAAATTAGTATTATTTTTTCAATAAATCTTTTGCCACTTCAAATGCGATATTATAGTCAAAAACTTTCAATCCCTTAGTATTAGCTGCTTCTTTTAATATAGCTCCTTCGGAATTTGATTTTAGCTTACCTAGTCCTAAAGCTCCAATTCCAAAAATCCCGGGATATATCTCATCATTTTTATGTTTAGGTTTAATACCTTCAATGCCGTAAGGCGGAACTAAATTAATATCTACCACTATCTTCTTCCCTTTTAATTGCTTCATCAGGTCTTCAGATAATATTTCAACACCTGCAGCTGCTAAAGACCATATGAAATCAGCATCTTTCACCACATTCAGTCTTTCTTCGGGGGTGGGAGCAAATACACCCGTTATTTTTGTTGCTCCTTCACCTGCTTCTGTTGTCAATTCTGCAGCTAAGTTCGATATGAATTCCTTACTTGATTTATCCCAAGTTTCGACAAAGAAAGTATTTAAATGAATTTTTGCCGCTAAAATTGCGGCGATTCTTCCTACGGGTCCCGCTCCAAAGATAACTACTTTTTTATCTTTCACATCACCCATTCCGTGTTTCCTTTTAGCGATATCAAGGGTCATCGCAACCACCGCCGAAGCTGTGGTGTGAGAACCACGAGGATCAATAATCACGGGACACTCAAAGGGAGTAACTAGAGATTTTACAACCGTTTTAGCTATTTTCTCGCCTTCTTTTACATCGGACCCTCCAATAAAAAAGGTAGTGGGCGCACCTGGTTTTCTTGAAAAAATCGCATCCTGCACGATCTTCGCAACAAAATCTGCTTTCATTTTACTCACAGGAACCACGATATCAAACCCGGCATCATAGGCCATATTAATATCAAAAGGAGAGGCCACTTCATCCGTATCGAAAAAATAACAAATTTTATCGGAGATATCCTTTTTCTTAATTATAATGGGCGTCAATTCTAAAATAGATTTTCTTCCCAAAATTCTTTCCACTTCAGTGGACATGTTACTATTTGCCATTTTTTATACCATCTCGCTTTAATTTAGTTAAAATTATAAAAATTTAGAAAAAATCCCAAATTTATTCTTTCTCACGTATCTTTACTTCCACTTCTTTCTCCATTTCTTTCTCTACTTCTTCTGTCTTAATGCTCTTCTTTATCTTGATTTTTTCTGTCTCGACGCCTAAAGATTCGGCAAGATCATCTAAACCATCAAAATGTCTCTTATCGCAGATAAAAAATCCTTTTAACTTATTAGTTTCTACATTTTTACCGATATCTTTTGCTAAATTAAGAATATTCATCATCATCCACGCTTCTCTTACCTTATATCTCACCTCATCTTCCTGATCATCATAGTCCTTCTTTAGATATTCTTTCCATATTAATAAACGTTGAAACTCTTCGTCCTCCATTGGCGCTTTTCCTTCTTTTTCTATAATTTCTTTAATCCTTTGTTCAAGTTTCATCATAATTTCTCTATGTTCATCCAATGCTGTTGAAAGGTATCCTTCGGCACTTTCCTCAATATCGGCATGTTTAAACGGGACTTTATTATGCTGGAAGAGTGCTTTTAGTGGATCTTTTTCATTATTATTATAACTATTCGGTCTCTCTTCAAGAGCAAAATCGGGCTTATATTTCTCAACCAGACTTTCAATTAAATCCAAATATTCCCTTGAAATCAAATGCAAATTCCACACCAAGTCCTCTTTGAGTTCTTCAGGCACTTCGAACCACCAATCGATGGGGAATTCACTCTCTACCAATATCAATTTTAAAACCTTCTCCTTAAGTGGCTTTAATTCCAACACTCGATTTGACATTTTTTTCATACCTCTTTTTATTTAATTTATAAAATTATATTCTTAACTGTATGAACTTTATTAAAATTTATGACCTTAACTTCCATTTCCCTTAAAGATTCAACTACTTGGGAACATATGTCTTCACATATATCTTTTTGGACAAAATGTATGAATGAAACAACTTCTTTATCAATCTTTTTCGCAAAGCTAAGCATTTTTTTAACGATCCATTGGGGTCTTAATCGTAAACTGAGGAAAATCTCCTTTTCCTGTATTTCCAAATTAAGCATGTCAATCCAATTCTTAAGACTCTGCCCCTTATACGACTCCTTGTCTTTCATCGATTTATATTCATAAATCAATTCCTCGGCTAATTCTTCTTTTTCCATGATCTCCTCATATAAATATCCCATTGCAAATTCGGGAATATCTACTTGATAATAAGGAATCTTGGCGTTAATCAATGTCTTTGCGAATTCATTATTGGTAAAGGTTTTCATGTTGACATCAAAATCCACCGTGACGAAATCAATGTGTCTCTCGGCTAAAAATTTCTTTAACTCTTTGACATTGATTTCTTGTAGATCTTTGGAATCTTGTTTCGAAAAGATATACGCAATGACTTTTTTATTTTCTAAGGGCTTTAATTCTAAAACTTCCATTTTTTTTAACACCTCAGTTTTTATACTTAATTCGTTATTATTTATTCTCAAGATATGAAACTTTTAGCCCGAATAAAAAGAATTTGATAAGAAAAATGATAGTTACCTTGACTAAAAAAATTGTCAAGGTCAATAATAAAAAAAGTGAAATTGTCAATAATACCCAGATTATCGATTTAAAGCATTTTCTTTTAGAAAATCAATAACATCC
>CAYLZE010000095.1:0-20628 GCA_964388035.1 uncultured archaeon
GGCTGAAAATAGTTTTAGACACTAAAAATTTATGGATTTCTAAAATATTTTTGAATTTCCAATCCATTTTTTTAATTTTTCATATATTTTTAGAAAAGATTGATATCCTTCTCCTTTTGTATCAAAAGGAGCTCCAGAATTCATTAATGGTAACCCTTGACAATATGAGGCAACAATATCATCATCTAAAGGAATATCTCCCAAAATTGGAATGTTATTTTCTTTTAAGTCGCTTAAGAATTCTTCCTTAAATCCTAAAAGGGAGGATCTATTAATAATTGCGCGATATTCTTTACCCATTAATTTAATTAATTCTATAATTCTCATGAGATCGAGTTTCCCAAAGGGAGTAGGCTCAGTCACGGGTATCACGTAATCAGCTCTCTTTATCAAGGCTTCCACATCACAATGGGCTCCCGGAGCGGTATCTAATATGATGAGATCGTATTTATCTGACTCTTTTTCAAGAGTGGAATCCAACATTTCAATCATTTTTTCAACGATGGAAGCAGAACGAGCTTCACCCGGTTTCAATTCTCCGACAATTAGGGAAATATCATTAATAATTGTTGAATAAATCCATCCTATTGTTTTATAATCCGGTTCAATGGCATCCGCTGGACAAATTTTATAGCATAACTTGCATCCCGAACATAAATTCATCATGGAGATGGGTACCATATCTTTAATATGCAACAGCGCATGAGGAGCGCAATTTTCAGCACATATTCCACATTTCGTGCATTTCTCCTCGATTATTTTTGGAATGAAAAAAGGTACTGCTTGTTTATTCTCTAACTTTCCTCCTAATAATAAATAGGTATTAGGATTTTCCACATCCCCATCCATTAAAAGCACCTTGTACCCTTCATTCTTGAACATCACTGCAAGGTTAACGGCACAAAGGGTCTTTCCTGTACCCCCTTTGCCTCCAGTCACGCATACAACTTTAGGATTTAAAGACATACAAATTAAAAAAATTAGAATTTTTAATATAATATATTAAATAATAGAATTAACTTTAAACCTGCCTTCCTCGGCCTCCTCCCATGCCTCCTCCCATTCCTCTGCCTTGCCCCATGCCTCGACCTCCTCCCATTCCGTAATGTGCACCTACATTCGCTCCGTCAACCTTAGCCAATTTACCTTGAAGATACATCGTGATGGCTTGTTTCACGGTAACTTGCTGGTTTGGTAATTGATAAATATTAAGTTGTAAGGCATTTAACGCTTGGGCGGCATTAGGGCCTAAGAAGCCAACAATAAGGTCGCTTGCTCCGTTGTTGCCTATTATTTGAGCAGCTTGAATCCCTGCACCACCCATTGCATCTGCAGCATGATTGGGCACGGCTTTAACCGCCTTAATTTCATTATTCTCTATGGTAACAAAAGTAAAACTGCTGCATCTTCCAAATCTTTGATTGACCATTTCATTCAATCCCCCATTTCCAAAACTAGGGATTCCTACAATAATTTCAGCCATTTTTTTCTAACCTTAATCTTTAAATTTTCTGAATAATTATTCATTATGATTAAATCATTAAGCATTAAAAAATTTAATGTTTATAACAGATTTTCAATTCATTTAAATAATTTATTAGCATTACATTTTAGAAATTAAATAATTTGATAGATCATGATTGAAGTGAATTAAGCTTAATCACAAAATAAAAAGAAACAAGAGGTAAAGTGGAAATGGGAGATGATGAAATTCCCGACATTGATTTGAAGGAAACGATTGATGAAGGGAAAAAAGAAATGATGGATGAGAGAATGGTCCAGATAGAAAAGAACATGGCATCTATCAAGAACAAGCTTGTAATAATCAGCGGAAAAGGCGGAGTGGGGAAGACAACGGTAGCAGTAAACTTAGCCATGAGCTTGGCTAGCTTGGGATTGCGTGTCGGTATTTTGGATGTGGATATTACTGGGCCTAATGTTACTAAGATGCTGGGAGTAAGCACGGATCTAAAACCGCAAGTTGATCCCGACGCAAAAAGATTTTATCCGGTTGTTGGTCCTCTCAATTTGAAGGTAATGGGCATGGCTTTTTTAACGATGAGCGAGGATGAACCGGTTATTTGGCGGGGTCCCATGAAGATGGGTGCTGTGCGACAATTTTTAGGGGATGCCGTATGGGGGGAGTTGGATTATTTGATTTGCGATTTGCCTCCCGGAACCTCTGACGAGACGTTGGATATTCTTCAACTTATTCCTGACGAAAATGTAATCGTCGTGACGACACCACAGGAAGTATCTTTAATGGATGCGCGGAAGACAATCAAAATGGCGCAAATCATGGAGCGAAATGTATTAGGTATCCTTGAAAACATGTCTGGTTTTAACTGTCCTCATTGTGGTAAATATATTGACTTGTATCCTCCAGGAGGGGCGGAAAAGGCCTCCAAAGACTTTAATGTGAGACTGTTGGGAAAAATACCATTTGAAATTGAAGTTAGTCAGCAAGGAGATCTAGGATTACCGTTTGTAATTAAATATCCCAATAGTGCGAGCGCTAAAGCGTTTAAAGAGGTTGTTAAAAAAATTAGAGAACTATTAGGCACTTAGTTCTTCGGAATTTAGAAATTTCTTTCTCTTTTTTCTTATATTATTCAAGAATAGCAGACAAATTTAATTTTTAGTCCAAATAGTTATTCCTTCTTTAAGGGTGCGTTTATAAAAAAAGCTGCTCTCTTCTAATTGTTTCTTAAGCATATCTTCGGTAAGAAATAAAGGAGACCACTCAAATTCCAATGACAAATCTACTAAATATTCATAAACGGCTTCAAAGTCTTCAGGGATGCGTTCTCGTACAACAAACAACAGATCAACATCACTTCCAAAGCGCGGTTCTTTTCTAGCAAAAGAACCATATAAGATTATCCTCTCAATTGTTGGAATTAATTGTCCTATTTCTTTTCCATACTTATTGAGTAAATTCATCAGTTCCTTTTCTGATGGTGGATATCTGATTTTTACAGAATTGGAATACTTTTTCACCATTTTTTATAGCCTCCTCAGCATCATCTTTTGTATAATAATCCATGGGTGCGCCGGATGCGAAACCATTTGGATAACGAGAGGCGATATAATGTTTATCTAAACTTTTAGTTGCTTTAATGAATCTTTTCGGTACATAATACGCTTCGGGTAACTCTTTTAAAAGTTTTAATAAGGAATGTCCCCAAGCTTCAATTCTAATTTCAAAATATAATGCCTTAATTGCTTTTTCTGCCGCTTGTTGTGCGGCTAAAACAGCCCATTCATAATGCTGTATTTTTTTGCTTTCTATTGCATGATTGATATCTTTAAATGCTTGCTGCAATTAAACAATCAAACGGATCTAATTTTTCTCCCGTACTTTCCAGAGTTTGATAGATGTTTGCTGCTTTTTGTGCTGCTTTTTCATCCAATGAAAACACATATAAATTATGAATTAGTTTCTCGATATTTGTTCTTTCAATTTCTAACAATTCGTTATTTATTTTATTCTTTCCAAATTTCATTTTAAAAAATCCCATATATAACTCAAAAATAGAAAGGTGTTGTAATAGCAAATTTTTCCTCAGGAGAAAAGCTTTTAGTAAAAACTTTTAGCGAATATTTTTCATGCAGAATATCAATACAAATATCAGTATCAAAAAATATCATTTTGAATCTACCCGAGTTCTGATTGATTCTCTCATCTCTCTACTCGCTTGCCTAAACTCGTTAGTAAATTCGTCTGGTAGATCTTTTGAAAGACCAAAACATTGTGAGATTTCAGAAAAATTGCTCTGGTTTTCTAATAATCTGGCTATTACATCCGAATAACTTTCATATTTCCTTTTTTGCTTTTTCAAGCGATCATATATCTCTTTTCTAATAGAAATTTGTTTCGATGTCAGTTGATTTTTTATGATTCTATTCTATTTGTAATATATCACTATATTGCTCATATATAGAATAACAAATAATATTTTTAATTTTATTCTTTCAAAATTATTTTTTATAAACATTATAATCTATTTTTTTCTTAAAATTATATAATTTTACTCCTCATATATTCAATTCTTATTTTTTAAAATCCTCTATTTTTTTTTAAGCAATAATCTTGACTATCTTAAATGCGTAGAGGCATGTCTAAAATTCTAGGGATTAAAAATATAGAGGGTGATTCATTATTATTTTTTTGAATTTAACTAACTTTATCTTAAAAACTTGAATTCCTAATTTAAAGAGAATTAGAGCGAAATTTATTATGACTAAAAAAAAAGTATATATTGTAAAAGATTTAGTAATTGATGATCAATATGGCATCATTGACTCAAAAGCTACAATACGTGAAGCTGCTAAAAAGATGAAAGAGATTGGCGTTCCTGATCTCGTTGTCATGGAAAATGGAAAGAAAGTTTTAGGCGTTATTGGAGACTTTGATATCGTACATAAAGTAGCCGAAGGAACTGATTGCAATAAGGTGAGCGTGATAGATGCGATGTACGTGATAGAACCAGTTCATGTGAACACGACCGTTCAAGAAGCTTTTAATAGGATGCAAAGATTGCAAGTGAATGTTGTCCCAGTGGTGGAGAATGGAGAATTAAAAGGAGTATGTACCATTCAAGATTGTTGGAGCTACATTCCTGATGAAACCTTCGATGATATTGGGCTCATTCCCGTGGAGAACACCAAATTTGTAGAATTCTGGTTTGCAAGTATTTGTTCTATAATTGCCTTGATCTTCGGCGTTATTTTTCCCTTAATAGGAATCTATGGATATTTTTATGCTGATGAGACCAATGTGTTAGGTGCTTTAGGTATCATTGATATCAGAATAGGCACAACGGCTGTGGGATTCAGTGCAATAGAGTTTTTCCTATTTGAGGCGAGAGGGCCAGAATTACTAATTCCCTATTCGAGCATCGTGAGCACGAGCGGGGTAATATGGATCTTTGTCGATTTATTTAGCATCGTTTTAGTGATTCTGGGCATACTCTCCTTATTTACCATTATTTACGCTAGCTATTCTGATACAAGACGATTATTAGCGGGAAGAAGAATTCGTGTCTTGATTCCGGGGCTATTTATAGTATTCATGATCCTAGAATGGATAATTTTTGGAATTGCGCTTAGCTTATCCTTACCTTCCATACCCATCTCCATTGACGTTCTCGGATTACTTTTTTCAATAATTTCCATTGTTTTCGTTATCTTCGCAGTCTTCAGAGATTATTTCTTTCGAGGAAAAGAATCGAGTGTAAATAAAATAGAGGGGGCAGATTAGTCATGCCACGCGGAGGCGGTGGAGGTTCTCGTGGGGGCGGAGGCGGTTCCCGAGGAGGTGGAGGAGGATTTAGGGGATCTAGTTTTGGAGGATCTGGTGGGTTTCGAGGGGGTGGTTATAGGGGCGGTCCCACGGGCTTTAGAATGGGAAGCTCTCATCCTGGGGGCACGCCTTTTGGACGCACAGGAGCAAATAGAGTCGTGAATCGAGGCCCTAGTGGCCCTTACCGGCATAACTATTATCGCCCTCATCGTAGTTATTATTGGTATGGATATCGTCCTTATTGGTGGTATGGTCGTCCTTGGTATTGGCGATGGTGGTATTCCCCCTATTGGTCAGGATGGTACAATCGTCCGTGGTATTATTCTCCTGTATTGGCCGTTGGATCAATAATCTTTATTATTTTGGTCGCAGTCATTTTCATTCCCTTAATCGGGGCATTATTACTTATTCCAACAGGAGGGGGCAATCAAGTTAATTATCGCTCCACAGAAACCATCTATTACAATGAGTATTATTATGAGCATGAGCAAATTAATGCGGGAAGAGACATTACCTTTTCCGTTCAATCATCTCCCAGTGTAATCACTTTTGCTATTTGGGATCATCCATTTGATCAGTTGCCCAAAACTACGGTGAAGGGACATTACGACGAAAAATTCACGTTGGAGAATAATTATTATGAATATTATTCCATCTATCTAAATCAAGAATCATCGATAAAATATCAGTTTACATCTTCTAAACCAGTAGATTTTTTCATTGCAGATGGAGACCAGCTATATGATTGGAATAATGGAGAAAATCCAGATTTCTATTATCACGTGGATAATGTGAATTCCGGAAGAGGAACCTACATTACTGAAGATTCAATGGATTATTATCTTGTCTGGTATAACGGAAAAAGTTCAGAATCTGCCATAAGCATTAATGTTGATTATACAGCAAAAGATGTCCTGGATTTCTCGGTTACTAATTTTCACGTGGAAGCCGTGACTTCTGTTCCCGAACAAACCTTCACTGTTCCAAATGATGGAGATTGGTATTTCTTCATTTACTTTAATCCCATGAAGTCTCCTGAAGAATCCACTGACGTTACTTTTGATGTAACCTATGAAACTGGATTTTCAACACAACAATGGTTTAATCCCGTGGTGATTGTCCTCCTCATTATTGTAACTGTCGTCGTAATAGGTGCTGTTGTAGTACGAAAAAATCAAAAAAAAATTCTGCAAGAGAAAGGGTCAGAACCGATATCAACAACAAGCCCTTATAAGACAACCCAAGAGAAGCAAGAAACACAAAAGAAAGAAGGAGTTTCGGAACTTAGATGCTTGAGATGTGGTGCAAAATTACCGCCAAATGCGAGTTTCTGTACAAATTGTGGGGGAAAAATTGAAGGGCGAGAAATTGCAAAACCAGATGTTTCAACCCCTCCTGATTCCCCTACCTGTTCTTATTGCGGAAATAAACTGGATAAAGGATCGCAATATTGTTCTTATTGCGGCGTTAAAATCCGACAAAAAAATTAAATCTTATTTTTTTATTTTTTTAGACTTTTTTTCTATTTATAGTTCTTTTTTTTCAATGAAATCAAACCGTACTCACCTGACGAAACCATATAGACCCGATGAGCTAAAAATTTACGAAAGTGACGAGTGATTTCATATGAATTTTCTCCCATTTTGACAAGAATGATAATTTTTCAATTGCCGACGAAAAACAAAAAAAATTTTTACGCTTTTTACAAAAATGAAAGGATCTTAAATCGGAACACTATATCAGCCAGGCAATATTTTGTCGAGGGAGTATAGTTTAATTATATCGTTTTTTTGAAACATATAAATATTTTGGCAATTTATTTGAGTATAAAAAATATAGAGATGATAATTACTTGACATATAATCACTTAAAAATTCCGGAAAACGGTATTCCCCATGAGGAACTCCTTAACATTCTGGAAGGTGAAATGAAACAAAATGATATAATACCGTATAATGGACATGCATTTGGTTTGTGCTATCTTGCGGGAAAAGAACATTCAGAGGTAATAAAAAAACGTTTTTTCTTCGTACATGCTCTCTAATGCACTAAATCCCATGGCTTATCCTTCATTGAGAATAATGGAAACCGAAGTGATTTCTATGACAGCTTGGATGTTAAATGGAAATAAAAAAGCTACGGGCTCCATGACATCGGGTGGAACTGAAAGTATATTGATGGCTGTGAAAACGCATCGTGATTGGGCAAGAGATAAAAAAGGAATTCAAAGTCCAGAAATGATACTTCCATCTTCAGTACATCCCGCCTTTATCAAAGCCGCACATTATTTTGATGTAAAGCCAATTTATATACCAATTCGAGAAGATTTTAGAGTGGACACTGCTAAAGTTGAAGAGAAGATAAATGAAAATACTATTCTGCTCGTGGGTTCAGCACCTTGCTATCCTTATGGAGTCATTGATCCCATTGAAGAACTAGCACGATTAGCAAAAGAACATAATGTTGGTTGTCATATAGATGCTTGCTTGGGAGGATATTTCTTACCATGGGTTGAACGCTTAGGTTATAACCTTACATCAAAATGGGATTTCCGTGTCCCTGGTGTGACTTCTATATCCGCAGATTTACATAAATATGGATATGCTGCTAAACCTGCTTCTGTAATCATGTATGAAAATGAAAAATTAAGAAAATATCAATTCTACATATATTCGGATTGGTGTGGAGGGATTTATGGCTCTCCCACTGCTTCAGGAACACGTTCTGGAGGGGCTATTGCAGCAGCCTGGGCATCAATGAATGCATTAGGGCAAAATGGATACTTGGAAACCACTAAGGATACCATGGAGACTGCTCTTAAAATAATGAATGGAATTAATGCCATAGATGGGCTCCATGTTATGGGAAAACCCGAAATGTCAGTATATGCTTGGACATTAGATAAAGATATTAATCTAGATTTTTTCAAACTCATTGATTTAATGGAAAATAAAGGAGGTTGGATGATTAATCGAATGCAAAATCCTCCCGCCGCTCATCACATGACTAGCCGCGTGCACATGCCTATTATTGACGAATTTTTATCTGATTTGAAATGGGCCCTAGAAAAACTCAAGACCATGCCCTCTTCAGAAAGTATAAAAGGTCAAGCGGCCATGTATGGCATGATGGGAACCATTGAGGACAAAGGAAAGTTAGATGACATAGTATTGCGTATACTTTTAAATCAATATTCTTATTCCCCCCGAAAAAAAAAATAATTCCTTCCTCCTCAAGCTATTTATACTTTAACGTTATAAGATCATATAATTAACATTTTGTTTTAATCAAGAGGATATTAAAAAATCATGACAGATCCTACAAAGCCCTCAATGGATATGGATAAGAGCCCTTCAGCTAAAACTCATTCTTTAAAAACAATTCTCTCATATTGTTGCGGAAATAGCACGATGGAAATCTATAACGCCATGTTCGGAACATACGTGTTCTTTTTTTATGAAACGGAAGTTGGTTTATACATCTGGCTCATAACTCTAGGTTTCGTCATTTATAGTCTCTGGAATTCGATAAATGACCCATTATTAGGATATCTTTTTGATCGTCCAAATCGTTTATGGAAACGATGGGGAAAAAGATTTCCTCTCATGGTAATTGCGGCATTGCCTTGGTTCTTTTCAATGTACTTAATATTATCACCTCCGGCATTAGATCCCGTACAAAATGCCTTGCTTATCTTTTTTTGGATGGTAATTTTCACGTGTTCCTTCGATACATTCTTTTCCATGTTTCAAAATAATCATTTCTCCTTATTTCCCGATAAATTTAGAAATGATACTGATCGGCGAAAAGCGGGAAGTCTTGGGTGGGCGATAGGTGTGTTAGGGACGGCGATTGGCTCCGTCATTCCCCCTTTATTGATCACCTACGGTAATAAATCTTCCTATTCCTTCATGGGTTTAGTAATAGCTTTTATCGCAATAGGAGTATTTGTGTTAGCCATTCCCGGTATACGGGAAAGCAAAGAAATGATTAATAGATACATTAAAGTTGATGTCCATAAGAAAAAAGAGTCTTTTTTTAAAACCATGAAAAAAGCGGTAAAACAACGAAATTTCATTACCTTAGTCACACTTACATTTCTAGGTGATGTAGTCTTCACCTGCGCGTTAGCTTCCATCAATTATTATGTTAAATACTCTATTCAAAAAGAATCCAGCTTTGCCACTATTTTACTTGCATGTACCCTGCTTGGCTCCGTGTTGTCCGTACCTCTTTTTCTTAAACTAATGCAAAAATTGAATGATAACAGAAAGGCGCATATCGTTGGAGCGTTGTTATTAATCATTTTTCTCATGCCGCTCTTCTTTTTTTGGGACGTTACTTCATTATTAGTTGCGGGTGCTTTATTCGGAATCGGAATCGCAGGTTTTAAAACGCCGAGATTCCCTACCATGTCCGATGCCTTGGATGAGACCATCATTAAAACGGGAGAGCATCAAGAATCCATTTATATGGGCGTTCAAACATTTTTCCAAAGGTTTAGCTTAATAATTCAAGCAGTAATATTTGCTGTGATACATGAAACCACTGGATTTGACCCTGCTTTAGAGCAACAATCACCTTTGGCACTTATAGGTCTTCGATTACAAGCTTCCCTTATTCCTGCCATTATCTTGTTGGTTGGATTAATCGTATTCATCAAATTTTATGATTTAAAACCAGATAAAACAATCATGAATAAGAATAAAATCATAGAAATGGGATTATAAATTTAAATAAAAAATTTGTCTTATTTTTTTTCCATATTTATACTTTATTTTAAGTAATGTAATGCAGATATAGCAAACATCTTAGTTACATTTATTAAATCTTTTATATAAACAAATTCGTCGGCTGCGTGAAGATTATTCTCGCCTCGGGAGGTTCCTATTAATATAGTCTCTATCCCTCTGTTTTGAAACCAATGAGCATCAGATCCTGGCATAAATAGCCTAAATTCTCTTTTTTCCCCATATACCACATCAGTAGCTTTAATTACGGAACGTGCAAATTCTGAAGTTTCATCAATTACGTAAGGATTATAAGATATTGGTATTTGAACCGTAATATCTAAATCTTCATCTTCTTGTTTCAGAATTTCCACATGTTCTAAGATCTGATTTTTCAATTTATCAATATCATGTTCTGGTATCACGTTAAAACTAACATGGAGTAGACACTTCCCAGGTACAGTGGTAATTTTATTTCCACCGTGTATCTCAGCAATATTAATACTACTAACTGATTTCGTGTAACCTTTGGGGAGGGGATATTTGGTTTCTTTCTTCAATAAATCTTGCTTTAATTTAATTAAAAAATCTAAAATTTTATACATTTTTTCAATGGAATTTATTCCCGATGCTTCGGTTCGATAGGGAGGGGGCAAATCAGGATATCCACCTCCATGTGCTTGTTTTCCTTTTATAATAAAAGTGACATACATTGTACCACCGGAATATCCAAGAGGATTGTCAGCGGGCCCATCTCCCATGAGGCATGCATCTCCATTGATGATACCCTTTTCTAGCAAATAATCGCTTCCTTGTAGCCCGCCTGTTTCCTCATCAATAACTGCTAACAAGATCAATTTTCCTTTTAAAGGTATCTTAAGATCCATTAATGCTTTAGCAGCAAATAATTCAGCTGTAATACAAGATTTATCATCTGAGGACCCTCTACCATAAATTCTACCATCAATTAACTCGCCACCAAAAGGATCCTTAGTCCACTGATCTCTAAAAGCGGGGACCGTATCCAAGTGTCCATATAATAATAATTTCTTGCCATTTTCACTACCCATCTCTCCAATAACATTATTTCTTTTAACTAGTGTTCTTAAACCTAATTGTTTGAATTTTTTCTCTGTAAATTTACTTATTTCGTAATAATTACGGGGTGGAGTTTCGGAAGGAATTTTAATTATTTCTTGATGGAATTTAATTATTTCTTCTTTCAATGAATCAATTCTATTAAGAATTTTTTGTTCAATATCATTCATTTGTTTTAATATCCTTTTTGTTATCTTATTTTTTCTAAGATTTTAAAAGATATAATTATAATAATATTAAATTGAGTGTATCTTAAATTTAAATTAATTTAAAGTGCATAAATTTCAAACTTTAGGATTAATTAATATTTTTATACAATTTTTAGTGAGATAAAATCCCATGCTATTATTATTGCTAAGTATTAAGTGAAAATACCTTTTTCCCAACCTAAATTTTTAATTATTTTTCCGGAATGAATAAAACATTTAGGAGTTAAAGCGAAATAGGTTTTAAGATGCATGAATTAATTTTATTCAATCTATCATGGATTCTCTTTTCTCAAAAGAGTGTTTAGCTTTTTTCTCATATATACAGCGCCACACGAAGTTTTCCAAGATATTTTCACCGATCATTCTGGTTCTTGCCACAATTCTTTCATCAAAGAGATTGGGATTGAAATAATAACCATGGTGTGTTTCGGGGTGAAATTGGATGGAATAAATAGGTCTATTAACATGACGCATGTACTGAATTATTTTATAATCCTTTGTTTTAGAGGTTGAGATAATGTTAAAATTTTCCATTAGTTTTGAATCATTAGGATGGATGAAATCCCGATGATGCGTATTGACGACAATGTTTTTTTTGTTAATAATTTCATCCGTTTCATTTAACTTGATAAAAATAATATTTCCATCTAACCCAGGAATTCTCATCCTACATATTTGAGCACCGAATGCATATGCGATGAGCTGATGTCCAAAACATATTCCAAGAATGGGAGGAGTACCTTGATTTAAAATTAAATTGATTTCGGGTTCGAATTTCTTTTTTAATTTATAATTAAAGTAGAAATCAGATACATTATAACTCGATCCAGACAATATATAGCCCGAGCTATGTTCTAAATTTTTGTCATTCAGATCACTAAAGTGAATAGTCTCAACTGTTATGTCCGCAATCATTGAATTTAAGATAGTTTCTAATCGAATGATTCTATCTGTGGGAAATCCGATGGGGTAATTATCAATAATAATTATCTTTTTTTTCTTTTCTTCGGATTTTTCTGTTTGTTCTTCGCCAAATTGTTCTATTTCTTCAACGTGGTATTCTATTTCTTCAATTATTTGCTCTTTTATTTCAATTTCTTCTCGAATAGAAAAATGCACAAAAACTTCTTGCTCTTCATTAACCTTTTCTGCTTTTTCATTGTCATTTTCTTTTTGATCATGATCTTCTCCATTAGCATTATTTAAAGGTTCCAACTCTTTCTCATTTGTTCGCTCTGATAAGACTTTATGATTTTCGTTGGAATTTTTCAAGTCATTTTCTTGTTCGTTTAGGTCATCCTTTTCTTCTTTCATTTCTAAATTCAAATTATCTTTAATATAGTACTTTTTTTATATGTATATTAACCTTAAAATCCAAAGTTTCCAAATAAGCGATCTAAAAGATTTTCATTTTCCGTATGCACTCTAAGTACCCGGTCATTTTCATTTAAAGGAATGCTAATATTCTGAACGTTAAGCAAATTCACGATGCTAATGTCATTAAATTTAGTTACTAATCCCTCCTTTTCTTCATAAGCTAATTCATATTTTGCTGATAAGGAACCTTCAATTTGAGAATTGCCTCGCACTTTATATCGATTACCGCTTTGATCTGATATAGTTCTTGAATCCTTTAATTCAACTAATGCATAATTTCGTCCTTGTTGCCGTAATTTTTCTATTTTTCTTGTTCGATAGTTAATATTTAATTCTTTTTGTTTAATTTCGGTCTTCAGTTTAGGTATGGGCAGATTTTTGATTTGCAGGTTTAGATATTTCAAGTATGGAGAAATTTCCTCAATCCATCGGGTTACACTTTTTTCAAGCGTTTCTTCTCCCTCCCTTCTTTTTAACTTTAAATCATGTCCAAGGGCAATGGCATTATTCAAATTAATTTCGTGATAAGGATCCTTCTCTATTTCACCAATCGCATTTAAATATATCGCATGTAAACTCGAAGCACAGCATAAGTGAGTTATATCTAGTAGATCTTGAATATCCTCTTGTACATCTATGACACGTATTTCCACCCGATTTCTTGAAGGCAATTCGTCTTTATCCTCTCCGATATTAGTAAAAGGGCCTCGCGGAGTAATATCTACCAATCTGTCGCCACGGGAATTAGTAATGACTTTTTTTGAAAATTCATCCTCTCCCGCACCTATTTTAAGCTGATAACGCATGCGACCATAATAGCGCATCGGAATCAGCGCAGGACGATTTTCGGGAATTTCTATTGTTGCAAATCCACTTAGTTTTAGAACGGTACTATTTGCACACCTATTACTTGCAATATTATTGATACTTCCTTTATATATTGGAGAATTTGCTGTAGTACCTATGATTTCAGGTAGATAATTCCATAAGTAATTTTGAACTGCTTTTAACTCTTCCGCTCTCATTAAACTTCCTTTTTTCTGAACGGATACATTAATATGCGTTCCTACAATGGGATGGGGATCGGACTGAATCGGATGGAGACTTTGGGCCAGAATTTTTGTTCCATATTTTTTAGCGGCATGAATTAATAATTGACGACCTGCTTTTACTGCATCTTCTATCATATCGGGTTTTAATGGTAAAGTAACATATTCAATTTGACTCGGTGATGGTTCTGCATCCAAACTCCAGATTTTAAATCGCAAGGAATCTAAAAGATCTTGATTTTTTTCGATTAATTCTGCAGCTTTCATCATGAGCTCATTAGCGGCGTCCACTAAGGTACCATCGTCATTAATAATCAGCATTTCTTCTTCTATGCCACAGAGAACTTGATATTCTTCGAAATTGTCTTTTTCATTATTTTTTGTTTTTTGATGAAATAGCATGAGTGTTATTCATTCACCATTTATTAATATTTAATAATATAATACTCCTAATAATTAAAAAATTGCATGTAATAACTATAAATTCTTAACCTAAAGCAAATTTCATTTATTTTAGTGGTTTAAATGCATCATGTTGTTGGATAAATTCAAGTAATTCCAGACATAATTCATCTCTTTTCTTTAGAATCTCTCTTGGATCTTGTTTATCATAATAATAAAACCTTTTGCCGGATTAACTCCTAAATGATCATTTTTAACACCAATGTTTTATACCTCGTTTAAATTCAAAAAATCCCTTTAAATGAATTATATTAATTACACATTCACTTATAGATTTATGTCATTTACATGAGAATACCTCGAGTTAATGAAATGATAGCTGAGCAGGAAAAATCGATGAAAATCTAAAAAAAAAGATTTATTAAGTATAAATAACGAAAAAAAATAACTTGCTAATAAATTTAAAAGATTCTATTAAAATTAAGTAAGGTTTAAGACTGAAATGTTATATCCGCAAAGAAATAAGTTTCGACAGTTTATAGATTTATCTGGTTTTTGGGACTTTAAATTTGATCCCGATGATATCGGCAATATTGAACAGTGGAGTCAAAATCTTGATAATAGTCAGCCCATCGCTGTTCCTGCTAGTTGGAATGACCAATTTTCTGATCATCGCGATTATATGGGGCCAGCATGGTATAAAACTAAATTTGATATTCCTTGGGGGTGGATGGGAAGTCAAATCTTTTTACGATTTGGTTCTGTGAATTATTACGCGGATGCTTGGCTGAATGGCAAAAAGCTTGGCTCCCATGAAGGGGGGCATCTTCCATTCGAATTTGATGTGACATCATATCTTAAAGAATTCAATAACCAACTTGTTGTACGCGTGGATAATAGGCTTTCAAAATTTCAAGTTCCACCTAGTGGGGGTCCTCAAAATTATCCCAGAACTAATTATGATTTTTTTCCATATTGTGGAATTCAGCGACCTGTCCTCTTATATTCCATTCCAAAAGGCGGAATTAAAGATGTATTTGTCACTCCCTCCATAGAGAATGAGAAAGGCATTATTAAGGTCAAGATTGAGGTAATGAGTGATGAATTTGAAACGGTTATCTTTACTCTTGAAGGATTTGGAATGGAAATTAAGGAAACGATCATGATGGAGGGTAATATCGGTGAAGCTATTATGAGTGTACCTAATGCTAAATTTTGGACACCCGATGAACCTAATTTATATGATTTAACAATAACTCTTTTGAAAAACGAGGAAATTCTAGACTCCTACACTATTAAGGTTGGAATTCGCACTTTCACTACGGAGGGAGATAAATTATTGTTAAATGGAAAACCAATTTACTTGCGTGGATTTGGACGTCATGAGGATTTTCCAGTGGTTGGAAAAGGGTATCTTCCTGCTTTAATAATTAAGGATTATTCATTATTGAAATGGATAGGGGCCAATTCTTTCCGTACTTCGCATTATCCTTATTCCGAACAGATGATGGATTTGGCAGATAAATTGGGTGTTTTAGTAATTGATGAGACTCCCGCGGTTGGTTTAACATTCGATAATACTGTAATAGATCAACATCTCGCCATGTGTGAACAATACGTTGAAGAGCTTGTCAAAAGAGATAGAAATCATCCCAGCGTAATAATGTGGAGCCTAGCTAATGAACCTCATAGAAGTGGGAAAGCAAAAGATTTCTTTAAAACATTATATGATAAAGTAAAAAAAATGGATTCTACTAGACCAATTACCGTTGTAAGTATGATCGGGACCAGTGAAAAAGCTTTCGACTTCTGCGAGGTGGTCTGCATGAATCGATACAATGGATGGTATACTGAGTCCGGTGAAATAGATAAAGGAATAGAGTATCTTTCTTCTGAATTGGATAAAATTCATGCAAAGTATCCAAAACCCATGATTTTATCAGAATTTGGAACGGATACCCTTCCGGGGGCTCATTCACAACCCTCTGAAATGTTTAGCGAAGAATATCAGGTGGAGTTTATCAAGAAATACATTAGAATGATTAGAGATAAAAACTACATTCAAGGAGAACATATCTGGAACCTGTGCGATTTTAAAACCCCTCAAGGAATAATTAGAGTAAAAGGATATAATTATAAAGGGGTCTTTACAAGAGATCGCAAGCCAAAAATGGCCGCCCATCTCCTTAGAAAAATTTGGAAAGGAGAAGATATCTTCTCTTGAAGTATTTTAAAAAAAATTTTCATTTTCCTCATTTTTACGTTTACTTTTTTGTTTAAGCAAGCTTAAAACGGAAAGTAATATAATTTTTAAAGTAAAAACGGCAAAAGCATTAATTGAGGAAATTCCAACCAATGATAAAGAATTCATGATAATACAAAAAGCTAAACATGAGGAATTTCCTAAAAATGGTTGGATCCCCACTTCAAGACAATTAATTAAAAATTGGATGTTTTTCAGATACCTTTATTAGTCTTTTTTTATCACTTTCAGAAAATGTTAATATCTCTGTATAAGTAGGAATTAGGTTTTTTTATTTGTCTATAATTTTAATAAATTGATTCTTTTCAAGAATTGGAATCTCTCGTGAAAATCTCGAGGGAGTCTTCCTCTCTTACCAGAGCGAAAGGTTATAATTGTAAAGTGTTTTTATGTGGGATCATAAATTGAAATTGACTGCTTGTTTTTTAAAAAAAATAAAATGACCAAGATTTATGATCTCTTTCCGACTTTTTATATGTTTTCACGAGTTTTATTATCACTTTTACAATTATTTATAAATCAGTTCTCTTATTATTATAATCAAAATTCAAATTCTATCGTGCAAAAAAAAATTTCATTTTAAATAATTATAAGATTGATTGTCTCCTTCATGAAGAATTGAAATATAGGCCTTCAGATGAGAAACAATATGGTATTTGATTTGAGTCTTAAATGGCAAAATCTTTAATTAATTTATTCTCCTTTTATAGGAGATGCTCTCACGTGATAAGATGGAAATTATTAATTACTTAGGCAACAAACTCGCAGAAAAAATAAGGATTAGTCCTCCTGCAGCTAGAGGGTTATTAAAGCTAGCAATTAAAGACGAATTAGGTCCTTTTGTGCCTATAGAACAAATAAGGTTTAATGATTTAAAAAAAGTAATTTTGAATTCCCTCAGAGCAAGGTTAATTAAATTAGAAATTATTGATCCTAATCCCATAATCGAATTTTTAAATGATGAATTAACACGAAATCAATCCCTAATAACAATGGAGATAGTTTAATTGAAGAATAGAGAAAGAGATTTTATTGATTTCTATACCCAAAAAATAATAATCTTTTCAAATAAAAAACAATACTTATATCTAATATCAAAAAACAAGAAGTGAAACCTAAATGATTCAAACTTTAATGTTTTCCATTTTTATTATTATGTTTTTTCTCTTCATAATTACATTATCAATTGTCGCTGCTTTTTTACTTCTGAGAGCAATAAAAATTAAAATGTGGAATTTAATTTATGGAGGTACTGCTTTTTTATTAATTCCGATCGGGTTTATCGGCAACTTTTTATTCCAATTGGGTACTGTATTTGAAGAAATATTTGTTTCTTCAGGATTCGTGCTCATTACAGTATTTACTAATTTAACATTTCATCGAGAGAGAGAAAATATAGCCTGTATTGTATTGACGATAAATATATTGCTAGCCATTAGCATGATTTTTCTGAAAGTGATTACTTATTTAATTCTTAAACAAATTACTCCATTTTTGTATTATCTTCGTATTGCGATTGATATTATCTTTTCGTTTCTTACATTAGGATGGATTAGTTTTTCTTCCTTAAATGCATATAATTTCCTAAAACACGAAAATATTGAACCTTGGATTAAGATGAGATATAAAGTTATTGGCATTGTTTCATTAGTATTAAGTTTTCATGCAGTGCCTCAAATCATGATTCCATGGAATGTTTCTATCAATGATTTCAATTCCATTTATGTTTTACTAAGCTACATGATAATAATTGTGGAAGCAGTTATATTTTCTTTTGGCTATTGTATTGCTTGGATAATGCCAGAAAGACTTAAGGCATATTTTAATAGATCGTTTACTCCTTCTGAAGAGACATCATTTACTAAAGAAGAAGAATTAATACAACACATAAAAAATCAATTAAAAAATAATTAAATTAATTCCCTTGATTTTGATTAGATAAAAAAATCTATTTAGCTACTTCACTAGGGACTTATAATATTTCTCTCGAATAACGTCTAAATCCTTATAAATCAAGAGCAAATTCATTCTCAATTTCTAAAAAATTTTTTCAAAATCCCCCATTTAATGTTTAAGCATAAATTTATTATCTAAACATTATTCTTAGATTTTAAGTTCATGGATTACATATTTCATTTAATAATGAGCTTTCTAATTGAATGAATAATTTAAAAGATAAAAGTAATAAAATTTACTTTGAAAATTTATATAATTCATTTTTGATGCATTTCCCTTACAAATTTATGATTCTTACAATTGAAGGGACCTTAATTTATATATCGCAGAAAGCGCAAGAATTTTTTGAGCTAACTCTTCAAAAGCAGTTTTATGGAAAAAATATTCTTCAATCAAATGTAATAAAAAATCCTGAGATTTTTGCAAAAATTATCGAACGAGTTTTAGCTGGTGAAAACATAAATCAAGAAGAGAATTGCTTGATTAAAAATAATGGGACGGAAGTAGTTTGTGAACTCATAGCTCAACTCATAAAAGCAACTAATGAAGCACCCAAATCCATTTTAATCTATTTAAGAGACTTGACGCCGCAAAAAAATATGGAAAATCAATTAAAAAAGACTAATGAAGAATTACTTAAATCTAAACAGATGTTTCAGCTTGCAATGGATAATATTCCCCAATTTATCTATTGGAAGGATGTTAATTCGGTATATTTGGGTTGCAATAAAAATTTTGCACGCGTGGCGGGAATTAATAATCCTGAAAATATTATCGGCAAAAAGGATCGTGATTTAGCATGGTCTCCCCTGGAGGCCGAAACATTTTCTGAAATTGATCAGCTAGTAATCGAATCAAATAAACCAGAATATCATGTTATCGATTCACAATCTCAAGCCGATGGAAAGAAAGCATGGTTAGATATAAATAGAATACCTTTACACGATTCCCAAGGGAATGTTATAGGTGTCTTAGGAACTTTTCAAGATATTACAGATAGTATAATCGCTAAGAAAGATTTAGAGAAATCTAAAGAGAAATATCGTAAAGCATATAATAATGCTGAATTTTATAAAGATATTTTTGCTCATGATATCAGCAACATCCTACAATGTATTCGCACTTCATTAGATTTATGTCGTTATCATATGAATGATTTGAGACAATACTCTGAAATTGATAGTTTATATCATATCATACTTGATCAAATTAATCGTGGTACTACTCTTATTTCAAACGTGAAGAAGTTCTCTTCTATAGAAAATCTCATGAATGTTGTGGAAAAGGTAGATATTATGAAAATTATAAAGAGTTCCGTTGAAAATTTGCTCGACGGTTATCCTCAACACAAAATTGCTATTAGCTTAAAACCCTTGGATAAATTAATAACTGTAAAAGCAAATTATCTTTTAAAGGATGCTTTTGATAATATATTATCTAATGCAGTAAAACATAACATCCAATCTAAAATAGAAATAGAAATCAAATTTAGTATGATTCAAGAAGAAAAGACTGAATATTATAAAATAGAAATATTAGATAATGGAATTGGAATAAGTGATCTACAAAAAAGTGAATTATTTTTAGAAGAAAGTAAAGAGAATATGAGTTTTAATAGAATAGGCATTGGATTAATTCTTGTTAAGCAAATAATTGAAAGTTATGAAGGAAAAATATGGGTAGAAAATCGCATAGAAGGGGATTATACTCAAGGAAGTAATTTCATCATTCTTTTACCCGTTTTTAAATAGTGTTTTCCTTTTCAATTTCATAGAAAATTAAACATTTTTTTCAAATTCAAAAAAACGTGAATGTTTATTCGTTCTTAGTATATAATGAAGGATTTTGTTGAAGATATTTAAAAAAAGTTGATTTATCCCGAATTAGGATAATATTACTCTCTCCCTATCCGTAAAAATGTATAAAAAATACAACTCTTCTCATTCCTTTCGATAATGTATTGGTAAAAGATATCAATTTCAGCATGGAATTATTCAAAATTGATAATGACTTTTTCCTTAAAACGTCCTAATGATAGATATATTTCCATTACAAGAAAATGGATTTACATTTGCTAATCTTTTAGATAAATAAATAATCTTTTTTTATCAATTGTTAATTAATTTCATTAGATTAATCGATCTCAAAGAATTATAACCACAATTGAAAAAAACGTTAAGTTAATCTAAAAAACAATATTATGATGCGATTATTAGCGCACTTTCATTTACTAAGTTAT
>CAYLZE010000096.1:0-19872 GCA_964388035.1 uncultured archaeon
TCGCAGGGCTCTAAATTCTTACTTGTTAACAATTTTCTCCAACAAACTAATTTTCCATCGGCAATCACCATATCCCTTCCGTGATGTTGCGGAATGATATTTTTCGTCTGACAATGCCCACATATCAAGACTTTTGCTTGACTTTCAATTTTATCCGTTTTGAACTCTTCAAAGGATTTTCTATATCGAAGCACTCTCAAGCCATTAGCAAGCACTAAGAGAGAAACGCCCATATCACCTACTCCTACCGCAAGCCATAATGTCATAAATCCTAAGACCGTGAGGATGGCAAATAATACCTTAACCAAGATAGAAGTCCATATGTTTTGTTTAATTATTCTATTCGCTTTCCTTGAAATATCAATAAATTTCAAGATATTTAATAAATCGTCATTCATTATAATGATATCAGAAGTTTCAAGAGTTAAATCCGTGGCAGAAGCACCAATCGCGATTCCCAGATCACTTGCAGCTAAAGCAGGTGCATCATTAATACCATCTCCAACCATCGCAACCCCTTTATATTCTTTCTTTAATTCCAGAATTTCTTGATTCTTCTGTTCTGGAAATAATTCACCCCGTGCATAATCTATATCCAGACATTGACCAATAGTATCACACACTGCTTGTTTATCTCCTGAAATAAGAATGGACTTGTAATTTCGTTCTTTTAACCCATTAATTAGGAGTGGAGCATCAATTCTTAGTACGTCTCGAATGGTAATGATTCCAATTAGATGCTTTTCATCTCCAATTAAAATGGGAATAGTTCCTGTCTTTTCAATTTCGGTCAAATCATTTTTTGGAAGGGTGTAATCAAGATCGCTAATAAGAGCTTGATTTCCTACATAATAAAAAGTTCCATTAATTTTTCCTTTTATTCCCTTCCCAGGATAGATTTCAAATTTTTCGACGGGAAATAATGGAACGTTTTGCCTTTTAGCATAATTTAAAATTGCTTTAGCAATAGGATGTTCTGATAAATTTTCTAAACTAGCAGCTATCGTATATACTTCAGTTTTACTAGAATTATAGGAGAGAACTTCAAAAACTCTGAGGTTTCCTTCCGTTAAAGTACCCGTCTTGTCAAACGCGAAGATTTCTAATTCATTAACCATTTCGATAAAGCGATTTCCTTTCACCATAATTCCCTCGCGTGCCAATTTGGTTAAAGCAGTAATATTAGTTAAAGGTGTGGATAATGTTAGAGCGCAAGGACAAGAAACCACCAATAATATTAACCCCCGATAAAACCAGGTATCAAAATTTAAATTCAATACAAGAGGTGGAAATATCATGACAAACAGTGCCGCGAATAAAATTGTGGGGGTGTAATATTTGGCAAATTTCTCAATGAATCGCTCATTTTTACTTTTATTTTTTAATGCGTTTTGGATGCTCCTTGCGATTTCTGCCACGATGGTATTCGAGCTATCTTTCATTATCTTAACATCAATAAAAGTATCAGTCACGAGGGTTCCCGCATAAACTTCATCGCCATCTTTTTTAAATACGGGGAAAGATTCTCCCGTAATCGCACTCTCATTTATATACGTACTTCCTTTTACTATGAGCCCATCTAACGGTATTTTCATACCGGGTTTTACTCCAACAATATTTCCAATTTCAAGAGAATTTGCTGGAACATTTGTGTATTGCCCATCCTTTTTCAATAAAGCTTCATCGGGAGCAAGTTCCAGAAGTTCTTTGATTGCATTTTTAGATTTTTCCGTAGTCAATTCTTCAATGTATTCAGCAATTGAATATAGTAAAATGGCCGTCGCTCCTTCTTGACCGTGAGAGATGAAAAAAGCAGCAATAGCCGCTATTATCATTAACAGGTTTGCAGTTATTTTTTTATTCTTGATATCTTCAAATGCTTCCGAAACAACGCCATAACTGGAAAGGAGGATAGAGATAACAGCAAATACTTGACTAAATATAACTAGGTTGGTGAAAAATTCCATAAAAATGGCAATAGCTAATGAGATTGCCGAGGGGATGATAAACTTCCAAAAATGCTTTTCAAAAAAAGATTCTTGCTCTTCCTCTAAAATTTCATCCAATTTACATGATTCTAAAGTACAACTAATACTTTTCACCATCCATACAAGAATAATCAATTAAATAAACTCTTTTCAAATAAAAAAAGTAAGCTTTATGATAAATAATTAATCCAAAACTTTCTCATGCAAGGAATAATAGATTTCTTGAAATTTATTATAATTTCAAATTATGGCACTAGAAAATGATTTTCATTTTGGGATTAAAATCACAAACATTGGAAATGCTAAAGATAAAAAATAATTCTTTTTATATCATAATTAAGTGCTATGAAATAAAGGCATGATGAATGAAAATTTATTTTAAGAAATGAATTAAATAATTGCAATCAAAAAAGTGGAAAGATTGAGTAAAATTGAACAAATAAATACAACTCTGAGGGACTTAGAGGATAGGGTTTCGGATATAATAGGTTCTGCTGTTATTAGAACTAATGGACTTGTCATTTCCTCGGCCCTTCCACCTGAATCCAATGAAAGAATGTTGGCAGCTATGTCAGCTGCTTTGTTAGGAACGTCTAAACGATCTGCAGAGGCATTATTTAAAGGGAGTTTCATGAGCCTTAATTTAGAACTCGATAAAGGAAACATGTTTTTAATGCAAGCCGGAAGAGTTATTTTAGTTGCCATCACAAAAAAGAATCCAAATATTGGGTTATTAACGCTCGAAATGGAAGAAACTTCTAAAAAATTAACGACACTCTTCCACACAGAAGGTGAGTAAAAAATGAGTAAAGATAATATTGGTGAATTGAAATTCATTGCCTCCATGTTTCGAATGGCAATGGAAGAGTTTAATAATGTCATGGGACTTGAATCGATCCAAACCATCTTTAGGTTAATTGGAGAAAATCAAGGAACCAAGGTGGAAGAACGTCTTAGGGAAAAATTCAACATAAATACCTGGACGCCTGAAGATTTTGCAGAAAAATTTAAC
Source organism: uncultured archaeon (assembly GCA_964388035.1). GTDB lineage: Archaea > Asgardarchaeota > Lokiarchaeia > Sigyniarchaeales > SOKP01 > JALGVJ01. Next base: position 3,001 of record CAYLZE010000096.1, read on the forward strand.
AAGGATGTGCTAGATCCCGCCTTGGGTTTGGGTAATTCTGAGATAAAAGTCGAGGGAAACAAGATAAAATTAATCCTAAAAGAATGTCCCTTTAAAAGAGCGGGAATTGATATTTCTAACAAGTTTTACTGTACATATACTGAAGGATTAATTGAAACGGCAGCCAAGAAAGCATTTGGAAACATTGATTTTAAAACAGATCATCTTCAATCGGAAGGAAATGAAGGATGCACGTTTGAATTAGAAGTGAAATGAAGCTTTTTAAGTAATTTTATTAAATTATCAAGATAAATTAAAATTTGGGAGCAAAAGTAAGAGGAAATGTGGTCAAAAATTAAGGAAGCTTTAGGTGTTAAACCCTTAGAATCTCTAAAGGATTTTGAATCGGAATTGATAAAATTACAGGAAAAAAGTAATTGTGACTTTACGGCGCTAATTGGGACAGGAGGGCGATTCAAGGGACTCCCCCTCATTTATGCCGCAAAAAATGAAGATCTTCTCAAGAAGTTCACTGCAAAATTGAGCGAGATAATAAAACCATTAAAAGATCTTTCTGAAGGTAAGATAATGAATGAATTTAGAATATATTATAAGGATTCAATCTTGATCTTCAAGCCTATTACTGAAAATATCGATTTTCTCGCAATCACGAATAATAGTGATTATATTCAATATATCATCCAATATATTAATAAAAAGCTAGAACTATTGAAATCCATTTTTGAAAATAAATGAGTTTTTTATATTTCTAATTCCACCTTTTTTTCTAATACTCTTTCAGTCATTTGCTTAGTTTAACGATCCTTTATCACTGCAATGATAATCACCAGAAAAATATGACCAAATCCCACTAATCCTCTAATGGTTATTTCCTCACTTCCTATTAAAAAGAATACAAATTATACAGCAAATACCGGTTCAGAGCGAAAATAATAGCTGTTTTAGAAGGATTAATGTGCTTCTGACCGTGATTAATTGAATGATTATTCGACAAAATCTCTGTTTTAAAGCTTTCTTTAAAATAATTTGTATTTTATGAAAATTTCTTTCAGATTATATCAAATATTACACCAAGCTTTATATGTATGTAATACATATTTACATACATGCGAACTAATATAATAATTGATGACGAATTAAAAGATAAATGGTGGGAAATTAAAAAGGAAGCAGACCGGCTCAATATGAAAATCGGGGAATACATTATATTTTGTCATGAGCTTAGGAAAAAAAGCGATAACAAAGATAAAATATTGGAACTTCTAAACAATCCGTTAAGTGGCGGTGCTACTGACATTGATGCTATTAAAGCTAGTAAAAGCATGTGGGAATCATGAGGGGAATCGATTCAAATATATTAGTATATGCATTAAACCAAGATCTGCCTGAGCACTCACCTTGTAAAGAACTACTAGTTAATATTATTGAAGATAAAGAAGTAGTAAGCATTCCTTCTATAGTATTTATGGAGTCATTTCATGCCCTTGTATTTGTTTACAAATTTCAAGTTAATGAGGTAAAATCACGATTGATTGCTCTTATTGATTCAAAAAATATCAATGTTTTAGATATTTCCACATCTTCAATTTTGCTTGCATTTGAAATAGCAGAGAAATATAATACAAAAGGTCGAGATTCTTTAATAGCAGCTTCGTTATTAGAAAATGAAATTCAAGAAATTTATTCTCACGATATGGATTTTGATAATATAAAAACCTTAAAGAGAATAGATCCAATTTAAATTGGAATTTCTAGAAATTTCCATTAACCAGTGGGTCCAAAGATATCGATATTATAAAAGTTAGCAAAAGAATGGTTAATAATAGGAGCAATAATTCAAATTTATAGCTTAAGAATCTTTAAAAGATGTTGAATCAGAATTAATAAAATTATGGAAAAAAAGTAATTGTGAATTTACGGCTCTAATAGGGACGGGAGAAAGACTCAAGGAATTACCCCTTATTTATGCTGCAGAAAATGAGGATCTTCTCAAAAAATATACCCCAAAATTAAATTAAGTAGTTAATCTATTAAAAAATCTCTCTGAAGGCAAGATAATGATTGAATTTAGGATTTATTATAAGGATTCAATCTTAATCTTCAAATCTATTACGGAAAATATCTATTTTCCCGCAATCACGAAAGATAGTGATTATATTCAATATATAAATCAATCCATTAATAAAAAGCAAGAAATTCTGAAATCCATCTTGGAGAATAAATGAGTTTTCTATATTTCTAATGCCACTTTTTTTTCTAAAATCCTATCTGTTGTTTGTTCAATTTCTTTATCCTTTATCACAGCAATAATAATTGCCAAAAATATCAATCCAAATCCTATTAATCCTCGAATGGTTATTTCCTCATTTCCAATTAAAAGAGAAGCAAATAAGACAGCAAATACCGGTTCAAGTGCAAAAATGACAGCTGTTTTGGAAGGGTCAATATGCTTTTGACCGTAATTCTGAAAAATAAAAGTGAGAGCAGTGACAATGGCACCTAAATAAATTATAACAATCCAATAGTTAAAGTCAAAATTAAGAATTTCCAAGGATTCATTAAAGAGTAAAAAACTCAAGAAACTGGTTAAAGAGATCATTACAATTTGGAAAAAGCAATACACATAAACGTCCATCTGTTTAATATTCACATGATAATCGACAATTATGATGTATAAGGCACAAAAAAAAGCACAGAATATTTCAAATATATCTCCAATAACTATACCAGCAGGTCCTTCCAGCACCAAAAATGCCATTCCAAATACAGAAATGAACACGGCAATCCAAATTCTCTTTTTAATCCGACGTTTGAAACCAACCCAAGCCATGAAAGGTACAATGAGAGTGTTTAATCCCGTAATGAAACCCGCTTTTCCCGCTGTAGTAGTATACATGCCTATTGTTTGAGTAGCAATGGCAAGAAAATATACTAATCCATTTAAAATCCCCGCTATCACTATTGATCGATTTACTTTTTTAACTCGAGAAAGAAAGATTGGGAAAAATACAATGCTCGCAATTAAAAACCTTGTAAGTAGATAAAAGAAAACGGGAATGGAAGATATAAGATTTTTGGCAATGATAAAGGATGTCCCCCATAATAATGTTGTCAGTACTAATAACATGCCACTAAAATACCGCAACCAGTTAGGTGATTTCGAAGTATCTTCCATTAATCTTAGAAACGAAAAATATCATAAAAACCCTATGTTTGTAATTTTTAGATAAATTCATTTACTCTGTTATTCACAACATTCTATTAGAATGAATTTTCTTTTTGGAATTCTATTAAAATGATGTGTTGCAAAATAAACATGTAAATGTAAAATATAAAGCATTGGAAAGTACCTAAATGTAAGAATTTTCGTGAATGGATATCTTTAAAAAATCTGCATTTGTTATGATCCCTTTATAATCATTTCCCTCTTTTATCAAAACTGCAGGATATGTGATGAGCATGTTGGAAACAGAGGATAAATTCCAATGAAGATCTACTTCGGGAAATGGCAATTCTTTAAATAAGAAGATATCTGCATTAACAAGATTTTTATCATCGGTAATAATTTTTTGGATTTTTCTTGAAGTGATGCTCCCATAATTCGTATTATTTTCGATTATGGGTAATTGAGAAATGTCATGCTGATTCATTAGTTCAATTGCATCTCGTATTTTTGAATTGGCGCCAATGGCAATAATATTTTTTGTCATGATATCTTTCAATTCTATTTCTGAATGCTTCTGGTTTAATGAAAATTCTTCTAGATAATCAAAAATTCTTTTAACAACTAAATATGAGGGATTGCCTTTGCCACTTTCAATGCGGGATAACGTTGCTTGAGGAATATTTAGTCTATCTTCTAAATCTTTTTGAGTAAGGTTGAATTTACGCCGCAACTCTTTTATCTTGGTGAGATTGGGAATTGATGGCATTTTTATGGATATTTGCGATAAATTATTATGGGAGTGAATATAATATGTTATATATGGATAAATAAATCACAATTATTTATAAATGATATATTTTTTTAGATATTAAATTTAATGTAATTTTTAAAATAAACCTAATATTAAATAATACAAGTAATAATACGGTGATGAATTGACCAAAACTTATGCGGAAATAAATGAAAAAATAAAAAAAGGGGAAGCAGTTGTGGTGACTGCCGAAGAAATGATCCATATCGTGGAAGAGAAAGGGCCTAAGGTTGCTGCCGAGGAGGTCGACGTCGTTACGACCGGTACTTTCGGCGCCATGTGTTCCAGTGGTGCATTCCTTAATTTTGGGCATTCTGATCCTCCCATCAAATTTGAACATCTCTGGTTAAATGACGTGCATGCTTATCATGGAAATGCTGCCGTTGACTGTTATATTGGCGTGACAAGAATGGCCGATAAAAGACCCTTTGAATATGGGGGAGGAGATGTCATCGAAGAATTGGTTTCTGGCAAGTCCATACGTTTAAGGGGCATCTCATATACCACGGACTGCTATCCCTTAGGAGAGATAGATACTAATTTCACCATTCATGATTTGAATCAAGCCATATTATGCAATCCCCGAAATGGATATCAAAGGTATGTTTGCGCAACAAATAGCACGGATAAAACCCTATATACTTACATGGGAAAGTTATTGCCGCATTTTGGCAATGCTCATTTCTCCGGAGCGGGATGTTTAAATCCTTTATGTAATGATCCGGAATATGAAACCATTGGACTCGGTACGAGAATATTCCTGGGAGGCGGTATTGGATACGTTATTGGTGAGGGAACTCAACATAACCCCGCTAATAATTTTGGTACTCTTTTTGTAAAGGGAGATTTGAAACAAATGACGCCTGAATTCCTGAAGGGGGTAAATTTCGAAAAGTACGGAACATCCATGTTCGTGGGTATCGGAATCCCCATCCCCATATTAAATGAGGGTTTAGCTAAGAAAACAGCGGTAAAAGACGAGGATATCATCACTGAAATCGTGGATTATGGAGTACCTCGGAGAGATCGCCCCACTATTAGAAAAACCAACTATAAAGAGTTAAAAGGAGGGACCATAGACATAAATGGAAAAAGTGTCAAATGTTCTTCTTTATCCTCGCTTTATCATGCTCGCAAAATAGCAAATATCCTAAAAAGCTGGATTGAAGCAGGAGATTTCTTATTGACAGCACCTCTCGAACGCTTGCCCCGAGAGCAAGCATATAAACCCATGAGGCAAGTATCAGAATTAAGATTTGTTAAGGATCTAAAAAAGAATGCCATTATTTGCTATGAAGATTGTGATTTAAAAACGGTGGCTGATAAAATAATCAGAGAAAACATGAATCATATCGTAATCACGGATAAAGAAAATACATTAAAAGGTATTGTCACGAGTTTTGATATCACCAAAGCTATGGCAGGCGAAAAAACCAAATTAACCGAAATCGTTACCAAAAAGGTAATCACGACCACGGATAACGAACCCATCGAAGTTGCTGCCCGTAAAATGAAAATAAATGAGATTTCCGCATTGCCCGTGATAGATGCTCAAAAGAAAGTTATAGGAATAATTACCGCAGAGGAGTTGATGTAATAATTGACAATCATTAACCTTTCCGTTCCCATCGGATTATTTAGCAATCTTGACGATTATTCTAAATTAATCAACAGAATTTTAAAACATGATATTTCTCTAAATATCTTGAAATTTTCCACGGGAACTAGCGGAGTCAATCTCCTGATAGATGTTCCAGATGATAAAATAAAAGAGATAACGGAGGATCTGGAAAAAAGCAATATTATCTTAAGTAGCAAGGGGAGAATTACTTTGGATCGAGAAAAATGCATCGACTGCGGGGCTTGTGTGTCTCTGTGTCCAACTGATGCGCTACATTTTGATGAGGATCGTTCTGTAGATTTTTCTAAAAAGAGGTGCATCGGTTGCTTGCTATGTATCGATAGTTGTCCCAGACAAGCATTAGAAGAGAGCCTCTAGTTTACTTTTTCTTTCGAATTTAGCTATTTATTTAATATTTCGATAGATTTCTATTTAAAATATATAAAATAATGTGGAATACACTATTTGGCATCTAAATTATCACCATGACTCATTAATTGCTATTATATCATCTCTAATAGATTGATTTGAATAATCTATCCCTTTATTTTCATTTAAATAATTTTTATGACTTCTTAGATGAGTAACTAACTCGATTTTCTTAATAAATAAATTATTAGAAGAAGTTATTTTATGGATGGGAAGAAACTTCTTAATAATCAGAAGTTGGCGGAAAAATAAATAATGGAAATTAAAAATTGGATGCTCTATGGTGCCTATGGTTATACGGGTAAATTAATTTTGGAAGAAGCGATTAAGAATGATCTCAATCCGGTATTAGCGGGCAGAAATTCAGAGAAATTAATCTCTTTGGCAGAAAAAAATAGTTTAGAATACAAGGTATTTAACCTTGATGATCAAAAAATCATTAATGAAACTATCGAGGGATTTGATTTAGTTTTAAATGCAGCAGGTCCTTTTAATGAGACAAGCTTACCAATCGTTAAAGGGTGTTTAGAAAATTCTTCAAGTTATATGGATATTACCGGTGAAATAAATGTATTTGAGAAGAATTTTTCATTTCATGAAAGAGCGAGAGATTTAGGTATAGTTCTTATATCTGGAGTAGGATTTGATGTTGTTCCAAGTGATTGCTTGATAAAATATGTGAGTGAAAAAGTTGAGAATCCAACTCATTTAGAATTAGGAGTTGCAGGATTGGGTGGATTAAGTGGAGGTACGTTAAAAACGATGATTAAAAACCTGCCATATGGTACCGTTGTGCGCAGGGATGGAAAGATTATTTTGCAACCGATGGGAAAAAATCCAAAAGAAATTAGATTCATGGATAAAATCCAAAAGAAATTATATCCCATATCCTGGGGTGATATCGCGACGGCTTACAGAAGCACAAAAATTCCAAATATTACCGTCTACATGCAATTGCCAAAATATTTCAATAATTTGACAGGACCAATAGAATCGTTGGTAAGAAAAATATTAAAGCTAGAAACAGTTCAAAACATGATCATGTCATGGATTGAAAATAATGTTGAAGGTCCTAATGAAGAAGAACGTGGAAGTGCCAAATCATATCTTTGGGCAAAAGCATACAACGAAAATACTGGAGACTCATATGAAGCATGGTTAAAAACATTAGAGTCTTATCAACTTACTGCTGTTTCCGCTATAAAATGTATTAAAAAATTGGATAATAGCAATATTAACGGTGCTTTAACGCCATCGCAAGCGTTCGGTAAAGATTTCATTCTGGAATTTCCCAAAACAGAAAGACGAGATACCTTATAATTACCCTATCCTCTTACTATAAAAGGATTTTTAATTAATTAAGGATTAGGTTTTTATTCTTTGGCAGGCATTATAAGAGAGCTTTTAAGAGCTTGTTATTTTCTCAAATATTTCCTCTAATCTTGGAGTTTTACGCCGCAGACTAATGCATCGTTCTTCTTCGCAACCTCTTAAAATTGCAACTAATTCGTTAAGATGAATGGTAGGAATGTCCAGGTTATCATCACAAAATTGTTTTTTCATGTCCTCTCTATATTCTGGTTTACTTAAGGTATACAAACAAGTCGGACAAGGCATTAATAGAAAATCGGCTCCCACATTTTCGGCACTTTTTAATTTTTTATAAGTGACATTTAAAGCTTGTTCTTTGTGAAGCACTATCTGGGAAGCACCCCACCCGCAACAGCTATCTCTTTCCTGATAGTCCACGGGCACCCCTCCAAATAATTCTACTAATTCTTCCAACTTATTTTTATCCTTGAAATACTCCTCACTCAAACCATTAGGAGTTTTTTTATCCCGTTCGAGGTTTAAATAATGACAACCATAATGGACTGCTACTTTAAGTCCCTTCAAATCAAATTTAAAGGTCTTAATGATCTCATTTCTTAATAAATATATAAAATCCAAATCATGAACAATTTTTAATTTAGGATTTTCTAACAAATGATATTGACCAGGATACTCTTCTTGACCGATTTCTGCCTTTACATCATCAAGAATTCTTTGAGTTTTATTTTTTACTTCGGGAGTATCTAAAAAGTCCCTCCCTCTTAAAAGGGAGTTATAGCACCCATTACAACTCACTAATAAGATGTCTGCTTGATGAGCGATTTCATTTAAATTACGTTCATTTATAGCCGCAAATTGAGCTCTAGTTATTAAATTTCTCTGAAAAAAGGTACCAGAACAACAAGTCTGGCTGTCACAGGTTGAAAACGTTAAATCTAAATCTTCCAATAAGTCTTCAATCCCATATCGTACCCCGGGAAAATATTTTTCCAAGCATGCTTTAAATAAACATAATCTTTTCCCTTTAAAGAATTCTAAGGGGTTTTCAGGATAATTTTTCTCTATTTCCTTTAAATCCAAAACTAATTCATTGCCATTCATGATTTTAAAATTTGTTTAATTGGTGAACATGAGTTTATTTATCATTTTTATTATTTCGTGATGATTTGGTGGTTTTTCGAGCATTAAAAACGTATTTAATGCGAGCAAAATCACAAATCTTGTCTAGTTCTTTTACTCTACGTTCGGGAAGTTCTTTTCCGAGAGGTTCCTCTAATACAGTGCCATTTGTTAGAAAATGCTCTGCCATTTCTACGTACTTGTTTAAGTCATTGTATTTTGGTCCATACCCTTTTTTGAAAGACTCATTTCTCAAATTTATAATTAAGAGCGGGATGTCGATTCCTTCCTTCGGACAGACCCGCTTGCACTGTTCACAGAGGAAACAATTCCAAATATCAGAATCCTTTAAAACACTGCGATCCCCTTTCAAGATCTTACTGATTATTTTCCGAATGTTAAAATTAGAAAGCTTGGCAGCTGGACAATTTCCGACACACTTCCCACAAGATATGCATTGAATGATATTCTTATTTTCTTCCACGTCATTACACAGTTCCTTATAGAAATCCCAATTCCATTCAGAATCCGAATAATCTCCCATATTATAGATCACGTATTATTTTAAGGTAAGAACTTCAAGTAATGAAGGTTATTCATGTTAAAAAAATCCTTATTTTTTAGACCAAAAATAGAGGGAGAGAAGAGATTATTAAAAATAATTATTTCTCTAAAACGGCTATTTTACTAAAAAGCGCGATTTAAAATATTTTTTATCCCACGGATAATAGTGAACGAGGATTTCTTTATCTTTGGAGGAGTGAAGCGAAAATGATGAAGCCGTTTACTTTTTTAGAGAACGTAAATGGATTTTGATCAATTGCCGTTGTAAATTACAATAATTTAATTTTTGCGTGTAGCTAAGATTTTGAGTCTTTGAAATGAGTTCTTGAGTTTTTTTCAAAAGATATAATCGCTTATCCCTGTCAAGATATTCAGTATTATCTAGAACTTCTTTTATTGTTTCTAAATCTTCAATGTCATGCAATCCCGCATGATCATGATAACTATTCTCAATTTCATTTATTCTTGAAATCATATCGAAACGTGCAAAGAAAAGATAATTTAAAGGAGTTTAAAAGTTAAATTTTATACTTTTATGATCTACCAACAAATTTCTTTGTTTTTAATAGGTATAATATCTACATATTATTTTTAGCAATACAAGCAGAATATCAGAAAATGAATTTAGAACCCATGAGCCCATTTTCTATCTTTTCCCTAATATTCTCTACTTTAAGAATATCCCCCACTTATAATGTTTGAGGATTCCACTATCTCGCCTTTTAGAGTAACCCTAGTAGCGTTTAATTTAAGATTTATGGCAGTATTCATATCCTCCACCACTATGACTCGTCCAAATACAAATTCCATTACTTTTAAATAAATGGAATTAAATTCGATTAAATCAATCGCTCTGCCCAAAATTTTCCCGTTGGCTCTCGTTATCATGTCAAATGGAAAGACTTTCAGGTTATTCAAGGGCATGAAACATGCCCTGCCAAGTTGGTTCTTTTTCAGAAAATTCATGCAGCTTTTAGCCGTTTGAATATCTTGTACAACGAGATAATTCAATTTTTCGGCTCCCACTGCCTTTAATGCAACTTCATATTTGGATTCACACGTGTATAAATGAGAAATAGTCCCGTGGATCTTGCCCTGAATGTGGCTTTTTAATTTAAGTTCTGGGCATCTCTCCAAGGTTAAAATAGAATTAATCGGATTACTATCATCTAAAGAAATTTCACTTTTTTCAATGAGATTTTCCAGGTTAATTTGGTTAGTTTTTAATTTTAAAGTTTTCTGTAACCTTATTAGTTCATTTTCTAAATTCGTGCGTGTTATCATTGATAAGGGGATATTGGTATTAGAGGTATTCTTGAGAGGAGTTTGATTTAACATGAAATTATTTTTTGTATTTTCTTCCAGGTGAGACATGAAGATTCCCTTTTCTTATTGTTGTAAATAAAATGTGGAGAAATATATAATAGAATTATCTTAAGATAAGATGCGTTAGGGTATTTAAAGAAACGTACTATCACCTCCGTGATATTATCCCATCCAATTTTAATTTGTTCGAAGAAAAAGCATCTTTATTGAGAAAAAAGAAATAAACGTAGAATGTAGCAACCTAATGGGGAATGATGTTCATGCGAGCTTCCTAAGAAAAAGGACTCTTAAAGTTGATGACACCTTCCGATAAAATCTTAATCATTTCCTTCCATGTTTCTTTAATATTCCACGAGTTATTTTTCTTAATTTTTTCTGAAATTTCATTAAATATTTGTTTAATTTTTAAACTTTCAAAATAATTTATTCTAGGGGCAATTAGGGATAATAGAAATTGTTGTTCTTTTGCTCTTTGCTTTACATTTTCTCTAGAATCGAAAAAAACGAAACAATTCTTACCAATTTTATCAATATTTAATAAGATGCCCTCGGGACTGGTTAATTTACTCTGTCCATAAAGAAAAACGGAAGTTTGAAATAATTGGAATCCAATTTCTTCTAAAAATTGCTTATTATCTTCCGTTATAGGATAATAGGAATCCAATTTAGGACCAAACCGATCATCCCATAACATGGAAAAGAGATGAATGTCCTCTGCCATTTTCTTTGATAAAGATGGGCGTGCTTCTTCCTTCAATTCTTCGAAAGAAACTTCAAACCTTTTCTTCATTGCATTAATTCTTTTTGTTTTGGTAATTTTCCCTTTAATTATTGCTAATAAATCAATATTTTTAAAGGGTTTCACGATATAATCATCAACACCCAATAATTTTCCTTCCCTAATTTCTCCTCCTGAAGATTTAGCTGTTAAGAAAACAAAAGGGATGTGATTCCAAAAAATATTATTTGAAACGATGTTATAGAATTCATAGCCATCCATCTCCGGCATCAAGATATCGCTGATAATTACATCTGGTAAATTAGGGATTGTTTGTAGCAACTCTATTGCCCTTTTCCCGCTGTTTGCAGTGATAACATCAAAATTATTCGATTGCAAGAGCAGCTCAAGATTGAATAAAATGTCCTCGTTGTCGTCAATGATCATGATGAGATCTCGTCGAGATGACACATTGCCGTTTTCACTCTTTTTATCATCATTCTTATTTGATCCCATAGAATTATCTCAATATTCAATCAATCATCATTATATTTAAGTATTTATAATCTAGGTAAAAAGACATAAAATGTTGTACCTTTGCCATGGATACTTTCTACATGAATTTCGCCCTCATGAAGTTCAATCAATTCTTTAGCTATGGATAACCCTAACCCCGTGCCCGGAATCTCTTGTACTTCTTTGGATCTATAGAATCTTTCAAAGATCAAGGGTAGTTCCGTGCTTGAGATCCCAATTCCTTCATCTTGAAATTTAAATAGAACGCCATGTTTATTTTTTGAGTTATATTTTCCTTCATAATCCTTGATACTTTCTATAGATACTTTATTACCTTTATTTGAATATTTAATGGCATTATCAATGATGATTCGAAAGATTTGGTCGATTCTCATGGGGTCTCCCCGTAAGATGATGTCATGATCGACCTTTAATTGGCAGATAATACCTTTTTTTTCGCAAAAAGGATGCATCAATGTAAAAATCTCTTGGAAAATATCCAGCGGTCTATATTCTTTCATCACCAATTTCACCCTACCCTCATCCAAAATGAATATATTTATCAAATCATCCGCCAATTTATGCAATAGACCCACGTTGCGTACCATGCCATCCATCAACCGTACTTCTACTTCTGGAGTGAGATATTCTTTATGGTTCTGAAGATGTTCTAAAGAGAGAGATAAAACGGTAATAGGAGTTCTTAATTCATGGGAAAGGATAGTGATTAAATTCTTAAGATTCTGCTCCGCCTTGACGCGATCGGTAATATCCATTCCATAGATATTTACATAATTAGCGCTTTTGACCGGAGTGATAATTAAAGAATAATGATGCTCTTTCAATTTAATTTCAAATTTTCTTAATTGATTCTTTTCCACCACGTCATTTATAGGATCTAACAATAAGATCGGAATAGGATCTCCAATTTTAATTTCAAATAAATTCTCTCCCACTTTATTACTATAAATAATTTGCATTTTATCCACGCGTAAAACGGGATTGGGATCTTCTGACGGAAATTTTGATAAATTGCGAATCTTTTCCTCAGCTTCCACTCTATCCGTGATATCTGCGACGCAAGCAAAACCGCCCATGTAATCCCCGTTTTCATTCATTAAGGGAGCGGCTTCTAGACTCGTATATACATCTTGGCCATTCTTTTTTAAAAATTTGAAGTCATACTGTTCTTTTACTCCTTGCTCTCTTCTTTTAAGATGCATTTTACAGAGTTCCTGCTCATGTTCCTCCATGAAAAAAAACACTGACTTCCCAAGCATCTCCTCGGGTTCATATCCTAATATTTCTGCCAATCTCTTATTAACATAGGTGGTATCAGCATTCTTATCAATTGCCCAAATTCCTTCTTGTGCGTTTTCTACTAATACTTTATATCTTTCTTCCGATTTTTTTAAAGCATCTTCCATATTTTTCTGAACCGACATGTTTCGAAAAAAACTTTGTATTATTTTTCGATTTCCAATATCCATTAAAGAAGCCACGACTTGAATGGGTATGACTTTTCCTGATTTAGTAATGATCTGAGTTTCATTATTATATACTTCTCCCTCATTTAATGCATTTTTATAAGAAGATATGCAATTGATATCTTTTGAGGTAGGATGCAAAGTACTCTGATGGGAACCAATTAGTTCTTTTTTTTTCCGTTCAAATAACTCTTCTGCGGCCTTGTTACAATTTATTATCATTCCATCTAGAAAATCTACCCATATAATCGCATCGGCTGCATTTTCGAAAGTTAATCGGAATTTTTTTTCTGAATCCTCCAGCTTTCGTGCTTTATCAGCCAGAATTTCCTCATTTTCTTTAAGTTTTTTAAATAGCGTGCTCCAAGGAGATTGTAATCCTGTTTCTACTAATGCTTTATAAACAAAAAAGAAGGCAACCACTTTCACAAGGTGTCCGAGGACGTTAAAAACACCATATATATCACCATGGATTGTAAAGAAGAATTCAGACAAAATACTTATCGTCAAAGAATATAATAGATAGTTAAAAACTTTCTGATTGTACCCTTCTTTATAATGAATTAACATTAAAACGCTACCGCCAAACGCAACTATTATAATGTATTCACTTATCAAGTAAAAAAGAGTTACTCCACTATTCTCAATATAGCAAACGGGAAAAAATCCCAACGTAATAGAAATAAGAAAAATAGTAGTAATAATGCTATAGATCGGTAGAAGATGTTTATATCCTATGGTCCTTGTAACCGTTGCCGTCGCAATTAATAATGTAAATGCTTGCATGTATCTAGCGACAATCCATAATTGTGCAGCTACATTAGCATTATCTCGCATATAAATATTCATTCCCGGATAAAAAATAAGACAAAGTAAATCGATTAGCCCGATGAATAGAAATCCTACCCCCACTAATGAAAAAAAAGTAGTACTTGTAAATTTTCGGGAATTCCATCCAATTATAAAGAGACTTGAAGCAATAATAACGGTGTAGAATTCAACTAAAACATAAAATAATAGATAACTAATAAGAACAAGAATACTGGATATTGCACAGAAAGAGAGGATGATGATAAACTCTACATTATTTTCCAAATGTTGTAAGAATTCCCTATTTTTGAACATGACCAGCACGAGTGAACCTATATTCTAAGATATATATGACGTATCAAATTAATTATTCGATTTTATAATTTTTAAATCCATTATTTTCCATTAATTAATGCTTTTTCTAGTTTTTTGAATGAGAATAAAAAATGCTTCTTTCCCCTTTTTTTCCTATTTTATGGCTCTTTCCTGAAACCTTTTTTAAAGCTAATCTGAAAAAACAAAAATGATTCATTATTTCGACAGTTTAGCAGAGCACTGTCAGCCATGAAGATCGGAGCTCTTAAATACCGTAAAAATGGTCGACTTTTTGATGGTATAATCAAGATTGTTTGATATTAAGTACCTTATTTTATTGAGTAATTCCCTTACCTTCGGTTTGATATTTTCTATCTCGAGTTCTAAATTGGGATCATATTTATGCAAAAAAATTACTAATTTAGGTTTTTCATCTCTTGCTTCGAGAATTTTTATGATTTCTTCAAGGTAATCTAAGGCAAGATTGTATCTCTCCGTATCTTGAATATCAATAAGGTAGAGAATTTTACCAACTCCCAAGAAATACTTTTCGGAATTTTTAATAACATCGTTTCTATAAACCTCTTGGCCTCCAAAATCCAGGATCATGTAGGGATTTCCTTGAACTGTTATTGTTTTCATTTGCTGCCCTATCGTGGGAATTAATTGATCGTGTAACGATAACAGATTCTTTCCAAGCAAGCTAAAAACTATAGAGGTTTTTCCGCTATTATCCAACCCCAGAACCAGAATTCTATTGTTATTCTCTGCCATTTCAAATCAAAACTCTTGGATTTTCATATATAACTATTATAATATAATATCTTCAAGCCCTCTCTTACTTGAATCCCAGAGTTGCTTTTTCTCAATATCGTCAATAAATGTTTTTACTATAGTTAATAGACGGAAAATTTCACTGTTCTTGATAAAATAAAAATTTACATTATCTTTCCTGTTAGAATCTACAAGATTGTTATCCCTTAACACTTTAAGATGTTGAGAGATGGTTGATTGAGATTTGTCCAATTTTTCTTGAATTTCAGCCGACGTCTTTTCGTTCTCTTTTAATTCTTCTAAAATGTCTAATCGAGTGTTGTCTGCCAAGATGTTTAAGAATGCAATCAATTTATCATTTTGAGAGCTCATGATGTTACCTAATTTATTATGCTTATTTGTTTAATATAAGATTTTTCCTTGTAATCTATAAATTGATCCCATATACGAAAGTTTAAATACGAGTTTATCGTTATATAATAATAAGGAAATATCGATGTATGCCGATATGTCCATAGACCCATGTATTTTAAAAAAATGGCAGAAAAAGAATTATAATAATAATAAGGTGTAATTTTATGGGAATGGAAGTATTAAATATTGATGATATTGATAAGAAAATTATCCAGATTGTACAAAAGCATCCTAACTTGACACACACTGAAATTGCAAGTAGGGTGAATCGTTCTCAACCCACAGTAGGAATGAGAATAAAGAAGCTTGAGGAAAGCGGAGTTTTGAAGTTCCAAGCGGGAATAAATATCAAATCCACGGACATGGTATTCGCACGGGTTGAGATAGAAACCAACCATCCCGATAGAATTTTAAAGATAATTGAAGGATGCCCTTTCATGCTCAATGCCTTTAAATTGAACGGAACCATGAATGTTAGTGTAATTTTAGCAAGTTTTAGTCTTGAAAATTTAGATAAGATCGTGAATTTTCACTTTAGGAACAATCCGGATGTTATTACGTTAAAATTGGATATTATCGTAAACGTTTTAAGGGATTTCGTGTTACCATTCGACTTTCAATTTGATAAATGTCAGTGCGGGATGGCAAAGTGTTGCCTTGAAGAATAAGTAAACTTTTTTTGTAGTTCTCAGTAACAATTTTATTTCTTTTCATTTTCTTTATTAAATAAATTTCAATAATTAAAATTCCCACCAATATACATCACCATTATTGCCTGCTCCTCTTCTTAATGCATATAAACAATAAATATTAAAAAAGGATATTTCTTAAAGAATCTAAGAACAGAAAATAATCACTCTTTTTTTAATAATACTGTATTAGGTGGATAAAACTCCAAAAAGTATACACAAGGTATATACATTTAAATATTAGCTCCTCAAAATCGTGGGAAGGATGGGTTTTACACCAATTTTATGTTGATAAAATTTTTTATCAATACAAAGATTATCGAATTTTTTGCTCCTTTAGAAATTTTTAAGTTTAAAGAAATATTTTTAGAGCCATTAGATTAATATTTTAGATTTAAATAAAGTAGAGATTTTCCATACCATATTCTGGTAAGGATCGTTTCGTGCTATGATCCCAATCCTGTGTTTAATATGAGCGAAGAAAAACTAGCAATACATAAAAAAAAAGTAGAAGCAATCTCTGAAATGGTTAGAAATACGTATGATAACGCGAAGCCGGGAGAGTATTTCTCTCTAAGAAAGGCGAGCGTTTCCCACATGGCTCCACAACCGGATCACCCGAAATATAGCGACAAGCCGATAGACGTAAAGTCACTAACAGAAATTATTGAGATAAATACGGATACAAGGACGTGTATTGCAGAAGCAGGGGTTACTTTTGTTAAGCTGGCAAGAGAAACCTTAAAGTATGGGCTCGTACCGCAATGTGTTTCCGAGCTCA
>CAYLZE010000097.1:0-19521 GCA_964388035.1 uncultured archaeon
AAATTTTTTATATGCGTGATGTATCTGCTTGCTATTATAGAAAATAAAAAATTTTCGGGAGTATATTGGATCCAGCGCTTTATCGTGCTTTTATCGGGTAATTGATAAAAACTTTCATCAACTTCTACAGTTGTAAATTGATTTGAATAATAACTTAGCATGTCTTTAAAATTAATAGAATTGGGATAAAAATCTCTCCAGTGATTATATATCCATCCTGAAGTGCCAATATATACCAGTTTTTCCACAATTCACCACTTTTTTCTTATTTTTATTAAAATTCTTGTTATTTCCTCAATTTTACTTAAAGTATTTTAATTTAACGTGAGAATTTACAAATTCAAATGCTTCTTTACTTCTTTAAACCTTTTGGTGTTAAAAACCTGTTTTTTTTCAAGCCAGCCTCTTCGGGCGGTGGCAACTCCTAATTCCATATACCTCATGTGCTCTGTATTATGAGAATCCGTGTTAATGACTATTTGTAAATCATATTTTCTTGCTTCTTGACAGTTGATATCTGATAAGTCTAAGCGCTCTGGAAAGGAATTCAATTCTAATAAAATACCCAATTCTGAGGCAGTTTCAAATATTTTCGTAAGATCAAGGTCATAAGGTTTTCTTTTATTCAAAATGCGTCCTGTTGGATGTCCGATCGCATGTACATATTCATTATGCATTGCCGATACTAATCGATTCGTTACTTTTTCTCGTGATTGTTTGAACCCCGAATGGATACTGGCAATCACAAAATCTAAATCTTTCAACACAGTGTTATTAATATCCAAATTACCATCGGAATCCACGTTGATTTCTGCACCAGAGAGTATGGAAATATCGCCTACTCCCTGATTTAGCTTGTTTATTTCCTTCATTTGTTCCTTATAATCTTTTGCATCCATTCCGCGTGCTGCTTGAAGCGTCTTGGAATGGTCACAGATTGCTATATATTCATACCCCCTGTTTTTTGCTTGATTTGCCATTTCTTCTATCGTATTAGTTCCTTCACTCCATTTAGTGTGAATGTGTAAATCTCACTTGATATCACTGAGTTCTATTAGATTAGGTAATTCATTTTTCAAGGCGGCTTCAATTTCCCCTCTATCTTCCCGTAATTCGGGCACCACGTAGGCTAAACCTAATAATTCATATATTTTGGCTTCATCATCTCCCGCAATTTTCTTGTTTTTTTCCTTATCTCGTAGCCCATATTCACTTAATTTCCAATCTTTTTCCAAGGCAATTTTTCGGAGCTGGATGTTATGCTCTTTAGATCCTGTAAAATATTGTAATGCAGAACCGAAACTCCCTTCCTCCACGATTCTTAGATCGATCTGCAGGTTATTTTCAATAATAATTGTACTCCGCGATTTACCTTTTGATACAATTCGTTTTATTTCCGATAAACTTGTAAATGCATCCATGACATTATCTGGATTCTCAGAAATCACTAAAATATCTATATCACCAATTGTTTCTTTTTTCCTTCTTATCGAGCCCGCCACCTCAATCTTTTGCACATCTTTTAGAGATTTAAGCTTATCCATAATCTCTCGTGAAATGGGTAAAATCTCCCCTAATAAGAATCTTTTTTGGGCTTCTTTATACATTTCAATTCCTTGCAAAATTTTTTTTTCAGACTTTTCACCAAATCCTTTTAGATCCTTCACTTTCCCTTCTTTGACTGCATTTTCCAAGTCCTCTAAGTTAGAGATATGGAGTTCTTGATAGAGTTGCATTATCTTGCGGGGCCCCAATCCTTGAATTTGCATCAATTCTTCAATCCCATCGGGAAATTCTTTTTTTAAATCTTGTAAATATTTCAATTTTCCCGTTTCTAAGATCTCTTCTATTTTAGAGGCAATACTCTTCCCAATACCGGGAATTTCATTTAACTTTTTTTTCTGATAATATTCATCAATATCTTCTGCTAAAGAATTTACATTTTGAGCCGCTCTACGATATGCTCGTGGTTTAAATCGCACGTACTTTAATTCAAGGAGATCTGCAATCTCAAATAGAATATTCGCAACTTCATTATTTTTTACGTGACTCATTTTTTGCTCCAACCATCTTTATGCACCATTTATTCTTTGTTGAAATTAAGATTATATTCTTTATTAGGGTGAAATATTTTATTAATGAACTTTCTCCTATTCAGATTTTAGTTCTATTTATGATAAGAATTCTCGTTGATAACGAGAACTATCGTATTAAAAACAAATTTTTCTCCTAATAAACACCCCGCCTCAGAATTATTAATAATTTCCATTTTGGTCTTTAGAATTCAAGGGTCTTCCCTAAAAAGTTCTTGCTTCTTGAAATTCATGATTTCTTCTTTGCTATGGTTATAGACATTTAGAAAATCTATTTAAGCCTCAGAACTTTCTCAAATTTTTTGAAATTGAGAGGAAGTTGTCGAGAAGATAACAAAGGATGCACATAAAAATAATTATAATCTGAGCAACTATACGTCCATAATGAATATCTAAAGAATTGATATAATATAGATGAATATTAAAATTGATCCTAAATTTAAATAGAAAATAAATACTCTTGAGCATCTAAATCGGAAGTTAAAAGGCATTAATAATTCGCAATAAATTACAATGGTTAGTTTTGAATATATTCTTCACAAATTTTTTCAAATTCTTTACAGATATCATTACACCCTATAGTGAGTTCAAATATAGTTAAAAGAAATGCAGAATTTAATTATATCGTGATATTTGTAAAATACATGAATACATTGATGTTAAATGGTAAAGATTCGCATTCGAATCGATTCTGAATTAAAAAAGAAGATGGATACCCTCAAACATCTTAACTGGAGCGAAATTATTCGTAAAGCAATTAAAAAAGAAATTCAGAATGAAAGCGAGACGAATAAAGCTAAAACAATCTTGTTGAATGAAAAAATTCGTAAAAAAGCTCCTGAAAATTACAATAGTGTTGATATTATTTGTAAATTCAGGGGAGAAAAAAAATAAGGAAAATTAAGTTATAAGCATTTAACATCAGTAGCTTTGAAATAAATGTATACTTCATCTCCAATCTTGAGATTAAGTGTCAAAAGAGAGTGTTGGGTAATCGTGGTTAAAAATTTTTCTTCGTGACTAATGATTATCACGTGATAGATATTTCCAAAATCTCTAATTTCTGTAATCGTGCCCTTTAAGGTATTTTGATAACTGGTTTCTATGGGTGGATGCTTAGAAATGCCAATACTTTCCGGTCTTATGCAAGCTTTAACTTCTCCCTCCCTTGGAATAGATGCTTTAATATCCAGATCTTGGAGGTTGATAATAGTTAAACCCGTATTTTGTTCGATTCTTGCTTGCCCGTGAAAAATATTTTCATATCCGATAAACATTGCCGTGAACTCATCTTTTGGAGATCTGAAAATCTCTTGGGGGGTGCCTACTTGCGATAGTGTACCGTTAATTAATACTCCAATCCTATCCGCAAACTTTATCGCTTCTGAGGGATCATGAGTACTCATGATAATCGTTTTTTCATCCTCGTGTTTGATTTTTAAGATGAATTGTTCGAGCAATTTCACGTTTTGAGGATCTAAATTTGCAGAAATTTCATCTAACAGATATATTTCCGGAGTAATTATAAAATTCATTGCAATGACTACTTTTTGCATTTCCCCTCCAGATAAATGTCGTGCTTTCTTTTTTTCCATCCCTTCTAATCCTACTAAATCTATGATATTTGACACCTTGGAGTTTATTATTTTTTTGTCTACATCCCTGACGCGTAATCCAAATGCGATATTGTTGAAGACAGTGGTATCTAATACAACGGGTTTTTGCCTGACAAAAGAAATTTTCCTTCTATATTTAACTTTTTCTGCTTTCGAAACATTAGTAATTTCTTTTTCCTCGAAAAATATCTTCCCTTTATTTGGTGGTTCGAGTAATCCGAGAATTCTTAGTAATGTTGTTTTCCCAGTACCATTAGGACCAATAATTACAAAACATTCGCCTCTTTTAATAGAAAAACTAATATTATCAAAAATATTGTAAGTTGAGCCATCTTTTTGAACAAAATCTTTGGAGATCTTCTCTACTTGCAGTAAAGTCATATTTCATTACCCCTTTTTTTCGGTTTGTAAATGAGTTAATGCAAAATTTAAAATAAAGGCAACGGTTATTAAAATGATTCCTAACGCCATTGCCATTCCAAATTGTCCCATCTGAGTTTGTAGAACAATGGATGTGGTAAAAACGCGAGTTTGCCATCGAATATTCCCCCCAACTATCATTACAGCCCCTACTTCACTTATTGATTGACCAAAGCCAACTAAAATTCCGGCAATTATGTTCTTCTTAGCATCCTTTACTAATTCCCACCATAGTTCAATTTCGGTTGCACCCAAGGAGAGGATAGTTTCTTTTAAAGAGGGATCCACTGACTCTATAGCCGCCTTAGTAGTACCCGCCACTATGGGTGATGCCAGCAGAATCTGTGCAATAATCATGGCAGAGGGCGTATAAAGCAGTCCTAAGGATCCAAGTGGACCACTTTTCGATAGCAGTAGGAAAACGAGCAATCCCATTATCACGGGTGGAAACCCCATGAAAGTATTCAATAAATTTGTAATGGGTGTTTTACCCTTAAATTTACGTAATCCCATATAAGAACCAATGGGTAATCCAATCAATGCCGCAATCATTGCGGCAGTTCCAGAAACCCCCACAGAAAGGAAAACTGTGAACCAAACCTCCCTATCAAACGTAAATATTAGGATTATGGCTTGAACAATACCTTGAATAAATTCATTATCCATTATTTGTCATATCCATTTCTTAATTCTAATAACATCAAAATTGTAAAAAAAAAAGATATTTATTTGTATTTTAAAATCTCATTTTTTTATTAAAATTAATTCGCAATAATTATGCCAGTCCGGTATACCCACCATTATATTGGCTCCAAAAAGCTACTTCCGCTGAAGTGGTAGAACAACCAGTAAGGTCGTCACACACTCCAAAATCTGGGTGGAAAAGAACTTCTCCTCCTACCGTGTAACTTCCAATTAGCTTCTGGCCCTCTTCAGAAGTGAGCCAAGCAATGAAATTAAAGGCCAAATCATATTTTATATTAACATCGGGATGTTTTGCGGGATTAACAAGCATGACTCCATAAGGATTTAATAAAATTTGATCACCTTCCACCAATACTACAAGGTCAACCGTATCTTTTTGAGAAAGCCAAGTACCACGATCTATCAAGGTATATCCATTATTTTGGTCCGTAATTGTCAATGTATTGCCCATTCCTGTCCCAGTTTCTTTATACCATTTATCAACAGCAGAATTAGGAGTAAAATGAATAAGATCCCATAACGCTAATTCTTTAACATTCGTTCCTGAATTATCACCTCTGGAATAAAATTCGATTAAACCAGCTTCTCCAACATTTTTGAGGTTGATCATTGCAGTTCTTATCCCCGCACCATTAATCCCTGCAGGATCTGATGCTGGTCCAATAATGACAAAATCATTATACATGATGCATGCCCGATGTAGACCATCTCCTGATTTAATAAAAGCATCTTCGAGGGATCTAGCATGGACCATCAGTACATCTGCATCTCCTCGTGATGCTGTTTCTATCGCTTTCCCGGTTCCGAGAGATAAGACATCAATTCTAATATTGTGCTCATTTTCATAAGGAGGTAGTAAGTAATCTAATAATCCCGAATCATAAGTTGAAGTTGTCGTTGCTAAAATCATGCGCTCTTTTGACTGCTCTACCGTGAAAGCTATGCCAACAGAGCTCCCAGCAATAATAGCAATGATTATAACAGCGAAAACAATTTTCATATTTCTGCGCATTTATTTTTCACGCTTTTTTTTTTTGATTAGGTTCGATGTAGCTAAATGAACATAACGATATAATTTAAGTTTGAATTTAAATGTTTGCCCAAGAATTAATGGTGGAAGAAAATACAGATTAAAAGTAGTGAATATATATCCAAAATCCTTTTTTTCTTTTCATTTATAATAGAAGAAAATAAGCAGAATTAATGTTTCAATTTAAAGATCCATGATTAATGCAATTGGACAATGATCGGATCCCATCACGTTTTCCAATCGAAAGCTTTGTTTTAATCTACTTTTTAATTCATCAGAAATAACCCAATAATCAATTCGCCACCCAATATTTTTACTCCGAGCATTATATCGATAAGTCCAGTAGGTATATTTTTCACCATCTTTTTCAAATTCTCGAAAGGTATCGATGTATCCATTTTCTAAAAATAACGAAAACCATTCTCTTTCTTCTATTGTAAAACCGGCATTATGTTGATTTGAAGCAGGATTGGCTAAATCTATTTCCTCATGGGCAACATTAAAATCACCTCCAATAATTAAGGGTTTTTTCTTTCGTAAATTTTCGCAAACAGATAAAAACTCGTTATTAAACCATTGTTTATCCTCTAAACGCTCTAAATTTCTACCTGCATTGACGAAATAGGCATTGATCAGGTAAAATTGTTCATATTCAAGAATCAGAACTCTTCCTTCTTCATCAAATCTCTCAACCCCGATCCCGTTTATAATGGACAAGGGTTTATTTTTAACATAAGAAAGAATCCCGCTATATCCTTTTTCCTCTGCAGAAGACCAAAAAGCTTCATAATCTGTTATATCTAATAATTTTGGATCAGCTCTTTCGGAATTTGTTTTTGTTTCTTGAAAAAGATAGAAATCTGCATCTTCACTATTCATGAATTCAATTAGTCCTTTCTTTACAGTGGAATTAATTCCATTCAGATTCCAAGAAATAAATTTCATTATTCTCTATTAATTGAAGTAAGGATAAAAAAGGAGGTTTAATATTTTATTAGAAGGTTTAAATAAGTTTAATAATCAAAATTAATGAAATAATCTACAAGGAAGGGGAGTGAGTTCTGCAATCTTCTATATTTTATAAATATAGAGTTTTTAAAAGTATATCACTCTTATTTAACTGAGATTTATTTTTAAATATAAAAAAGGTAAATTGATACATTTATTATAAAAAAAGAAAAAACCAGTATAAAACAATAAAAACGAGGAAAAATCGTGTTAGAAAAACTATTAACAATTGGATCTAATGGTTGGCAATATGAAAATCCAGACACGTTTCTTACACATACAAATCCTATTCTCTTAACAACAATTATTTTAAGTATCCTTATAATTCATATCTTTTTGAGTGTTATTACATATAGAAATGCTAAAGGGAGATTATTGCTTGGGGCGGGATTATGGGCGGGATTAGTGGCTTTAGTGGGTATAATTGGACTATTAATCTATTTTGTTTACGTTAAAGGAGTAAGAAAAGAACCTTTTTTAAAAATTCATTTCCAATAATTAAGAATTTAACCTAAGGAGAGAAGTCCCGGTGACTTGGCGGTAAGGCAGATGGCACGCAAGAAAAAAAGCACCGGAACTGCTCCCATTACCAAGGCACAGAAAGCCTTGCATCATTCCGTTCAAAACACGGGCTTCATGGGACGTCTTGCCGAATTCTTAACCTACAAGGCGGAACAAGGAGGGAAGAGTGTACTTGGATTGGCAAGCAGCGTACCTCGAAAGCCTGCTGTAAGTGCGGAAAGCTTGAGCCTCGCAAGCGCCATGAAAGAATTATTGAGTGCGATTGTGGAAACCGAATCGACCGTCATGTGAACGCGGCTATTATCATGATGGTCAAGTTCCTGGAAATGAAACGGTGCGGTCAGTCCGGGTTCCTATTGCATCCTCCCTCCGTGAACGAGGAGTCGTTCCTGAATGCGAATCAATGGAACGGCTTTTTAAGACACACAGGTCACCTCTCAATAGAAGCAGGACTACAATCGTAGGAAACCCCTCCCTTTAGGGAGGTGTAGTTCATTAATTAGCTTTTAATCACGATTAAAAATTAAATTTCTTTGTTCCAAATTTTTTTCAACTGATTTTCAATTGATTCATTCAAATAATCGGTTTCAACACTGAGGAAGAGAGACAATTAGAAATTAATTCACGTTTTTAATTCTAATCTATTTATAATTCTGATATCCTTATAGAGTATGAGTTGTTGATTCCCATAATTTATATGATAGATTCTCAAAATTCCTTCCTTTTTCGTAGTATCCAAAATTTTATTCAATATTTGTATAACAGAATTTCCTTTCACTATTTGGACATAGTTTACTTCGGAATTTAATCTCTTCAGCCATACGCCAACCAATTCAACTTCTTTATTCCTTGATAATTCCATGTATTGATACTTCCATGGATGTCTATTATTCTAGATTTAAAGATGATGATTTTTTATTAATTGGATTTCACCAATTTCCTACAGAGATAAGAAAATGTTATATTTAAGTTTAAATTCTTAAAAAAATTATAAGTTTCTTTTTAAATGGGGAAATGTAATAAGTTTGAGCGACATAAAAAGGCACTTTTTTTGATATTTCCTAAAAATTGCTTTATTATTAATAATATAAACTTGATGCTTTTGAGAGAGCTTTCATCATTTTCCCAATGATCTTTACCATATTATAAGAATAGATGTTTTAAGATGTGACATTTTCATTAGTAGCCAATTTCATGATCATTTAAAACCTTTCAAGTAAAGATATATTATTAATCTATGAAAGCAAATATGATGAAAAATAGAAGATAATCGTTAATTGATAATTGAAGAGTAGTTTACTTCCAATTGGATTTTTTAAAAAATATTTGGTTTTGTTTATTAGCTCCTTACATTTTTTACTTCAAAGGAAGTAAGTTTATTATCTCTAATTTTTATTTCTCTGTACGATCCGACAAAACTCGGCCCTTTATGAGCTTTCAATCCCAATGCAGGTGTTTGTACCACAAAGGGACCGTAAGCATAAATTTTATCAGCATCTTGATAGAAGGTGGAATAATCGTCATAAAAAACTTTCATCGATTCTTCCTTTTCTCCATTATTCATATTAATTATTTCTTTTTCTAATCGAAATTCTTTAAATGTGTGTGTATGTCCAGATAACGTCAAGATACAATGGTTTAAACAGAAATTAAGGATATTTTCACGATTGGAGGCGAGAGTTCCAGCAGAGAGATTAAACTTATCATCGATTCGTGCTTTAGATTCTCTTTTTAAAGAAATCTTGAATTTTGATTCTTTAAATTCATCCAAAGATGTTTTAATCGTGCTCTTAAATAACTTTTTTAATCGGGTCACCACGCTTCTTTTATCTTTTGGATTTATAGGAGGACCATGAAGGCTTAGAATTATTTCAGGGCTCTCATTTTCATATTTTTTAATTAGATTAGATAAATATTGCATCTGAGTGTTCGAAATTCCGATTACAGAGGGTTTTCCTGAAATAAAATCGGTAATTTTCAAGAATGAGTCTGGTCCCGTATTAAGGAAGATAAATATAAATTTATTAAGGCGCAGGTGAAAATTCAAGGAAGGATTAATTTCTGATAGATATCCCATTATTGCATGATCACTCCTTGTAATGGCCTTTATAGGAGAAGCAGAATATTTTGTTTTTATTATCTCCGATTCTTCCTTAGTAAGCCCCATTTTTTTATGCAGACTTCCCCAACTTAAGTCATACTGCCATGGACGAAAATCATGATTTCCTAAAATGACAAAAATGGGGCACAATAATTCTGTAGTTTTGGTCATCCCCTTTAACTTTCTTTGATTAATATCTAATAGCATTTCCTTAAAGATTTTCCAATTACTATTGGAATAATTAAAATTGTTAGGGGTATCGGGGGATATATTACTTGAGATGGTGAAATCAACGATATCTCCGGATATTATCACGAAATCCAATTCATTTTGCAGTACTTTCTGATTCATAACTTTAATGAATTGACGAAATAATTCATTTGGATTGATTAATCGTTTTGGAAAAGTGCTGCGTAATTTCTTAACCTTTTTTGTTGACAATTTTAATTCAGTTTGTATCTGATTAGCCATGCTTTCCATGTTATTATTCTCGGGGTTCACTTTAAGTAGACTATTATACAAGTCGATTATATTTGGGTAGATGTGGTCATTTCTTTGCGCTAAATGCAAGTCAGTAGCTTGTACTATGTTGATATTGTTCCATTTATTTTTAGTGATTACCAAACAATGATAATTGATGCTATTAGATATATTGGTACTCTTATTAAAAATATCGAACATTATAAATTGTCGTTCTTTCAAAAAATCTGTAATTTCTTCTGAGAGTGTAAATTCTATCTTTACTTGATAATAATTTTTCAATTTGGGATATATATTTAATTGAGTGAGAATACTTTGAGGGTAGCAATATTCATCATCAATGAATTTAGGATTTCTAAGAGAGGTAAATCGCACTTTTTTGGCTTCTAAGATAATAGGGTGAAGAGGTTTCCCCCTAAAGGGACGATACTCCAATTTCCTGAGCCTTCTTCTGTCCAGATGCATGGTTATTTCCTGTTCCTTTCCTTTCTTATCCGTTTCAATGAACGAAACTTTTATTCCTTTTATTATTTTTTTGCCCCTAAAAGCACGTTTTATTTTCTTAAAAATTAGTTTTACTCTCTTGAGTCTCTTTTCTTGAATTAATTGATTCAATTTCCATTTAAATTCTAAAATAGGAATCAATTTTAAAGATTCATTTAATTCATATTTTACTGAAATGGGATCTTCATAATCCGTAACAAATAAAAGAGAAATTTGGTATTTGCTATCCATTATTTTCTCTTCATAATTGACAAATTTCGGATGTCCTAAATTTGGATTCACCAATAATAAACCATTTGACTTTATAACTATATACCCCTTTTTTTCTCTTTTTTTATTTATTATAAGAAGTGTTAAATGAAACTTATAAGCATTAGTTTTCTTGTAATATAATTAATGTTACTGCTCTTTGGATATTAACTAATAGATATAAGATGCGGTATTTTAATATGTTTTATGGATTAAGTTATTCAAAGTTGCCTATAAAATCTTTACTTAGATCATAATCACAGTTTTTGCATTTTTTCTCCCCGGTAATAGCTACCTTCGAAATCGTATAGCCTACCCTTTCGATTAAGGAGTGTCCACAATGGGGACAGTAGGTGTTATTTCCTTTAACGTCCAACACGTTTCCAATATAGGGATAATAGAGCCCCGTTTCTTTTGCAATTTTATAAGCCAAGGTTAATGTTTCACGGGGCGTACGGATATTAGAAGGCATCTTGAAGTCGGGGTGATAAGCTGAAAAGTGAACAGGAGTATTTGCTCCTAAGTTATCCAATACCCATTGACATAATGTGTGTATGTCCTCTTTATCATCATTGATATTAGGGATGATTAGATTTGTAATTTCCACATGAATTCCATTTTTTTTAAAATAGGAAGAAGTATCCAAGACGGGTTGAACAGATCGTACTCCACACACCTTTTTATAGAACTCGTCCGTGATGCCTTTAATATCAATATTTGCAGCATCAATTCCAACCTCAACTAATTCTTGGGAAGCTTGGGGCGTGGAAAATCCATTTGTAACGAGAATTGTCGGGATCTTCTCTTTTTTTAATAATTCTACAGTATCTAAGACCCATTCATGCCAAATTAGAGGTTCATTATATGTATAGGCCAGGGTTTCTGCTTTTGAATTCAAAACACTATTTATTAATTCCTCGGGGGTTAATTCCACGAGGGACATTTTTTGATTAAACCCACCTTGAAAGTCATAATAACCTTCTTTCCCATCTTCCGAAGGAGTAGCTTGACTAATCTCCCAATTCTGACAGTGAAGACAACGAAATGAACACCCTATAGATGCAATGGAATATGTTATGCTTCCCGGCCAAAAATGATATAAGGGTTTTTTTTCTATGGGATCTAAACTTCCTGGTGCTATTAACGAGCCATAGATTAATGAATATAATTTGCCATCAATATTTTTACGAGTTCTACAAATACCAACTTTTCCGGGAGTGATAACGCACTCATTTGCACACACGTGGCATCGAACCCTTTTTTCTTCCATTTCATCCCATAATCGTGCCAGAATTTTCATATATTTTCATTAGTGGATTATTTTTTTCTACTTAATTTTAATGATAAAGAGTTTAAAATTTTGATTTCTATAAAATTTAGAAAGTTAGAAAGAGAACCCAGAGGATTTATATACAATTTTCTCTGAAAAGTTGCTTGATAATTATTCACTCCTTAAATTTATTCTCTAGAAGTTATTAAAAAGTAATTTATATATTCCACTATCCTAAAATCATTCGAGCTTTTAGAAAATTGCGCACGATTAATGACTGTTTTAATTTCCGTGTATTTAGCTATAGAATTTATTCAATTTAATTAGATAGAAAATAAATTTGATCAAAATAATTTAAAGCCTTACAGAGATGAATCTAAACGAAATGGATAATCGATATTTAGAATTAGGAATAATTCAGCCACTTGATGACTTTTCACATGAATGTTGTGAAAATCCCAATATTATTCAAGAAAGTGGATTTGAAGTATGCATGAATTGTGGTACCACCCATGCAAGAATCATTGATCAATCAAAAAATGCATATTATTCAATTGAAAAAGAAAGCAAATTCAAAACGGATGATCGAATTTTTAGTCCTATCGGTCCACGGACGCTAATTGATGGTCATAAAGATGCTCACGGCAATTATTTAAAATCCGAAAGTATTCCCACCTTTAGGCGATTGTCTAAAATCAATCGATCTCTGATAAATGGTTATGAACGAAATTTATGGATAGCCTTACCAATTTTGCGGTTTCTAAAATCCTCCTTAGATTTACCTCAATATATCTACTATCAAGCCTTTCAAATCTATTTGAAGGCCGTTGAAAAAAGATTAACTTTGGGGCGATCTATTAGAGGATTAGTTGCAGCGTCTCTTCTTGCGTCATTAAAAGTGTTCAAGATTCCAAGATTGATGCAAGAGATTTTTGATGTTGTTGAGATTTCAAAAAAAGAATTAAACTTATATTATCGACTTGTTTATACTGAGGTTTTGCCCGAATTAAAATTAAAAACTGAGCGAATAGGGTATCAAAAATATATCACAAAATTTTGCGAAACACTCGGTTTATCAGATGATTTAAAAAAAGGTAGTCTCAAAATATTTAAATCCAGCGTACAAAATGGATTGATAATCTCTGGCAAAAATCCGAGAGGCTTAGCCGCTGGGGCGATATACCTATGTTCAAATGTTAATAAGAAGGAAGTAACACAAAAAGCGATTTGCAATATTTCAAATATTTCTGAAGTTATATTAAGGACTAGATTTAAAGAAATTAAACATTATTGCACGCTTTTCTGATTTTAATAAGGAATAGACAATCCGTTCACATTTTTAATCGGATACCGCTTGAATCAAGGAAGGTGCATGTAAATCAATATTATATTTTTTATATGAAAAATGATCACTTTTCTCAAATTGTGATTAAATGGATTTTTTGTAGCGTTTTTATCCAATTTTTCTTTTCTATTGAGTCTAAGAATTTGTTTTTTTAATATTAAATAAATGACAATACAAGCAAGAATGAAAATAACCACATGCAGAATTGGCAAATACTTCTTGTTAAACCATTGAATTATTTATATAAAATTAACTCCCCTGCTTAAATTGAAAGAAATATTGATTTTATTACGTATGATTGCTTTAAAGATTAGATTCATTAGTAAAAATTGATTAAGTTCCCAAATTTACCTCCATTTTAAATATATTTCAAGATTTTTATACTAATCTTTTCTAATCTTTAATACAGTATTGAAGATAAGTCCCTATTTGGACTATTTCATAGAGATAAGTTTTAAATGTAGCGTTAATGATTTTGATATTTTTATATTCCTTTCTTTCTAGGCATATTTATAACCAGACTTTTCGGAAGAAGTATGAAATATTACTTAATTAAAGCGGGAGTTTAATCGATATTATGAAATCAATTAATGAGGACACTTTATATTTTATAGTGAAGCAATATAAATATCCAACATTTGTTTATTATAATAGTTATCCAGTAAATATCTAATAAATGAGATGACAAAAATGATGAAAAACATGAGCCGTCAAACTCAAAAGACTATAAAGAGCATAAATCCTGCTACTCTGGAATTAAATGGAGAGGTGAAAGAAACAGATTTAGACACAATTGATCAGATTTTTAAAAACTCGAGAAAAGCGCAGAAAGTATGGGCAAAAGTTCCACTTAAAGAGAGAGCGAGGAAGATTGTTAAAGCGAATGAAGTAATTTCTCACCAATTTGATGAGATTTCGCGCCTCATATCAAAAGAAGTGGGAAAGCCTCCTTCGGAAGCTTTTACAAATGAAGTTTATGTAGTTGTGGACTCCACGTTCAATTATTATAATACCGTGGAGGAAATCTTAGGAAAAGAAGAAGAAATCTCCTTAGGGTTTTATGAGTCGTTGGATAAAAAAAGCTTTTTATTACGTAAACCCATAGGTGTTGTATGCGTAATAGGCCCTTACAATTACCCGTTTGCGATTCCTTTTGAGCAGATTGTTCAGAGTCTTATGGCGGGAAATAGTGTTGTCTTTAAGCCTTCTTCCGATACAGTCCTTGTTGGCCAGAAAATACAAGAGATATTCGATAAAATAGACATCCCCCAATATCTAGTTCAAACGGTTTTTGGAGATGGCTCCAAGATAGGAAATCCTTTAATTGACAATGCAAATAAAATCTTATTCACGGGAAGTACTGCAACGGGAAAGAGAATTATGCAACGAGCAGCCTTAACACTAACCGACGTGACTCTTGAACTTGGAGGCAAATCTGCAATGATTGTGTTTCCAGATGCCGATTTGGAACGTGCTGTTTTGGCAGCAAGATGGGGTGTTTTCACTAATTCAGGACAAGTATGTTCATCGGTGAAAAGATTATATTTACATTCAGAAATATATGATGATTTCTTGGCCAAGCTTGTAGAGTTAACTAAACAATTAAAGCAAGGAATTCCCACGGATCTTAATGTAGATATTGGGGCGATGGTTAACGAAGAACAATTAAATCAAGTAGATAAAATCGTTAAAGTAGGGATCGAAGAAGGGGCTAAGCTCTTAACGGGCGGTCGAAAAAACCCGAATTTAAAAGGATATTTCTATGAACCGACGATTTTTGCAGATGCGAAGAATGACATGAGAATAGTACAGGAAGAGATATTTGGTCCGGTGTTAGTGGTGATCAAATTCTCTGATGAAAAGGAAGTCATTGAAATGGTAAATGACAATCAATACGGTCTAACATCTTCAGTTTGGACAAAAAATGTAGAGTATGGTAAAAAAATCGCGGAAGAAATCGATACTGGTACCGTAATGATAAATGAGGTGGTCTATACCTTTGCTCTTGCCCCCACTCCCTGGGGGGGTACCAAGAGCTCAGGAATAGGAAGATCTCATGGAAGACTTGGATTTCACGGGGTCACCAGACCCTTACACATCAACATAGATCAATATAAAGGTCCTGATTTATGGTGGACGCCCTATAATCGTAATTACGAGGAAATAGTATCTAATTTCAAAAATATAGCAAAAAGCTTGGTTATAAAGGATAAGTATGATTAAATAGAAGAAGAGTCCTTTAAACGATTGCTTTTCTTTTATTTTTATTTTTTTTGACTTATATTCTTCAATTAAAATAAGAATGAGTTTACACGTGTAAAATTATATTTAATTGCTAATAAATGCCCATGGATTACCTAACAATTATTTTTATAAAAATTACAAATGTATGATATTAATAACCAAGAATGTCATTAAGAAAAGGATAACAATGGTTATTGCTTGATATGTTAATAATCTCACGCCATATTTCTTTTGATTGACATTTTCATTCAAAAATTTTAGACTATAGAAGATTTTATTAATGATTGCCCCCGTCAAACCGAAAGCGAGCAAGAAAAGGCTCTCTGCAATATTCACATACCCACCAATAAAATTAGAGGTGATAAACAAAGCGGCAGCACCTCCCGCAAGCAAACCTAACATAAAGGAAATAAGACTATAGGAAAATAAAGTTAAGTGGAGATAATTTACAAGGAGTGATATGATTATAGCCAAGGAATAGCTTCCGGAAAAAACTAGAGCGGACTTTATTGATAAGGGATTTCCTATTTTTTCTGATTTAATTTCTGTAGGGTTCTTTCTTAAAAATATAAAGGAGCCAAATAAGCCAATCATGCTTGTAATTAATATGGGCGCTAATGCATAGAAAAGTATTATGGGTGCAATTACTAAAATTATCAATATTCTAATTAACATGGTCTGTATTACCAACCAAACGGAGGAAGGGGATGCTCCTGCTTTAGAAAGCTCGATTGTAGTAGCCTCCGAATGGGCTAAACCCCCAAAGAAAGACAAATAATAGATCGTGCGCTCCATTTTACTTTTCAATAAAAAATAACTGAAATAACGAATTGCTAAAATAGAAATAAATATAATGATGACCGCTTTTACATTAAGATTAGCTATGATAAGGCCATCTGGAATCAATGTATAAAGTAAGAAAACAAGAGCAATGAATTCCACAGTTCCCGTCCACTCAACACTGCTTAATCCTCGGATCATTTTAAACTGTTTTTTTGTGGAAAGTACGATTAAAAAAAGAACAGAAATTACTATGGCAAGAGAATAGTAATAATAACATAGTACGCCCACAATCAATGCTAAAAACATTGAGAGCGTCGTTGTCCGATGTCTTAATGAACTTAAAATTAAAAATGCGATAATCCCTCCAAAAATTAGAATAATCAATCCATATCCAAAAGGAACTGTAAATTTATCATTCAACAAAACCAAAATTGTGGCAAGAACTGAAACAAAAATATGATCTCTTACATCATATTGAACATCCACTCGCGTGCGTTCTATTCCTAACAAAAATCCACATAAAATGGAAATAAGAATTATCAACAAATCAGAATAAAACGTGATATCTATAACTTCCATTTTTAGCTCAAATTAGGTTGATATATAGCATATATAGTCCCATACTCTATATATAGCTTTCTAATTCAAATTAAAGATTAATTCCTATACTTGAATTCTAGGATTTATAATAAAGGATTTTTTAAATCCTATCAATCAAGATAATAGTAAAAATTGGAAAGAAATTTATATGACCGACATTAAAAAATGGGAAGATAATGATCATTGGGTCGAAATTGATTTAGACGCATGCGTGGGCGCGGCAGAATGCGTGAATGTTTGTCCAGTGGAGTGCTATGAATTGACGGATGGAAAAGTAAAGGCAGATAATATTGGAGAATGTATCGACTGCCTGGCGTGTCAGGATGTGTGTCCAACAAACGCGATTCTGAAACATTCTGCTTGGTAATGGTTTAGTAACTTCCTTTTCGCTCTTTTATTTGGTCTTTTCGGTTCATTTTATGAAATAATCTTTTCAGATGATCAATAGAATATAAAATGAAAATGGTAGGATAATTAAGCATGATAAAAGAACATCCAAGAATCATTCGAGAGAAGAAAACAATAGAAGCAATGATTTGCATGTACTGTAACAAGCACCATGAAACGCAAGGTTCACTTTGTGTGGAATGTAATAAATTGTATGAGTATGCAATGATGCGTTTGAATTTATGCCCTTTCCAAGGAAAGAAAAGCACGTGCGCTAATTGTTTAGTACATTGCTATAAACCTCAAATGAGAGAGAAGATAAAAAAGGTCATGCGATACTCGGGACCCCGCATGCTTTTTTACCATCCACTTTTGGCTTTACATCACATCATTGATGGCCAAAAAAAACCGGAAAAGTAAAATAATTAAAAATATTTTTTTATATTTCACGTATGCCTGCTCATTTAATGTTCATGGCGCGAGGATTCAAGGAAATTTTTTTTTAACCTCTTGTTTTATTGGAATCAAAAAAAAATGACCATTAAAATGTATAAAGATTTTATATTTTGAATATTAATTAATAATGAAATTCATAATGCAATAAAAAAATAATAAAAAAAAAGAGGATAAAAAAACATGACATTAGGAAAAATACCTATCATTCTCGAAAAAATTAGCAAGGAAGATATTAATAAAGAAATTTTAAGAACAGGTATATTGGCGGAATTAGATGCTATTAATTTATATGAGCAAATGGCTAATCTGACCGAAAGCAAAGATATAAAAGCCGTATTATTGGATATTGCAAAAGAGGAGAAGGAACACGTCGGAGAATTTCAATATTTACTTCTAAAATATGACAAACAGCAAGAAAAAGAACTTAAAGAAGGAATGGAAGAAGTCAAAAAACTTGTAGAAAAATAAGAACCAATAACATGTACTCCAAAGAATGCATTACATTCAATTTTTTCTTCATTTTAGATTAGGGCTTTTAATAAGAAAGATAACCTTGAAAAAAAAAAAAAATAAATCTAATTATTAATTCAAATTCTCTTTCTATCTTTTTTAAAAAATTGTAAACTAAAAAAAGGAATTAAGGCACAAAATCATCGAATTTCCAATAATGTTCTTCCTCTTGTTCGATAATGTTCTCGAACATTCGCTTTGTCTTAATGTCACCTTTTTCGGTGGCGGTTTTGATGATTTGCCGATACAATTTTATTGCATAATCTTCAGCAGCTCTATCTAACATGATAAAATCATCGGCGTTATTTCCTATTTCAGGCAGGGGTTTGACCTGAGGAAGAGCTTCTCTATCAATTTCAAATATTCTTTCAGCGATCATTTCCAGATGTTCCATTTCTTGCATGAAAACTTCCTTTAACATGCTTGAAACGACGCTAGCTTTATTTTTACCAGTTACGACCTCTAAGGCTTCTTTTCTCTTTCTTAATCTTTCGAGACCATCTGCTTTTTCATGCTGAGTAGTATATTGAATCACCGCAGAGATTTCTGAAGCAAGGGCTTCATTTAACATTGCAATATATGCAGTATCATTAAATATATTTCTCCATTCTGACGGAGTTGTTTCCCCCATCTCGGGTTCTGGTACTATTTCATTATAATTCTGAAAAATTATGAGATGTTGTTCTTCTGCTTTATAAATTTGCGAAAAGAGTTGCCACGTGGTACGATCCTTATTCTCTTTTGCAACTCTGATTATTTCTTCATATAAATCCATAGCCTCTTCTTCTGCTTTTACTCCAAGTTGCATAAATTCCTTTAGAGAGTTCCCAATGGTTATTTTATCGGGCTTAGTGGTTGCTTCGCCACCCAAAATATAAATTCTCTCCATTGCATCTGCTAAGTGCTTCATTTCTTCAATTGCGATTTCTTTAAGGAATTTCCCAATCGCATCATATGTCGTGGAATCAAGTAAGTAATTCTCTTTGATTACCTTTCGCAGAATTTTTTCCATCTTAGTATGTTGAATTATATATTGAACGGAAACTTCTAATTCTCGTGCAACCGCTTTATTTAAAAGAGTAATATATTCTTGTGATGCTTTCAACATTATTTAGATTCCTCATTTAATTTATATTGTATTGGGTGATAAGAAAAGTTTCCTTTAAAGATTACTCCTTTAAAATTATTAATGAATCTA
>CAYLZE010000098.1:0-17773 GCA_964388035.1 uncultured archaeon
TCTTAATGTTAACTGGTAAGATATTTGAACTTGGGGACCTTATTGATACAAATGGTGTGCAGGGCATAGTCAATGACATCACTTTAAATTATACTAAAATTAAGGAATTTGATGGTGTAATTAATTATTTGCCAAATGTGAATATATTTAATTCATCTGTGACAAAGTTTACGCATAAAATGTCTAAAAAAGTAAATCATGAAGAAATGCCCGAGAATGGAAATACAAAAGATAAGGTTGTCCAGTATGGAAAAATGGTTAAAAAAATTATAGAAAGTGATAAAAAAGTTACTTCTTACGTTAAAAATGTAGAAGTCCTTGGAACATTAAATCCCAAAGAATTGGATTCATTATTATCTCAAATATTTGATAAATATGAAACAATATTGGGCTTGCGTCCTACTTATAACGTAAATAATTCAGTGGCTGATCGATTTAGCTTATCCCTGAGAATAAATTCCACCGATCCCCAGCTGGTCCTTAAATATACGGATGCATTCACGAGAGATGTACTATTCAAACTCCATTATAATGATATCTTTTCGGGATGGAAAGAATATAAGAGTAAGAATAAGGGAAAGGAGGGATCGTGAATATGGCATTATTCAGCACAGATTTAGAAGCAAGCATTTATATTGTACTAATAACGATAATCTTAATCTTAATTAACAACTTGGTCTCCTTTTTGCTGAAAAAGCTTAAATCGGTTTCCATTAAATATCGCACCATCGCGAAGTTCGTTTTAAGATTAGCCTCTATCATATCAATAATATATCTTATAATTGAGGGATTACCATCTTTTACGTCAATTGATCCCACTTATCAGGCAATTCTTACGGGCTCTATTAGCACGGCTATTGCATTTGCATCAAGTGGAATTTTTTCTAATTTAATTTCGGGTATTATTTTATTGATTCTTAGACCTTTCGATGTTGGTGACTTAGTTAAAATTAATAATGATAAGGGTATTATTCGATCCGTTAATTTAACCAGAATTGTCATGGAAACTTTTGATTATATTATCATTCAAAAGTCGAATAGTACCGTAATTTCTTCTCCGATTGTAAATTACACCATTAAATTGGGGAAATTAAAAAATTTTCAAGAGTTCCAAAAGAAAATCAACGCACCTTTAGATGAGGGCATTATCGACATGTTCTCTCGCTCCCCCGATGAACAGAAATTAGATTATGAAAAAGATTTACAATTACTCTATGATAAAATTTCGAAGAAACGAGCGCATAATATTTACGTTTATTCTTTTGTCATGGATTTCCCTTATGTGCGATTTAGAATCATATTGGATCAAGTGGAAGACTTATGCAGAGAATATCGGGAAAAATATATTTTTGGTTTAAAACCCCGTTATAATGTATTAAGCTTTGGATTTAAAATTCAATTAAAAATTCGAATTTTAAGTTTAAATTCAGATAAAATCTTTGATCATCAATCTCAATTTGCAAATGATCTAAATAAGATAATCTATGCGAATAAAATGAATTAATTAATTCTAAATTCGTAAAATTTACAAATTTTCATTCCCTTTTTCCTTTAATTTATCGATTTCTAATTGAGTTTTTTATTAATACAATGAATGCAATTCACATGAAACTTTTCGAAGATTTAGATATCGGAGAGCGATTTCCTACCGTAGTTATGGGCGTACTAAACATCAGTCCGGAATCATTTTATGAAGGGTCCATCTATACCACCCAAAATGAATTACGAGATGCAACAGAACAAATGATTAGAAATGGTGCTAAAATATTGGACATGGGAGGTCGTTCGACAGCGCCATGGTCTAAAAAAATAACGATTAAAGAAGAAATCGCTCGTCTTGGTCCTGCTTTGGAATATATCTGCCCTATTATTCCTGATAGTATCATTCTTTCGGTTGACACTCAATACGAGCAAGTGGCACAAAAAGCTCATGAAATCATTGCAAAATACAATAAAAAGATGATTCTTAATGATGTTAGTTGCTTAAAAACAGACTCATCTTTAATCGAATTCATTATTAGAACTCAGATTCCAATTATTATTATGGCTTCTAAAAAAGTTCCGGGAGATTTATTGGAAATGGATGACATTTTGCTAGAATTCAAAAATGTTCTCAAATTGTTAGATAATAAAGGATACGATACGAAAAAGATAATTCTCGATCCAGGTATTGGTCATTGGGTCGAGGAAAAAAGTTATAAATACGATTTAAAAATCATTAATAACCTAAAGAAACTCAAAGAATTGAACCAACCCATACTTGTAGCCATATCGAGGAAATCATTTATTGGAGAAATCTTAAAAACACCTAACCCAAAAGATCGATTGAATGGAACTCTCTCCGCAACAGCTATTGCAGTTTACAATGGGGCGAACATTGTAAGAACTCATGATGTCAATCGACAATTAAGTGAAATAATTAAAATTGCAGAACAACTCCGCTGGCAACAAAATCAATAATACCTCATTCTAAGCAAATTTTTGGGGTGAAAATTATAAGTGCTCTAAATTGTAATTTCTAATTTTCTTATCTTTTCGATAAAGAATTATCCTCTTCTTAATAAAGATATAATTAAGCTGTTTTTTCTTTGATTCATCTGAAAAAATTAAATTTTATATAAGAATTTGTCATCATTTAAATTTTTTTTACTAAAATGCGTGTTACGCCATATAGAATTGTCTAATTTTTATTAATCATTTC
Organism: uncultured archaeon; assembly: GCA_964388035.1. Taxonomy (GTDB): domain Archaea; phylum Asgardarchaeota; class Lokiarchaeia; order Sigyniarchaeales; family SOKP01; genus JALGVJ01. The sequence goes on from CAYLZE010000098.1 coordinate 2,702, forward strand.
TTAGGTATGAAAAATTAGAAAGGTAAATAAGGAGTCGCTTTTTGAGAAAAAATAAATTTTTTTATGAGAATTGGTGAAAGTGAATGAGCTCCAACAAATTTTGTTTCTTTCCGCTACAATAAAATTTGTATAAACATTAATAAGGAGAAATCATTATATATATATTAGAGAGATATATCTTTTTCAGTTCAGATTATATTTTAAACCGAGTTTTATAGAATTTTTTACCCCAATCTATTAATCTTTCCGATCTATCATGACTAACGAGAATGTTACCACGCGATATGATGCCAAAGATATAAAAGTGTTAAAGGGGTTAATGGGAGTACGCACTAGACCCGCCATGTACATTGGAGATACGGGGAAAAAAGGATTACACCACATGATTTTTGAGGTTCTGGACAATTCTGTCGATGAGGCAATGGGAGGGTTCGCAAATTATATCAAAGTGGTGTTCAAAGAGGATTATTCTGTATCGATATCAGATAATGGACGCGGAATTCCCATCGATATTCATGAAGAATTTAAAAAGCCTGCGGTAGAAGTCATTTTAGAAAATCTCCATTCTGGAGGTAAATTTGATAAGAAAAGCTATAAGATTTCCGGAGGCTTGCATGGTGTGGGTCTCTCCGTAGTAAGTGCATTAGCAAAATGGTTAATCGTAGATATCGATCGGGATGGGAAATGTTATCAACAAAAATTTTCTCGGGGTCAAAAAGCGTCCGAACCGATTATTACAGATTCAACTTCCCCTAACACAGGGACGACCATAACCTTTTATCCTGATGATGAAATATTTGAAATTAATCCAGAGGCACCCATTTTCAACTTTTCAACGATTTCAAATAGAATGCGAGAATTAGCTTTTCTCACCCCCGGAGTAAAGTTTGAAATTTTTAATGAGATATCTGAAGAAAGAGAAATCCATTATTACGAGGGAGGATTAAAGGAGTTTGTACTTCATCTGAATAAAGAAAAACAACCATTACATGATGAGGTTATTTATATTAATGATGAGTATACAGATGAAGATAAGGTTACAACTTATGTGGAAATTGCGATGCAATATAATCAAGGATTTCAAACTAATATCTTGACGTATGCAAACACGATCAATACTATAGAAGGTGGCACGCATTTAACAGGGTTCAAGTCTGCATTGACCCGTACCTTCAATTTATACATAGAGAAAGATATGGAAAAAAAATACAAGGATCACGCACTTAGTGGAAGTGATACACGAGAAGGCTTGTCGGCAGTTATTTCTGTTAAAGTACCGGAACCTCAATTTGAAAGCCAAACTAAGATCAAATTGGGAAATCCTGAGGTCAGACAAATTGTAAGCCAAGTAATTTCTGATAAGTTATATCAATATTTACAGGAAAATCCTAATGTTGCGAAGAAAATAATTCTTAAAACGATCGAGGCAAAACGTGCAAGAGAAGCAGCTCAAAATGCAAGGGCTATTGTTAGGAGAAAATCTATTTTGGATGGTGCCCGATTACCGGGAAAGCTTGCTGACTGTTCTACTAATGATCCGAAAGTATCTGAGATTTTTATCGTGGAAGGAGACTCTGCGGGGGGGTCCGCAAAACAGGGAAGAGATAGAACTTATCAAGCCATTTTACCCCTGAGGGGCAAAATTATAAATGTTGAGAAAGCACGAATAGATAAAATTCTTCAGAATAATGAAATTCAATCTATGATTAAAGCTCTTGGAGTTGGAATCCAAGGCGTGCAAGAAGAAGATTTTAACCTTGAAAACTTGCGATATAATAAAATCATCATATTTACAGATGCTGATGTGGATGGGCATCACATTAAGACTCTACTTTTAACGTTCTTTTTTAGGTACTTGCGCCCTGTAATCGATGAGGGACATCTTTTCATTGCCGTACCCCCCTTATATAAAGTTTCATATAAGAAAAATTCTAAATATGTATATTCCGATAAAGAAAAGGATAACTACATTCAAGAATTAAAGAAACAACATGATTTGAAAGATTCAGAATCCATCAAAGTGAAACGATATAAAGGATTAGGAGAAATGGATCCAGAAGAATTATATGAGACAACAATGAACAGGGAAACAAGAATTCTAAAAAAAGTTATTTATGAAGATTATCTCGCTAACGATCTCGTTTTTACTAGACTCATGGGTAAAGAAGTTATTCCAAGAAGGAAATTCATTATTGAAAATTATGAAGAAGTGAAAACGTTAGACGTCTGATTGAACGTTTAATTAAATATAAAATAGGGATGAGGTTATTTTATGACTACGGAACAAATTGATGAAGTTTTATTAAAGAATGAAATGGAAAGCAGTTATATCGACTATGCAATGTCTGTAGTCGTTGGGAGAGCGATTCCAGATGTGAGAGATGGACTCAAGCCCGTACATAAGAGAATTATTTATGCAATGGAAGATAATAATCAATTATTTAATCGTCCTCACGTGAAGAGCGCTAGAATCGTGGGAGAGGTTTTGGGGAAATATCATCCTCACGGAGATGCTGCTATTTATAACAGCTTGGTGCGAATGGCTCAAGATTTTTCCTTACGGTATCCTCTTATTAATCCCCAAGGAAATTTTGGATCAATTGATGGAGATGAACCTGCTGCCATGCGATATACGGAAGCAAGGCTTTCCGAAATCGCAAATGAGTTAATTGAAGACTTACATAAAGATACGGTAGATTTTCAACCGAATTTTGACGATAGCTTGCAAGAACCTCGCTATTTGCCTGCTAAATTACCAAACATTTTAGTGAATGGCACTAAAGGGATAGCAGTTGGAATGGCAACCTCCATGCCCCCTCATAATTTGATAGAAATTTGCCAAGGAATCATTTCTACGATAGATAATCCTGACATTTCCGTAGAAGAACTCATGGAAATCATTAAAGGACCCGATTTTCCCACGGGAGGGATTATTACCAATACCACGGGAATATATAATGCATATTCCACGGGAAGGGGAAAAATATCTCTTAGGGGGAAAGTTAAACTGGAGGCAAAGGGTGAAAAAAAGAGGCTCGTAATTATAGAGATTCCTTATTTAATAAACAAGACGAGTCTGGTGGAATCCATTGCGAAACTAATTAAGGATGGAGTGCTAAAAGATGTAAAGGATTTGCGTGATGAATCTGACAGAGAAGGGTTGCGAATTGTATTAGATCTAAAAACCAATGCTCAGCCCTCTATAATCAAAAACATTCTTTTTAAACGTACGAGATTATTCACTCGTTTTATAATATTAAATTTAGTACTTACTAATGATGGTAAACTTCCTAAAATCCTTACATTAAGAGAATTAATTCAAGAATATATTGATCATAGATTAAATATAATCTTACGTCGTTCGGAATTCGATCGCAAAAAAGCAAAAAAAAGATTGCATAAAGTAGAGGGATTATTAATCGCTCTCGACAATATTGATGAAGTGATTAAAATAATTAAGTCTTCTCGAGATGCGGATGAAGCAAAAACTAAATTAATAAGTTCTTACCTGTTAAGTGAAATTCAGGTAAAGGCAATTTTGAACATGCCTCTCTCAAGATTAACCAACTTAGAAAAGCAGAAACTAATTGATGAAAAGACCTCGTTGACGAGCACAATTAAAGAATTAACAGATATTATAACTTCAAAAGAATTACGGCTCACAATTATCAAAAAGGAACTCACCGAAATGAGTAAAAAATATGGGGATGAGCGTCGTACTAAGATCCTTCAAAATGAGGGGCTAAGAGATCTTGTGAAGAAGGACCTCATTAAAAAAGAGCCTACCATTGTTATAATGACTAATAATCATTATATTAAGAGAATTTCTTTAGATGAATATGAAACCCAAAAACGAGGTGGGCGAGGAAAGAAAGGGATTACGATTGGAGAAGAAGATTTTATTTTAGATTTATTTGTATGTTCTACTCACGATACTATCCTCTTCTTCACGTCAAAAGGTCGTGTTTATTCCATAAAGGCTTTTGAAATTCCCTCTCAAAAACGGACTTCAAAAGGAAAACCGATCGTCAACATGATTCCCTTAAAAGAAAACGAAGATATTTCAGAAATGATCCCTATTAACAATTTTAATACCAATGACATGCTCATCATGGTAACTCAAAAAGGGATCATAAAAAAATGCAGATTAAAGCTATTCTCTAAAATAAACAAATCAGGAATTAGAGCTCAAAAAATAAAACCCGAGGATATCTTGGTCCGCGTTAAAAAATTAACTAATGAATTACAAGATATTTTTATCACGACAAAATTGGGATATGCTATCAGATTTGATGAAACAGAATTACGAGAACTGGGAAGAACATCAATGGGAGTTAAGGGAGTCGACTTGCGCGAAGATGATGAGGTGATAGATTGCTTGCTGGTAACGGATGATGATATCGTACTCACTATCACTAAAAAGGGCTATGCTCAAAGGACATTGATCAAAGAATATCGTAAAACAGGGAGAGCGGCGAAAGGTGTCATAAACATTACTTTACAAGAGGAAGAAAGAGATGAAGTCATCGCTTCGAGGATAGCTAAAGATAAAGATTTAATTATAGGAACAGAACAAGGGCAGATGATCCGGGTTCCCGTGGATTCCATTCGAATAACACATCGAAAGGCAAAAGGAGTGCGCGCCATTAATCTTTACGAAGATGATAATGTTTCAGCAATCGGAAAATGTGCAAAAGAAATGAGCGATGAAGAATTGGACAATTAGAATCAACATGTCCTTGAAATGATTAATGCGTATCATATTGCCTAAACTTCGGACTTTTCCTTATTTATTAGGTTAATACCTAATTTTTAAAAATGATTATAGAGTTATTACCTTGATATCACAAGGAATATTTTTATAGAGTTATTACCTTGATATCACAAGGAATATTTTAAATTCTTATAGAGTTTTTACCTTGATATCACAAGGAATATTTTAAACTCTTGCTTTGAACTTCTCATGTTATGACTATCTAATAGGGAGTGAAATGGAAAGTAATAGAAGAAATACTATAGGATTTGATCAATCTCATAATAATAAATTAATAATAGAAGAACCTGCTTTTTCAGATTTCTTAGAATATTTATTCAATTCCAATTTTAAAATTGGCAAAATTGAAGCGGGTTTAAATTATGAAAAACTCTCAGTATATGAAATATTTTTTATAGGGCTTCCAGAAGACTCATATCTTGAAGATCACGAGATCGTGGATTTGGTTAAATACGTAGAAGATGGAGGAAGCTTATTCATTATAAATGATAATGGGGGAGACGTGAAAAATAAAAATAACCTATCTATTTTAACGAAACATTTCGGAATTTTTTTTAATCCTGATGAATTACATGATGAGGAACAATTTTCCTTGGATTCTTCTCGCCCCATTATAACGGATTTTCAATCTCATTTTATCAGCAATGATTTAACACAAATAATACATTCCAAAGGTTGCACCCTTACAGTTGATAAATCTATCGAACAAGAACAAGAAATAGATTTTAATATACACGTAAATGCTATAGCTTTTTCTTCGGAAAGTACCTCTTGGCGTGAGTATTACAATGGTGAAGAATGGATAAAAGAATCAAATATAAAACTGCCCATTATTGCTGCTACTCATTATGGACTGGGAAAAGTTGTGGCAATTGGAAATTTATCCATTTTTTCCAGCCTGCAAGATTCATATGGGATAAAAGCGGCAGATGATTTTAAATTTATATCAAATTCAATTGCTTGGCTATTGAATAAAGCATTTTCTGAAGAAATTAAGCAAACGCTCCCCATCATGCTTACGATTCCTATTGATCAAGAAATTTTTTATTGGATAAAAGAGAAGATTAAGCAAGGAAAATGGAAAAACATAAAGGAAATCGTAAATTTTGCTCTAAGAGTCGTAAAAATAAGAGAAGAAAATTCATCCCCTAAAAGAGAAGAATCCTTTTTAGGGATTTGAATTAATTATTATATCTTTAATTAATAGCGTGAAATAAAATGATTAAAACTTCAAAAAAGGAACTTCTAATCGGTTTAATATCTGATACTCACGTTCCATCTCGAGAACCAGCTATACCCGAACAGATCATAAAAGATTTTAAACGACGAAAAATCGATTTTCTCTTTCACATGGGAGATTTTGAACAGTATTCTGTATACGAGAAATTAATTGAAACCTTTGGAAAAGATAAGGTAATTGCTGTCTTTGGGAACATGGATGATGAAAAAATCAGAAAAATGCTACCGTCCCAATTAGAATTCGATTTGTTTGGTCATAAAATTTTCATGACCCACGGTTTAGGCGGTCCGAACATTATTATTAAACGGCTCAATAAAAATTTTGATCTATCCAAATACGATATCATTATTTTTGGGCACGTGCATCGTCCATATAACGAGAGATGGAGAGATGGAAAGCTTTATTTGAATCCTGGAACACCTACTGATAAGAGATTTACAGATATTAATTCTTATGCTTTTCTAACACTTTCTGAGTCAAAAGTTAATTTTGATCTTGTTTATCTCTAAACTTTTTTAAATTGAATTCTCTAAAGGTTGAAATTCATTCCCATTGAATTTCTCTAGTTTAAAAACTTGATTTCACTCCGAACCATTTTATATAATGAAAACTTCTAATAAAATTGATGATTATTTGAATTCTTAACAAGTTAGTTGATAATATTTCCCTTAATGGAGGAGGTAGTAATTCTGCAAGAATTTAGCTTATCTTCTAAAGAAAGTAAAGTAGTTATATTAGGATCTGGCACACCTATTCCCGATCCTAATAAATCCGGGCCCTCAGTTGCTATTATTGTGGGAAATTTTTCGTATATTGTAGATTGCGGACCGGGCATTGTGAGAAGAGCCGTTGCCGCACATCAAAAATATGCTCTAAAAGCACTTGAACTTAAAAATCTAAAAAGGTTATTTTTAACTCATCTCCACAGTGATCACACCCTCGGGTATTCTGATTTAATCTTTACTCCTTGGGTAATGGGAAGGAATGCACCCTTGAATACTTATGGACCTAAAGGAACTCTTGCCATGACGAATCATTTGCTCGCAGCTTATAGAGAGGATATAAGAGAACGTGTGGACGGATTAGAACATGCCAATAATCGTGGTTATCGTGTCAACGTTCAAGAAATTAACCCCGGTCTTATTTACGAAGATAATCGAGTGAAAGTGGAAGCATTTTTGGTCAATCATGGTTCTTGGCCATGTTTTGGATTTAAATTTTTTACTCCCGACAGAGTTATCGTGATTTCTGGAGATACGGCGCCAACTGACCATTTAATAGACCATTATATGAACTGTAATGTTTTAATTCATGAAGTGTATGCATCTAAAGCTTTTACCACGCGACCAATGGCATGGCAAGTATATCATTCTCATGTTCACACATCAAGTCGAGAATTATCTAGAATTGCTTCTAAAGTTAAACCGGATTTATTAATTTTATACCATCAACTTTACTGGAACTCTACGGATGATGAACTAATCGCTGAAATTAAAGCTAATTATTCCGGAAGGATTGTTTCGGGAAAAGATTTAGAGATATATTAAGATAAATAAGAAGAATTTGCTTTAAATTTCTTTTAATGCGAGAAATTATTAACAAGGAAAAAGAGATAAAAAAATAATTAAGTTCCTTCTATAGCCTTTCCCGAAAGCTTTTTGTAGTGGTTTAAAACCGCTTGCCTTGTTGCGTAAACAAATGCTTTTTTAACGTTGACACCAGTTATAGCAATGGTCTCATAAATTAAAGTATGGTTCAATTTTGCCGTGTCAAGCACTTTTCTAATTTTAGAAATCTCCACGATATCCTCTAAATCACGCTTATTGGCAAGTACTACTAAAGGAACATCTGGAGGCTCAGTAATACCCGAAGGAATCAAGCGATCTCCATAAAATTTTAATAATTCTTTAAGAGACCAGATGTCCTCGTCCCATTGATCTATTAACGAATCCCAGGTAAAGATGACCGCATCTGTTCCTTTAAGAACGGTTTGTCTCTGAAATTTATGCCTCCTCTGCCCTGCTACAGTATAGACTTGAAAAACTACGTTAGAAACTCTGGCTACAACTCTATCAAAGAATAATGTCCGTCCCGTGGGATCTTGAATTTGTTGCATTTCTCCACTTGCTAACCCTTCCTTATGATATACCCATTCAAGTGCAGTAGTTTTACCTCCCAAACTGGGACCGTAAAAACAAACTTTAAAGACTAATGTTCCATCTCCTCGACGACTCGGCAGCGGTTAGACACCTCCAAAGACTCTGGCTTTAACATTCATGAATAAGAACCTTTTGTTGAAATGAAATTATTTAAGATTATATTATGTATAAAACTCTTGTAATTTAAAAATTTGCTTATGGGAAAAAAGTCTGATCTCAATGAATTGTAAAAGTTTAGAATTAAAAGAATAGAATTTTATTAGACCCGCCGTTTAATATGAATAACAACGGAGTTTTTACACGTTAAAGAACGTCGACATATGATTTAAAGAAGAAGTAATGGTATGAATGATAAGAGAATTGGTATAATTGGCATGCGCCATGACTTGGGGCAAAATCGGCGCGGAGTAGATATGGGTCCGAGTGCCATTCGATTTGCAAAGTTAAATTCTCAACTTAATGAAATAGGATATAAGGTCATAGATTATGGTGATATTGAATGTTGCACTTATGAAACAGGCACGATGGGAGATCCTAAGGCCAGATTTCTTCAAGATATCGTGAAACATTGTAGTGAATTAAGGGATCACATCAGAGAAATTACTAAGAAAGAAATCTTCCCTTTAATCTTAGGTGGGGATCATTCCATCACAATGGGTAGCATTTCTGGGATGGTTTCTCATCATCAAGAGATTGGTTTAATTTACATGGATGCCCACGGAGACTTTAATACTCCCCAGACATCACCTAGTGGCAATGTTCACGGTATGAGTTTAGCTGCAATTACGGGGAGAGGGCCGTCCTCTTTAACTTCTTTAGCAGGAAAAGTTCCGATGATTAATGAAGAGAGAGTATCTCTCATTGGAGTGCGGCGTTTAGACCCAAAAGAAAAAGAGAATTTAAAGAAAAGTAAAATAAAAGTATTTACAATCAAAGAGATTGATGAAGAGGGAATTTCAGAGGTAATGAAAGAAGCTATAGAAGTAGTAACCCAAGGTCTTGAATCGAAAAAATTTCATTTTAGTATGGATGTAGATAGCATTGAACCATCTGTTGCTCCGGGTACCGGCACCACTGTTCCTGGAGGATTAAGTTATAGAGAAGCCCATTTAGCATGTGAGTTAATAGCAGAGAGTAAACAAATGATCTCCATGGATGTAGTTGAAGTAAACCCTATTTTAGATTTGGCTAATGCGACAGGAAAACTAGTAGTAGAATTAATCTTAAGTTCGCTTGGGAAAACAATTTTATAAGAAATGATTGCAGAATAAATCCACTTTCTTGGTCAATTTAGAAAAGAAATAATAACTCTTGTTAAAAAAAATATAATGCTTGATTTAGGACTTGAACATATTAATTTGAAAAAAGTTTAATTAAATAAATAAATAGGTTGCCTCATTTACCTTTGTTAACATTATTGCCAACCATTAAACCAAGAGAAACAAACTTAGAATGTTTTAAAAATTCTAATTTTTTATTTTTTTCATTAAATTAATCCAGATATTCATGTAAAATACTTTAGTTCTTAACTCTAATCAAAAATATTTCATTAATTGGCTCTAAACTTTTATAATAATGAATTTTATTATCTTTTAAATTTACAATAATTGACCGCATTATGAAAACAATACAGTATAAATGGATTGCCCTTTCTTGTACTAGCATGGGTGCTTTATTTGCTATCTTTCAAAGTACAGCATTAATAATTGCCATTCCTTCTATCATGATAGAACTTAATACATCATTCACCGTCATATTATGGGTATTGATGAGTTATCTGTTAATTATTACCATCTTTGTTCCGGCCATTGGTCGCGTGGCAGATATTATGGGGCGAAAAAAGTTATTTGTTCAGGGATTTGTGATTTTTACGGTTGGTTCACTTTTATCGGGGATTTCCATTAACGGGGAGATGTTAATTTTGTTTCGAATTATTCAAGCCTCTGGAGCCGTTCTATTGATTACCAATAGTACTGCAATCGTGACGGATGCCTTTCCGAAAAAAGAACTTGGAAAAGCATTGGGTATTAATGGAATGGTAATTAGCGCTGGAGCTGTTGCTGGCCCCATAATAGGCGGAGCATTAACGCTGATTACTTGGCGATTAATCTTTTATGTAAATATTCCAGTAGGTATATTTGGCACGATATGGGCTCAAAAACAATTACGTAAAATTGGAAATCTCCCACAAAATCAGACTTTTGATTGGAAAGGGACAATAATATTTTCATCAGGAATGTTAATCCTTCTTTTAGGTAGTACTTTTGGCGCGTTTCTGGGATGGGTAAATCCCCTTATTATTACTAGTTTTATTTCCTCTATAATTTTAATCGGACTATTTATATGGCTTGAAAACAATATGGAACAACCAATGTTAGACTTAAACCTTTTTAAAACACGCATATTAGCTTTTGCTTTGATCTCTAATTTAATGAATGGAATTGCAAGAGGTGCCGTAACGTTCCTTTTAGTATTATATTTTCAAGGGATTAAAGAGTTTGATCCACTTATAGCAGGTATTTTGCTAACACCATTCGCCGCAATCATGATGGTCGTATCCCCTTATAGTGGAAGATTATCCGATCAATATGGTTCTCGAGGCTTAAGTACATTGGGATTGATAATCACCGCAGTTGGGTTGATAGGATTTATTATAATTAAGCCAAATACTAGCATTCCAATTATCATTATCTGGATGATCATAATGGGAATTGGGTCTGGCATGTTTTTTTCTCCTAATACGAATACAATAATGGGCAATGTACCACCAGGAAAAAGAGGGATTGCTTCTGGAACTCGAACTATGATGACAAATATAGGAAGTATCATTAGTCTCGTAATTACCTTAGCAGTAATAACATCTACAATGACTTCAGAAGCATTACAAGGTCTATTTACAGGCACTCAAATTGGTTCCGAAGGAATTAATATTACTTTATTCATGAATGGATTACATTTTGTCTTTTGGTTTTCTTTTATTATTAGTTTGATAGGCGCATTCTTGTCATATCTGCGAGGACCAAACCCCATGCTTGATAATGTGCCCACTTAATATTATATCTCTTCACATTCCTCACTATAGGGTGATTAAATTTTATCTTATTAAATTAATGATTAATCACGATATTGAGTATTATAATTTAAAATGTATGGATACAAAAAAGAAGGAGAGAGAAAGGGTATTAATTTACACTTTATTGAATGATTCTTTTTACCATAACGGACGCACAAGAAATTAACGTAACAGTCCATAAAACAAGGACGAGAAAGTCTAACCATAAAGTGTTATAGTCGCCAGTTAATAATAAAGCCCGCATCCCGTCTACTGCATATGTTAATGGATTGACAATCGCTACTACTTGGAGCCAAGCTGGCATTAGCTCAATTGGATAAATAGCATTACCGGCAAAAAATAGTGGCATCGTGATTGCTTGGCCTATTCCCATCATCCGATCCCGAGTTTTAAGTAATGAAGCAATCAACATGGATAAACATGAAAATAACATAGCAATCAAAACGCAAAAGGCTAGAATTCCAAGAATAGATCCGAAAGATATGCGAAGTGTTACTCCTAGAATTAATGCGAAAATAAAAATTGTTATAGCTTGAAAAACACCCCGCACGCCAGCAGCTAATGATTTTCCAGTTATAATAGCTGCTCTTGGCGCAGGTGTGGCTAATAACTTACTTAATAAACCAAGATCTCGTTCCCACACAAGAATAATTCCGTAAAAGATCGCAATAAATAAAACCGATTGAGCAAGCACACCTGGAGTTAGAAATTGTAAATAAGTATAATTGCTTGTATTCAATTCTCGAACGTGACTCAAGGAAACTCCAAAAATTAATAGCCAGAAAATGGGTTGAAGCGTCCGAATCCATAATTCCGTTGAATTATGACGAATTTTACGGACTTCCATTTCCGCAATGGCAAATACGCCCCAAAAAAATTTTTTAATTAACATGTTTTTTTTCTCTCACCCTTTAATTTCATGAAGCACGTTTTTTAAAATTCCGTCGGGTCATGCGAGATTCTTTAAAACTTTTCGTATCTATAAGCCTAGTATGCGTATATTTAAGAAACACGTCGTCTAATGTTGGTTGACTAAACGTAATAGATTTAATTTTAAGTCCAGTAGCAGAAAAAGTTTGGAGAATTAATGGAAGAGAATCAGATCCATTATTTGTATGAACGATAAAAGTTTGATTATTTGGAGCATGAACAATTTTTCCTAAATTAGGTGGAATTGATATTAATTCTAAAGATTTTGTTGAAGGAACCGTATCTTCGAAAATTATGGTGATTATATCTTCACCGATTGATTGTTTTAATTCTTTAGGTGTACCAGTAATTACAATTTTGCCAGCATCAATAATCGAAATACGATGGCAAAGCTCATCAGCTTCTACCATATCATGTGTTGTAATAAAGATTGTCGCTTTTAAATTCTGATTAATTTCTCTAATATATTGCCATACTTGTCGGCGAGTGGAAGGATCTAGACCTATACTCGGTTCGTCTAAAAAGAGAATCTTTGGTTGATTCACAAGTGCTTGTGCGATTTCTAATCGTCGCATCATCCCACCGGAATAATGTTTTGCTAAATCCTTAGCACGATCCGTCAATCCCATATAAGATAATGCATTCATTACGCGCATTTTTCGCTCTTTTGAATTCACATAACACAATTTTGCATAAATCAGGAGATTTTCATACCCAGTAAGATCTCCATCTATAGATATTTCTTGTGGGACATACCCCATAATTTGGCGAACATTGCTCGGATACTTTCTCGCATCGATTCCGAAAACATTAATAGTGCCTTCTGTTGGTTTCGATAAAGTCATCAACATCTTTATGAGAGTTGTTTTGCCAGCACCATTAGGACCTAAGAAGCCGTAAATTTCCCCCCGTTTTATGTCAAAATTAACATTATCAACCGCTTTAATATTAGAATAAACTTTAGTTAAATTTTTTACTTCAATCGCAAGGTTTCCCATGAATTATCCCTTCATCGCGACTCATGTTAAAGTAAATATTAAAAAAAATCATTTCCTTAGTAGAAGTTATGATTGTAAAAATCTGCGTTTATCTTAAAGTTATGTGTTTATTACTTTTAACTCAATTTCTAATTAATTCAAGTTGGCTAACTCTTTAATTGGTTAACTCTATAGAGGGCAATTTTTTCTATATTTTTCCGTCCTTTAATTCTATGCTTCAAGATATTATGGGAATTTTTACTTCAAGCTTTTCCATAATGAGTTAGTTATCCCAGGCTAAACTTACGAAATAACTGCAAAAAGTGAAAAAAATGTTTCAATAAACAATGTTAAGTTTAATAGCACTTTTTTTTTTGGGCAATATAAGGGATCATTACACTCAAGTTGAATTTAAGGATTTTAGAAAGATGGTTAAATGAAAATGGAAAATAAGATATTTTTAACTAAGAGGATTTTTTAATCGGGTACTTTTATTGGATAAGTTCCGTATTGATTTTTCACATTTATATATGCAAGATATCTATCGAGAGTTATAGCGGGATTAATGCTATGTCCAGAACTAAAAATATATCCTCCTCCGGGAGCTAATTCCTTAATTAGTTTTTTGGAATAGGCCTCGATTTCTGATATTTCTCCTGTAGCGAGCGTCACGGGGGACATGTTGCCAACAAAAGTAATTTTATCTCCATATTTTTCCTCTAATTTAAAGATATCATATTCAGGATTAGCGGTAGTTGGTTCGATGGGATTTAAAGCATCAATTCCACAATCAATGATATCTTCGAAAATTTCCATTAGATCCCCATCAGAATGAAGTAATATTTTACAATCTCGTTTATGAGCAGCTTCACAAATCCTCTTTAGCCAGGGTAAAACATACGTTCTATAATTTCTGGGACTCATGAACAGCCCATTCTTGAAACCGTAATCATCCCATAATAAGATTAATTTAGCTTCTAATTCTGCTAAGATTTTAACGAGTTCGAGAGTAAATTCTCCTCGATCATCAAATATCTTTTTGGCCTGTTTTTGTTTAGCAATTATTCGCGAAAAAGTCTCGATGCCAAAACCTTCCCAGGACACTTCCATTAATGAACCAGTTGCCGGAACCGAAAACACTTCATCTTTCATTTTTTTTTGAAGTTCCTTTCCCGCTAAATATCCATTCACTCTTCCATCCCATTGAGGATCAGGTTGCTCCCAACTCTCATAATCTTCAAAAGTTTTAAAATATCCTCCCACATATCCATAGATTATCGTGCCATCTTTCTCATAGATCTCATTTCTCATCATCCGACCATATTCATCTATAATAACACCATTTTCGAGAACCTTCCGCGGAAAAAGAGAAGTTACGCTGGTTACAATATCTTCCCCTACACGCCGAGCAAATTCATAGGCTTTTTTATACCCCGACTTTAATACTTGCTTGCTTCCCGCCAATTCCTTAAGCATCTTTTCAGGAAGTTTTGGAATATTAGTTAACCCTCCTGGTTCTACACCATAATGCTTCATAATAGTATCATTCGTAAAAGCACTCTCCCAGTATGGGACTCTATCGGGCTCTTCGTGATTGATTGTCTTTAAAACTCTTTCTTGTGCATTCATAATTTTAAAAAAGACTTTTTTAATGAGTATATATCATTAATAAAATAATTATTCAAATTAAAGTTTGAAATAATCTATATAATAATAAAAAACAAAAATATATACAATCTATCTATTCATAAAAGAATCATTTGGAAAAAAAGTATATAAATATTTAGAGAGGATATGAAAATGGAGGAATCAGATTTATACGAAAATCTAAGAAAATTATTAGGATCGGGAGGAAATGCTATAGGTCTTCCCAAACATCCCATTACTTATACATTATTGAAAAACATGTACATTGAGGA
>CAYLZE010000098.1:17873-19475 GCA_964388035.1 uncultured archaeon
AGCCGAGGCTCATTTAGGCTTGAGAGAATTGGGTTTTTCCTTTGAATTAAGTGCCAGTGAAGTTCCTATCTACAGGGTAATGGCAGCAATTCAACCTACCGAGCGCACGATAGAAATCTCTAAAGAAACAGAAGGTAAATATCAAGTGTTACCTCATGAAATCATGAGTGAATACCTCGCTAAAGCTGTCCCTAAAATTTATGCAGTAGTTGCGTGTAGTTGTAGAAACGCGGCAAAATTGGCGGGTCATCCATGTGAGAGGACAGAGGAAAACTACTGTATTACCACGGGTATTTTGGCAAAAAGCGTGATAGAACAAGGAGTAGGCAAGGAAGTTTCCTTAGAAGAACTCATGGAAATAATGGAAAGAGCTGAGAAAGAGGGATTGGTCCATGAGACTTTTAACATGCAAGATACATCAATCTTTGTCTGTAACTGTTGTCCTTGCTGTTGTGGATTTCTGAATTCGGTGAAAGAACGCCATAATTATGCTTCGATTATCAAATCAAATTTCGAACCGATAATTGATAACCAAACTTGCAATCTTTGCGAAACCTGCATGAACATGTGTCCCATGGATGCCATTTACCATCATTGGCCACATAAAGAAGATTCATCGGATGATATGATGGTGATTCATCGAGATTTATGCATCGGATGCGGAGTATGTGCCTCCAATTGCCCTACGGGAGCGATTTCTCTGGAAAAAGTAAGGAATTACCTGCCGGCTAAAAGTCAAGGGGAGCTATTGGAGAAAAGGGCAGAAGGAAAAATCCATTAAATATCAAATAATTATCATGTTCTTGTTTTAATCTTTTTGGATAAGCCAAACTCATTTAATTTCTTTTATACATTGTAAATTGTAAATCATAAAAAAGTAATCTCAAATTCTAACTTTTATTGAAAGAAAATTGTTAGATATTTTGTAATTTACTACTTATATTTATATCAATAGTAAAACAACAAGATTGGATGAAAATGAATAGTGCTAATATATCTAAAATGAAATTACACTTAAGATACTATAATTTGGCACGATTTTCTCCGTTAATAACTAAAAGAAAAAATAAAGAAATAGATATTGATTTAAGTGTTAACCTGTAAATATAAAAAGGAATAGTTTTAATATTCAAATTTTCTCCTTTTAACTCGTCCTCGGGTGCCATATTCATCTACCTCATCGGTTTCCTTTTCTTCTCCTTTTTCTTCTTCTTTCTTTTCCCCTTCTTCGCTAGGTACAGGTTTTTCTGTAGTAGCTTCTTTGATGGGTGAAGGCTCTTCCTTTACTTCCTCAGTACTTACAGGTTTCTCCTCTTTTTCTCCTTCAACAAGTTCTTTAAGCTCTGGAATATATCGAAAGACTAAATCATCATTTTCTTTAAAGATAGTGATCCTGCCTTTTAATTCTTCTAGGAAATTGGGCAATTCTTTGTGGTATTTCCTCTCGAATGCATCAACAAAATTCTTTAGTTTTGGATAAAGAAATTCTGAAGGTCTCTGACTCAAAATTAACGTCCCTCGAACGTGTTCTCCATCCGCTACTAATAATACCTTTTCCTTGTATTTTATCTCGTGAAGCTCTTCTTTTATTTTCAATTCGCG
>CAYLZE010000099.1:0-18911 GCA_964388035.1 uncultured archaeon
TATGATGCTAAGTTTACTGTCAAAAACAATCTTCCGGAAATTAAAGGATTCACGATAAACAATCAAACTTTGAATAATAGTATTACCGTTCTTTATGGAGATCCTTTAATATTTGCATTCAATGTTTCTGATGTGGAAGGAATTGCTTATGTGACGGTTTCCTTAGTAAATGGTGAAAATGAATACTTTAATATTACTGAAGCATATGTGGAAGATCTTAACATTACTATTAGAACGGTGGATTTAAGCACGGGTTCTTGGTTTGTCTATGTTAATGTTACTGACACGGATGGGGCAAACGTCGGGCTCGGGGCGGATTATCTATTAGCCCCCCAAGAAATCATAATAGTGCCAAATCTGTTACAAGAAAATTTTCCTATCTCCATGTTCTTTATAGGAATATCTATCGGAGCCCTGGTGGGTATTGGAGTTGTAATTGCCTTTTTTAAAACCAGATTATTAAAGAAGCAAGAAATACAAGCAACTCAAGAAACCAAAGAATTAAAACCAGAAAAAAAGAAAGTTAGAAAAACTAAAAAAGCAGCTCAAGAAAAGAAACCGGAGAAAGAACCGGAGAAAAAAGAAGAAAAGAAACCTGAGGAGAAAAAGGAAGAGATGCCTAAAGAAGAGAAAGAAGAAGCTACCAAAAAAAGAATACGAAGAAAACTATAATCCTATAAAAAAATAAAAGTAGAATATAATTTTAATAAAATACGATTTTTTCTTACTTACTTTTTTATCCTAAAAGTTCATGTAACTTATATAAATAAGTGCCAAGCTTACCTCCATAATTACCTGCAGAGATGCGATTAACTCCGGGTACCTTTACGGCAGCTTCAATTCCTATTTTAATTGCTTTTTTGACAGCATCTTCCGTTGCTCCATCCAAAATTACTTCATAGACGCAATTATCTCCTTGCCTTAGATTCGAATTCTCAATTTTGCTTTTTAATGTAGGACAAAAAGGATCGTTGGTGCTTGCGCCCAAAAAACTATATTTAGAGCCCACTTTGGAACCAGAACGAGCTACTCCCCCTGGAAAAGGAGCTATGACATTTTCAATTACGCTTATAGCTTCAATTGCTTTTTCTGAAGCAATTAACCCCGATTCTTGATCCTTGGCAATGATTAAAAAATTACCCCCTGCCACTCCCTTTCCAGCTTTTGCTTCACTTTGGCAAATAAAATCTCCATCCATTACGGGAACTTTCCAAGCTTCAAAATTAAATTTTTCTTCGAGTTTTTCTTCAAACTTATCTCCAAAATATCTTAGATTCGCACCTATTTTAATAGCAAAATCTTTTGCAGGATCTAAGGATTGAGTCAATCCGTCAAAACATGCCGTCGTAGGACATGTTAACACGCATTGACCTAATCGATTCATCACGATGTTTCCCACCTTTTTCTTATCTCCAATGAAGAACATTAATGCCACTCCCGGTCTTTTATCAGGGGTTTTGTCTGCGGAAAGAAATACATCGATACCTGCTTCAGCATCGCAATGAATAGTAGATGTTCCATACCCGGTGGCAACTTGCGCTGCAATTTTCGCCCATTTTTCGTTTCTTGCCGTGACTATAATCCGTGAAAAGTAGTTTCCAAATGCCTCGCAATAAGTATCCTCAATTTCCACTCCATTTAATTCCATATTCCACCATCTAATTATTTTTTTATTTTAATTATTTCTATATCATCTATTTGTAATATAAGTTTAGATTGCATTTTATTAAAACTTAAAAAAAAATTAAAAATATTAATTATATTAAAAACCTTAAATAGTATAAATTATACAATTTTAGTTGACTATCATGAGCGAAAGTAAGAAATTAAAAATTGGTGTTCTTAAAAACGGTACGATTGGCAGTTCTCTGTTGCTCGCATTTCTTCTGGATGAGAGAGCGGAAGGAGAACGAATTGATGTCCGGGAAGTAACATCTGGTCCAAGCATGCATCCTCCAGAAATCTGTGTTAAGGCAATGGAGGAATTATTGGCTTGGAAACCCGAATTAATCATAATGTCTTCCCCTAATGCCGCATTAAAAGGACCCAAAGCCGCAAGAGATATGGCAGGAGGTATTCCGACTATTGTGGTATCAGACGCTCCTGCTAAAAAGGCAATTGATGAATTAAAAGAAAAAAATATGGGCTACATCATCGTGGAATGTGATTCCATGATAGGCGCGCGACGTCCATTTTTGGATCCTATTGAAATGAGTCTATTCAATTCAGATTTATTAAAAGTTCTAGCCATTACGGGAGCACTCCAAGTGATTGTTGTAGAACTGAATAAAGTCATAATGGACATGTTGGATGGAAAAACACCCACTCTTCCACAACTAGAGATAAAAGCAGATAATGCAACGGAAGCTGCAAGTTTTTCTAATCCCTATGCAAGAGCAAAAGCAATTGCAGCCTTTGAGTTAGCTAGCTCTGTATCAAAAGTGACTGGCAGAGCTTGTTTTGTCTTGAAGGAGAGAGATGAATACATGCCCTTGCTGGCGGGAGCTCATGAAATGATGAGATATGCTGCCAAAATGTGTGATGATGCCCGGGAAATAGAAAAGTCAAATGATACCGTATTAAGAACTCCTCACCGTTCAACCCAAGAACTCTTATCTAAACGGGCTTTATATGATAAAGAGAGTTAAATAATTTGAATATAAGTGTTATATCTTTTTTATTTTTATTTTTATGACAATTGGAATGATTTTAAAAGTTAGGTCCCTCCTTCTTCCAATAGCATCTCGATTGTTTTAAGATTCTGGTTGGAAATCGTTTTGATTACTTCTAAAAGTACTTCAGGGCTTTTATTTTTTGTTATCGCAAGTAATATTACCCCATTTTTCACTTCTTTAGCGATCACATAGCTTGAATCCGATTCAAACATGATCGTGGAAAGATATAATGGAGAGGGGGGAGAATCCATCAATTTAACTATTTTTTCATAAATTTGGTATAAATTCGAATCGGGAGCACTTATTTTGAATGTCATGAATTTAAGTGGTTCACTATCGAATTTCCCTAAAGTTGAGGAGATCAATAATCCATCGGGTTGATTGAATAATAAATATTCCGAAAGTGTCGTGCTTTTCAATTTATCAAGGAAGTGCCTAATCTTGCCCATTCTTGCCATGCTCACCGTGCTGTTTGTTATCTCAAAATCTAAAATTTCAATTAACCGATGTTGAGCACTTCCTTCCTTTACGGAAACAGGAGTAAAGACGACCTTCTTTTTAAAGTCTTCTTCCATATCTTTTATAAGATACTCATATAATTCGTCTTCTTTGGAGTTAGGAAGATCTATTTTATTTAAAAGACAATAAACCTTACTCACTTGCGGACTATACTCAAATAGATACTTCACAAAGCTAAAAAATATATTCTTAATTCTTTCTTCAATAATGGTAGAATCCACCATGAATACAGCTATTGAGCATTCAGAAAATATTAATTCCCTCTGTGACTCCGAAAAATATCTTTCTATGTAATGAGTTTGGCCCCCTGCATCCCAAATACTAATTTCACATAGGCCTCTAAAGATATAATTCTCTCTACTAATCCCTTTAGTAGGTTTTAGGTTAATTACCTTCATAAAATTGTAGCCTAAGCAGGTGGTTCTCATGAGACTAGTCTTTCCCGCATTTTCAGGCCCGAATAAAAGCAGCTTCAATTTTTTAGACCTTTTAATCAATTTATTGAAATTTTATTTTACATTATTAAGAAGAAAAATCTTCTTTTTAAAGTTATTTTATTTGGAATATCTCTGATACTTATTTTATTTTAGTAAAAAATATCCAAAATTCATTATTTAATTTTTCCTAAGGATTTGGATTGCTTTCTTTATTAAGAAAACTTGGTATTATTTTAATTTAGGTAAATCCCTTGATCATTTAATTCGTTCTTTATACTCAGTTAGTTAGATTACATAAAATCGACTTGCTATAGAGACAATCATACCCGATTTAATTTAATATATTAAAAAGCATTTATAGTTTGAAGGAAGGAAATAGATCATAATTAAATACTCTAAAAAATTTATAGAACTGTACTAATATAAAACAATTTATCTCATGGAAAAAGGATATTAATATGAATTTAGAAAAGTACATTAGAAACGTACCCGATTTTCCAAAACCCGGAATTCAATTTAAAGATATTACTACTCTATGCAAGGAGTATAAAGCTTTTAAAGAGTCGTGTGATCGCATCGTTAAACATTACAAGGGGAAAGGGATTACAAAAGTTGCAGCAATAGAAGCCCGGGGTTATGTTTTTGGCGGAGTGTTAGCTTATCAATTAGGAGCAGGTTTTGTGCTAATAAGAAAACCGGGGAAGTTACCATATAAAACATTGTCTGAAACTTATGAATTGGAGTATGGAACTGATACCATTGAAATGCATGTTGATGCCATTGAAAAAGATGATAAAGTATTATTATTTGATGATCTATTAGCTACGGGAGGAACCGCGGAAGCTGCCTGTAAACTAATTGAAAAAGCAGCTGGCAAAGTAGTGGGAGTAGCTTTCGTCATTGAATTGACGAGAAGTTTACACGGACGTGATAAGCTTAAAGATTATGAAATTTTTACTTTAGTTGAAATTCCTGTAGAAGAATAAAAAATAGAAAAAAAAAGGGAAGTACTAAAATAAAAACTAATATTTTTTTTACTACATTATAGCATGGCGTTGAATTTTTAAATGATAGCTCCATCAAGTGTATGCTTGCAGGGGCAATCCCGTTCTGTATCTATTTCTGGGATGGTTTTTTCTAACATTGTTTTAAGGTTTTTCTCATTCTTTTCCATGGTTTCTAAAATTTCGCTAATACTTACTGCTAATTTTTGGACGGGCCCCCCACAGATATCACATTTTTCTTTTAGTTCCACGACACCACAATTTTTACACGAACCGGCCCATACATCTAAATCAGTTACCATGGCTATGCAACAATAACATATCTCCTTTTCTGCCGCAAGAACAACTTCTGGATATGTCGTCATTCCGATAATATCGCCACCCCATGATTTAAACACTTTTGATTCCGCTCGAGTGGAAAATCGCGGACCTTCTATACAAACGTAGGTGCCTCCTTTTTGAATATCCAATCCCGCTATAGATTTACTTTTTTCGTAAAATAAATCATTTAAGTATGAGCAATAAGGATCAGCTTGGCTAATATGGCAAACTTGGCCCCCTTCGTAAAAAGTGTCTATTCGTTTTCTGGTTCTATCAATATATTGATCGACTAAGACGAATTTACCCTTATCGTGTTCCTTTTTTAGAGAACCGACTGCCGAGGGAGAAATGATGCATTTCACGCCTAACTCCTTTAATGCCCATACATTTGCCCTAAAATTTAACTGATGGGGGGGAATCGTATGACCCCGGCCATGACGGGATAAAAAAGCCACTCTCTTGCCCTTAAAATCTCCAATTTGTATAAAGTCAGAGGTTCTTCCATATGGAGTGTAAATTTTAACTTCTTCAGCATTTTCCAGTTGGATATCGGAGCCTGTCCCCCCAATAATTCCTATACTTGCTTTTCCTTCGAATTTCATGTTTTTACACTTAATGTAGTATTTTTTAAATTATATTTTCTTTTTATTTTACCTTAATAAAAAACTTTATAGCAATTAATATTTCTACACTAAAATGAAGTTTATAATTAATTTTAATATTAAAGAAATTCTGAAATACTGTTGTTGTTTTTCGTTAATCATAAACTCTCAATTTATTTCAGATAATCCAAAAATTAATCTTTTTCTAAAGATTAATTTAAATAGAATGACATATATATTTCCAAAATTTCATAAAACATGCGATCATGACGAAAATTGCATTCTTAGGAAGCTGTAGAGAAGTTGGACGCTCTGGAATTTTGATTACCTCAAATAATGGAACGAAATGCGTGTTGGATTACGGGATTAGATTTCATAGTGAAGAGAGGTTACCGCAAGATTTTAATCGAGATAAACTTAAAGCTGTTGCTCTTACTCACGCTCACGTGGATCATTCGGGAGCTTTACCTTATCTCTATAAGAAAAATAATATTCCTTTCCTAACAAATCCGATTTCCTTAAGAATTGCAGAAATCTTAATTAAAGATACCTTAAGAATATCTAAGTATAATTATCCTTTTGGATATGAGGAATTAGATAATCTGAGAAAAAATGCAACTTTTTTGAACGAACGGGTAAGGCAGAGAATTGAGGATGATTTTTATATCACCTTCTTTAATGCAGGGCATATTCCTGGTAGCGTCTCCATTCTGGTAGAAGTCGATGATAAAGTTATCCTTTATTCGGGGGATATTAACACCCAAAATACAAATTTATGCACATCCGCCGAAGCAAGAGACTTTCCCCCAATTGACGCTCTTATCATTGAATCGACCTATGCTCTACGAAATCATCCTCCAAGAGAAACATTGGAGAAAGACTTTGTAGAGAAAATAATCGATATTATTAGCAACGGTGGACGAGTACTAATTCCTGCTTTTGCAGTCGCACGATCTCAAGAAGTATTACTGATTTTGAACAAATATTTTTATAAAGAGAAAATATATATTGATGGATTGGCCAGAAAGATAAGCAATAAATATCTAAACCATCCAGAAGCGATAAAAGATTTTAAGGTCTATAAAAAGGCATTGAAAAAAGCTAAATACGTGTCAAGAAGCACGGAAAGAAACTCAATCAAGAAGAGGAATGCAGTATTTATTGCTTCGAGTGGAATGCTAAAGGGTGGTGCTGTGATGGAATACATGGGATCCATCTTAAAAGACCCAATGTCGGCAATCTATATTGTAGGATATCAAGTAGAAGGAAGTCCCGGAAGAGTCTTATTAGATACGGGAGTATTTGAATTTAACAATAACGGAAAAACTGAGGAACGGAATAGTCTTGAAAAAATACAGGCTGAATGTGAATACGAGTATTTCGATTTCTCAAGTCATGCAGATGCGAACAATTTGCAGCAATATGTAAAAGATTTACAGTTTCGTAATGGTGCCAAAGAGGTATTCTGTGTTCACGGGGATGAGAAATCCACGACCAATTTAGCTAGTGTTTTGAGTAAAGATGGATTTAATTCAGTAGCACCTGAGACAGGAGAAGAATACCGCATTTAAAAAAACGGAGATCTAATTCCCCTTATTAAATTAAAATTATCAAGAAGATAGTTGTTTTCCAATAATTTCATTACAATTATTCAAAAAAGTTTCAGCTTGCTCAACGGGAACTTTTGTCCCTGCCGCGGGTGGATGTCCCCCTCCTAAAACATTTAAATTTATTTGTTCGCAAGCTTCTCTAATAACCTCTGAGAGATTTACTCCTTTTTCCACAAGCTCTTTGCTGGCACGACTGGAAACTTTGTACATGTTTTCTTCTTTCCTCAATGCAAGTCCAAAAATAGGCTTATTCAAATCAATATCCTTCCCTTTATCAAAAATTAGCATCGAAGCTATTGTCCCAACGATATTTTCACCAATCACATCTTCTCCGAAAAAATATTGGAGATTCTCTTTCTGTTGAATTTTATTATTTTCTTTTAGCCAATGCAAAGCCTTCATTAATGATTTTTTATACTCTTTCAAGTTTTCTTGGGCTTTCGATAAAGCATCTGTTCTATTTCCTAAGGCGATAGCAATGCCCAATGAGGCATTATCTGTTCTTCCGCATGAATTTAATAAATTCGAAAATTCGTTTAAATCCTTTAGAACTGAATTTTCTGGTTCATTAACAAGCAAATATTTTTGTACAATTAATTTATCAATAATACTTGCCGGGTCTACATCCAATTTCATTGATATGAACTCTATTATTGCTGATGTTAAAACTTGTTTTTCTTTTTGATCCAGTTCAGCTAATGTTTTAATAGTCCCTTCAGGAGTTTCCATTAAAATTCCTAACGACTGTAAAAATTTTAAAGATTTATTGATATCTTTAGTTATACCGGGTAATAGAAGATCAGAAGAATATGCAAGAGCTTCATTCAAAGGTCTAAAAGGAGGAAAATTTAAATCACTCACAATCTCTATAAGTTTTTTTTCTCTGGCATCCTCCAAAATCAACCTATTCATGCCTTTAAATGATTTATTAGGACCTTGATTTTGTATATCACCTATAGCCCCAATAATGGCAATAGGGGATAGATCAATATTAGCATCATTCAAACCCCTTGAAAAATAATAACAAACTCCCGCGCCAGAAATTTCAACACTTCCATCAATTCCATAGAAATAGGGATTAATATGGAAAGGGGAAGTGTTCTCATGAATCTCTCTTATAAGTTCAATATCATCTTTACTGGAGACTTCTTGAGGTAAATGATGATCCAAGATAATGTGAGGTAAACGCTCCTTTCCATCTCGAAGCTGTTCTTGTAATTCCAAATATTGACCGCTGCCAAAATCCGAAAAAATGATGAAATTTCTTGAACTCAATGCGGAATCAACGATCTTTTTTATTTCTGTCTTTTCTAATTGCTTTAACACGCGTATTTGAAATGGTATGCTTTCTCTAAAAAGTGCTTTACCTAGAATCGCGCCTGATGTTAATCCATCTGCATCTAAATGAGTGTAAATCTGGACTAATGAGTCCCTGTTTTTAAGATGTTCAATGAGAATATTTATTGCATGAGATATATCTTCTTTTAATTTTTTGAGATTCTCCTCTAGCACGCTCATTTTTTTTAGTTTTTTCTTAGAAGTAAGTGATATAATATTAATTTTTTATCAGATATAATAAACTAACCATATTTTACTTTTTGAATAAGTTTATGATCATTTAATTGAAAAACTAAGAAAGTTTTGGGGAATTCTAAAAATTTAAAAATCATTCTAACTAAAAAATTATAAACAGATTTATTGGTGAAAAAATGGAAGAAGTAAAAATCAATGAATTAGCCCTAAACCTCGTTAAAGGTATAATGGTCAACCCTATCCATTATGGTGCTAAAATTATTAAATTAAATTCGGGTGCAACTGTCATAGATATGACTAATGCGGGTTGGAAGGGAGGAAAGCTAGTGGGTGAGATTTGCATGGGGGGATTAGGAAATGTAGAATTTACATCATATAAATTAGACGAACATTATCTTCCTGCCGTGAACGTCTATACCTCTCATCCCGTTATTTCCTGCATGGCGTCACAATTGGCAGGATGGAGTGTAAAACTTAAAAAAGATGTCGAAAAAGATGGAAAAGTTAAGAATAAAGTAGTTTTCCAATCTTTAGGCTCTGGACCTGCTCGAGCTAAGGCAAGAAAGGAAAAATTGTTTGAGGAATTAACGTACGTGGATAGTTCAAATTGTGCCGTTATAGTATTCGAAACCAGACAAATGCCTGATGAAGAAGTCATGCAAATAGTTACAGAAAAGTGTAATGTAGCTCCTGAAAATACCTATGCAGTTTGTGCTCCTACGGCATGTTTGACCGGGTCAATTCAAGTTGCTGCCCGAATTGTTGAAACGGGTATTCATAAACTTCATGAAATTCATTTTCCTCTTGAAGTTTTAAAAGAGGGATTTGGTACCACCACGATTGCTCCAATTGCCAAGGATGATTTTGCTGCCATGGGTACGACAAATGATTCCATCATCGCTGCAGGTTCGACTTTTTATATTATCAACGTTGATAAGGAAAAAGAACAAGAGATATTTGAATTGCTGAAAAAAGCACCCTCTAACCAATCCCCGAGTTATGGAAAACCATTTAACGTTATCTTCAAGGAAGCGGAGTATGATTTCTATAAAATTGATCCTGGATTATTTGCTCCCGCAACTTATACTATAAACAACATGAAAACGGGAAAATCTATAACCGTGGGAAAGCTAAACCATGAATTATTGAAAAATTCTTATGGATTCAATTAAAATTTCTATTTTTTTTATATCTAAATAAATCTATTAGGAGTGCTATTAAACGTAAAAGATGTATTAGATATTTGTCAATTCATCTTGATATTTTAAAATCTCCGTGATTGGGATGTCTCTATCAAATTCAATATTCATTTGAATTCCTAAATAAGCACATGCTAATTTTGCAGCTGCGGCGATTTCGGCTTTCTTTAAAGTAACTGAATACTCATCGCCAGAAGGTTCATTATTCTGACCGATATCTTGATTTATATAACTCTTATTAACGGAACCTCCTTGAGTTGTATTTTTAAATTTATTTTCTTGCACTTGAATTGCTCTTTCTGATTTCATTTTAGAAAGAAGCGATGCCATTTTATCTGCGACGTTAAAAGGCAATTGATTTTTAGTCACAACTCTGATGATATTATTCACATCGAAATAATTTAATGTTTTATATTTAGCACGTAAGAAACCTTTGAGATTCTCAGAATCCTTTTCACACTCAATTTGGATCCAATCATGAATCGCTAAGCCACGCCTAAAAAAGATTAATTCCCAATCAATTCCTAATTCTTTTAAGAATTTTAGAAAATTATCATCTTCTTGTTCTCGAGAAGCGATAATTAGATAAAGCTGAAGTCCATAATATTTATGTTCTTGTTGTAGAAATAAACCCCTTTGCTGCATTGAGGCTAATATTTTCAATTTAATAGATAAGATATTCTCAGAAACACTTTCCCTGCCACAATTTAAATAAATTACGTTCCCTTCCTCGTTAATATATTTGGCATTTAAAAAACCTAAGATACTTTCATTATTTTCTTCAACAAATTCCATTAAACCGCTCAATGTGGGAGTTACATCAAACTTAATTAAATCGCTTTTTTCGATAGTCACATAATCTGATATACCTCCCCCAATCGCTAACTTTATTGTCTTTAATTTAAGTTCTTTATCAATACCAAACAGCTTTTTGATACTTTCATTAATTGGGAATACTTCCTCCTCCAAGATCTTAAGATCTGCAATAGTTATCTCATAGGGATCTGGAATTTTGGTCAATTTATTAATGATAGGTGCTTCCGAGGCATCTACCTCTACTTCATAGGGTTTGGATAAATCTTTACGAATGATACAATAAAATCTATCCTTTTTCTTATACATTGATAAGGAAGTATTTTCACTAACCGCAGCTCTGAATAATTCCGTTGACTTACTTTCCGTATCGTTTGAAGATATCCTTCTTCTTTGAATATTTATCCACTTAACCAGGTATTTGAAAATATAAGTTTACTAATTTATATAAAAAAATTTTCTCTTAAATTCTTATCTATAAAGGGATTATTAAGATTTATGATTTCAATTTATAACCGCTTAAATTAACATTTTTTCCTTTATCATGAAAAAAGTCCTCATATTTAACCCTTTTGATTTTAAGAAACATATCACGGATAAAAAATGAATTGCTTTTTAACCATCTAACTTGGATGGTCAAAGATTTTGAAAAGAGGTTTATTTTAAAATAAGTAATATAAGTAATAAAAAATTAAAGTTTTAAAGTTCCTCTTCTAGAAAATAATCTTCGTCCTTTTTTATATAAGTTATAGTCGAACCAAAATTATTAATAACTATATATTTATCTCCCTCTACTTCTACTAAATCTAAGGAATAGGGTAACCTTCTTTTCTTTATAATATCTTGGATAATTTTCCTTTTCTCTGTTTCTTCCATGATAATTCAATTACAAGAATCCTTATCTTTTAAAAGATTTGGTTCCAAAAAAAATTTCCTACTAATAAATAATTATTCTCTATTTCTAATTTTTTCCAAATCTTGCTAAAGAGCCGAACATATTCCATGATTTTCTTTAAGTGTGAAATTGATAAATATTCAAGAATAAGTTCTATCAAGGATTATTTTTTTAAACCAAATTTAATAAAAAATAATCATTCCATAAACGTTTCTCTCCATTTTTATAATCATATAGATTAATATATAGCTATTTGAATTCCAAATACTTGTAATAGAATTGCTTGAACCTATAATTCTCTCTTTAGATCTACAATTATAATATAAATTCATAAAAAATTTAATAAGATTTTATTAAGAATGCTTTAGATTTTTAATAAATGTCTGGCTTTTTTAATAAAACGATTATTTATACAAAGTAACTATATCTTGAATTTTGATATCAAAAATTTGACTCCTTAAGTTTTTAATATAATCTTATTTGTGTTTCACTTATAAACCATTTAAAGAATGAATTTACATGGCTAAACAAGTTCTTAACATTGGATTCTTTTCTTGCATGTATTCACAAATTAATGGAACGGCACATTCTGTTAGATTTTTAAGTGAAGCAATTGCTAGAACGGGGCATAACGTTCACGTGTTCGCCCCAAGAATTGAAAATGGATATAAAATTCCCAAAAATTTATATTTTCATGAATTAGGAGGCGCCCGAATATCCAAGGATACCGGGTTTATTCTAAGTTTACCGCTTCATAAGTTTTTCTTTTGCCAAGAAGATTATCTTGATATTGCTCATATTCATACTCATGCCACCATTGGTTCCATGGCAATTAATTGGGCTAAGTTCCTGGGAATACCGATGGTAGGTACTCATAATAGTCCCATGTCTTTTTATACGGCACAATACGTTCCCCTTTTAGGCAATTATCTTGCAAAGAGTGATTTAATTTGGCGATATGAACGGCACGTAATCGATAAATATGATTTGGTTCATGTAGCCACGAAATCGAAAAAAGAACTATTGCGAGAAAAAAAGTGTAAAGAGCCAATAATTTGTCTTACCAATGGGATTCATGACTATTACTTTCAAAATGTCAAAAAAAACGGGATCCTTGCTAAATATGATTTAGAAGATAAAAAGATTTTGTTGAGCGCCGCCCGATTATCCCCGGAGAAGCATCCTTTAGCTCTGATAAAATCCTTTAAAAATATTCATAAAAGAGATCCGGATGCTCATTTTGTTTTAGTAGGCAATTCTGGCCCCTCTACGCTAGTCGTGCAAAAATATATTAAAAGTTTTCATCTCCAAGATTATGTATCCTATTTGGGGAGGGTGCCTTTTGAGGATTTATTGAAACTTTATAATGCAGCGGATTTGACATGCTTATGGAGTTGGGTAGAAGCGGAAGGATTAGTTCTTATTGAAGCAATGGCTCAAGGTACTCCCAATGTTGGTGCTAATGGGTATGGGATTCGTGATGTTATTCGACATGGCGAAACGGGATATCTGGCGAATAATTTAAATGAATTTGAAAATTATGTTGTAAATTTATTAAAGGATGACGATTTACGACAACAATTTGGAGCAAATGCGAAAAAGGCAGCAGCACAATATAAAGTAAGTGAGGTCGCCAAGACTTGGGTTAAGTTATATAAGTTTGTCATTAATGAACTTTATCCAATGCGTTATTATAGACGTGATAGGAAAGATCGTGTAAATTTAGTTAAAGATTTTATCCAACGGTTACCTAATGTACAATTTTGAATTAATTGGAACAATTAAATATTAAACTCTTTTTTAATACCATTCAATTTCTCAGCACATTTATTGCATAAATGGATGGATTTATTATCGATATCATCTACTATTTTTGAAGATTTCATCACGCAGGAATTTTCTTCACAATGTTCATGTCCCAGAATAAGATGACCTATTTCATGTATTATCTCCTTAGTGATTCTTTGCTCTAGAATGTGATTATTCTCTTCTCTGTTATAAAACCCTTCTTTTAATTTCAGAGTTGAAATGATGCAACAATCGTGCATTAAATGCGCTTCTCCAAATAAAAAATAAATATCATTATGATTACTGGAATAAAGAGGTAAAGAAGTAATTGCTGCGATCATATCCAGGTTATTTTCAATACGTTTATCAATTAGAAGTTGGTAGAATTTATTTGTGGGGTGAAGATTGAACTTTCTCTCAGTTTGAGTATGGGCACTTTTCTCGGTCTTGGTTCCTTTTTTTAACATGGCTTTTGAAAAATTATAAGATCCGAGATTTTGAATGTTATATAAGAAGGTACCAAAAATTTTATTCAATTTATCAGAAATTGCATCAAATAATTCATGATTTAAATCTTGTTCGCAAAATAAAATTCCGAGATGGCAAGGAAATACGAGTTTCTGTTTATCAGGTAAATCTTCTAGTTGAAATTCTTTATCACTATATATTCCTACACGATACACTAAGCTTGACAATTTTTGTCTGAATTTAATATTCGAAAGTTTTGATCTATACTTTCGAATCTTCTTTTCCAAACGTTTATATTTAGAAGCCATTTAATTGGAAATTATTTTCGTATTTAGTGAAATATTACTAGCGAAAATTTATTTTTTTAGTCTTTAACTTATAAATGTAGGGAGCATTTTTAATTTTGTTTAGAATTTTGTCACGAAAGAAGGGATAGATAAAACATAAACCGTAAGTTTAATAATTATACCTATTTATGATAATTTAAAATTAATTAAGATTCTAATCACCAAAATTTCTTATTTCAGCTATGTCTAATAACCCTGAAAGCAAAGATAAAAACTCCAAGGATGCAGAACATGGGCATAAAACCATTCAAGGACCCAATAATGAAAAGCAAATGGTAGAAAAATCTGGTGTGCCAAATTTCTTTCCTACGTATCGAGTAAAACGCAATATATATCCGTTACCTATTTTAATTGTCGTTGTTTTTGCAGGAATTCTGGCTTATCTAACTTACGTGCAGGCGGGAATACAAATTGATGCGGGATATGTTTCTGAACAACAATATGGCGCGACCGCAGGATTATTAAATGGACTAATCTTCGTTTCCTTTGCTGCTATTTCTTCCTTCATTATTATTTTTCTGATTAGAAAGGGCGGGATAAATGTCTTAAAATATATCTTTGGGTTTAGCTTTGGCTTCTTATGTTTTTTCTTGACCTTGTTTTTTGGAGATATAATTCTTTATCTCAGCTTCTATAATTTACCCTCTACAGAATTCATCTACAATCTATATAATACCCTTTTTTACTTAATGTTTGCATTTATCATAGGATATACTATTGTCATGCTTTACAAATACTTCACTGCAAAAACATATCGCGTCAAAAATTTCTTTGTACTTTACGTTAGTTTATTGACAGGAGCCTTACTTGGCGTGAGTATGCCTTTATGGACCACTCTCGCTATTTTAATAGGAATTTCTTTATGGGATATTTACGCTGTTAAATCAAAAAAGGGGCCAATACGCAAGATGATGGATATCGTGACATCTGAATATGACGGTGAATTATCAGAAGAAGAAATCAAGCAAAAAATCAAATCGGGAGAAATTGAATATGATAGCTCACAGTTAGAAATTGGAATCGGAGATCTCACTTTTTATAGCATGCTTACTTCCAGTGCTTTAATTCAAAGTGATAGTCTAATTGTAATGATATTAACTGCAATTGCGATAATAATTGGAACAGGTATCACGATTTCTGGTTTGAAGCGTAATAAAATATTGCCCGGGTTACCCATTTCCATATTTTTAGGGATTGGAACGATGCTACTATCTTGGTATATCCTCCTAACTTTTTTCTAATTCTTTAGCTTTTATGGGACAGAATTAAATTTTTTTTAAGTTCAACTTTTTGTTATTTAACATCATGAAGAGTTATAACAAGAAATGAAAAAAAATGACCGAGCTCTCTAATATTAAAATCATCACTGTCATTGGAGCGGGAACCATGGGCCGTGAAATTGCCCAAGTAGCTCTCATGGCGGGATTTGAGAATGTATTTTTGAATGATATCTCCCAAGAAGCGTTAAAAAATGCTCAAAAGTATATTGAAAATGGGATTAAAAAAATTGAAGGAAAGGGTAAGTTATCTCCCTCATTGAATACCGATTTATTAATGAAAAGGTTAATTCTCGAGCAGGATCTGAAAAAAGCTGTTGATGAAACTGATTTTATCATAGAAGCGATTCCTGAAAAAATGTCTTTAAAACAGGATTTATTTGAAAAATTAGGAAAACTGGCCCCAGCTCACTCAATTTTAGCAACAAATACATCTACCATGAGCATAACAAAAATTGCAGAAAAGTGTAGTAGACCTCACAAATTAGTTGGAATGCATTTTTTCATTCCCATTCCTCTGTTGAGGTTAATTGAAGTTACTAAAGGTGAAAAAACGTCGGAAGAAACCATGAATATCGCCATTGCTGTTGGTGAAAAATTTCCTGCTCTTAAGGGAAAAAGGATATGTGCTCGAATCGAAAAGGAAAGTCCGGGGTTCATTGCAAATCGAGTCATGATTCCCACCAGCGTGTATATTGGCTGGCTTCTCGATAAAGCACAGGAAAAAGGAATTCCTCTCAGAAATGTCGATGCCGACGTTGATTCTTTGCAAGGACTCGGACCATGTGCGAAATGGGATTATTTGGGCTTAGATGTTCAACTAAATGTTTTAAAATATTTTGAAAAAACTCTTTCACGAGATTTTACCCCAGGAAAAGTTTTAGTGAAATTTGTTCAAGATGGGAATCTAGGAAGAAAGACGGGCAAGGGAATTTATGAATGGACCGAAGATGGTAAAATTAAAAATCCACCAACACAGAAGGCTAATCTTTTTGATATAGATTTAAACATGGCATTAATGCTTAATGAAGGTTGTAGGTTATTGGAGGAAGAGATTGTATCGGGATATAAAGAAATAGATGATGTGATTTTAGCAGCTTATGACATTCCCGGTCCTTTTGGTCCTGGGAAAAAGAATTTTGAAGAATGGTGTAAAAAGCTAGAAAACTTCGTAAAGGAATCAGGAAAAAGTTACTTCTTGCCATGTGAATTGATGAAATCGGGAACTTTTAGAAAACTTCGGAAATAATGATAAAAACGGAAGAGATACCATTTAACCCTATAAATTATTTAAATTTATGATTTTTTAGAGTTGAATAAGAATTGGATAAGAAATTAAAACCAAACTTCAGCATTTTTTGCTAAAAATTCATCCGGTATCCTTGAAATAGAATTATAACTAAAATCAATCACAGCTAAAGATTCCATCTCTAAAAGTAATCGGGGAATTTCATGAAATTGGTTTTTCATCAAATCTATTTTTTTTAAATATTGTAAGTTCTTGAGAGAATTGGGAACGGAATGCATGTTTTGATCTCGAATGACAATTTCCTCTAAGAAAGTTAGGTGGTCACATATCTGTTTGGGAAATTTTGGAATCTGGAAGAAATAATAGCCGTATATATACAAGCCTATCACTCTCCCCTTCGCATTGATCATGTAATGGCAAGCGCAAGTAGGAGAAAGGGATTCTTTATTTTTGAGTAATTTTAATTTTTGACCCGTGAGTATCTGGAGTAATCCTAACACGATTGCATCCTTTTCTTTTACACCTTCATCCACATAATTCTTGGAGACTGTCCTTTCAGATAATTTTAACAATAAATCAGGGATTTCTTGTAGGTAAGAATTATTCATAAGGCTAATTTTCTTGAGTGATTTCATTTTCGCTAGAAAAGGTGGCAGAGCGGAAAATCTATTCCAATCCAAGTATAGAGATTCTAATTGTTCAAGATTCCCTAATGAACTTGGTAATGAGGATAAGTTATTATCCCATAAATTCAGTAATTTTAATTTTTTTAAATTGCCTATACTGGAAGGTAATTCTTTCAGATGCCATCCCGGTATTTCTAAAGCGATAACATGATTATTTTTGATTAGAAGCTTATAATTGGGAGCCATGTAAACTTTTTTCTTCAAAGCATCTAACTCAAGGAGAAATCTTCCCTCGTTGGAATCCACTTTATAAATGGATGCTAATTGTTTATCTAAAACAGAACGCAATAAACATGTTTGGGAAGTATTATAAGTAGCTATCATTTTATCAATAGTATTTAATATACTAGCTGACTTTTCATGTTGAATTGCCCAAATTAACGGATTTAAACTCTCTTTAGAAAAATTTTGATATAATACTAAGGCAGCAGAACTTCTAATTGACGCACTCTCATCAGAAATTAACAAATATTCTAAAAATTTATAAATTTCATCACGATTGATAGGTATTTCCTCAAATAACTCCAAGCAATTTTCATTATATCTTAAAGCATCAGAGTGACATATCAACGCGAGGAGCACATTCCTAAATTCAGATTTATCTATTTCCTTCAAATCCATACTTTCAAAAAGTTCCGAAAATTTAATTGATTGACTCAAGAAGCAAAAACCACCTTTCTATTCACGCATAATTATATAGGATAAAAACATGCTTATCAAACTGTAGACCCTTTCAATAATGTATTACTTCATGATACTGAGGTTTTCCAAATCTAAGAATTTAAGTATCAAGTATAATAATCTTCCTAAAACATTTAATTTCTTACGTTTAATAATATAATTTTTAATAAATTTTATGTTATACCTTATTAACTGCTATCTTTTTATATAATAGTAAGGTGAATTAATATTTCATCAGAGTCTGAAGATTCTTCTCCAAAAACAGGTTTTGAAAAAATAATTGAATTTTTTAATGACGAATTGAAAGTTAATAAACCAATAGATATTCAAGAAGTTGTTAAAAAAACGGAATTATCTTGGACGTATGTAAAAAGAATGTTAGAAAAACTTAAGGAAGATAAATATTGCGGGTTCCATTTTGAAAAACTAGGGAATAGTTGGGTCACATGGAAAGATAAGATGAAAATCACCAAACCACTTGATAATACATGTTCCCAGTTTTTAGATAAGAGCGAAGAAAATATTTAGAGGTATTATTACTTAGCAAAAAGATATTTTTATGAAATTTTGCCATTTTTTCGCCTTTTAATTAGGATACACATAGTGTGAAATTTCAAACTTTTTAAACGGTGAATCATTTCAAATTATAAATAATTAAAATTATTTTAAAACAAGTATTGTGGAAAAAGTAAATGAAGGTCGAAAAATCTAGTCAAGATCTTGAAAATGAGGTAATTTATGCGAGCCTTTGCATTCATTGTGGAAGTTGCAATGCCTTTTGTCCGCACATGGATTTTAATAAGGAAA
>CAYLZE010000100.1:0-16491 GCA_964388035.1 uncultured archaeon
TTTAAGAGAGAAATAGGCACAAAATAGGATGGGAAAAATAATTTAAGCTAAATTTTTATTTATAATTAATTTTTATTTGATCTTTTCAGAAATTGCCACTCCAGACGGGAGATAATTGGCTCTAAACGTTAATCAGACGCTTCAGGAGATAGATTGCTTCAACTTACTCCCCATCGTCTTCTTTTATGATAAAATGCTCTCGAATCATTCGCCTTTTTATAATGGAAATAAATTCCTTAGTATCTGGAAACACGTATGATATTCCTTCACCATCTTCATCCAAAGCAATCTCTTTCGAAAATTTTCCCTCTACTTTTTTTCTCAAGTCATTTACAAACATGAATAATGAAAGGACCAGAGTCTTCAAAAAATGAAGTATTACGATGATAATACTCTATAAGTCATTTTAAGATAAAATTCTACTACGATTAAAATCTGGACTCTAAATTTTTATATAACAACTCCAACTATTTGATTTACATGCCTCTATTCGGTCATCTTGGTATTGCATTAATAACCAAACGATTCTCGCCCCAAGTCCCTCTCTGGGCTTTATTGATTGCCACGATGTTTATTGATATAATATACTTTATCTACCCTTTTGATCCTTTATGGTGGTCTCACAGTTTATTCATGGCATTAATATGGTCAGGGATTGTAGTGGGTGCCACTGCACTTACTATGAAATATCTTCAATCGAGAAAAAAAAGTACAATACGCACAAGACCAAAAGCATGCATAATCCAATCTAGCTTGGTAATGGAATTTATAGTTTTTAGCCACTGGGCGTTGGACTATATTGGATGGTAAACATTAGGTATTGGAATCCCAATTCTATTTAATGATTCCACCTTGATCATGCTTCCCATTCAAATGAGCCCCTTCATAGCGATTTTTATTTTTGAAATCGATCCCTTCATCGTGGGTCTCTTACTTTTTATCCAATATAGAAAAAAGCTCAGAGAAGAGAAGAGTAAACCCTTGGAGGTTCAATATTCCCCGCGAATTATGAATGAAACAATGAATTAAATTATCAATTCTTTCTTTTCTTTAAATTATTTTAATTGAATTTCTTTCTACATTCATATAGAAATTAATATCTTTAACTACATCAGAATCGCTGTGGCTCGTAATCAAAATTATAAATTTCTTCCGCTTTATAATTTGCTGTAATGCTGTAAAATTGAATTTTTTTCCTCTTGCTTTGTATCTACGAGTAAAATATAGTTTATTGCCTTCTATTTTAATTCATTTCCATTTTGCTCGTGCTGCTTAATATAATTCACGTGATCTTGGATTCTTTCCATATTAAATTGATTCGAAAGCTCTGTAATTGATACTAATGAAAATTCGAATAAATGTTTGAACTGGGAATTGAGTTCGTAACCGACAGAATTTCTAACAGAAAGTATGGCCACTAAGAAAGTCTTTCCCGGTTCCCGGTACTCGATGATACCTTGATGTTCTCCATGGAAAGATTTGGCTTTTATTTTGCGAGATAGTTTTCCATGAACTTTTCGCCAAAGCGCTCCGAGACGGTTCGCACTTCTTCTATTCTATTTAATTCCATCATTAGCATGGCACTTAATACTTGATTTCCTAACATCATTGCAGAAAAGACAAATTTTCCTACTTCTGGCAAGGTTTCTGCTTTATAGATAACCCCCGTCTTATTAACTTTCACGGCACGTGGAATTAAAGAAGCTAAATCTGCACTCATTTCTTGTGGAAAGGATACTTCTACTTCAATGGGCAACTCAACGTGTAATGCTTTAAACTTGGGGAGATTTGAAAGAACCTCAGCTGTTTCTCTTTCAATCATGGTTCTAGCTTCATCTATTGGCAAGCAGAGGGTGGTTCCCTTGTCTTTTGATGTTTTCACTTGCACGGTTTCCGTCCCTGGCAAGAGTTCTGACACCTCTTTCGCTAAAACTTGATCTCCGGATACAAGGATTATTGGAATATTATATTCAGATAGAGCAATTGCGATTAAGTATGCTTCGTTTACCATCCTTCCATTAACTTTAACAATCGGACCTGCACTGATGGTATGACTCATGAACCCTTCGTTACTTCCTCCCATCGCATGAAATCCGATAAGGATCGCGGCATCCACGGTTTCATTCACAAAAGCATTCATTTTTTTTGAAAAGCAATCCCCCAAGAGCTTCGTTCCCTTTTCCACTTTTTTAGGAATCAAGTGCTCTTGGTTAGCACTATGAAAGTTAACAATACCAATCTCGCTGGCTCCTCCCTTCCTGAGCCCTCTAATTGCAGCATTTATATCTTCTGTTAATAATAATCGACCCGATTCTTGGTATTCTTTTTTACCTTGAATCACTTGTCTCCAATTGTCTACTCCGGATACCCCTTCCATGTCTGCAAAAATTACCACTTTATATCCTTTTTCATGTTTTTCGGACATTACTACCCCATCCTATTGAATATTCTTGGATATTTATTTCAAAGTCTCGCGCTTTTCTCTTAAATATCCCTTCATATAATATAATTAGAACTATTGGTGAGTTGCATTTAAACTTTTCACGTGTCCTATTTTAATCCTTTTTTATTATCTAAAAATTAAAAGGAAAGATTCCGGTTCTTTCCCGCTTTATTTAGTGGTTTACCACTCTCAGAGGGAGTTCCAAGTGAATATAGAAAAGAAAAAAGGGGGCTTTTTTTTTTAATCATTCTTTTCGAATAAAAAGCCCATTAAATTTTAAATTTGTAAAGTTTTTTCGCGTTTTTCTTGGTGGAGTGCTTCGAGTTTTGCTTGCATTTCTTTAAGTTTTTCTCCATGCAAGGGATAAAAATAGATGAAAATCAAGCTAATCGCGTTGAAAATGGCGGGAACCAGCAAAAACAATATTTTAATTCCCACTAATGCCGAAGCCGATTGGATACTAGCACCTTGCACGAATCCAAAAACAGTAAATATTACCGTTGCCAGAATGGGCCCAAGACTATTCGCTGGTTTGGTAAAAAGGGCATTAATCCCTAAAAACATGCCTTCTCTCCGGGTGCCATGCAATATTTCATCTTCATCAACTGACAGGTACATTAATGCTCCCACAGTATAAACACCATACCCTCCGAAAAATGTGTTCCATATAAGACCTATCCAAATTAATAGCTCTAATCCGGGAATAAGAATTAGGTAAAAAACAATTAATGCTCCGACGACTCGCAAAACTCCAAACCTTAAAATGACTTTCCGCATGCCCCATGGTTTCTGCAATTTCAAGCATACGAAATAAGCAAAATATCCCACAAAGATAAAAATCATGAAATATAAGACCGTGGCCACGCCGCTATTAAAACCTAGAACAAAGTAAAATGCAAAAAGATAACTAAGACCTATACTTCCCACGAATACACCGCAAAAATTATAACCAATAAATATCATGAATGATTTAGATTTGACGGTCGCTTTTACGGATTGCCATAATGGGAAGGGTTGATCTTTCTGGAATTCTGGTTTTTCTTTACTTACCACGACAACCACCCATAAGAGAACCGTAGAAATAATAGCAATGATGATCATTAGCATTTGAAAGGAGGCATCGGTGGCTTTCATGGGACCCACTATGATAAGAAAGGGTAATAAAATGACAACGCCAAGGAGGAGCATCCAAAAATTCGCTTTATTCCTCTCACCAATATCCGCCGTCATTTCGGGTAATAATGCCATCCAACAGAGTACTACCAGGGTTAACATGGTATCAAACAAGCAGATGCTTATCGTAAAATGCAAGAAAATAACTAGTTGATTATCTAAACTCCAAGGAAACCATACCAGGAGGAAGGTTAATGCCCAAATCGGAGCACCATACTTGATGTAGATGAGCCTCCGACTACCCCACTTCTCTCTGTTTGTCCTATCTGAAAGTTGCCCCGCTAAAGGATCATTTAAAGCATTAATTGTCATGTAAATCACTTGCCCAATTACAAAAAAAATGGGTAATAATTGCAGATCGTTATAAAATAACTCAATATATTTGAGACCAAAGACATACCCATAGAGTGCAGTGGGCCCTGCACCGACAGAATATCCCAAGATCTGTCTGAAACTTAGTTTTTCTTTGTTTTGTGTGGACATGTTCAAGACTTTTTTTTAAATGATATATTACCATTAAAGTTTCTTTCTTTTATATTATTTTTGAAAATTGAACCCTTTCATGTTAAAATTTTTAAATTTATTCTGCGATGCATTAATTCTGGTTTTTCCGCTAATCCACGTTTTTGTTAGATTCGTTAATTTAATTGGTTCATTAAGTTTTTTCCTATATCTCTCGGTAATACATTTAACTAGAGCAAGGGGATATATCTCCCATCAAACTATTTTTAATATTGCATATTTATATTATTAGAAAATCACTAAAAAAAAGTTTAAAGATAATGCCTAAAACATGCGTCAATCATATAGAAATCGAATACGAACTGCTCGGGGATCCTAGTTCAAAACCATTATTACTAATAGCAGGGCTGGGCAGCCAATTACTTGCTTGGTCGGATGAATTTTGCCAACATCTTGTAAATCGTGGCTTTTTTGTTATTAGATTTGATAATAGGGACGTGGGCTTATCAACAAAATGTGAAGATGCTGGCATTCCAAACTTCATGCAAATTAATGAAGCCCATGCTAAGGGAGAAAAACCCCAAGTATCTTATACCTTAGAAGACATGGCGGATGATGCTATCTGTATCTTGAATGCTCTAAGCTTGAATAAAACACACATCTGTGGCGCATCCATGGGGGGAATGATTGCCCAAATCTTAGCCTACAGGTATCCCTCTCGAGTTCTTTCCCTCACGGTGATCAT
The DNA here is from genome assembly GCA_964388035.1 of uncultured archaeon. Classification (GTDB taxonomy): domain Archaea; phylum Asgardarchaeota; class Lokiarchaeia; order Sigyniarchaeales; family SOKP01; genus JALGVJ01. The sequence continues at coordinate 4,824 of CAYLZE010000100.1, forward strand.
GAGCACGACCGGAAATCCTGCCTTACCTCCAGCAAAACCAGAGATCATGGCTCAATTTTTTGCTCCCGTGCCTTCAGAACGCGAGTTTTATATTGATGAGATGGTCAAGCGCGATAAGCTTATTCAGGGGTCTTTATCATTTGACGAAAATCAAGGTCGAGAGTATAGAGCACGGGAATATGATCGAAGGTATTATCCCGAAGGTATCGCCCGCCAATTGGCTGCAATGGCTGTACCTGGGAATATTCAGCCTTATATCTCTCAGATACGCGCTCCTACTTTGGTCATTCATGGGAAGGAAGATCCATTTTATCCCATCGAGGCAGGTAAAGAAATAGCTTCCACGATCCCCGATGCGGAATTATTGATTTTGGATGGAATGGGACACGGATTTCCTCTTGAAGTATTACAACAAATAATAGAAGCTATAGTGTGCAATAGCAATAAGATATGAAGAGAAGATAATTGGTAATTTTACATTTTTAATTCTTCCAAATTTGAGGATCTAATGTGATCATGATTTATTCAATTAATTTTTTCAAATTCAATGGCATTTTTTATGGTTATTTTTTTCAATTTATCACTAAATTCTTCTGATTTTTTGATGAATTCTTCCACTGAAGTAAATTTTCGTAATATAATTTTTCCCTCTTGAACTTGAAAAACTATTCTCTCCCCCGATTTTAGATTTAACATTTTTCGAATTTCTATCGGAATGAGAACTCTCCCGTTATCATCTATTATTGATTCTGCATTCATTTCATTCCACCTATAAAATCATTCTCCACAAAGTGTACTTAGGCGGGGAATCTAATAAATTCATCAGTTACTTCTTCTGGTAATTTTTAATTTAGAATTTTAGAATTGTGCTCTAGTTATTTAACTAATAAAAATTAGTCTCATCCTTAATGATGTTCTATCATTTATGCTCATGTTGATTTAAGGAATTCACTGCATTTTCCTTATCTAATATGCTATTGAATCACTTTTAATGGATAAGATATACCATTTAAAATATTATTTTGATGTTGAAATATATTTGATTCCTTTCCAAGAAGTATAAATAAATATGAAAAATACTTTCTAGAGTTAGAATATGACGGATAAATCAATAGATATTTCTGAAGAAGTTTATAAAAAGATAAAATATTTGAAACGAAAAGAAGAATCTGTTTCAGATTTCCTCAATCGAATATTAAGTGAGAAAAATCTAGATTCTAATAATGAATTGGAGGAGATCTCTAAAGATTGGGAAAAAATTGAGAAATTCCTTTATGAAGATCGTTTAAAAAGTAATATAACTAGAGAAATTGAATTTTAGATGATGATTGAAAAATAAAATGGTCGTTCTCGATACTGATTTCATTATTGGATACCTACGCAAAGCTCCAAAAATTATCGATCTTTTGCGTAATTTTGAAGAAAATAGAATAGATTTAAAAACAACAATTATAAATGTAGGCGAATTATATAAAGGAGCATATCTTTCAGCTAAAACATCAGAAAACCTAAAAAAAGTTAATAAATTTCTTAAAAGAGTAGAAGTATTGAATTTGAATATTGAGATTATAATTTCAAAAAATTATTTAAGATCTTCATGCCATAAGGCTTCATTTTGATGGATTCGGGATGGAATTGAACGCTTTCAACGGGATATTTCTTATGACGAACCGCCATGATTGTGCCATCATCTGCCGTAGCCGATATCTTAAGGTCTTGAGGAAAAATGTCACCTTTTGCTGCTAATGAGTGATATCTTATTACTTGGAGCGGATTTGGAATACCTTTAAAGATCGTTTCTTGATCATGAAATATTTTTGATTCTTTTCCATGCATTGGACCAACTTTTGCTCTTCCAACATATTCTTGGTTTTTATCTTCTCCAAAAGCTTCTACAATCGCTTGATGTCCCAAACAAATTCCTAAAATTGGGACTTTATCATAATATTCATTAATAATTGGAATTACTGAACCTGTATCATATTTGGGATGACCTGGTCCTGGTGAAATTATAATTTTATCAATATTTAGGGCTTTTACTTGATCTAACGAAATTTTATTATTCTCTATTATGATGTCAGAATTAGGAGCTAATTGGCAGATATAATTGACTAAGTTATATACGAAACTATCATAATTGTTTAGAAAAAGAATTATCATTACTTTAACGCCTCTGCGATTCTAATTGATTTCAATATGCTATATAATTTATTATAAGTCTCTTTATATTCATCATCGGGTTGACTATCTGCCACAATACCTCCACCTGCTTGAGCAAAGTATGTTCCATTCTTTCCAAAAAGAGTTCTTATTGCAATAGCAAATGTCATGTCGCCATTGAATGCAAAATAGCCAACAGCACCTCCATACGGACCCCTCGATTCAGTTTCTAATTCTTGAATAATTTCCATTGCCCTTTTTTTTGGAGCTCCTGAGAGGGTTCCCGCAGGAAATATACTTTTTAAAACCTGATATCCATCCAGTGGTGTTTTACTTTTAACTTTACTGACGATATGCTGAACTTTTTGATATTTTTGGATGGACATTAGCTCATAGGTATCAACAGAGCCAGGATAAGAAACCTTGGCGAGGTCGTTTCTTGCCAAATCCACTAACATGATGTGTTCTGCTTGTTCTTTAGGATCGGAAAGTAATTCTCGCTCCAATTTCAAATCTTCTTCTTCAGTCTTACCTCGCCTAATCGTTCCAGCTATTGGTACCGTATGAAGCATGTCCTTATTTTTAGAAATTAACGCCTCAGGGCTGCTTCCAATGATTTTCACATCATCAAAATTGATATTATACATGTACTGAGAGGGATTCAATGTTCGCAACACCTCGTAAATAAGAATGGGATCAACTTTACTCTCGGTATATAGTCTTCTCGAAATCACTGCTTGTATGATATCACCGGCATAAATGTATTCTTTTGTTTTTTCCACCATTCTTGCATGAGCATTCTTGCTGGTATTGGAACGGAATCCTGATTCATCAATTTCCTCACTATCAAGGGAAATTTCTTTTTTTTCTTGATTGTCATGATTTCGATTAAAGAGCCTTAATTGATAGCGGATATCTTTATCTTTAGTATAATCATCTATGCTATTATCTATCATGAATAGGGCATTAGATTTATGAGAATAAACAAGAACCTTGGTATAAAGGCCCATGAGAATATCCGGAAACTCCCCGTTAGCTTTATATCCCACGTAAGGTGCCACCACATCATATCCGATGTATCCGAGCATTCCTCCATAGAAAATGTTTCTCGGGAATAGTTCCGTGAAGGGAAGATTGGAGTAGGGCGTGAGCCTACTTAGAGTATCAAGTGCGATCATGTTATATTTCACGTTATCTTTAAATGGCAAGGGATCATGGGGCCTCTCTTCAGCAGGATCCTTAGATTCCAAATAACTTTTGACATTTTCTCCCCGGGCTGAAGATACATCGCGGATGGTAAACTGTTCTCCCCTAATCTCAAGCATAAAATCGGGTTTTAGGGCTATAAAGCTGAAGAGCGTTTCATTGGTATTTGCAGAAGCAGATTCCAGCAAGGCATGTTTCTTTAAATCGTATTTTCCTACTAAATATTTATAAAAACCAAAAATATCTTTCAAATTTCCAATCTTTTCAATATGTATGTCAAAATCCATTATTTTTCTCCTTTTTCTTGCTCCTTCGTAATTTTATTTTAAAGTGGATTTAATTGTTGAGGTAAATTCTATCATATCCGCTTTCATTTGCTCAAAATCGTTCAAATTATTCTTAATGAGTTCAATCATCGCTGAACCGATTATTACACCATTTGCCCCACTTTCAAGAATCAATGCTACATGTTCGGGCTTCGATATACCAAAACCCACCAGAACGGGCAATTTATCTCGGATTTGATGCTTTATTCTCTTGATAGTTTCCCTGGTTATTTGAGCAACCGTTTTCCGCGAGCCAGTCACACCCATGACCGAAATTAAGTAAATAAAACCCTTGGCAACTTTTAGGATTCTTTCTAAACGCTCATCAGTCGTTGAAGGTGCAACGAGAAAAATGAGACAAATATCGTGCTTCTCACACGCTTTCAAGGTCAGGAAAGCTTCCTCTATGGGTAAATCTCCGATTACTATTCCATCCACGCCACTCTTTTTTAACTTGGCAAAGGTATTATCCAAGGATTCTTCAATGGTGTCCGCCCCTTGGATTAAAATGTTATAATAAGTAAGAATCACGATCGGTTTCTTTATTTTTCCGTGAACCTCCCTAATTGCATCCAAGGCAAGATCCGTGTTTATTCCTGCATTAAAAGCTCTCACGTTAGCTTCCTGGATGGTGGGACCATCCGCAATCGGATCGCTAAAAGGAATGCCTATTTCTAAAATGTCACTATAAGGTTCAATTGCTAAACAAAGCTCTTTAAATTGATTGATGTTAGGATCTCCTGCCACCAAAAAGGGCATGAAGAACTTATCATTTTTCCATTCCTCATCATAAAATAATTTCATGAGCCTATTCGAGTTTAATTCTGTCATTTTTCATTACTTTCCTAATTGTTGGTTAAAATTTTATTTTAAATTCCACATGATTTTTTATGATGTCCAAATCTTTTGAACCGCTTCCCGATAAGTTAATTATAACGATATCATCTTCTCCAAAATCTTCCTTATTTTTGTCAAGATATGCCAAGGCATGCGAGGATTCTAACGCGGGTATGATACCTTCCAAGAGACATAATTTTTTAAAAGCATTGAGGGCTTCCTCATCCGTCGCATCTCCCACCTTTAAACGATGAAGGGTTTTTAGGAAACAATGTTCCGGACCAACTCCGGGATAGTCCAATCCTGCGCTAATGGAATGAGTTTCCATAATGTTTCCGTACTCGTTCTGGAGCAGGTATTGCATTGCTCCGTGTAATACCCCCTTGCGTCCCAATCCTAAAGCGATGGAATGTTTTTGGGTATCCTTTCCCTCGCCTGCCGCCTCAACCCCGATCAATTGTACTTCTTCATCCTCAATAAAGTCGAAACTAATTCCAATACAGTTGCTTCCTCCTCCAATACAACTAATAATGGCATTAGGAAGCTTTCCCTCTGCTTCTAAAATTTGCAGCTTGGTTTCCATTCCAATTACCCGCTGAAATTCCCTCACCATTAAAGGATAGGGATGAGGGCCCACCACGCTTCCCATTAGATAGTGCGTGTCATGCACATTAGAAATCCAATATCTTAAACCTTCATTAACCGCATCTTTCAGCGTTTTGGAACCTGATTTGACCGGAACGACTTCAGCGCCTAATAATTGCATTCTGTATACATTATAGGCTTGTCGCTTGACATCTATTTCTCCCATGAATACCTTAGTAGGCATTCCAAAATAGGCACCCGCAATCGCTGTTGCAAAACCATGCTGTCCCGCACCCGTTTCTGCAACCAATTTTGTTTTACCCATCTTTTTTGCCAATAATGCTTGTCCCATGACGTTATTAATCTTATGTGCCCCCCCATGATTGAGATCTTCTCGCTTTAAATAAACTTTGCAGCCAATATCTTCACTTAATTTTGCCGCATGATAGAGGGGAGTAGGTCTTCCACTATACTCCCTTAAAATTTGATAAAATTCATCATGGAAGCTTTCCTGAGCATTAAATTTTTTAAATGCATCCGTTAATTCCATTAAAGCAGGCATGAGAATTTCAGGAGCAAAAATACCCCCGAACTCTCCAAACTTGCCTAAATCATCCGGATATTTTCCAATATAATCCATATTCATTTTCCACCTTGAATTTCTTGTTTTACTTTATTTACTCTTGTTAAAAAATTTTTAATTTTTTCTGGATCCTTTACTCCTTTTTTAGATTCTAAAGAACTGCTGACATCTATTCCAAAAGGTCGTAAGGTTTTGATTAAATCTTCCACGTTATCTTCATTGATTCCGCCAGCGATGATCAACTTAGCGTGGTTGATTCTTCGCATGACTTCCGTAATAATTTCTCGTCCAAATAATATCCCGTTTCCTTCACTACTATCTAAAAGAAAGGCATGGAAATGTTGGTGGTAAGCGTTGATTTGCTTAATTACTTCCTCTTTATTAGTCGGATTTACTTTCAACGCTACTATGAACTTTTTTCTTTCGTTCTCCGAAAACTTTTCTAACTCCTTTAAGTCCTTGATTCCGTGTATTTGATAATAGTTCACTTTTACTTCCTCCAATACTTGTTGAATATCATTGGAATTTCTAGCCCTAACTACAACCACGATTTTAACATTACCGGGAATTTCTTCTAGAAGTGGTATCAATTGCCTTTTCTCCAAATTTCTGGGAGATTCGGGAACATTATACACGAATCCAAGTGCCGTGGCGCCAAAATTAATGCAATTTTCAATATCAATCTTGTTTGTGAGCCCGCAAATCTTTACATGTTTCATTAGAGCACCCCTCTTAATTCTAAAACTTTTTCAAATATATCATTAGACTTCATGATCGAAGTTCCAATCAAAAAGCCATCCACATTGTATTTAAGAAGGTCTTGAATCTCTTCATGAGAATGAATACCGCTTTCACTTATCACTTGCACCTCCTCTCCAAAAAGTTGTTTAATTTTGGGAGCTAATTTTTTTGAAACAGCTAAATTAATTTTTAAAGTGTTTAAATCGCGATTATTTATCCCTATTAAAGTAGGGTTCGTGCCATTTTCTTTTAACCGTTTAAGATCCTCCAATTCTTTTTCCTCGTGAATTTCAATTAGCGGTTCTAGATCATGTTGAATTGCCAAATCATGCATTTTCTCAATATCGACAATGGAATTGATTAAGAGAATATTTTTTACCCCCATTTTCTCTGCGATATCGAATTGAATTTCATCCACAATAAAATCTTTCATCAAACAAGGGAGGCTAGTTGCCCCCATGACTTTCATTAAATTTTCAAAAGAACCATTAAAGTACTCCGGCTCCGTCAGAACACTTAGACCCACTGCCCCTGATATATCCATCTCTCTGGAAATCCTCTCGATATTGAAATTCGATCTGAGCTCCCCTAAGGTAGGAGAAGCGGGTTTTATCTCAGAAATAATGGAAATACCCTTTTCTTTTTTCAAGGCCACGCTTAATTTCTCCCTGTCATTTTGGATAAAAGCGGCTCCTTCTATTTCATGTAATATCCCTTTTTGTTCTTGGATGGTCTTTTTCCGACTCTCAACAATCTTTCTCAAAATATCTGACATCTCTTTTTTTATCCTCACATTCTTCATAAAATATGTTCTAATTGGTCTAAATTTCCTCCCGATACTTCGATGAGTTCCTTTAATTTTGCAAGTGCACTTCCCGATTCAATTGAGTTTTTTGCAATTTCCATTCCTTCTTGAATATCTCCTACTGCATCTACGCTCATCAATCCTAAAGCGGAATTCATTAAGACGATATCCCTTTTTGCTCCGTCCTTTTGATTGTTTAAGATCCTTAAAGCTATCTTAAGATTCATTCCAAAATCTCCCGATAATATGTCTTGAATCGAACAGTCGGGGATGCCCACATCTTCATTTGTAAGGGCATAGCTCTCCAACTTTCCCTCATGATATTCATGGATATAATTAATCCCCACGGGAGCCATCTCGTCAATTCCGCAAGAATTATGAACAGAAAATACATGTTCAGCACCTAATCCCTCTCCTAATACTCTTGCCATTACGGGTCCTAAGTATTTATCAAACACTCCTAAAACGTGATATTTAGCTCCCGCGGGATTGGTTAAGGGTCCAAGAATGTTAAAAACCGTCCTAATTTTTAGCTCCCGCCTCGTGGTAATCGCGTGTTTCATGGCGGGATGAAATATAGGAGCAAACATGAATCCAATTCCTACTTTTTCTATACATTCTTTCACTTTTTCCGGAGAAATATTGATATTTACTCCCAAACCCTCCAATAAGTCTGCACTTCCACAAGTACTGGTCACGGCTCTGTTTCCGTGTTTTGCAACCGATATACCGGCACCTGCCACTACTAAAGCTGAGAGGGTACTCACGTTAAAGGTTTTTATCTTATCTCCTCCCGTTCCGCAAGTATCCAATAACTTGCCCTTTACTTCTGGCTTTATTGAATGTGCAAGATTCCTCATTGTTTTGGCAAACCCTATTATTTCTTCAATAGTTTCCCCTTTCATGCGTAATGCCACTAAAAAAGCTCCCAATTGGGAATTCGTAACCTTTCCTGACATGATCTCTCTCATCAAATTTTCTGCTTGGAGGGTCGTAAGGTCAACTCTCTCACTAACTTGCCTAATTCCATCTAATATTTCTATTCCAATTCCTACTTCAACCATTTTTTTCTTTCCACCTTATCTTGATTTATATTTAAAATTTTATTATGAAATTGTTCTGAATTTCTAAAAATTGAAATTTTTTAAGATTAAGATTAGAATTTTTCCTATTCCTTGCTCTCTCGGTTTTTTAATCAGAATGATAAATTCTGAAACGAGAAGAAGGATTATTTAGTGTTATTTCAGAAAAAATTCAGAAAACAATTAGCCATTGCAAGTTTCATGCGTGCCAACGCCAAGCCCAAATCCAAATTAAATGAGTTTTTAAAACTTTGAAAAAGTTAGCTATCATGCTTAATTCATCTAATTTGATCTGAGTTTGTTATACTTATAAAATTCAGTTTCCTTTTTATATCTTCTTCATTCCAATTTTTAACGGTTCCAATCATAAATTTTAATTACTTTCAAATTAAATACCTTCTATCAGATGTATTACGAAATTATCTATTTTGATTGATGTTCATGAAAAAAGTAGAAAGGATTACCCTTGATGGGAATTGGATGCTGATGCAAGCGGAACGATCCATTAAAATTACCGCCCAAACCCCTGGCACGGTATTTGAAGCCCTATTAGAAAATAAGATCATCGAAGACCCTTTTTATGGGGAAAATGAGCATGAAATGGCATGGATATTCGAATCCGATTGGAGTTATGAAGGTACGTTCGAAGTAGAGGAAAAATTCTTGGAGCATTCTTCCATTTTACTTCGGTTCCACGGATTGGATACTATCGCAAGGGTGACTTTGAATGGATCTTCATTAGGTTCCACCAATAACATGTTCATTACTCATGATTTTGATGTAAAAACCCTTTTAAAAAATGGCATTAACGTTTTGAAGTTAGAATTTACGAGTCCCACACGGAAAGCACGAGAAGAGATCGAACTTCACGGAGATTATTTGAACACCGGACAAGATGCACTTCCCGGAGTTCCTTATTTGAGAAAAGCGCAATACTCTTTTGGTTGGGACTGGGGTCCTAAATTGCCAGATATTGGGATTTTTAGACCCATTGAATTAATCGGTTTTGATACCGTGAAAATCGAGTCCGTTCACGCTATCCAGAAGTTTACTTATAACGAAAATCCCTTAGAAAATGTTGATCCAGAAAGGATTCCTAATATCAAGATAGAGTCTGTCCAATTTAAAGTAAATGTCGAGGTAGATTCAACCATGGAAAATATCGAAACTCTTGGCTATACCCTTCACTTGTCCTTAAAATTACAAGATAAGGAAATTATCACTAAGAACGCCCCTCTCAGGACAAAAGTGCAATCTTTTGAATTTACTATTAATGGTCCTCAATTGTGGTGGACCCATGATTTAGGCACGCCAGAGCTCCATGACTTGACAGTTTCCATTACCAGCGCAGAACTAATTGATTATCATTCCCAAAAAATTGGAGTAAGAGACCTACAACTCGTCAGAAAGCCTGATAAGTGGGGTGAAACCTTCTATTTTCTCTTAAATGGGGTACCCGTGTTTGCAAAAGGTGCGAATTGGATTCCCGTTGACAGTTTCATTCCAAGGGGCAAGAGACTGGGACTTTATCAACAAAACTTGAAAGATGCAAAAGAAGCGAACATGAATTGCATTCGCGTGTGGGGTGGGGGAATTTACGAGGAAGACCTATTCTATGACCTTTGCGACGAGCTAGGTTTTTTAGTCTGGCAGGACTTTCCCTTTGCATGTGCGATATATCCTTATCATGAAGAATTCGTAGAAAATGTTAAGATAGAAGCAAGCCAGAACATCAAACGATTGCGACACCACCCCAGCCTCGCGTTATGGTGCGGAAATAATGAGATTGAAGTCATGTGGGTATTTGCATTGGTTAATACGCAAATATTAAATTCAAATGAATTCCCAAACTATATAAAAAGAATTCTTGATGCTGAAAGAAGTGCAAAAGTAAAAGCTTACGAAGAAGGATATGCAAAAATGTTTAATGAAATCCTTCCTCGACTGGTCAAGACTCACGATCCCACCCGTCCTTATTGGCCCTCTTCCCCATCAAATGCGAATCCCGAAAAACCCATTGATTTTGAAAATGCGAACTCCACAGATTTCGGGGACATGCATAATTGGAGCGTGTGGCACGGAGGCAAAGCTTTTAGTACATACCGGACTTGTGATTCTCGTTTCGTGTCCGAGTTTGGGTTTGAATCCTTTCCATCTCTGAAAACCATCAAGGAATTCTGTCCTCCCGATCAGTTCGACTTTAAATCCCCCATCATGCAAAATCATCAAAAAAATGCTGCGGGAAACAGTAAGATCATGCGATACATGAAAAAACGCTTTTCAATCCCGCAGAAATTTGAACAACAAGTTATTTTATCCCAAATAACGCAAGCTGAAGCTATTGAATACGGCGTGGAGCACTGGCGCCAAAATCGGAATGAAAACCATTGCATGGGGGCGCTCTATTGGCAACTCAATGATTGTTGGCCCGTCGCCTCATGGGCATCTCTTGATTATTTTGGCCGATGGAAAGCCTTGCATTATCTTGCAAAACGGTTCTATCAACCTCTCTTCGCAAGTGTCAAGGAAGAGCAGGATCTAGTAGAATTCTGGGTTACTAATGATGGCAGAACGCCTCGTACAGTCACTTTAACCTGGAGTATCTTGAATTCTGGCGGAATCCAACTGATGAGTGGTTCTAAAAGCATGAAAGTACCCCCTTGCAGTTCACGTATCACGGAAGAGGTGGATACTTCCACCATGAACAAGGACAAAAATGAAATGAGGAATAATGTCATTTTTTATTCTCTCCGAGATAATGAGAACAATAATTCCATCATCATCCGCGGATTTCGTTTGTTTGACCATCCCAAATTCTTTACCCTCAAGGATCCTCAGCTTTCCCATATGATTGAAAAACTACCAGACAAAAATGAAGCCCCCCCTACATATCGAATGACCATTATCGCAAAAAGTATTGCCCTCTACGTGCATATTGAATCTGATATTGTGGATTTTTTGGCTTCGGATAACTTTTTTTCCATGGAACCCGAAGAATCTCGAACGATTATTTTGAAAATTATTAATAATAAAAAGGCTAAAAACGTTTCAAACGAGATAATTAGTAATTCATTTAAAGTCCAATCTCTTTATGATTTGAAATGAACGCTTTTTGTCATTTCTCAATTTAATATAGATAGCAAATTTGAAATGAAACATGCTAACTGTATTAAAAAGGTATAAGGGAAAGGTAAAAAATATACAATTTCTTCTTAAAAATCAATTCTCCTCCCATTCCTCAAGAATTAATTTTTTTTCCACTGATGATGCGATACATATAAATTATTTTAGCTAACTTTTTTGCTCTTCTAAAGCTTTCAAAAAAGCTCTCTCAAAAGCTCTC
>CAYLZE010000100.1:16591-18798 GCA_964388035.1 uncultured archaeon
AAAAGCTCTCTCAAAAGCTCTCCTAAATGCATTCCCAAATGCCCTTTCAAATGCCTTTTGAGGAATATTATCCGGTTCATTATTATTATTACTTGTATCTTCAAGATATACATAATACAAATGCCATTCTGAAGGATCAAATTCATTATCATAATTAGCTACAATGGCGTAACCTTTATCCAATAATTCCATGTTCACATTGAGTACGTGAGTGGAATTATAACGCACGTATACGACCGCGATTACCCTTCCATAAGGACCGTACGTGTAAATATCATCAATGTCCAGCAATATCTCTTTATCATAGATCAAAGCTCCCAAATAGTCTTTTGCTTCTTGATATCCCGTTTCTCCCACCTCAGGAGTGTCAATATCTGCCATTCGAATTCGATCTCCAAGATCGATATCAAAAGTATCCCCGTCCACGATATACGTCACTGTAGCTTCGGCATCAATTTCCCAATCTTCTGAAGATAAGCGAATGGAACTCTCTCTCTGAGCTTGTTGTGGATCTACTAATTCAATACTGTTAAAATCAGGAATCATGGAAATTAACACCAAGACAATGATCATCATGAAATTTCTTCTAGTTGCCTTTCCTAATCTCATTTTTTTCTTTCCGTTTAAAATTATATATATATTTATTTAAATATTACTATTAACTTGGAATTAAAAAGGAGACACCCAGGCAATTTAATCATCTCTTTCAATTGGATAAGGTGAAGTAATAATTCAAGATTTACTCTTATCTTTTTCCTATTTTCCATTGAACTTGATAAAATCTTGAAGAGGTTGCTTTTCATTTCTTTAAAAAATAGATAAAATTGTTGGTAAGGTGAAAATTTTATAATGAGACTATAGTATCTGTATATCTTTTTCCTCTATTTTGGTATAAATAGCTACTTTTTGTCACTTAAGAGATAAGTTCATCGTTCAAATCGTGGTATTTTGGCTCGAACACGACTTGACGGGATTCAACCCAAATGCCGCCTAACAATATCCTTTAGCTCAAATGGGAATCCTCATCCACTGGATGATAATCCCCGCTATTGCACTTTACCTTGGAATCCTCCTCTTTGTACGAGGATGGGATCTTAAACCAAAGAAGGTGACAGAAATCAAAGAAAAATTATTGGAATTAAATCTCTAAATTTTTCAGAATGAAAATGTTTTTTTTTATAATCGCTACAAAAAATTAAGAAGTAGGTTAATTAACTTGTCTAATGTAGATAAAACCGCCCTTACCATTCAGTTAAAAGATGGAAGAAAATTGGGATATGCAGAATTCGGAAACCCTAAAGGTAAGCCGATATTTCATTTCAATGGATTTCCCGGCTCTCGCCTCGAACCGCTTTTATTAGAAGATAAGATAAAAGGTAAGGGCGTGAGATTCATAGGAGTGGATCGTCCTGGATTGGGCCTCTCAGATTTCAAGAAAGGAAGGAAATTCTAGGGTTGGCCGGATGATATTATTGAACTCGCGGATGTGTTAGGATTAGATAAATTTGCGGTAGAAAGCGTTTCAGGAGGAGGTCGCTATTCCGCAGCATGTGCGTATAAAATTCCCGAGCGGTTAACAGCATGCGGTCTAATTGGCGCAATGGGCCCAGTTGATTTTTCCACTGAGGGAATGATGAAGAGAAATTGAAGACAAATGTTTTTGTTTCGCTATTTTCCGTGGATTATCAAGCTGGTGATTTGGTCTATGAGGCGTAACCTGAAGGATCCCGTGAAAGCACAAGAAAATTTGGTAAAAGTACTAGATCAAATACCTGAATCCGATAGAAAAGTGGTGAATAATCTGGCGACCTTAGCCCTTTTCGGAAAAACCATGTCTGAAGCCTTTCGTCAAGGGAGCAAGGGACCTTATTATGAATTCATGCTATATGGATAGCCTTGGGGGTATAAACTTCAAGATATTTCTCCAAAATTGAAAATGATCGTATGGCACGGAGAATTGGACGTGAATGTCCCCATTTCAATGGCACGGGAGATCTGTAAGGCCCTTCCGAACTGCGAAGGAAGATTTCACCCTAACGATGGGCATTATTCCGTGGTGTTCAATCCCATTGAAGATATCCTTAACACTTTAAAATAATGAGTCTTTTTCTATTTTTTTTATAATCTTAATTTTAATCAAAGCAAAGTCCCAGAGGTTAAAATGTATCCTAACAAGAAATGGAATTTGATCCCCTTCATTATGTATT
>CAYLZE010000101.1:0-18702 GCA_964388035.1 uncultured archaeon
CGAGGATTTGCAAAATGTTAAAAAAAGACTTCTTTAACGATATTTCCAATGGAAGAAAATACGTTTAAATTCCCTCTCCAATCTTCGAATATGCCCGAATATATTTGTTGGATTCTATCAATGAGCTTATTAAGCAAAATTGGATAGGATGCTAGCATTTCATCACATATTAATATGGCATAAAAAAAATCGGTGGATTGAATAATCACAATCTTACCCTCTTTTTCAATAATTGATGTTCCTTCAACGCGGGTAGTTTTTTCCAACATCATTTTTAGCATGGCCAATCGACCGGAAGCAATAGAATCATTTAATGAGGTATCAACTTCTTCCCGAAACTTTTTATGATAAATTAATAATCCCGATTTGTGAATAATAAATATACTTTCCAACTTATCTTGCCAGACATATTCCGTAAAGGAGGGAACGGAAATAAAAAACCAAGTAAGCAACACGAATCCCAATAATTGAAATATATCCCCGAAAAGGCGATAAACGATTCCTAAGGTGGCTACAATGAACCGAGTCGTTAATTGATATCCAATAAATACGAAAACAAGTCCCATAATGAATTTGAATATTTCAAAATTTAAATTACTAATTTCTTTTTTAGCATGCAGATTAGTTTTTAAATCTTTGAAATAGACGGCAAAAAATATGATGAATAAGATCCAAAAGATGGAAGAAAAATAGGATGCAATATAGAAATTTAAAATAATGATTATCAAATATATAATGAAAATGATTACCGATGCTTTTGTGAATATATACTTTTTAATATAAACCTTATAACCTTCCATTGTCCTAAAAAAGAGGATTATGCATAAAATCTGAAGAAAGAATCCAATGTTGATGACTATATCCCGTAAAAGTGCAGATTGAACATGGAAATCGGAAATGACGATGAATGCCCACATGGATGAATATCCTAAAAATAACCATGCATACGCTTTTTCTTGCAAGAATTTTAACTCGTTTTTCTTTCTAGTGCGAACTTTTACCCATAAAATAAATGCCCGTTCAATAAAGAGAAAAGTGATTATTACTTCTAAGATTAAAAGTAGTTCTCGATATGGTCCGGTGATGGGAAATGCTTCTTGGCTTAGCATTAATATTACCTTTTATTTCTCGTTTAAAATTGATTGTTTTATAATCTTATCGAAATTGGAAAAAATTTTTAATTCAACTTCTCCTGATTGAAGCATGCTCGGTAAAATGGGAGAATATTGTTTAAGGAATTCTTCTTTAATTTTTTTAATTAAATATTTCAAGCTGGTTAATTCTTTTTTTACCATGAGGCAAAAAATAAGAAAAGAAAAGGGCTCATCAGCATGTTCCAATAGAATTAAATAATTACCATGGCTTATCTTTTCTATATGCTTATCGGTCGATTCCAGCACTAAGGAAATAATATTTTCAATTCCTACAATTCCCCTTGAAAACAAAAGGTTCGTCTCATCTGTCCTTTTCGTGCTCTCTTTTGGCATTGCTTTGCGACCAGGGTCGAAATCATATTGATAGATGATGGAATAATTATTTTTATTCACGATAAATAAACCAATTATATTCTCTCTCCAATCAAATTCCAAAAAAGCAGGGAATTTATACGCTCCTAGAAAGAATATCAAGAGCCCCACCGTAAAGAGCGGTGCCGATATTGATTGAATTAGTTCACTATAAGCACTTAATAAGACATAACTTGGAGTATATCCTCCTATTAAATGAGATATGACTAAGAAAATAATCCCCCAAAAAATTAAACGTAATCTTCTTCGAATATCTCCCGTAGCAAGTGTTGCTAATTTATTTTGAAAATATAAAATTATTCCATAAGAAGTCCCCACAGTCAGTCCTGCAATTGCACTATATAGAAGGGTCTCAATTGTTAAAATAAAGGTAATTATTATGGGGATTATTAATAAGAATGCTAATACCCGAATTATCCTCGTATTTATAATTTTATTAAATGTTTTGGATGATATAACAAGAAAAAATGCTATGACTCCCAAATAGAATAAAAGATATGTAATTCGTGCCACATTCTCAAATATTTTTGGATAACTTTCCTTTAAAAAATAGAGATTGATGATGCGAATCGCAAAAGCTGTTAAAGTGATTCCAAAAATTAATGCATAACCAAGTAGTAATATATGGAGTTTTAATTTTTCCTTTTTGTATTTCACATATTGATATAAAAAATATACCGATATCTGATACCCAATGAGAATTGCAATAAACATGAACGGTAAATAAAAGTCTCTGAAGATACTCATTCCTTATATTAAAATTCCCGTATGCTCAAAAAATTTTTCCATTTTTATAAGAATAAATAAATTATAACTGTTACTTTATATAAACTCTTTTCTTAATAACTGAGATCTTCTACTTTTGGAAATTGATTTGCTCTCAAAAGAAGATGCATGATTAAAATTAGTTCCCTCTTTTTTGAAAAATACCAAAAATAAAACTAAAATCTTTCACAAATTTTTCCCTTTTCGTAAAAATTGGAAATAATGACGAATACCAAGCAATTTTTTTAAAACCAGAAGTAATGATTACTTTCTCAATCTCCTTCACCGATGGAATATAGATATGGGTAATATCTTGCGAAAAAAACAATTTATATATGATTGCGCTAATTTTATTGCTAATAGTGGGAATTTCCAGACAAAAAAGCCCCCCAGCGTTTAGATGACCATAAATCACTCGTATTGCTTTTTTAGGGTCTTTTAAATGTTCTATTACGGAAATTGCTGTAATGATATCAAAACTATTCGAAAAGGGAATTCCTTCCTTCTCCAGATTTCCTTGCTTATAATTACATTTAACTCTTGTCCGAGCAACTTTAATGGCGTGATTAGAAACATCCATTCCATGTATTTCAAAATCATCTTTCAAAAGCTCTAAAAAATGTCCATAAGCACAACCAATATCTAATAAAGTCTCGTGGTAAGAGCTTGCGTGCTTCATGATTAATTTTCTATATTTTTTGGGTCGCCAAAGATTCAACCGAGTGAGGAAATCATATCCTCCTAGCTTAGAAAAATGCGAGTCTTCAAAATATTGACTTTCAAAGTCCGATTCGTTCTTTTTAATACTCACATTCTTCTATAGTACAAAATAAGATAAAAAATTTCATGATGGTTAGAATCGTTTTCTCATAGAAATATTAATTCTTAAGATGACTTTTTGCACTTTCTTTAAATTTTCCAGAAAAGAATGAAATGCTCGATCTGAAAAAGATTTATTAATGGTGCTTGAATACTTGTACTTCAGAACCAATCGAATCATTGACTATATTGTAAATTTATAACTGGATTTACACAAATGGAATGTCATGATATATCATGAGTAGATTAGAACAAGAATGGGAACATAATTTATATCAAACGCCTATCCGATCAGTACAAACCGGAAACTTGACCATTGAGACACTAAATCCCATGGATAAAGAAATCATTTTGGATGTGGGATGTGGAAACGCACATAACACCATTAAAATTGCCAAAATGATCCCTGAAGGGAAAGTTGTAGGTATAGACTTCTCATCCTCCATGCTGGAATTAGCTAAGAAAAATGTGAAGCGAGATAGGATAGAAAATGTGAATTTACTTCGAGTTGATGCCCATGAAATGGAGTTCGAAAATGAGTTTGATGCGATCTATTCCAATATAAACCTACATCAATGTTATGATCTTAAAAAGGTACTCGCATTAATTTATAAAGCATTAAAGATTGATGGCAGAATCGTCTTAAGCATCCCTCAAAAAAGAGTAGATCGCGATTCCTTAACCATTCTACGTTATTTAATGAAATCCGCGTGGAATAAAAACTTTCGTCTCCATTTCAGGCAATTTCAATTCTTCTCTGAACCATGTCGTGAGGTATTTCTTACAAATACCTTAGAAACCATTCCTTTTAAAGAAATTAAAATAGAATGTAATTTATTATATTACGTTTTTGAATCTAAAGAACAAGCTCTATATCAATGGAAGATAGACAGTTTAGGACTATTTTTATCCTTTTTACCCCCTTCATTGAAAAAACATTACTTTCAAAAATTCAGAGATTTCTTTTTTACCACCTTAATAAATCCTTGCTTGATAGAAGAGGATATCCTTTTTATTCAAGAAGTTAAATAACCTTGAAGGCTTATTACTGCATTTTCGAATTGATGATATTTTCAGAAAAAAGAATGAGGGTTTAAAAATTTTAAAATTTAAAAAGCATTCGTAATAAAATCCGATACTAATCCCTTTTCCCAATTTTAAGAAATAAAGCAGTTGTTCTAAAATCTTTAAAAGAAATGTTTAAACAGGCTCGGAGGGATTTGAACCCTCGCTGTGCAGCTCTCTCCGTTGAGGAAATTTAAGATTAGGAGGCTGCCGCCTTATCCAGTCTGGGCCACGAGCCTTTGTATATAAGAGTATAGTATAAACTAATAAACATGTAATACCTTAAAAAGTATAACCCAATAGATTTATATGTTAAGAGTGCTCCGATATAAGGCAACTGCGCAAGTCTTACAATAATAGGAATCTCCAATTTTTATCGCTTCGTCCCTTTCTATTTCCTGCTGACAATTCATTATGCTACACTTAACTATCTTTTTTTCTTTATCTTGCTGTTCTTCATCCATTATCATGGTGTAAAAATCCTTTGAATTTAAATCCAAAGGTTTTAATTAAACAAGCAATTGTTTAATATTAGTTAAATTATAACTATTATTAATTTTTAAAATTCAATAGTGAACTATAACTTTTAGGGATAATTCTTGGAAAGAAGAACACCTTACCAAAAAGCACAGCGACCAATTGATTATCTTAAGGATAGCGTGAATAAAATTATTTTAATTAAAGTAAAGAGAAATCGTCTCTTTCGGGGTCGTCTTGGAGGTTTTGATGAGCATCTCAACCTCTATTTAGAAGATACTAGCCAAATATTTGAGTATTCTGATGATGATGGGAATATCAGAGAGGAGCACGAAGATGTGGGCAACATTGTTATCAGAGGCGATAATGTAATATTTGTTAACTTAGCCAATTCTGATTAACTTCTTTATATAAATTCTTGAATTGCAAGACCCTGCTATTTAACAAATCCATTACTAATTTACGATTTTAACGACTATTCTTTTCCTGATAATAATTGTATTAAGAGAGAAGTAAAGACAAACACGTTTTCTTTAAGAGATACTCTTTTAAATTTTAGAGTCAGATACAATTTAGAAAATCATGGAAGTAAGTAAAAGATTTAAATCAGTGAAGCTTTATCTAACGACTTCTAAAGAGAAACCCCGGCCTTATAAATTATTATTCAGTAGATTTTTAATCTCTTGCTTTCAGAATTATTTTTATATGGTTTTTTTCATTTTTATAACATGAGGATAGTAGGTCTTTCAAGTACTCGTCAAAATTTAAGATCATGATACCAGATAATTTGCTTTCCCTTCCCGATAAAGAGTCTGATTCTTCTTTTCTAATCAATCCTAATTTGGGACATCCTCTATTCTTATCAATTGATCCTAAAGGAGAAAATTCAGAATTTGAAACGAATGTATTATTCATCAGCACTATTAGTGATATTAAAGAATTTGAGAGATCCATAAATAAGGAAATACGCCTTGTTCCTATTTTGGAATATAAGTGGAAGATACGGAAATTAGTTGAAGAAAAAGAAGAAGAGCTGGAAAAAATAGTAGCTCCTAAAGAGAAAAGGGGGTTATTCTCAAAAATTAGAAGCAAATTTTCTAGAAAGAAAAAAAATAGTAAGAAAGAAGCGGAAGAGGACTCTCTCTTTTTTCAAACCATTAGTTCTGGAATAGAATCCATTAAAGAATTTGCAGAGGAGAAATTTGAAAAGTTGGCACCACGTGCAATGCGAGCCGATCCTCTCCCCGTCACAATTTTAAGGGTGGAAAAAGTTGTAATGACCACTATAAATGATCTCGCATACATTAAAGACGAAATGTGCACTCCTCTCAACTATTTTTCTAAAATAGATGTTTTTAATCCGGATTTTAAGGAATTTTATAAAGTGAAAGTAAATTTTGACCTTTCTAAGGAAGTCCTTGAATATTTAGAGGATCATAATTTTGTAATGTTTGATGTTAAATGCTTTAAAAATCGAATTAATTACCATTCTGTGGTAATTAGCAAGCAAGATTGGAAAAATTTTACTTTTGTTCAAGCAACTGACCTGCATTTAGCGGAGAGAAATGATAAAATATATGGCATCGTGAAAAGTTGGGCGGAATCATCAATCAAGCAAAATGTTGATTCTTTCTTCCGAGGGATAATGAAAAAACTAAAGATCAAGAGACCCGAAGATATTGAAGAGAAGTTTAAAATTCCCTTGAGAAAACGTCTCATCAATCCCAATAATCAATTTAGAAAGTTCATACGCTTAATGAACAGAAAAGTTCTGAATAATCAATTGGATTTTATAGTGCTGACGGGAGATCTCATTGATTTCACGTTATTGAGCAAGTTCTTTAAATCCTTGAAAAAGATTACCAGTTTTAAATATAACCATACAAATTGGAAAATATTTAAGGATATCGTGATAAATTCCCCTCATCAAAAAAAATATCGCGGGATTATACGCGGGGAGGAATTATTATGTCCCATTTTTACCATTTTAGGGAATCATGACTATCGAGCGTATCATTATGATTTGACTTGGGCGGGATTATATAAGAAAATGGGTTTAAATGCTTCGGAAGCAGTCGCTTTGAATGAATTCTTTTCCTCTTCTCCTATAACGGCGATAATAGCTACAGAAATGGCGCTAAAAGGATATCTTTCGGAAATAAGTCCCTCCTTTGATTATACTGTATCTCTGGGAAATAATCTCCTTATTTTTCTGAATAGCGGTTCAGATTCCTTTTTAAATATCAGAGATTTGATTTCCGGACATCCCTCTGTAACGGGCTTAACACGGAAACAGATAAAATACCTGGAAAATTTAAAAAATAACAAGATTCGAAAGGATATGAACGTTTTTCTTCTTGTTCACGGCCCCCCAATCAATACGCCCCTTAAACCCTATTTAATTAAGAGAAATAACCGCAAAACCGTGGATATCGTTGAAAATACAATCGAGGATTTTAAAGAATCCCGTTTATTAAAACGCGGGATCCCACCCCTTGAGGCAAGGATAGATGATTTATTTAATGTGAAGTATGGATGTATTTCCTCCCATTGGGAAAAACTCATCTCCTTTTGTAAGGATTATAGCATACTTACCCTTGCGGGACATACTCACAGTTTAAAAGAGTATAGACTTGAGGAACCGACATTTAAAACTAAAATCTTTGACTCTCCTCCCTTTAGTTTGAAACGCTTGAAAAATCCCGCAGCGATTTATTATGATGTTTATTCGGAACTACATGATTCTTCTACAGAAATAGAAAAACATCGTCCCTTCATAGTTCAAACCCCTGCTTTAGGGATGGGGGCTTATCACGATGCATCCATCGTAGGGGCTTATAGGGAAATGATTGTCAAAGAGGGGAAATTAAGTTCTTTCAAGGTAAAATATATCAATCGAAAACCTTAATCCTTTTATTCAAGTTTAATCTTTATTACGTCGATTTTGATATTTAACTTGTTTTACAGTAATCTTTAGATAAATATATATAGATTACCAACAAAGTAATATTCAAATATATAATCATCAGAAAAAAAAATAATTATAAATAGAATTAAAAAAAAATTCAAAAAAGAAAGAAAACTATAAAAAAAGTGAGATTATTGGCAGAAACAGAACAAGAAGAAGAAATCATGCCCAAAAAAGTGCTTCGTTTCATTTTGATCAATGCCTTGGTCGTGTTCGTGGTTGGGCTTATCTTATTATTATTAGGATATAATATCTATTTTGACGAGCTTTTCTATGATAATGCAATAATGTATGCAATATTTTCGGTAATCACGAATATTGGGGATATTATGGTTTATATTGTTATTATAGTGGTAGTCTGGTATGCTTTTGATAAACGAGTGGCTAAAAATACTGCTCTTTCTCTTTTACTAGGTGGAGCTTATGCGAATGCGATAATAAAGGACACCTTTCGAGATCCCAGGCCTTGGACTGCACGAGATGTAACCGGATATGGTTTTCCATCTGGACATTCTCAATCCAGTACTACAACGTATGGATACCTTGCCTATAAAGCAAGAAAACATAATAAAATAGTTTCATGGATTCTCATCGCCATTATATATATTGTAGCAGTTTCAAGAGTCATAATTGGTGTACATGATATACAGGATATATGGGGCGGATTATTAATCGGAATGTTGTTTGTCACGCTTTTTATTGTCCTTGAACCTAAATTTTCGGCAAAAATTAACCCCCTTAGCTTGCCCATTAAATTAGTTCTGAGTATTGTTATTCCCATTATACTATTTATTGTGGCTACATTGATTTTTCCAGAAAGTGAAGATTATGGATTGGATTGTGGAGCGATGATTGGCCTTTTATGCGGTTATTTGGTGGAGTGTGAAACCATTAAATATGATCCTTCAGTTCTCACGGGAAAACAGAAAGTAATAAATCTCATTATCGGATTACTAATCACGTTTGCGCTCTACTTTATCTTAAGTTTTATTCCATTGGAGTCAAATATATGGGAGCTATTTCAATATTTCATTTTATCTTTCTTGCTCGCCACGTTAAATCCTTGGATTTTTACTAAGATAAATAAAAAATAAGCCCTTAATTGGGGTAATTTTTTTTTTAATTATATTACTTAATTTTTTTATTGTAAAGTTAAATCAATTCAAATCCAATTTTGAAAGCTTGAGTATTTTGAGAGTTTTCGCCATAAAAATCTCGTAAAAGGTTTATAATAAGTTCTTTATTGAAAAATTCCTCAAATTCTTTAGTTATAACCCCAAGGATAATGCTAGTTGTGAATATGGGTTTTCCCAAATAAATTTGAGACAATTCACTAAAATCCATGGAAATTGTTTTTCGAGCAAATTGATCTAGTAGCTCTAAAATTTTGGCATTGGAGGGATAAGCTCCGGGGTTTTTTTCAGAATTCAACAGAACTTGCTTTGGAAATTGTCTTCGAGTATTTAGAATGATCACAGTTTTTTCTGAAATGTATTTAAGATTTCTGAGGGTTTCTAATGGTTCTAGGCCTAATATTATATGAGCATCGTTAGTAGGAATTAAGGGTGAAATTAGATCTTCAATTTCATATCCTTCCTCCAAGGAATAAACTTTACTTTCAACAAGATATCGCACCGTTCCAATCACAGAACCTTCTCTTTGAGAAACGCCCCTGGTTTCCGTTCCAACGACATTTTTAATAAAGGGTGATCGCAATCCATATTCTCTCAGAAGATTACCCAGGGAGATAACACCTTGTCCTCCAACACCCGTGATTAAAATGTTAAAAATATCCGCCATGATTAGTTATCTTTTATTTGTCCTTTTGTTTTATAAAGGATTTTTTTAATTGCATTGTTCTTACAAACAGCCTTACAGATCCCCGGGCATACTTCAGGAATGCATTTAGATTGATCAATATAATACTCCAACGTGCTCCCTTTAGAAGAACTTGTGGTTTCCTCATCCTTTTCTGATGGTTGATCCCCCACATTAATAGCGGGGCATCCTAAGTATTCTATACATTCATTGCATTTCACGCAGGTATCTAAAATGCTATAGGAAGATTTAAATTCATCCCTTTCTGATGAGTCTATTTCCTTTAATCTTCTTTTTTTTTCTAAGGCACATTCCTCATCGATTAATATAACCTTGAGTCCTTTTTTTAGCAGTGCATCTGCAAAAATTCTTTCTAATTTCTCAATATTATATGCCCCCGTTATCACTAGGTTATCTATTCCTAATGCCTTTAAAAAAGATTGGATATTAATCCCTTTAACATCTGTTTTACTAAATTGACGGGAATGGGGAATGAGATCTGTGGGTGTTGCGATATGGAGTTGGTGCCCTGTCATGGCAGTCCAATAATTATAAAAGATAATAACGGTAAGATCAACATCGTTCTTTATTGCATTTAATAAGGGTTGAAGCCCCGAATGAAATAGAGTGGAATCTCCAACATAAGCAATGAGTTTTTGTTTATGAGAGTCCACAGCATGAACCATTCCATTTGCAATACCAATTCCCGCTCCCATACATACAACCCAATCAATTAGTTGATAGGGATAAGCTTCGGAAAGAGTATAACATCCAATATCGCCAGAAAATAAGTAACGGACCTCTTTTTCTTTCTCAATTCGTTGAGTCACTTTTTTCAAGGCATAAAATACGGGGCGATATTGGCAGCCGGGACAAAAACTAGGTTCTCGAAGCGGCAATGAAGGCAATATTTCTTTTAAAATCTCTTCTTTTTGGTTGATTTCATCCAGTATTTGGTGATTTGTAATCATGAAGTGTCTTGAAAAAAGATCCATAATTAATTCAGAACTCAATTCCCCTATATTGGGCAAGAAATCTTTTCCATGAATTTGAACCGACTGGCTGGAATCTTGTATTGGATACATGATTCCATGAATGGAAGATTCAAGGAATGGTTCTAGTTCTTCTATGATTAAAAGAGTTTTTAAATGATTAGTCTTCACGAATTGGAGAATTTCTTGCTTATTTATCGGAAAAATCACGCCCAATTTCAATATGGGAGGATTTATTCTTAATTTATAGCACGCTTCAATTACATCGCCATAGCAGACGCCACTGGTAATGATCCCTACATGTTCATTTATAGCATATTCATTTTTGGATTGAATTTTTAATTTCTTGATAAAATTGAACTTCTCATGTATCTTTTCATCCTTCTCTAAAATATTAATGATATCAAAATATTTCTTTTGATTGGATAAAGCTTGTCCCCGCGTATTAATAAAGCGATCGGGGTCCTTTTTAAATGAACCATTACCTAATAGTTGTTGAATTTCTCCTAATTTGACGAGGCCCTGCCCATGACATAATCTTGCCGTAGTGTTAATGATGATTGGTATCTCATACTTTTCCGAAAGCTCAAGACCAAGTTTAATATAATCCTTGCATTCTTGTACCGTGGCAGGTTCTAAGATTGGTATTTTAGTATGCAAGGAATAAAGGCGATTATCTTGAGCATTCGTGGAGGATAAGATTCCTGGATCTCCACCATTTATAATAAGCATCCCTCCAATCACACCCGAATAGGGAAAGGAATGCAAGGGGTCCGCTGCAACATTCATGCCCAAATGCTTAAACATGACCACCGATCTCAATCCTGCCCAACTCACACCAATACAAGATTCTAATGCCACTTTTTCATTGACGGAATAATCAAACGTAAAATTTGGAGAATTGCATGATAAATAATTTAAGTAATCTCCCACCTCAGATAGTGGCGTGCCGGGATAATTTGCAGAGAAGCTCACTCCAGCTTCAAATATGCCCCTTGCAAAGGCTTCATTTCCCGATAAATGAACGGTTTTTCCCGGAGAATCCTTAAAAAGTTCGCTTATTTTCATGAATTCACTCAATTCTCTTCCTATATAAAAAAATTAACCAACCAATGAAAAGAGGTTAGCTTGCTCAATAAAAGTTCTCGTAAAGTAGTATAAGTATTTTTCTCTAAAACTTTTTCCTTTATAATTATTTAGCTAAATTCATCGAATCCCGAAATATCAAACTCGTTCGAATTAACACTATTACGTACATGAAATTAACTAGTGTGGCATATTTAAATCCATCCCTATGCCTTTTTTACTTCAGTAATCTCCTTGAAGCATGAACGGAGTTATGCATGGAATTACTAAATTCTATTATCATCCTTTGATCCAAGCTATATATCGGAAAACTTAGAACTCAATGAAACAAACCTTTGTGGTTTCTTGATAAAAATATAATCAAAAAAGGTGAATAATAAAAGAAAAGTGGACTTTAAAATCATTTTTATTGATTAAAGATTGGTCTACATTTTTTTTTATTATCTTTAAATTTTATTTTCATCATAATAATACATAATATAAATTTGACATTCCATCATGTTGTTTCATAAAAAAGAAGAAGAAAAAGAAGAAATGTGTGTAGATAGGCAAAATTGGGAATGTTTTAGAGATATTGAACTGAAAAAACGAATTTATAAACGATATTTAGAATTAGAAGAAATATTGAATTCTTAGTATCTATTTCATTTTTTAAGATTTAGTTTAAATAGACTTATTCTAAATTATTTATTCATGAATTTAATTTTATAGAAAGGCTTGTTTTCTTTATCAAAATTGACGATAATTTTAGAGATAGAACTATAGTCAATCTCTAATGAAAATAAATTGTTTAAAGGCATTTCTAATACAAGAGCAATAATTGATCGAATCACTCCCGCATGAGCTACAATAACTATTTGTTCTTGCTTTTCTTTAATTAATTCTAAAAAAAATTCGGAGATTCTCTTATACAAATCCAGGTATGACTCTCCTCCATTAGGGGGATTTACATGTACGAAATCGTCCATCCATTTTTTTAATAGAACTTGATCTACCTCATCCCATCTCTTCAACTCCCATCCTCCAAAATTGAGTTCCTTCAATTGCGGATCGATTATGGGATCTGTTGGAGATAATTTTTTTGCAAGTAAAAGACATCTTTTTAAGGGGCTCGAATAGAAGATCATGTTTTTTTGCGGATTTAATTTTGTCTTAATCTCTTCCGCTTCCTTTTCAAATGTGTTTGATGGATCCACATCAGATTGACCATAAAAGATGCCTTCTTTTACATTCACAGGCGTATGCCGTATTAGATATATTTCCACGGTATTCTCATCAATAATTTTTCAAGATTTATAATATACGAGAAAAAAGTGAACAATTAAAATAACTTTTTCTTATATAGTGCTATTTTAAATGCTCTTTAAGTATCAGTTTGATGAGATAATCTTTAATATGAGTTAAAACATCTTGAAAAAATTCTTTGTTTTTCTCTCCTTTGCTCCCCATATCACTCAAAAATAATTTACTTTTCTTTTCCAGCAAGAAATTTAAATTCAGTATCAATTCATTTCGAGTTAATAGATTCCATTGATACTCATCCAATAAATGGGTTATCAGGGAAATGCAAGAAATGGTATTAAAATCTTCGGAAATTGTATTCGAATAAGGTTCAAATTGTTCCCAAGATAGCTTTTCATTATCATTTAATGATTTATAGTATTGAAATAAAGATGTAGGGGTAATTTGAAATCTCTGCAATCTAGTGAAGACTTTTTTCTGAGACATGCGATCTATATTCTCTTGTAATTTTATAGCCCTTTTGACTCCATTTATCACCGTAATTCCAATTAACTCCCCCAATTTTGAATGCTTCCCAGCATTTGTTAGCTTTATTGGGGAGTCTAGATTTCCCATAATAATGCATCCATCAGTACCCGTTCCTGTTGCCATGCCCATTGAATACTTGCTCCCGATTAAGAGTTCTTGTAATGCCACGGATTTAGCTTCCGTGCAAGTCATTAGTACTCGGGATAAGGTTCCTGGAGGCATGTTTGCATTAATCTGGAGTAAAATATTAATCGTTCCGCTCTTTACATTATAATCTGGCAACTCTCTCTCGTCAAATGAGCTAGGGTCACCTGCTCTCCCGCTATTACCTTTAACTCCCGCCGTAATTATAGCACATACTGAAAGATTTTTACATGTTTCGATACAGAGGGAAGCATTCTTCATATCTGCCGTAGTGCTAATGGCCGTTGTATGCCGGGGTGGCAATCCAAAACTATGAGCGACATGGACCAAATGTTCTTCATAAGATAAATCTCCCAAATCATATCCATTATTCATACCTTTTTTGCCATCAAAATTAAAGACATGGTTAAGATTTTCGCTATATCCTCCATTAAGTAAAGAAGTGCTTATTACATTTCTTTTGCCAATAAAATCAATAACAATTGCTTTGGGAAAAACGCGCACGCGATCTCCCGAAGGTAATATTAAATGATTTTTATTTGAATGCATTTTCTATTTCAAACTTTTTATTTAATTTTAAATAATCTTCAACTGTATTGATGTTATAGACTAAATCCCGGTTCTCATTCAAATATATAGCTTGTTCAATATACGGTTGGTCTATTAAGGTTCCATCTACCATGTTGATCCCAACTGGAACCAAATCCTCTTCGACGATATCATTAATAATGGTTGAACATTCTAATCCCGTGTTAGTTAACAAACTTTTTCGCGACATCACGCTTAAAGCGGGCTTACCAGCAATAATATAATGCTGTATAATTTTTTCTAAAGACTCTGATTTAATCAATGGAATGTCCGCTGTCAAGGTTATCACTTTTTTTAAATTTAATGTTTTTACAATGAATTTTAAATCTTTATGATAATCTTCTCCCGTAGTTCGTAGGATTTCAATCGAATTAATTCCCAGAGATTGAAGAAAAGCTTCTGTTTGAAGAGTATAAGGTGATGTAGCCACAATTTTTCTTTTTATATCTTTTACCCCTAAAGTGGCTTCAATAACACGTTCTATCAATGTTTTATGTCCAATCTGCAGTAAGGGTTTCTCATGATGAGATACTCCAATTTCATCGAAACTAAAGCGTGTGCTTTTTCCCCCCGCCATTATAATTGCTGTTATTTCCACCATCTTATCCTCTTTAGATTATATAAGAGTTAAAGAATTGAATAGTAATAAAATCACCAGAGAAAAGGCTCTAGTAATCTCATTTAATGCTCCTAAGCAGTCTCCAGTAAGACCGTTAAAATTTTTATTAGCTATTCTGAGCATTAATATTACTGGAACAAAAGTGCTAATGAGAAAAACGAGAATAAAAATTGCTATTTTATAATAATCCCACACTAGCACTTCATTAATTGAAATTAGAAAATTCGTTAATATTGAGAAATTAACTAATAGTGAAGAATAAATGAAGCTTATAAATACAGTAAGAAGAACAAAAATTCCCGATATAATTAAAGATAAACCCAAGTGTTTACATTTATTCTTCTCGATGAAAGGCGTGGCCATTTTAGTACCTGCAGATTTTCCCAATGAACATGCGGCTACCATTGCATTTTTAGCAGATATTTCAGCAATGATTAACGATGTTATTATCATGCTTTTAGAAAAAGCTATGGAAATGCCCGTAATGATTAAAACAATTAATCCCAATGAAAACCCCCCTGCCCCGACGGATACATCATGCATCACCGCAATTTTTTCTTCAGGTGTTTTACGAGCCATTATTCCATCCCCAAAATCAAGGAGTCCGTCCACGTGATGTGCTCCTGTAAGATAGATGATCAGTCCCAAAATGAGAAATCCTACTAATAAATCGGGTAGAAATCTAAAAAGGATGAGTGCTATACCGCTAAGAATTAACCCTAATATCCATCCCACTACGGGAGATAACCATAAACCTTCCGCAATCTCATCATAACTTTCAATCTCTGTTTTTACGGGAAAAATAGTAAAGAAAATTATGGTTAATTTTAACTTTTTTAACAATCCCATTATTTCACCTTAAAATTAAATTATTAAATATATAATTATAATGCTAATGATAGTCAGCGAGATAATAAACATTAGGCTGGTGATTTTAATTATTTTAAATGAAGATCTAATATCTTCGATGGCTAGCTGCTTTTTACTTTGACCCAGTTTATATTTTCCCACTTTTTCCAATTGCACTTCTAATAATCCCGCCATCGCACCCATTGTCCAGCCTGCATTCAAGCTTTCTAACGCGTTCCGTTCCTTTTTTAAAACATTGACAGCATTTTTAACGTTTTTCTTATATAGAGCTCCGGCTAATAACATGAAAATTGCCGTTAATCGAGCAGGAATATAATTAGCCATATCATCCATGCGAGCAGAAAACCATCCCAAATTGATGTATTCGGGATCCTTGTATCCAACAATACTGTCCGCGGTGTTAATTGTGCGATACATGTAGGCAAAGGGGATCCCCAAAAATAACCAAAGAATGAATGGATTAATTAGATGATACACTAGTACCCCTATCGCGTTTCCAGCTAGATAAAACCAAAAAACGCTGGTTATTCCATCCGTGGAACTTTCTGAAATACATTCTACTGTCGCAGAGATTATGTGAGTTTTATCCAGAGACTCTGTATCTCTTCGTACGATATAGGACAAGTGGAATCTTGCGTCATCCAATTTTTCTAGGCTTAATGCATCTGTAATCGGTGCAGAAACGTCTTTCAAGTTTTTCAAGGCAAAACTCCATTTTAAGATAAATCCACTAATTGCAGAATATAAAATTATCTCTACGAGCGGAAAGGAGTTAAATGAGGTGAAATTTAAACTTGTTGCTATCCACCACGTGAGTATTTGAATGAGAAATAAGGGAATCCATACAATGATGATTGAAATTATTAATAGGAAAATTCCATAAGCTTTTTCCCCTCTTGGCATGGTGCTTCTCTTTTTTTCTTTTATGAAGATCAGTAATTTCCCAATTAAATTGACGGGATGATAATTAAAATGAGGATCACCAATCAAGCTATCGAATATTAAAGAAAAAATAATGGTGAGTACAAAGCTAATTAAGAAATATTCTTTAATTAAAAGGAAATCCATTTTTTATTTCGCTCCTTTATATCTGAAGTAATTTCATGATAGCGCTAACATCTATACTTTCTTCCACAATAGTTGCAAGCTTTTCAATACTTTTGTCAATAACTTCAGTATAACTAACATTTTTCCTTTCTATTTGTTGCGAACTTTTCCTTAAATAGATATAGTCTATAAATTGTTTTCTAAAAGCGTCTTCATTCCACAATCCGTGGATAAAGCATCCAAACACGTTTTTCTTTGGATTAATAGCACCTGAAAAATGCTCTTCTGGATCATCTCCCTTAGAAATAACTTTCAATAACGGTTCCATGCTTGGATCATGTTTAACTATGCCCATGTGGATTTCATAACCTTTTATAATTGCTTGCTTGAGAAAGGGAATCCCCATGAATTCTGCTTGAACTTGTTTAGTAATTTTATCATATGATGTAAACTCGGTAATAACGGGTAAAAGATTTAGCCCGGCATATTCCCTGTTTCCTTCACCCTCAATATTCATATCTATTATTCTGGTTCCTAACATTTGATATCCTCCGCAAATTCCAATGATTAAATAATCTCTTTCCGCTAAATCTTGCAACTTCGTGGAAAATCCCTTGATTTTGAGCCATTCTAAATCCGAGACAGTATTTTTAGTCCCTGGAATGATGATTACATCTGCATTTTCTAAATCTTGGGGATTTGAAACATAAGAAACGTTAATTTCAGGTTCCCAACTTAAAATTTCATAATCATTAAAATTAGATATTTTAGGTAATTTAATTACTTTTACTTCGATAGTGCCCGTACCTGTGTGATCTTCCAAAGAAAGAGAATCCTCGGCAGGTATTCTTAAATCTTCAAGATAAGGAATGACTCCCAAGCATTTTATGCCAATCAAATCCTCTAATTGTTTAATTCCAGGTTGGAGGATCTCCAAATCTCCTCGAAATTTATTGATCACGAAATATTTTATTCGTTCTTGATCTTCGAGATTTAAGAGCTTAATCGTTCCATATATGGTTGCAAAAACCCCGCCTCGATCGATATCAGCAATTAAAATCACGGGCGCCTTTAGAATACGTGCAACAAACATGTTAGCAATATCGCGAGACATCAAGTTTATTTCAGCAGGACTTCCAGCACCTTCAATAATTATAAGTTCAAAATCCTCCATTAATTTTCGTGCTGCTTCTTTAACATGCGATATTAACTTGGGAACGTGGTCGGAATAATATTCACTAACGGTATAATCCACTAAAGGTTTCCCCATGAGAATGATTTGTGAGGATTGATTTCCTTTAGGCTTTAATAATATGGGGTTCATCTCGACTCTTGGCTCCACCCTTGCAGCTAATGCTTGCACTACTTGCGAGCGAGCTATTTCAGATCCATCTTTTGTAACAAAAGAATTTAAGGACATGTTCTGAGACTTGAACGGTGCTACCTTGAAGCCTTTATTATTAAATATCCGGCATAAAGCAGCCACGAAAAGTGATTTTCCCACGTGAGACATGGTACCTTGAATCATTAATGTCTTGGCTAGCATTTTTAATCTTTATTTTTTTCCTTTAAGATTCTTTTACGTAGAGTTAGCAATTTTTCTATGGGAATTAAATTAAAATTTTCATTTAATTCTATTAATCCTTTTAAAATTTCCTTAGCATTGGCTGTTTTATGAGGAAAAATGCAAGATGAGCATGCCCAAACGGCTTCATTAGTCGTAGTACTGATCTTTTCAAATCCCCCCGTACTAGGATCATAACAAGGATAGAAAGGACAAAAGCAAAAAGTACAATCCTCTAATCCTTCATGGCATGGCAAATATGAGCATTCCTTATCGAGACCCATGATTGTTCCGCGCTTCATTGCCTTCTTAATTAATTTTCTTCCTTTATCATGCATTTTGTTTAGAATTTTTCCTCCTCTCCTTGGTCATACGAGTCAAAAATAATGGCTAACCGATGTAATAACTTTTTATTAGATTTTCTATCTCGAATTGACACTCTAAAGTAAAAATCGTCCAATCTTTTATAATTTGAGCAATCTCGTATTAGAATACCCTCCTTCAATAACCTTTCCTTAATTTCTTTTGCTTTAATTCCCGTTTCTTTTGTGTTAATCAATAAGAAATTTGCTCTTGAAGGATAA
>CAYLZE010000102.1:0-18691 GCA_964388035.1 uncultured archaeon
GTACCCGAATAATAATGTGGATATATAAATGAAAATTTTTGGCTTTATAAAGCACTTTTAGACTTAAAAAAAACATTATTAATTCCCAACACGATTTATCTCCTTTTATTTTATAGGAAAATGCAGTGATTGAATAAATAACGATTCAAAAACTTGCAAAAGTAATTAGATAAGATAAAAAAGTAAAGAAAAATAAAATGAATCAAATAATAAAATGGAATATTAAACCATTTAAGATCATTATCCAGGAGATAATAAACAATGCCAAAAAACCTGATATGAGGGTAAAAATATATTTCGTTATCTTCATCTTTTTAAGCCATCAAGCATGTTATTAACTTCTTTTGTCTTTCCCTGTATATAAAGAAAAAATTCCAATTGATCGAAATAAAATGCTATATTATTCCTAAAATGTATTTCAAATTAATTTTTTTTTTAATAGCTTTGGTATATAAACATAATATAAATCCTGAATTGGTGATTTAAAATTAAAAAATGTAAGTATCGTTCTCGCTGTAATTTTTTTGACAAAAATGGAATGACTTGTAACAAATTACAAGGAGAAGGATGTGGTAAAAAAATGGAGCTTGATTATCATAAATTAAAGAAACAGAAAAATTGGAAAAATCCGAACAATTTATATTCAGATAGAAAAACAAGAGAAATTCTATTAGAATTCTCTTAATACTATACTTTTTTTTAATATTTTCTCGTTATTTTCCTCATTCTTTAAAAAAGAACTTGTTTGCACACCATTATAGATTTTTTTCTTCAAATATATACATTTATAACTGTTATTAATGAAAAAACAGAATCATGAGGAAAAAGAATTATTTAAAAATCTAACATGGTTAAAATTAGGTTTAATGAGTATTTATATTGAACCTGAAGAATTAAAAAAGATTCTAAAGACAAAACAGGAAAGAAAAACAAAACATTGAAATAACATTTTAAAACTAAATTTATTAGGATTTCTATTTTTTTTTTTTCTATTTTTTTTTTCTGCAGAATATCAATTATTTCATCTTTCATTTTAAATAAGAAAATGAGTAAGCTTCTCTATTTTTTTAAAATGTATTCTTTTTATTTCGGATTTTATCAATAGAAATTAGCATTTTGAAGTAGAGGAAATATGTCAGCTAGTTATAGATTTAAAGATTTTTACCTTTTTTTGATTCGATTAAATAAAATATAAGATAATTCAAGTAGTACATTGTAAAACGTATAGTAATTTAATGGAAAATATTATAGTTAAAAAAAGCTGAAATAGTAAATTAAACAAAATTTTTTCTAATCTTTATTAATAGCCAAGAAGCAGTACCCGCTAATATTACTCCTAAAGAAATTCCTACTGGAGCGAGAATTTCTGCCGGAAGAGACATGTTCGCATATGGATCTCCAGCTGTTGTAGTATTTAAATCCTCGTCATTTTTCTTTCCACTACCACCCCCACCGCTCCCACCACCTCCAGCTCCGCCATCATCATCTTGAGCATTTGGCCCTGTATCTGTCTCGTTATTGGAGGGATTTGTGGAATTTCCAGGAATGACCTCGGTGATTTGATGGTCAGAAACTAACTCCATCGCTAAATTAAATGGTTGAAGTGTAGTTGATACATTATAACCAAAATTGTATGTTCCATTTATAGCCGTGCCAAAAAAAGTGCTTATTCGCACCCCTAGGTCTATCAGCTCCTTCTCATTCATTAGAGTAAATAGCGTCTCACCCCCATCAGGAGCGCGTGCCCATAAATTAATGCATATTTCAAGAAATGGCCCCTCTGGAAATGACGAACCACGTAAGAAATAAAAATTGTACATGTAATCCGTATTTAAGGTGAAATTAAATTCTTCGGAATAGCCGTCAAAAATTTTTCTAACTCGGAAATTATCAGCATCTTGATTAATCATGCTCAAATCTCGGTTAATAGAGATATAAATATTTAAATTGACACTACAGGTCACGGTAAAAAAGAAATGATGGGTACCGTTGCGAGCGGCTAAATAAGGAAATTCCTTATAGGAACCAATATCGGAATCTCCATTAAATTGGGAATCAAATAATTCATACATATCACCATCAGTATCATTCATTTTCAAATTTATGGAGCAAGTGTGAGGCGAGACAACTTCCATGTAAATACAATATGTTTCATTTTGGACGAGTGGTACGGCTCTAATTAATTGTTCACCTGGTGCATGGAAAGTAAATACCTTATCCACCAGCAAATTCTCATCTGAAATACTTTTAGCTGGATGGGGAAGATTAGCCAGAAAAATCATGCATAGCATTATACAAATGAGGATGCTCAAGATTCGACTTCTTTTTTTAGGTTTCATGGTTAAAATTCTTCTATTTCTATTTAAATTAGGTATTTGATCATGGATCCCATCGAAATCATTTAAAAGAAAAATTAATCAATCGAAAAAGGTATAAAAGAATTATTTACTTTCACGTTTCAAATTGATAAAATAAGCTTTTAAAAGTTATTTAAGTAACGAGTAAAAGCAATGAGGATTTATAATTTTTCAAAGAAAATATTATCTTGAATTTCGAGCTGATAATGGTTGGCATCCTCCATGTAATAATCTATTTTGCTTTTTTGAAGTGAAGATAAAATAGAATCTCCATTTTCCACGGTGCCTTCTGCCAAATACTGTTCGAACAGTCCATTTTCAAATAATTTTCTTATTGCTGGAATGCTTTCCTTGCTCAATATATCTTTTTTCTTAAAAGAAGGAGTTCTTTGATTATTTCGCACTTTTTTCCTGAGGTGAAAGATATTTATAATCCCAATAAGAATTGGCAGGGAATAAATGAGCAATACAAAACTTCCTATCCGAATGAAAGCAAATTCACTAATTATTGAAAATATCTGAAGCATCCACAGCATCACGCCCAACACTAATATTGGTATGGAAAGAATGAGGGCGAAATCCGAGAATTTTGAAGTAAAAGAAACATATTTTTTTCTTTTGATTCGGAATGTGTTCATCGCTAATTTCTTTTGGACCATGGCTTTCTTTTCCAAATATGTTAATAGATATTGAAAATTTCCTTTCTTATCTTCCATCATCGCATTTTGAGACACCCGTATTAAATAAGTATTATATGCGAAATTAAAAGGAAATAATAGCTCAGCATCTCCATGGTTTATTTCATAGTTAGTAAAAAATGCTGAGCAAATGTAAAAATTTACTTCCTTTTCTCCTGTTTTTAATGTCATATTTATGTTATCCTGAGTTACCTTTAAACCTAAGGCGTTAAAGAGAGATGCTAAGAATATTTTATCTTTATTCTGTAATCTGTCATGAAGCTGTTCTTGATATATTAAAATTTCCTTGAAATCATCTGTTCTATTTACTACATTTTCCAAATCGGCCTTTCTTTCGGCAATATTTGTAGAATTCTTTGTCACTATAAGTTGATTCCTTGGATTATCCGAATATTCCAAATTTATCACCATGAGTAGAATAATAGTCATTGTTTCATAAGGGATTTCTTTCCCATACAATAGTTGTATTCTTCCTCCTGAATCAACATCAACCATTAAATCGGCCTTTATTAATTTATAACCTTTTAATGGTAAGACCGTCTTGAATTTCTCCAAATACTTTTTAAAATTTTCATTAGAAACATTTATGCTTAATTCATTTTGCTTATTGACTAAAGTTGAGTCTTGTTCAGAAAAATCGATTATACTTTTTGAGAGGGATTTAATCTTAAAAGGAAATTTCACAGGAATGAACTTTTTTTCCAAAAACGATTTAATCCTAACATTTCGACTATTTTGACGTAGATTTCCTTCAAGAGGAGCAGGAGTATCGGGAGATTCCGTAATTTTATCTATAGATTTTTGATTTCTTTTATTAATTTTTAATTTGTTTTTAGTGTTAATATTATTCATATCCGAAGTAGATATATTATTCTCTAAGTTTCTTTCATTTAAGTCGTGATTTATAATTAAAGGAGATGAGTTTTCAATATCTTGCTTTTTCGAGGCGAGCAAGTGATCTCTCTTTGGCGATGGGTTTAGTATATTCTCAGATTCATCTAAAAAATTTGAGATGACATTCTTAGTATATTCATCTTCTACTCGATCAACAAATCTACTTGACTCTTGAAAATTTGCGGTAGAATCTGATGGAATAGGGTTTTTATTTACTTTTTTTTGATCATCCAAGGAATCCCATAAATCGAAAGCAGGTAACTGTTTTATTTTTTTTTTAGAACTAAACTCTGGCTTTTCTTTCTTCTTTTTTATTTTTGAATCGTCAAATGCTTTTTTGGCAGATTGAAGTAATATTTCAGCTCTTTTTAGCCCTATTCCAGGAATTTTTACCAAAACATCTACAGTAGAGAAAGCTAAATCTTCAATAGTTACTATTCCAGAATTTAATAATGTCTGGGCGGTCTTTAAGCCAACATTAGGAAGATCAATTAACTCCAGATTTTTCTTATTTTTTTTTCCTTGCATTGATATGTCAAATTTTACTTTTCTTGATTTAATATAAAGAAAAAAGTTCTAGCTTGCTGTTTCATGAAATAAATTTTTTCTTTAAATAGAGCTCATTGAAATATAATTAAGATCCCAGAATTTTATTAACTATTTATACTGAATCATGCAAATGGCTTTCGAAAAGAATTTTCAAGAAGAAGAACCTGTAGAGCTGAATAAGAAGGATCCTAAGGAATTTCCTATTATAAAATTTGAAAAGAAATTTTTTCAAGGGGCTCTCAATGAGGAATTTGAAAGGGTTTTTATTTTACACCTATTCATTAAACATAATAAAGAACTTAATTTAGAAGAAAAACAGGAATTATGCGCTCGCCAAAGAGAGTACATGAAGTCTTTATTAAGTAAGTTCCTTTCAACTCAAGATCCTTAGTCATTCCCTTGAAATTGTCTTGAAATGTAAAGAATATTGGTTATTATTGCTGGCTTCGATAATATTTTCTTTAAGTAATCGAGCAATCCATTCTTTAACTGTTAAAGTATCAAATTTTTCGCATATCATTTCAATAGAATATGCAGGAACCACATTAAAGGATTGAAAATGCAAGAAAATCTCTTTCTTTAGCTTAGAGTAATTTAAATCTTGTTCATTTTCGGTATTATTTTCAATTTTAAATGATAGAAAGGAGGACGATTTTTTTTGATACTGTCCCTTTGCCTTCAAGTCGGGATTTCCTCCCAATTGACTAATTGCTATTTGGTTCTGTCTTTTCTTTATCTCAAGAACTGCATTCGACATTCCATAAACCACAGATTCTTTTCTCACAGTAATTGTTTTAGAAAGAATTTTTGCTCCACACCGAGTACAAGTCTTGCTTTTATTTCCCTTTTTTAAATATAAAAAACCATTGCATCTCGGACAACTAAAAACATAATAAGGGGTGGTATCTTTAGTCCACCTTTTTTCTGTCATGAAATTTGAACCTCAGTATCGCGAATTTTTAATATGGTAAGATTTTGATTAACTTTTTTATAAGAGAGCAATTTTTGCCCCAATTCTAAGGCGAACTCGGAGGGATAATAGAGATCGTTGCCGTTTTTAAAGAATAAATAGGGATGGTTTGAAAATAATTGACATATTTTTTTATTTGCATCTTTTGAGGTTAGATCAAAGCCCACCCCTCTTCTAACTTGTTTAAATGAATAAACTACATCGTTTAATATGCAAGCTTCCTCTCTACATATCTTGACTTTCTCAGGAACAAGGGCGGATGCTTCTCTAGTCTTTGGAGCTCTTTTCGTGGTCAAGACGAAATATTTAATAGCTCCTTGTTCTTTGATGTTAAGTTCATACCCCTCCAAGCATTCATATAAATATTGAAATTGAAGAACAAGTTCGATAATTTTTTCGATAATATTTGGAGGAAGTTCAAGGGCTTCTGCTAATTTGCTAAAATTCAATTTTTCTTGTTCATGGTCTTCAAATTTCGCCAAGGTCTCAATAATTTGATGCAGTTTAGTTAACACAGTTCCAAAGGAATTTCGAATTTGTTCTTGATCAGACATGGAATAATCTATAAAAAGAAATTATATAAAGAAAAAAATTCATATAATAATCGTAAATTATAGCCTCGATAAATTCCCTACTTATTCAAATTTTATTCTTTGTAATAATTGAGATTAAATCCAAGATGTTAATCAAATTTAAAAATCGTAGCTCATTCTAATAAAGAGTAGCATCAAAATAAAGAAGAAGAAGAATAAAAAAAGATAAAGTTTCAAAATAGAAGCGATATCAAATTTAAATATCGCATTATTTTGACATGAGAGCACCTTATTTTAGGTGCATAAAATATGTGGAGGACCCGGAGGTCCTTTACCTGAAAAACTATAGATATTAAAATTATAATTAGGATTTGGTTCACTTCTTAATATCTTCGAACCTAGTTTCGAAGAATGAAAAATTTTTCTTTTTGGAGGGATAATTTCTGCAACAATTAAGGTCTCAAAAACAGAGAATATTATCAAGTGATTAGCAAAATCAGGCATACTTATTTCGTTTTTACTCTCTAATAGCCTTAATTTTGGAGTTATCTGAACCATGTTAGGATTCACATTTAAACTCATGCATTCTGCTTCTTGAAGAGCTGCATCTTCCTTGTTCTCTTCCGATTCTAACTTTTCAGAGGGATTTTCAATTATTCCCAATTTATCAAGGATTTGCGTGATGAGTTGAGAAGATGCTACCAAGCTGGTGAAGCCAGGCACGTTAAATTTCTCAATTATATTCTTTTTTACTTGCCCTTGAACGGTGGACATTCGAATGCCCACTTTATCACAGATCTGTGCTACACTTATTTTCTGTTTATAGTCAGGAGTGAGCACGATAACGCTGCAAGCAAGACCAGCGATGACTTCTTCCTTAGTGTTTTTGATAACTTCCCATAAACGTTCCATGAAGGCAACTGCTTTATGATAAAATTCCATTCCCAAACCAAATTCTTTCACGGCATTCATTATTTTTTGCCGGCAATACATTTTTTTATCCCTGAAGGCGCTGGACAATTCTTTTTCATGCCGAATAACTGTGAGAAGTGCCCCTTTCGACTCTTCTTTAGATAACTTGGAGTTCTCTAATAATTTGGTAAGGTTAATGGAGATCCCTTTTGATTTGCAAAAAACATAAATTACCGCGGGGACTAATTTTTCCATGTTTCTAAATTTCGTTCCTTTATCTAACTTATTCCAAATTACTTTCACGGTCTTTAGAATTTCCAAATTTCGGGAAAAATTATGATATCCTAAGGTTTCCATTAAGCGCGAGATTTCTTGACGAGCCATCTCATAGGAATTCTCCTCATTGGTTTTTGCAGTAATGTTTTGTAACTTATTTAATCGAATTATTTGGGGGGATCGAGAGGATCTCAGGCGCTCATGTTTAAATCCTATTTGTGTTGTTTGTAACGGGGCGTTTTGTATCTTAACCTCATTATATGGCCGATGGTATTCTAACTTGGGAACTTCTAATACGATGCCGCAATTCCCGCATACATAACCCTGACTAGTTTCAATTATATTTGTGGATTTGCATGCATCACATGCTAATGTTTCTATTGGATCAAAATTTTTTTCAGTTTGGGAAGCCATTTTTTTATCACAACTTTTTTTTCTAATTTTTCTAAGATCTATATGGGGGGGAGTGTGCCTTTTAAACTTTTCGGTTTTGATATAATTTTCAGAATAAATTATAATTATTAAACAAGTAGATACCATTCTTCAGAGAATACTGAACAATGTATTGGACAAAAAGGTCGAATGAAATTTCGTGGATCACTTTTCATCTTCACCCAAATATTAAAGTTCATTTAATAAAAAGAGAGTTTAAATACGTAATGGATATTAATTTTTAGAATAGTTATATATTCTTAAAAATCCCCCATTTTTAAAATGAGTTAATAATCTAGACGTTCAAGATCAAGAAATACTAAATGGGACTTAGAAGGGCTCTAAATGGCTTATAATCAAGTGCATGTATGTTTTTAATAATTGATTGATCATTTTTCATCATAGAATCATAAAAATATCACTTTTTTTTTAAATACTCCTGATCATACGAAATTGCATGGAAGGATTGATTGAATTCTTAGTAATACAAAATATTTTAGCTTTTATTGTTATCGCGATTAGTTCGGGAATCATATCGCGAACCTTGCGTCATTACGATTTAGGGCCGTTTAATACGATATGTAATATATTAGGATTTATAGGCATTATAGTACATGAGCTCTCTCATTATATTATGAGTCTTTTAGTTGGAATTCCTCCCGCTAAAATTGAATTTACCTATCGATGGATGAATGGAAGTGTTTCTTATAAAAAAGGAACTCAAAAAAGCTTCTTACAAGGTTTCTTAACCTCACTAGCTCCTATTCTAATCATAACATGGTTAATTTATATTTGTATTGGAGAACTAATTATTTCGGTTTCTCCTCTCCGATTTTTCTTTTTCTTATTCTTGACTATCTCTTTATTAGTAGGCGCAAGACCCTCAAGCCGAGATTTAAAAAATTTGGTCTATTGGTTTAAAAACGATATCCGATATTCCTTCTATCAAATCTTCTTAGTAATGTTATCTTTAATATGGACAAGTTCCATCTTTAATTTATTGCTCTCGTTATTTGAAGATACATGGTTTGTTATAAGTCTTTTTGTATCTCTTTTCCTTTTTTACTATTTAACCAAATATGTAATAAAAGGTATCGCTTACTTAATTATTTTAATAACTCATCGCTTTTCTTTGAGTCCTTTAGCAATCGCGATGAAAGAAAGTAAATTAACTCCAATTAAGAGAAAAAGAACTGAATTTTAACAAAAAGGTGATAAAAAAATGAACAAATTATTTTGCTACTTTATACTATTTATTGCATTTTTAATTTCTTTCCAAACAAATCCCATGGGCATTCTTATCATTGTATGTATCCCAGTTGGGCTCTATCTCATCAACCGAGTCAGAAAAAATCGAAAAAAGAATCAAGCCGGAGTGTCGGATTTAGAGACCTTACTTGCTCTCGTTTTAAATACTCAGTTGAATGCCCGAAATGATGGACAAGGAAGTAGTGTTGATGATAAAGCAATGCAATGGAATGATAAAACATCATATTTTCCAGCAGAAAATCCTGATGAAAAAGAAGCCAGAATGGTATTGGGAGAATTAAGGAAAAATAGTAACTAAAAAAAAAAGCACGCATTATGATAAATAATATTGATGAGCAAAACATATTATTGCGTTTCAATTTAGCTTTAAAGCAATATCCCTTTATTCATATTTACGGAAAGGGAGGAATGGGTAAAACTACCCTCGTTTTATATTTGCTCTCTCGTTTACTAAAAAATGATGAGACCTGTTTGTGGGTCCAAGCATCAAATTTATTCCCAAAGCGCAGGTTATCCCAAATGGTTGCAGATTTTCCTGAAAGGTTAAATCACCTTCAAAGTCACTTCTTAATTCTTCCCAATACGGGAATTATAAAGGATTTTAAAGAGCAAGAATATCTTCTACGAAAAGTATCTCATGCATATTTAGAGAAAATTCCGGGATTAAGTTATTTAATAATCGATACTATATCGCATCACTTAAGATATCATTTATCTTTGGAAAAGGAAATGAATGCGAGAGCCAGGATTGTCAATGATTTCTTTGAACAGCATTTATTTCCCCTTTTAATGAAATGCTCATTGAATAAGGTCTCTCTTTTCTTGATTCATGAAGTATCTTCCGGTCGTGAAAAAGGAACCAAAATGTTTTACGATACACTTTTTTCCAGAATAAAAGGTATTACAATTGAATTGTATTCGGATTTCTTTAATCACCATAAATACATGAAAATTAAGATGAATGGACGAATTACTAATTTTGAATATAAAATAAATTCGGAGGGATTTATTTTTTCGTCCCTATAATAATTTAAAAAAATAAAGATACATTATTGGGAGCATCATTTTTGTGGGCATTCAGTGATTATAGTCCTTTTATCTGTTTATTGAGTCTTTTTTCTTTAAATGGATGGGAAAAAGTTTCCTTAATAGCAACTAAGTTTTTTTATTATTACAAGACCGGAACATGGAATAATATGGGAGTAAAAATTACAGAGCTTTTAAAATATCAGGACATTACTTTTTCTGACCTAGAAGGAAAAATAATTGCAGTGGATGCATCCAATATCTTGCTAAGTTTTCTCAATTTTTCTCCAAAAAATACGGATAATATATTTATTGATAAGACCCAGAGAGTCATCAATCATCTTTATGGCCTTTTATATCGAATTCATTTTTTTTATTCAATAAAGGTCTTACCTCTCTTTTGCTTTGACGGAAAGATTTCCGAATTAAAGCGGATTATTACTAAAGATCAACTGAATGACTATTTGTTTACAAAAAAAATGTATCGAAATGCCATGAAAAGAGAGGATTATGCATCAGCCCGTCAAATTGCCATGAGCAAGGAGTTTTTATGGTCCAATGTTATAGAAGAGTCGAAAAAGTTGTTAAGTGGACTAGGGGTGCCTTATATAGAATCCCCTTCCTCTGCTGAAGCCCAATGTGCATATTTGGTTAAAAACCATCACGTGGACTATATGAACTCCCAGGACTTTGATTCTCTCCTGTTCGGAAGCCCTTATATGATACAAAATGTTTCCAAATCGCTTAAGAAAAAAGTACGAGGGCGCTGGACATATCAAAAGATTCAACCAAAGCTATTTAATTTAGAGGATTGTTTAATTCACATGAATATCAATTACTTTCAATTTATAGATTTGGCCCTATTACTGAAAACCGATTACTTTCATGGAATTAAAGGCATCGGCCCACATAAAGCTTTGAAATTGATAAAATTGCATGGGTCAATCGAGAATTTAATAAAAAAAGAACAGAAAAACTATGACTTTAATGCCCTCTCTCCTTCCATTATTAAAGAAGTGAGGAAAATCTTCTTGTTTCCTGATGTCATAGATCCGGAAGCGGCATTCACCTGGACAGCTCCGATTAGATTAGCTGTGCAACGTTTATTGTGCAAGGATCATCATTTAAATACTGAAAGAGTATATAAAAATTTAGATAAGTTGATTGAAAAATATCACGCTTGCATTAAAAATTTTGAAGTATTAAGAGCTGAAAAAAAGAAAACTCAATTAACTTTGGACCAATTATTCTAAACTAATAAAATAATGGTTTTCATTTTCCAAATGGATATTTAGACAAATAGTGAGGGTTTTATTTGCTCTATTCTTTACCCTATCTGCAAAGAAAATAGTCCCCTTTTTTTGATAATTTTACAGAGTTATGATTTAAGCTTATTGCCTTCAATATTTAAAAAATGATTAATTAGTATAAGCTCATGAAATTCGAAAGAGGGGTATTTTAAATATTATTGATATACTTTTTAAAGAAGAGAAATATTTCAAGTCAGAGGAGAGAATTTTTTCTTTTTATAGAGGGGATCTATTTGGGTAGCAAGCAGCTTTTTTAGATTTCTCCTGGAAAAAATAACCTAAAAAATACTCAAAATTGGTGATAAAAGTTGGATACGGGGAGTGATTTCATTACAGCTGAGTTTCTTCATCTCATTTTCTTCAAGCAAAAAAGCGTGCTTATTTACCCCCACGTGGATATAAAGCATTTAAATGCTTTGGAAATATTTGCTGTAGGGCACGATATCATTCCCATTGATAAGACTGCATTAAATAGCGTTGAGGATATCCTGGAATCGAACATTTACTCAACAGTTCCTAATCTTTACATTATCTATAACTTGTCCACGGAAGATGTAGAAAAT
Source organism: uncultured archaeon (assembly GCA_964388035.1). GTDB lineage: Archaea > Asgardarchaeota > Lokiarchaeia > Sigyniarchaeales > SOKP01 > JALGVJ01. The sequence continues at coordinate 11,790 of CAYLZE010000102.1, forward strand.
TTAACGCGTTATAATAACCTTCATTGTATACTGAATTCTTCAGAAGATATGAAGAAAATAAGGGATGTAATAGGAGATTCTATTGTCATTTATAATAAAAAAACAAAGAAATTTCTCAATTATGATTTTATCAAGGAAGATATCACTTTTGAAAATAATTTAATATCGGCTTGCAAAACCCCGGATCTATTAAGGGATGAAATATTAAAAATCAAGATTTTAGCTGGAAAAATGTTTGCCCTTCTCAGTGAGGGCAAACCAATGAAAATGATGATGGATCTCATTGCGAGAGAATATAAAGAAGAACAAGAACAGAAAAAAATTTTAGAATTCATGCAAAATTATTATGAAGTTACACTTCCCGATGTAAATTCCTTAATAAAATCGAATGATTTGATAGAAAAAGGGGGAGAACCTCAATATTGGGATCCCCCATCTTTCACATATCAAGATGAATATAATAAAATTAAAGAATTATCGGGACACCTCCCCCGCGATTTTATTTCATGCATGCGTGATTATTGTGAAAAAAAAGTGAATTGCTCTAACTTGGACCTACAAGAATTGATAAATCCCGAAAGAATGTATTTTTATTTACGGAAGCATCATTGGAACAAGGGAATTCCAGATGAGTTTCTAAAAGAGTGGTTGACCTCTAAACAAATGGATGAGGCTCAAAAAGAGATTTTATTAAATTCATTAGGTATTTCAAGAGAAAAGATCGATTTATTCACAGCTCAGATCCCTTCCGATTCTGGGGTTGAGATTTCTAAGAGAAAAGTAGTCAAAACTGGAAAGAAACAAGCAAAACTAGATCTTATACAAGATGAAATTAAGAAAGTTTCGGAAGGGGAGGAGGTCTCTTTATTAGAAGAGCCAATTAACTTTGAAGTCGAACCTGACTATCTTGAACAACCCCTTATAGATGAGAAGGTTGATTTTATTGAGGAAAAAACCGTGGAGAAACTTCAAAGCTCCGCCAACCTCCCATTATCAGAAAAAAGTTCAAATATAACTGAGGCATCTTTTGATCTCTCCGCTATTTCTTCTCACCTTTATTCACTAATTTCTACTATCGAGGTAAAACTTGAGGCATTAAATAATTATTTGATTTATCAGCAGCAAAAAGAATTAGATGTTTTCGAAAACATGTATCAACACGGTGAAGATTGTATAAAACAAGGCAAGGAAGAAATAGGATTCAGGAACAAATATTTAGCTATTGGGCTTCTTTCTAAATTCCTATGCGTTAAACATGTGGGAAAACGGAATGCAATAAAAAAGATTGATGAAGATGATCTCGCAACCTTGATTAAAATTCTTGAACAATCTCTCCACGAGCCAATAGCTTACCATAAAAACATAGAGTATATTGCTAATTTATACAATGAAATTTTAAATGGAAATGAATCATTCAAGCTAGATTCGGAAAAATTTAGAAAAATTGACCATTTTATGACAGAATTACATTCTCGTTTATTGAATTACACATAATTTCAGAAGTAAATTAGGAAAGCTTACTTTTATTGATATTCAATTTGTTTCTTGCCTGATGAAATGCATAAGCTGAGGAATTGCAAAGCAAAATGATGTTATTCTGTACCAAGCATTTTTTATTTCCTTGCTGTACCGCAAGACTGCGCAGATCCGTTATAAAGACAATGAGTGCTAATTGGGTACTTAAGGTTGGCCAATAATTCATCTGAGTAAGTATTTTTAAAAGAGTCTCTGCATTTGTAAGAGCTCGCTCTAGGTTGAAGATGTCTGCAAAATCATGCATCATTTCCAAATATTCTTTTAGAAGAATTAGCCTGATTTGAAGTAATTCTTCTCTCGAACGTAATCGAGTGTTCAAAAAACAACATTGCATTTTTACGTTCTTTCTATAATATTCCTTAAACTTTTGCCATTGAAGCATGAATTCAGAGAAAATTGCTCCTATATCCTCAAATCTAAGTTTTTTTGGGATAAATGCATTTCGGATTTTTTCTAAAAGTAGTTCAAATATGGAGGTGGTTATTTTTTTATCTAGAAAGCTCGTTTCCCTGAAAATGTAATTTATTATCTGTTTTTTCAATTGAGGATCAAATTTCTTTTCCTTTTCAGTAAGAAAAATGTCCCTTTCTAATGTACTCATTTCTCTCAGTTCTAAGATAATGATTAATTGAAAGAAAATTAGATCCAAAGTATTTAAAAGAAAAAGCGATTGGAACTTTTAAAAAAAAAATGATAAGTAAAGAGAGAAAAAAATCATTCATTTTAAAACATTAAACAAGACCCTTCCGATTAAATCTTTAAAACAAAGTAGGATATTTTTACCTTCTAATGCAATGCTGGGATAAATAACAAGCGTCCCATCAGGGTACTTTTCTTCCTCTGGTAATCCCAAATCTTTTTTAAATTGATCTATTGGAATTGCATCTTCTAAATCCCGTTTATTCAATTGTATCACATAATGAATAGCTTTGGAGGACGTGAAACTCATTAACTCACGATAACTTCTTTTATTTTCTTCCCTTTTTTTTGGATCTGAATCCGCTACGAACACAATACCATCTGCTCCATCTAAAACATATTCTCTAGTAGAAAGGAACCGTTCTTGTCCCGTACACGTGACTATTTGAATAAAAATGGTGAGCAATGTATCATTTATTTTAAAAGTGAACTGCAGATACATGCTATCTTTCCATAACGTCCTTCCATCTGTTGTTTCAATAGATAAACTCTTGGAAATTCTTTTTGAATTTAATTCTCTTTTTAAGATATTGTAACTGGTAGTTTTTCCTGATTCTCCAGGACCCCAATAGACAATTTTAAATTGGAGTGCGGAATTTAATGGATGAATTATTTTAGAGGTGGTCTTCATGCTCTCTATGGACACCTCCCTTTAAAGAATACTCCCCAATTCTTTTCCAAATAAAGTATCTTTAACATTTCGGATGTATTCTTTTAATTCTGTCTCGTTCATACTTAACGTTTTTTTAATATAACTGTTATTTTCAATTTCTGATCGAATCTTATTAGCATATTGATTCATTTGAAGTATAATTAATCCGATATTCACGTCTTTATCCGTTAAAATAATGATCAAGATCTCTCTTTTTTTCTCGGGAGTGATTTGGACTTTTCCGATGGACTTCACGAAGATCTGAAGATCATTATAAATGAGAGAAGCGCGTTCTAATTCATTCGCATCGAAAAAGTCTTGCCCCTGGCGCGCCACGCCATATAATGCGGCGCCGATGGAGCTCAAGTCCCAATAATTCAGCTTGCGGTCGAACTTGGTATCGATGGCAATGAGTTTTGCGTCCTGATCGATGGCAATTAGTCCGTAGGTATATCCTTTTCGCATCAACTTGCTGTAATTGTAACGCATCTCGTCCAAGATTTCCGCTATTTTATTTTTCCATAATACTTGGGGTGTTTGCATATTTTTTTATCCTCAATCAAGTTGTACATGTTGATTGAATGTAGAATATTCTCGTAATATTTAAAGAAAAAATTAGACCCAATTTGAATGAACTTAATAATTTTTCTTTAAATATTCAGAAAAGATCTTTTAAACGTGAAAGAGATGGATCAACATTCATATAATTTTTTTGGACAAAAAACCGCTCTTTTTTTTAATTCTCCTTCGAAATTTGATTCTCACGTGTTCTTTAGGGTGATAAAAAAGAAAAATAATGAAACGTGGGAAAAACCTTCCCAAGGGGAGGGAGTAATAATACGATTATCCTTGGAAGAACAAGTTCAAGTATTAGACGTCCTCGAACAGAAGGCGGACTCATGGAGTGGATATCATAAGTATAAAGGAAATGGAACGCCCATAAAAGTTGCCTGGAAAAAGGACAAGGAGCCGGAAAAAAATACTATTTGGATTAATATCGGGAATTATTCCAAAATGTTGAGTGCTCCTGAAATTCAGATTCTTAAAATGTTAATGAGTCATATTTTAGAGGAAAAGATTGCATTTGCTACTTTTTCAAAAAAAAATCCCCAACAAAGTAAAAGATCAAATAATAAGGAGCTAAGTTCATTAAAAGAAGCCCCTTCTGAACACCAAGACGCATCTTCGTCATCCACGATTACTTCTAAAAAAAGACCTCCATCTTATAATGAGTTTACCTGCTTGACTGAAAAAGGCAGAATCTTGCGGGAATATGATGATTGTGTGGAAATTCAATTTATAACCGGAGAGATCAAGAAAATACCTCTTGAAGCTATTAAATCTCCATTTAATAGAAACATGAACGTACAAGAATTTTCTTATGATTCTTCCATCATATAATTTACCTAAATCCAATGAATGCAATCAAAACATCATGAAAAAACTTAGACTATTTTCTTTTAAAAATTTTCATTATAATCTTGGTGCACTATTCATTATATCGCTCAGTCGAAGTGTATTGATAGTTTACTTGTTCCAATTTTTTCCTATTTTCTATATCTCAATATTGGATGTGAATCGACAGGAATTTGCATTCATTCAAATAATATCTTACTCCGTGCTGTTTTGCAATCCTTTTATGGGTTATTTTTATGATAAATTCAATATTAATAAGAAATTTCTTCTTTCTTTATTAGGAGGGCTTCTTTTCCTAAGTTTTTTCTTTTTTTCACTTAACGCGACAAATCTTGCAGTTTTCGGGACATTTGTATCTATATGTCTCGTAATTCAAGAGCTTTTACGTTGTGGGGCACAGGATATTTTGGTAAAGATTGAAAAAAGTGCTCTGGATAAAGAAAAGGAAAAAATTCGTGATTACAAACTTTTAGTGGGAAGAATTGGGTTTGCCATAGGTTCTTCTATTCCGTTTCTTATTTTCATATTTATCGAAAAGGAGTTAACAAATCTTTTTTTTTGGAATCTATTTTTTATCTTTGGGAGCCTTACCATATTACCGTTGATTTTTATAGGATTTTTTGTTAAAATTGAAGGATATTACACGAAAGAAATATCTTTAAAAGAAACGGAATTAGATACTTACAATATATCTAAAAATCAAAGGAAATTTAACTTGGTTTCATTAGGTCTCATGTATGCTTTTTACTTTTTCATGTTTTCCGATAAGATTTTTTCCTACGTGTTCAATCCATGGATTTTCCAAAAATTTGGAGAAGATGGATTTTATCTATATTCTGCTTTTTATATAATATTCATCAATATAAACGTGATCGGAAGCTCCTTTGCCTTGAAGGTTAGCAAAGATTTCAATCGAAAACTTATAATATATTTTGCCATGGCAACTTATGCACCTTTAATGATAATGATGTTAATTGTGGACATTGTTCCCTTTATCTTTTTATATTTAATAATAAACATGTTAGGAGGGCTAATTGGGCTCAACTACTCCAGCATCATGGTAAAAGTTGCTCAGCAAGGAAAAAACAAAACCTTGAGGTATAGAATAATGAACACGGCTTATGCCCTTGCCTCTGTAATTTTAATCCCTTTGGGTACTCTAATGACTTCTTGGATTGAATATGAAGTAATAATATTAATTGGAATAATATTAACCATGTTTTCTTTAATACCTCTTTATTTCGTAAAATCTGAATTTCCAAAAAAGGGAACTCTAATTCTTCAGAAATCCTCCTATTGATGTAGTCATTAATAAAGAAGGATTGAAAAGCCTAAAGAGGGGTTATCGTAGTGTTTTTGGTAAAATGCAGTTCCTTTTTGTCAGAATAAGAGTCTTTCCGAATTGAAAGATTGGTCAAAGACACTTTTTCTCCATTTTGCAAGACTCTCAAACTTTCAATGGCGTCTAAACCCCATGCATTTATTAATATTTCATTTCCATCAACCAATAGTTTGAATTTTAATAAAAACGACTTCTCTCCACTTTTTTTATTAAATTCTTTTAAATCCAAGATTTTAACCGTCCCTTGAAGTCGTGAAAGAAACTTTTTTTCATCTAGTAATCTCGTTAAAGGGAGAGACGGTAATTTATGCCCCATCTCTTCAATAGGTTTTTTCATTAAGGGAATTTTTTTTGCAGAATCCTCCTCCTCCGAGAGAAACATTATCTTGCTTTTTCTACCAACGTGTACTTCTAAGTATTCATTATTTAATTTTGCATATCCCCCTATAACTCTTACCAGTCTATTGAGGTCGAAAAGTTCATTATTAATGATATCTGCTTTATCTCCCCATAAAATTACTTTTATTATTCCCGAATTATCTTTTAATAAAAAGGAACTAACTTTTCCTGTTGTCTCATCTTTTTTAGTGAAAAAATGTACCGGATTAATCTTTCCTATTCTTCCTGCAAGAACAATATTGACCATTCCTTCCGAAATCTCATCGATATTAATTTTAAATTCATCATAATCCATTTCTTCTGCCATGAGGTCGTATAAGGAAGGGTCCACGTCGGGAGAGCGCAAGGAAAAACCTTGTTCTTTTGCAATCAGAAATAAAATGCCCTTATCAGAAATATAATCTTTAAATTCCCTCCGTTTTTTCTCAATTTCCAAGGAAAGTTCTTCTCTACTGAATCCCGCCTGGAGTAAAGATTCTTTTATTTCTTCTAGTGAGGTGTTTTCCATGCTTTTTTTATTATATTTTATACATTTTCGTAGGATTGCTTTTCATTTAAAATGAGATTATATAAAAAAAAAACATCCTCTTCAAGATCCTTTTTTCTTTAAATATTCCTATTTTAAAACAATACAACAAAAATGGTTGAAGGAAGTGATATGGTATGGGTATTGTTGTATTAACACCAAAAAAGAAGAAATTAAAGGTTGTTCAATATGCATTCTTTGGAATTCTTTCATTTATATTAATTCTATATCCATTTTTTGGAACCACGTGGAGAGCTACTTTAAGCCAAGCATTTGGATACGTGGTTGGTCCCGTATTCAATACGATAGGAAACATTCTCGTGCTCGTGGGA
>CAYLZE010000103.1:0-18659 GCA_964388035.1 uncultured archaeon
TTCTCATTTTTATATAGTATGAGGCAAAATACAAGTTAAGAATAAGATTAAACCTTTTTTTTACTCAATATTTAATTAAGCCAGCCAATTCAAAAAAGTTGAAAAATACGACTAAAAATAAAGACTAATTTCTCCCTAATTTATTTAGCTAATTTTAAATAAATAAAATATATCTTTTAAAGAAAATAATCGCTTATTCATCAATAATAATTTCTTTCTGTTGATCTATCTTCATTTTTTTTTCTCTTTCTTTTATGATATTTGCAACTTCATTGAAATCTTTTTCACACGTGAAGAATAATGGGATCCAAAAACATATTGATATAATTCCAAAAATCAAGGTTGACCATAATAGAGCCATAGAAAATGAATCTGTAGCGGTGACTATTATTCCTCCCAGAAATGCACCAAGAGCCCTACCAAATGTATCAACAAAAGAAGCAACAGCAACCATTGTGCCTCTATGTTCTGGAAGATTAACATCAATTAATGAAGAATACCAATTCGGAGCAATACCAAAACTAAAAGCTAATCCTACTCCTAATAATAGCGAAAAAATGACCCAAAAAATCCAAAATTCTGCTCCCTTCGTTGCAAACTCACCAAAGAAAAAAGTCTGTTTAGTTACATTTGGTGCAAATATAAAGGCTATAACTAAAAAGGGAATATTAACAATTCCACATATTGTTGCTACTTTTACTCGTCCTGATAAATCTCCTCGCTGAACCCTCTTATCTCCCCAATGTGCAAATCCAAATTGTCCTATTATAAGAGCTAATGGAATAACGATTAACAGCATCACAATTATTGATTTTAATCCGAGAGGATCACCAAAAGATATTCCCATTTCTAAATTTATGTAAGGAAAAATAAATGCCACTAATAATCCCGAGGCAACCACATCGAAAAGATTTAAAATCAAGAATAGGTTAGATCGTCGGGTAAATACATATTTTAAGTCCGAAATTTTAATCTTATAAGAATACTGATATTTCTCTTCTTTGATATGAAAATCTTGAACTCCTCTTTGCGGTTCAACCGTAAAAAAAATATTAAAAAAGCTCAAAATAATTACAATAATTCCTAAATATAAAAATGGATATCTCCACGTGTGAACTAAATCGGAATAATTTAAAATAATATAATTGATATTATCAGAAATACCTGCTGCTTCAATCTCCTCATAAGGTATAGTATTAAACGAAAGTGCAATGCTCCCGGCAATTAAAGAAGCAATTGTCGATATTAAGGACCAAAATGCAAAAGCTTTTGAACGAGCCTTTGAGGTGACGATGTCTGCTAAATAGGAAATCGAAAGTGGAGCAGTCACTCCCGTGGCAATTGCTGCAACCATTCGAGCGAGTACTAATTGCCACATTTCTGTGATAAATAAGTGCAATACGGCTGTAACTCCCCATAAAAATCCCGCTATTATTAATAAATTTTTTCTCGGAATGATATCTGAAATATATCCGAATGAAAGAATGGCTGCACCATGTAAGATGGTATAGACAGCTATAATAATTCCGATAACATCAAAATAAATTCTAAAATCCGCCGCAATCAAAACCTCATTGGAAAGAATGAGGGTAGAATCCATCATCAGAATTAATATTAATGATAAAAAAAGGATTAATGAGATTAGTTCTTTCTTCTTCATATTTTTAAATTAGAATGCATCATAAAAAAATAATTTAGAATGGGATGGATCAATCAAGCGTTTTAAGAATATTTTCAATTTCTACTATTTGTGAAGTAATTTTCTCTTCCAATAATTCAATTTTTTCAAGTTTTTCTTTTACATCTTTTGCACTAATTTCACCGGTCAATTCTTGCATTTCAATTTCTAAACTCATTTTAGAAATATTTGCTTTTTTAATTTTTAAATCTAGCAAGGTTTTTTCCAAGTCCTTTCTCTGTACTCCTTCAGTTGTTTCTTCCTTAGACTTTTCTTCTTTTTTTTCATCCCTTGTCTCAGATACTGGGGACTTTATTTCCTCTTTACCTTCGCTAATTATAGTTTCCATTGGTTTAGGCTTTTCGACAGGTTTTTGGGGCTTGATTTCAGGGGTAGACTCTACATTTTTCACGTGACCAAAAGCTGATGTTTTTAGTTTTGTTTTAGCATCTTTAGGGACATGTACCACTTCTTTTGGACGTTCCTTTATTTTGAATTCCTCGGGATTTACTTTTATAGGAATTTGTATTTCTTCTTCTTGTTTTTTCTCTATACGAGTATCACCTGAACCAGTAGATCTTGCCTTTTCGGCTTCATTTGCAGGAGGTTCAATTTTTATTGCTTCTGGTTTTTTTAAAGTGAGTGATGGTAATGGTTTAGCTTTAGGTTTGGGTGCATTTAATTTGGGTAAGATAGTTTTTTCAGTTATATCTGTTTTTTCTAGTTCTTTACTTGGAATTTTGCCTTCCTCCTTAGCTAATTCTTCCCCTTTTCCCTTTTTACTAGCGGTTTCCACCGTTTTTCTAATTTTCTGAGATAATTCGTAAAATTCTTGACTATAAGAGTCATCTCCCAGTTCAAGGCACAAATCACTAATTTTTTCATAGATTTCTGAGGCATCCAGTAATCGATTTTCCTCCAAAGCTTTTTCTGCTTCTTTCGTTAACTTATCACGGTCCATTAGGGGTTTTAATAAAGGAGAAACTTCAGCACTCATATCCAAGATATCAGCAATTATTTGAATCATTTTATCTCTGTTCCCTGCTTCTGTTGCGATCATTTTATATGCTTTTAATCCAATAATCTTTTCTATTTGATCGGGCTTTAAAGCCTCTTCTAAATCTTGTTTATTTCCGATCACTGCAGCATGTGCATTAGGGGCTTGTTCTTTTATTAATTCCAAAAAAAATTTGCTTTTTTCAACGTTTTCAAGAGTAGAATCCGTTATTAATAAGACCGCATCGCTACCTTTAATGAAATTATTCCATAAATAACTAAATTGCTCTTGCCCTGCGAAATCCCAAAGATGGAAGTGGAGCTTGCCGATCTTAATCGTCGCGATATCTCCCGTAATGGTGGGAATATGCTTCATGGGAATTTCTTCCGCTTTGATTAATTTAGTTATCGTAGTTTTTCCTACACCGGAAAATCCCACGAGAGAAATTTTAGGTCTCATATTTCTATGGATGGCATCTATTGTAGGATCAAACATTTCAAAAGTAGAAGCATCGTGCTCGACTTGAAGGATATCTTCAAATAAATTCAAGAAATCTTTCTTGCAACGAAGTAATTCTTTCTTAATGGCTTCTTGACTATCTGTTAGACCCGTTATGAAAATAAACATTAATCCCAAATCTCTTTCAGTCGCAAATGCGACCCTATACTTATAATAATCATAAATATCTAAATTTTTACCCCCTCTACCAAAAGCTTCTTTTCTTAGATCTCTTAATAAATTATCAAAAACTTCTGGACTTAATGCTTTTCCAAAATGCCTATAGTACAAACATTCCTCATTCTTATAAATATATACTTGACGTAAAATAATAAATTCACCTTAATGTAATGAAATAATTTATTTCGACACGAATTTTATTAATTCTTTGATTATATCATATTTTTGATCGTTAAATACCGCATCATTCTTCAAAGTAGACTCGATTTGTGAAATTTCCTTCGAAAAGTTAAAGAGAGAGAATTTATTCATTTCTGCTTCTTTTGCTTTTTCGTTTATTATTTTTAAAGATTGATCTGCTTTTTTTGAAAATTCTGCCAAATTGATGTTTATGGCTACTTTAGAAATTAATATGAAATTCTCTCTAAAAGTAAAAACAAAATGATTACGTTGGAATTCCAAAATAAATGAAATAATCTGTTGATTTTTTATTTCTGTTTCAATATTATTGCGATTAGTAATAAATTCGAGTAGATTCTGAGGAAGAACTGTATTTGCTACAAATTCCTCGATATTTGATCCTAAAATAATACCGTAATTATTAGTTAATGCGCAATTAGAATTCAATTCCTTTTCTAATTGAGATATAATTCCCTTATAATCTTCATCCTTCATGTGGAGCCAAAATACAATTTATTAATTATAAAAATAATAATATAAAGGTTATTTATATTTTTATAGATTAATCTACAAGCACAAGTATAAATAATTATTTATCTCTAAATTGAAAAAATATAAAATTCATTTTATTGAAAAAGAATCAGATGTCTCGATTATATCAGAATCAAAAAGGGCAATCGAACGTGCTAGATCATCTTTTTTTCATCATCGTACTATTTTGGAAAAATATGTTGCTAAAAGTAAACTATTTCTTGAATCTCTTAATCCTCTAAACACTAAATCAGATTTAGAAATTATAGATTTAATGATTCGAGTTTCTCAACAATGTCATGTTGGTCCGATGGCAACTGTAGCGGGAGCTTTAGCAGATTTAATGGTTGCGAATATGATGAAAAAAGATAAAAATTACATGCCACCAAGAGTTGCACTGGTAGAAAATGGAGGGGAAATTGCGATAAATTCAGTGGAAGATGTCAAAATTGGGCTCTATGCGGGAGAAAATGTTTTGAATATTAAAGTAGGATTTCTAATAAAGAAATCTGATAATCCAATGGGTATTGGAACAAGTTCCGCAACTATTGGACATGCACTAAGTTTTGGAGAAGCGGATGCAGTGACTATTTTTGCGGATAATGCTACTTTAGCTGATGGTGCCGCTACTTATGTAGCAAACTTGGTAAAAGGTGATGATGTTGAACTATCAATACAAAAGGGATTGGATGCTGTGGATGATATATCTAATCTTAAAGGGGCTTTTATATCGCGAGATAATAAGGTTGGTATTGTGGGAAAAATACCTGAAATGTTTAGAATAAAAGATGACATAAAATATTTTTTAAAAGGAAAGATAGAAGACTTATTATCCTCTAATGGTGAAATAATTAAGTAATTTGCTACATGTTTACTTTTTGACTTTATATTTAAGAGTAAGTACACGTTCTTAATCAATATCTAATGTTACTTTATAGGTATCTTTATACCACTGAAAATAATCCTTCAATCCTTGTTCTTGATTATAATTCGGTTCAAAATGTAATAATTCTCGAGCGAAGGATATATCAGCATAACTATGTAAAATATCTCCGGGTCTTGGGTCAGAGTGAATAATCTTTAATTGTTCCTTATTTGAAATTTTAAGCATCAATTTAGCTAATTCATTTAAACTAATAGGGGATCCCGCCCCTATATTTATGATTTCTCCTTTAGCATCAAGTTGCCCCGCTAATAAATTTGCTTCTACTACATCTTTTATGTATGTAAAATCTCTTGAATTTGTTCCATCCCCAAAAACTATTAGATTTTCATCTCTTATGATATTTCCTAACCATATAGCAATTACACCACTATAGGGTGAATCATTTTGTCTTGGACCAAAAACATTAAAATAGCGTAATGAAACTGTCTTTAAACCATATATATGATAATATACTTGAATATAAGATTCACACGCCAGTTTTGCAACTCCATAAGGCGAAATGGGAACGCGTTTCATATTTTCTTTTTTTGGTAATTCAGGAATATCTCCATAGACCGAAGAACTTGAGGCAAAAACCACTTGATCAACGTTATTTCTTCGTGCAGAATTTAAGACATTTAATGCACCATTTACATTTACATTATTACAAGTTTCAGGCATTAAAACGGATTGTGGTACGCTTGTAAATGCAGCCTCGTGAAATACGATATCCACATCTTGAAAAATTTCTAAAAGGAGATTCAGATCGCGAATATCTCCCTTGATAAATTGAAAACATTTACTCTCACGGGCTTTTTTCAAATTTTCTAATCTACCATTGAATAGATTATCTATTCCAATTACTTGTGCCCCTAATTCTAATAAGGAATCGGTGAGATTACTTCCAATGAAGCCCGCGGCACCAGTTACCACAATTTTCTTATCTTTATAAAAATCGTCCATGATAATTTGAGGTTTTTTTAAACGTACTTTTTAAAATTAATTTTTTAAAAAGATGGATCGAAAATTAATTTTCCTTTATTCATTTTAGTAAAAAATATGATATCAATCAACTATTTGAAGAATATACGTGTTAATTTAATAAATTATAATTTTGGAATAAAATTATATTAATTTGTACTCTATTTAAGAATAATGATCAAAAATAAAACGATCTTAATCACGGGGGCTGTAGGATTTATAGGATCACATTTGACGGATGAGTTATTGGGGGAAGATAATTTTTTAATATTAATCGATAATTTTAATGATTATTACAAGGGTAAGGATAAGACCTTCGAGGAAATCACTAAAAATTATCAAGAAAATCGAGATTATCAATTAATTAAAGCAGATCTAACTCAAAAGAAAACGTTAGATTTTGAATTTTCCCAGATCGATTATATATTTCATTTAGCAGCTCAAGCGGGAGTTCGATATTCCATTGAAAATGCTATAGAAATTAGTGAAAATAATATTATTAGCACAATAAACATTTACGAAAAAGCCTTAACTCTAAGCCCTAAGAAAATAGTCTATGCTTCTTCTTCTTCTGTTTATGGAAATCCAATTTACACGCCAGTAAATGAAGACCATCCAAAAAATCCAATCTCTCCATATGCGGTATCTAAATTGTGTGGTGAAATTTATGCTGATTACTATTATCGAGAAAAAAAGTTGCCAATTACTTCCTTAAGGTTTTATACGGTCTATGGTCCAAGAGGTAGACCTGATATGGCGATTAGAAAATTTTTTAATTCGATTTTAAAGGAGGAAACAATCAATATTTATGGAAATGGAGAGCAACTGAGAGATTTTACCTTTATATCCGATCTTATTGATGGATTAATATTAGCAGCGGAAAACGGTAGATCTGCTGGAGAAGCTTTCAATTTAGGATGCTCTAATCCTATATCTGTTAATGAACTTGTAGATAAAATGTATCAAATTGCAAAAAAACCGAAAAAAATAAATTATATAGAAAAACAAGAAGGTGATGTCGAGGTTACCTATTCTGATACAACAAAAGCAAAAAAAGTTTTGAGATATTCACCTAAAATTCATATTGACGAGGGCCTAATCAGACAATGGAATTGGCAAGAAACTCTCTTTAAATGCGAAGATAGAAGTTAAAAATAATTTGATTTAAAAAAGATAGAATTAAAGCAATTGCTTGTAAATATTTATAATTTGGTTCGTAACATGTTCCCAAGAATACTTTTTCTCGATGAGATCCCTTCCTTTAATGCCATATTGTTTTAACTGATCATCATTATTTATTAAATCTATTATTTTTGAAAATTTATTACTTAAATGATGATCATTTAACAAAATACCGTTTATTCCGTCTTGAATAATCTCCGAAATTCCACCTACATTTGTAGATATTACGGGAGTTTCACACGACAAACTTTCTAAAATTGTTGTTGGAACGCCTTCAAATCGAGATGTTAAAATCAGTAATTTGCTTTGGTTATATATATTTTTCATCCGGTTATATGGGTAATGAGGATAATAGGTTATTGGCAAGGATTTTCTCGCATCTTCGACTAATTTTCTTAAAGGCCCATCCCCTACAATTAAAAATTTTAGATCATGGTTTTTTGCATAAAGTTTTTTGATCAATCTAATGAAAAGGTCAAAGCCTTTAACATATGTTAGTCTTCCTATAAAAGTTAAATATTCTCTTTTAATATTCTCTTCAAACTTAAACTTTTCAATACTCACACCATTAGGAACATGATATAAATATGGTTTTGAAATGTTAAAATTCTCTTGTAGAAACTTTAAATCTTTCAAGGAAACAGAAATAATGGCATCAGCTTTATCGACTGTAAATCTTCCAATAAATCTATCAAATAGGGACTTTTTTATTATTAACTGAAAGTGCTCAATTAGATTTGCCTTCAAATGGGGAGATGTTTGGACACCTCCATGTAAGTGAAGAATGTAAGGAAAATTTCTAAGTTTCCTAAATAACGCAACTTGTAAAGATGTGAAAAAGATATAGGAATGAGCATGGATGATATCATAATTTTGATAATTGCGTTTTAAAAATGAATATACGTTAACTAAAGGATTTTTACTCCAAATATTATAGTAATATTTCTTGTAAATCACGTTTACATCTTCGTTTAACTCTGTTTTCTTCACAGCTCTTCCAAAATAATCTGCCGTTAAAATATCTGATTGAATATTATCAAATTTTGAGAGATTTAATGCTAAATTTTTACAAAAGATCTCTGACCCTCCCATATGTTCGGGAGGATAAGGATTTACATGGAGTATTTTCATTACAATTTTAAATTATAGTTGGTTTAATTGTTAAGCAGATTGGATAAGAAGGTTATTTATTTAAATTGAATTGAACATTTAACTTTAATTTTTTCTGTAATTTTATGCTATTTCTTAAAGAAGATCTGCGATTTATTAAATTAAAAGGACAGCTTTTTAGAAAGATTATAATTTAAATCTTTAAATACATGACTTCTTAAATTTCTTATTAGAATTGAAATTTATTCATAGGTATATAAAAAGGACGTTTATTTTCATCTGAATGAACAAGTAAAGTATAACTTCTTAGTTTTTGATATTCTCAATTATTTCAATCCATTCTTTAAAAATTCGTTCTTGATTGAAGAATTGAATCCTCTCAAGTGATAATGTTGAGTATTTTTTAAGAAGACTTGGATTTTGTGCTAACAATATCATGTTCTTTGCCAAGTCATCAATATCTCCTACTTTAACTAAAAGGCCATATTTATCATTTTCCAATATTTCTCTTGGCCCTGTAGGACAATCAGTCGAAATGATGGGAAGCCCACAGGCTAAGGCTTCCAATAAAACCATTGGAAATCCTTCATGAATCGAAGATAAAACAAAAATATCTGATTTGGATAAGTATTTATAAGGATTTTTTTTCTTTCCCAAAAGTAAAATATCCTTTTGTAAATTTTTTTCTTTAATGAGGGCATTGAATTTTTCTTTTAAAGGGCCCTCCCCTATAATAATTAATTTCGAATTGGGAACTTCTCTTTTAACTTCTTGAAATGCTTTTATTAAATGGATTTGCCCCTTTTCTCCACTTAACCGACCAATAGTGATGAATTTAATCAAAGATCCATTCTTAAAGATCTCCGGATGATCGGAAACTTCTTGATCCCTTATCATCTCTAATTGTCTTAATTCAACTGCGTTATATATGGGCTTTATTTTTTTGGGATTTATATGATAATCATTTACTAAAATGTATTTGATTTCTCGAGAAACCGTTATTATTTTGTTCACACGGTTTAAATTGTAAAGTATTTTTATCAAATAATTAATATAACGATTTTCTTTCAGGTAAGCCATTTTTGGATTTCCCCGTATGGAAATAATTAAGGGAAGATCGAGATGAAACAAATAATCAACGAAAATTGATAATAAATTAACATGATCCATGAAAGATAATATAACTTCAGGTGAAATTTTTTTTATCATTCTATACATTTTTACTGGGCGAAAAATCTTGCGCCAAGAATATAATGGTTCATTTAGGGAGAAAAAATATCCTTTAAATGAGTAATGATTCTTTACATTATGGAAAGTTAAAATAAATACTTTATATAGCGTAGATAACTCCGCGGATAAATTTGAAACGACTCTTTCTGCCCCTCCACCTATTTCCAATGAAGGGATGATAAATAGTATCCTCTTTTTCATGTAATTGATCAATATCGTTTTAAATAATTTTACTCATATTCAAAATTATGTTAGCAATTATTTATAATTCTTCTATTAATTAGTTCTCTATGATGATCTGCTTGTATAACATTTGAATTTTTTTATTTAAAATCTCTTCTAAATTGAATTTATCTACAATTTTCTCTCTTGCATTCTTACCTAATTTTTGTTGAAATTTTTGATCAGATAATATTTTCATGATTAGCTTAGAAAGCTCAACATTATCTCCTGTTTTAAATAGCAATCCATTATATTCATGGTCAATTAAGTTGCGAATTGCTCCCACATCGCTAGCAATACAAGGCATTTCAAGAGCCATGGCTTCCATCAGACTATTTGGCATTCCTTCTGAATATGAAGTCATTATAAAAACTTTTGCTTCTTGAAATTGCCTTTTAAGATTTTCTCTGTTTTTTATAAAACCTTTAAACGTAAAATATTGATCAATATCATCTGATATCATCTGCTTTAATAATGGTAAATCATACTTACCCAAAACTGCAACTTTTAAATCGATTCCTTTCTCTTTCTTTAAATGTGTTAATGCATCATAAAAAGTTTTAATTCCCTTATTAATAATATGAGATACATCAAAGAGGTTTCCAACAAAAATAAGATCATATTTATTCTCGATTTCTTTTTTAAAACATGGTTTCCAAAATTTAATATTAATTCCATTTGGTAAGTAAAATACTCTTTTATGTCTAAATAAAAAATCAGGTAACATTGATTTTTGCTTGTAATTATCAATCATATTAGCAGCATTTGTTATTATGAAATGAGAAACTAAAAGAGAGGAATCTACAAGACATTGATTGAATCGGGACAAATATCCTTCAGGTCCCCTCAAATTAATTGTAGCTCTACTTCTGAAAATTTTTGAAAGTATTAGAACAATGGTTGCAAAAAGAGAAGGTTGATAGATATTAACAAGATCATACTTTTTTTTCACTAAAACAAATGATACATAAAAAATCGTTGAGAAGGAATTGAAAAGAAGGGCAATTAAACCCATAAAAGAAGAAATCAACAAGTTTCGTTTTTTATAATTAGACTTTAAAAAAAATTCAGGTATAAGATATATCTTGACACCTTCAAGTGAAACATTATGTCTCGAGGGAAGAATTAAAGTGAGATCATGTTCTTTCTTAAGGCCTTGGATGATTTGATATAATTGTTTTTCCATGCCTCCCGAATCTCTAGGTAGGAAATTTAGAGAATAGAAAAGTAATTTCATTTCTAACACGTCCACACATTAATAATTATTTATAGGGTGTAAACCATCCGCTTCCATGAAGGTTTCATACCATAATTCAAACATTAATAAATTCCACGCTCTATTGACATGCAATATGTTATTCGTATTTTTTTTAATAAATTTGATGTACTTATACTTTATGATCTCTTCTCTTCTTGATAATCTATCAAATATTTCATTTGAGAGATTTTTCAATCCTGTTCTAAGCCAAAAGTTCACAGGAGTATTAAAACCCATTTTTTTTCTTTTCAATATCTCTGGAGGCAATAGATCTTTTACAGCTAAACGGAGTATGTATTTTTCAATAGAATTATGGATTTTATATTTTGGGGGTATTTTTGTAGCCCAACTTACCAATTTCCAATCAAGAAAAGGAACTCTCGGTTCAAGTGACGCAGCCATGCTCATTTTGTCTATCTTCATGTTGTATTGGCTCGGAAGTTGATATTTTAAATCCCAATTTAAAGTTTGATTTATAAAACTAAGTTTGTTATTAAACTTACTCTTTAAGACATTCTTAATAGATTTTGTTTTAAAGGATAAAAGTAACGGCTTTTCCTCATCGGTGATATAAATTATTTCTCTTAAAAAGCGTTCCAATTCTGAATAAGAGGATTTTAAGTAAGAATTTATCATTTTTAATCGAATTGAAGGTAAAACTTCGGAAATATTCGAAAAAGCTGAGATAAAGGGCTTAGGGAGAAGTTTAAGATAATTATTTTTCGGATTTAAATAATAAATAGAATATCCTGCAAATACTTCGTCAGCACCATCCCCTGTAAGCGCTACCGTCATTCGCTCCCGGGCGTTTTTAGCCATTAAGTACACGGGAATAAAAGCCGCATCAGAAATTAAATCATCTAAGTGCCAAATTAAATTTGATACTAGCGAGATATCGGGAGATTTGACCAAAATTTGCTTGTGATCAGTATTATAATAATCTGCCATGAATTTTGAATAATATGTTTCATTAACTGGAGCACCCTCTTCAAATCCAATAGAAAACGTCTTGACGGGATCTTTCATTAATTTCGACATGATTGCGACAATTGAAGAGGAGTCTATTCCTCCCGATAAAAATGCTCCGAGGGGTACATCACTGATCAATCGAATCTTAACACTTTCTTCCAATAAATCTCTTAAAGATTTAGTTAATAAAGATAAAGAACCATTATTCTCCGGTTCGAAAGTAATATCCCAATATTTGTTTAGCATTAAACCATGAGTTTTTAGATCAAAAATCATGTAATGAGCGGGAGGACATTTTTTAACTTTTTTTATCAATGTACGGTCAAATGGAGTATATCTTAGGGATAAATACAAGTTAAGAGCTATTTTATCCAATTCTTTTCCGATATCATGACATAAAATTGCTTTTATTTCAGATCCAAAGATAAATTTGTCATTATCTAAATAATAATACAAGGGTTTTAATCCGATATGATCCCTTGCAAGGAATAATACCTTTTTTCTCATATCATAAATGCAGAAAGCAAACGGACCTTGAAATTTTCTTACACAATCGAAACTCCATTCTTCATACGAATGTATTATAACTTCGGTATCTGAAGTCGTATAAAAATGATGTCCTTTTTGAATTAATTCTTCTTTTAATTTCATAAAATTATAAATTTCCCCGTTAAAAACTATCCATATATCTCCTTCTTCATTGTGTTGAGGTTGGTGTCCTGTTTTTAAATCGATTATTGATAATCTTCTCATTCCAATTGAAACGAATTCATCTATTAAATAACCTTCATCATCTGGACCCCGATGCTTTATCGTTTCACACATTTTCTTTAATAATTCTCGATCTTCAGAGTTAAATCCACATATACCGCACATGCTGCATTTTTTATTAATTAATTATAATTCTAATTTAAGCTGGGAAAATCATTTACTCTTTCATTGATAAATTTGGTAATTAATTATCGCTTTTTTTTGAATTCTTCTTTTATTGAATTCTTGTAAATATTATATTTGAATAAATCCATAAATTTTTTGATATCCTCCTTTTTCAATTGTTTAAACAAAAATAAACTGCAAACAAAAATAAAGAATTGAATTAGACCTATTAATACGATTATTAATAAAGTATTCATTTTAACCATGATAAATAATTGTTTTATTAAGAAACTTACAAAAAATGAAACTAATGCCAAGGGAATATGAATAAAGATGGTCCCCTTTAAGGGGATTTGAAAATGTTTATAGACATAATATCTATTAAGAATGGTCCAAAGTATCCATGGAAGTGTTTGCGCCAGGGCATACCCTATTGCCCCTAAATTTAATCCCGGAAAAATCAGAAACTTATCAGGAATAAGGAATATCATTAAAAAAATGATTAATATTGAGTTTATTGAGCTAATTATTGCATTTAATTTTTGTTTCTTCCCCGATACCAATATATAAGGATAATGTCGTGAAATACCCACGATATAAGGGATGAAAATCATGATATATAAAATTTCGATAGCCCCAACGTAATTAGGCAAGAAAAGCTCAAAGACTTCCCTTCCAATTGAATATACCAAGGAAATTATGAAAAGAAATAGGATAGAGAAGTACTTCTCTAATACACGAGATATTGACTTGATTGAAGTAATATCATTATTTTCGAAAAACTTGGAGAAAAAAGAGAAATATACTGTAATTACACTTCCTGAAATCAGTAATAAAACGGGAATGATGAATGTATTTATAATACTAAAATTTGCTAAAGCCTCATAACCAAATGAATAATTTAAAATGATATCACCTAAATAAGTAGCAATTACTAAAATGATTGAATAAATTGCTAAAGATTTGACATCTTTAATATAATTTTCAGCTACTTTTCTAATTGGTTTCATGGTTTTAATTTCACTCTTACTCAAAAAAATTAAAATTATGAGGAAAAAAAAGTCAAATATGAAATTATTGAGGGCCAAGAATAGGATGGGATTATTAAATTCTGAAATATGTACGGATAAGAAAATAATGAATATACTCTTCAGACAAACAGTTAAAAAGCTGGGAATCTCTGCTTTGAACACTTTAATCTTTGCTCTAAGATGCACCAAAAAAGTATTAGCATAATAGGAAAAAACTTTGGACATTAAGAGAATAAGAATGAAAATTATGATGGTTTCATTCCATAAGTTCAAGAAAGTAGTTATCAAAAAAGAGATCAATAAATTGAGTAATAATAAGATTGATTTCAAAAAAAAGTATGTACCAAAATAATTGGAAAACTCATTTTTTCCGGAGTATTGATAATGAAGAATATCAAAGCCAATATCGATGAATAAAAAACCTAAATTTACTATACTATTCAAAAATACCCATAATCCTAATAAAATAACCTCTAAATGCAGTACTAATAAATAGCTGCTTATTATGTAGATTATATTGGAACTGATATTGAATACAAAAGTAAAAAGAAACTTCTCCTTCATTACTTTTCAGACTTTTTCGATAAATATAATTTTAATTATGATTCAAGATAGAGATAATAAATAATTCACCACATTTTAATACTGCAAAAGAAAACGATCAGTTTTTAAGTAAAAGTATAAACGATTGTTTTTTTCAGAAAAGAGAAATCATGTTTTGTATTTAGTATACCGATATTACTAAATTTCAAATAAAAACCAAGTTGGTAAGATTTAATTCAGTTTTTTAATTGCTCTCTATATATAATTAATAATTGTTATTTCAACAGAAATTTCATTGAAAATATAGCAACTATTAGAATGTGTGCTTTACATAATAAAAAGAAGATTTTGTTCATTATTCCTTCTTTGGCAAGAGGGGGAGGAGCAGAAAGAGTTGCTTCAGAATTATCTAAAAGATTGTCAAGAAAGTATGAGTTATGTGCCCTAACCTTTACTAACGTTAATGATTTTTATTCATTTGATGGAGATGTCTATTCCCTATCTGAAAATTATAGTTTTCCGGAGAAATATATTCATTTTCTCAAAAGAACTATCAAAATATATAAAATAATAACATATATTTCACCAGATCTTATTATCTCCTTCATGGAAATTGCCAATACTTTTTCAATTTTAACAAAAGTAGTGTTTCAGCTAAAAATTCCTTTAATTATTTCGGTCCATTGCAATCCAGAAATAGTGTATCAACAAGACATGAAGTATTTTAAAATTCTAATACGTCTTTTTTATCCTCTTAAAGTAGTTTATAAAATAATTACTATTTCCTATGAAGTTTCAACTATTCTTGTCTCGAGGTTTAACTTAGCTCAAGATAAAATCATTACTATACATAATGGAATTGATATCAAGCAGATTTCCCATTTAAAAGAAAAGAGATTGGATAAATACCAAAATATTTTTAATGATAATAATCTGTTAAAATATATTACTATTGGTCGATTAGAAGAACTTAAGGGGCATGCATCCTTAATTGAAGCATTTTATGATGTAAAAAAGAAAATCCCTAATTCTAAATTGATTATTATTGGTGAAGGTTCCTTAAAAAGGCTTCTAAAAGAGCAAATAGAAAAACTTCAATTAAATAATGATGTAATTTTAACAGGGTATATAAAAAATCCATTTAAATATATTAGCAAAGCCGATATTTTTGTATTATCCTCATATTATGAGGGCCTTCCCATGGTTTTACTGGAAGCTCTAGCGTGTGAACTACCCATCATATCAACGGATTGCCCCACGGGACCACGAGAAATATTGGGTAATAATGAATTTGGAATTTTAGTGGGTGTAAAAAATCTGAGAGAGTTAACTATGCGGATGATTGAACTGGGAAATAACAAGGAATTAAGAATGTGGTTAAAAAAAAAATCTTTAATAAGAGCTAAAGCTTTTGATTATAAAATAGTAGAACAACAATGGATTAAATTAATTGAATCATCATGAACTATTTCAGGATATAAATCGAAGGTGTGGCTAGTATTTCAGATTATAACATTATCACAAAATCAATTAAAAAACCTCTAATTACATTTTCATTTGGTAAAAATTGGCAGGATTTTCTTAGAACAGTCAATATAAAAAAGGTAAAAATAGCAATGGATTCTTTAACTGAGTTCTTAGGAGATCTTGATGGGAAGAATATTATTGATATTGGAAGTGGCAGTGGTTTGTTTTCTTTTAGCATGTATTTATTAGGTGCAAAAGAAATCACAAGCATGGATATTGATCCTTTTTCAATAAAATGTGCAAACTTCTTAAGAAGTAATATTAAGAACCAGACAAAATGGAAAATAATCCATGAATCCATTTTAAATAAGAAATTTATCTCACAATTAGGAAAATATGATATCGTATATTCCTGGGGTGTTTTACATCATACGGGTAAAATGTGGGAGGCAATTAGAAATAGCGCAACTTTAGTTAGAAAAAATGGTTTATTTTATATCGCCATCTATAATAAAACTCGCTTTTCTGATTTTTGGTTAAAAATTAAAATTTTTTATAATCTCCTTCCATTTATGGGAAAAGTTATGGTAGATTATGGATACTTTATCATATATTATTTATTATATCCCCTTTTTTTGATTGAAAATCCTTTCAGATTACTCAAAAGTTATCAAGATAATCGAGGCATGAATCCTATAATAGATATAAGAGATTGGTTAGGTGGATATCCTTTTGAGTATGCAACTTTTGACGAAATTGTAAATTACGTGAAAAAACTAAAAGGAAATTATGAATTAATTAAATACAAAAGATATCAAGGATCAACGAATAATTTATATCTCTTTAGACGCAATAATTAGTGTAATCTATTGAGTCTTAATTTGTAGATCTTAATTTATTATTATTTTGTGACAATAATTTTTATTTTTCGAAAGAAATAGATAAAAATACACGAAAATAAATTAAAGGTTAAACGAGTCAAATGGATCTTGGATTTACCGTGAGATCGCTCATATAAATTAATAGGGCATTCTTTTATTTTGTAACCTTCTAATGCCGCCTTAATTATAATCTCAGTGCAGAAAGCAAAATCACTATATTTAATATTTTCGAAAAGATGTTTTAATTCACTATTAAGGGCTCTAAAACCATTCTGATTATTCATGATTCTAGTTTTAAAAAAGAGAAAAATCAATTTTTCAACCAATGCTTCTCCCAATCTTGTTTTTAGAGGTAATCTATAATGGCATTTTCCAAGGTATCTTGATCCAATTGTTAAATCTGCTTTTTTCTCTAAAAGGGGTTTCACCAACCTGTAAATATCTTCTGGGCGATGTTGACCATCCGAATCCATCATGATAAGAATGTCTCCTTTAGCTTCTTTTATTCCGGTAAGAATTGCTGCACCATATCCCATATTCCTCTTATGGCGTAAAATTTTTATCTCATTTTTTACTTCAGCATTCAATATTTCCTTTAAACTATTATCTGTAGAATGATCATCAATAACTAATATTTCTATACTGCTATCATTTGGTATGGTTTCCAAAACTTTTCTTACGGTTCCTTCTTCATTATAGACGGGTAATATTATAGAGATTAATTTATTTGAATTCTCTTTCTTATATTTTGCTAAGAGTTTCCGGAATTTTTGATTCTTATTTTGTTCGGATTGGATATTTATCACTTGTTCCTTTATGATATGGGGTGTGAGGTTATTAAAATTAAAGGTTTTCAATTATTACCCCTGTTCGTGAGGTGATGTTTTTTTAATAAAATAGTTAATTATTATTATTGAATAATGTTTAATATAAATTTGTTTTCTATAATTAGTTTGATTCAGACCTTTTTAACTTTTCATTAAATAAAGTATTTTATCGAAGATCAAATCTCTATCAAATTTCTCTTTTGCCCTTAAATAAACCTCTTTCTTTTTTTTTTCTTTTTCTTGAGTATTCAAAAAGTAAAATTTTCTTATTGCATCATCAATATCTTTAATATTTCCAGGATGCACAATATATCCAGTTTTTCCAAGAATATATCTGTTCTCCCCAACATTTGAAGCCAAACATGGCACTTTTGAAGCCATGGCTTCAATTAGAATTATAGGAAATCCTTCTATATAAGATGTAAGACCTAGTAGATCAGTAATTGCTAAAATATGTCTAATATTTTTTCGCCTTCCTAAAAAAAACACGTTATTGTTTAGTTTTTGTTTCTCAATCTCATTTTTCAACAAGAAGGAGTACTTACCTTCACCGATATAAAGCAATTTTACTCGGTTTTTTTCTTCTACATTTTTTAAAGTTTGAAGAAAATTAGAAAAAGCCTTAAGAAAATCCATCATACCCATAACTTTTTGATGCAAAACCATGTATCCTATATAAGATATAACAAAATCATTTTTTTCTAAAATCATCTCTAACTTTTCTCTCTTTATGATCTCCTCCTTTTGGAGAGAAGATTCAGCATGATAATAGAGCGGTAAATCAATCCCCGTTGGTATCCATTCTATTTTTCTTAGATGGAAGTTCCTATTAAGATAACGCTTAATACCCCTACTGATAGTTATAATATATTTAGCATTTTTTGCCACCCATAAGGCATCTATTTTAAGAAGTAAATAATGTGGATAATCTAAACCATGAAAAGTATATAAATAAGGAATTTTAAGTATTTTTGATATGCAAAATGCTATAATACCAGAGGGAGGAGGAGAATGAGCATGAATAATCTGAATATTGTTTCTACGAGATAACTTAATTCCTTTCATTAGTCCAAGTATGAAGAATTTTAAGAAA
>CAYLZE010000104.1:0-18596 GCA_964388035.1 uncultured archaeon
TTAATTGTTAGTTGAGCAAGAATACACCATCGGTTCATTAATAAACATATTTCTTTTTAGATGCTTTAAAATAATTCCACTTGATTGGATCCATTTTAATATTAATTTAATAGAATATAATATTAATAAAAAAAAAGATAAATTAGTTTCCACCTATAACCCTTGCCCATAAGGATAATTTATCATTTTCCTCCAAACCAAATTTATGGATGGCATCATTAATAGTTATGGTCCCAGGGAGTTCTTGCCCTTTTAATACCAAGGTATAAGAGCGTTGCTCTGCACTTATAATTCCCATGTGTTTTATAATAATGTCAACAATACGCTCAACTTGGTGGTGCTCTTTTACATCTAACTTAATTATTTTTCCAGTTCTGGAATCCTCCACAGTAATTCGCATTCTTCTTCGCTCCTTTTTCTCTCATCCTAAGGATTTATTTACTCATTAAACCTAATCTTTTAGATTTATATTTAAATATAGTAAGATGGATTTAAATTATATTCGTTTTTGTGGTTTGATATTTATACTAATCATCTACCAAGCAATTTAAAAAATAATAAATGTTGCTTCCGTCGGGATTACCTTGAATCCCAATTCAGGGATTATTTCCCAAAAATGAAAATAGCGAAGATGGAGTATGGATGTGGTCAAAAAAAGATATTTTTAAATAAATTATAATAATTGGCTAATCATCGGTTAATGTTTCCTTAATCTTAAAATAAATCTTTCAACAGAATTTTGCATTAAACGATTTAAACATGAGAAGAATATTTTCTATTAAACCAGGGAAGTAAAATGATCAGGTTGATGGGGTTAAAAATGGAAGGGACTATTATTGCTTAATAGTCCTTAATGTTGAATTTACTCATATAATACTCGTCTTCAATGATTTCCTTAGAAAAGGATTCCAACCTCTTAATCTCTTTTCCAATATCTTTGGTTTTCCGTAATTTACCTATTTCTTTAAATAATTTTTGAGCATCACTATAAGTATTAATACATTCATTATAATTTCCCGAAATTTCTAAATCTTCTGCTATGAAGACTAATCCTTCAGCCACATCTAACTTCTTGCCATACTTCCGCTGGATCCTAATCGCTTGCCAATGATTCTTCATGGCTTCTGCATGATTCTTGAATATGGAATATAATCTTCCTAAATCCCTATATACAAGAGCCTCCTGCTCATATAATTTATTATCTTGGCAGTATTTCAACAGATCATTCAAAAAGGTAAGATAAGTCGCTTTTTCAATTTCTCTCGACCGATCAATGGTGGTATTCAGAGCTTTTTCAAATGCATCCAGTGCATCTGATATTTTTTTTTCCTCAAAGAATCTTTTTGATTGCTCAAAAAGATTGTTTTTCACCATAATTGCATCCAATTATGTGACACCTCTTTTTTTTTTAATGAATGGAAAAATTAGTACAATACAATATATGATTAAATCTATTTTTAAATCTTTTGTTATTTAATTAGATGGGTATTTAATCTATCTTGTCCAATTAAATATTTTTATTCAATCTTTTTTTCATTATATCTTTTTTATTAGAAAGATTAAGTTTGATATAATAAAGTTCATATCTTTCCAAGCAATTTTAATTTTCTTTCATTTATGAAAATTTTTGTTTCCAAGCATGAACCTTTTTTGACGAAATTCTTTTTAAATCACTTTTCAAAAAATTTATATTATAATTTAGGAATAAAAAAATAAATAGTTAATAATTATGATTTTAAGATATTCATCATTTTAATAAACCCATCCCAAGATTCCGCCAAAAATCACATTTAAAATGATTGCAATAGCGTAAATTCCACCGATAGCAATCACTTTATTCTTTGCAGACTTCAGTCCCATCACAATATTAGCCATCGCAACAAAAGGGAAGTAGCCGATCAAGAAGATTAACCATACTCCCGCGAAAGATAAATTCCACCAGGGATATTCCCATATTAAAAGTCCTGCTATGTTTAATATACATTCCACTATGACACACAATACTGAGAAGATAATTGCCATGAACCAGCGGTTAGGTAATCCCAAAATCTTTTTTTCTTTATCGGGGGGAAGCATGTAGTAATAAATTATTCCCGCAATGAGGAACCAGAAGATGATCTCAATATTCCATCCCACCATAACTTTAAAAGCACTGGGTCCAGGAGTGGTCCAAACTGCCGAAATTTGGGTTGCAGCAAAGACCATGCCATTCCAGGTTTCATTTATAAAATCCATACCGAAAATGACCAATCCTGCAACAATGGGATCCCAATTTCCCGATTTTTTCGCCTTGGAAACTTCGACAGTGTAGATGTATAACACGATAGCCAAAAAAGGAATCACGTACCAGGTTAAGGTGCTCAGATCTCTCAACCCTTGCAAAGCTTGGCTTGAGGCTTCCGTTATTAAGAGCATTATATATCACTTTATAGAGAGGTTCAGTTTGAGTTTTTTAATGTTTATTATTGATATTTAAATATCGATTGAAGGCTTAATAAACCTTTAGAAAATCTGCATTATTGCAAGGTCATGTACAAAGCTGTAATTTTAAGATGAAATGCTTTATTCAAAAAAGTAATTTTAACAACTTCAAGAGTGAGACCGTTGAATCCAAGATTTAAGAGGCATTTCAATTAAATTCGGATTCAATTTCTTGCGCGACAGTAATGATAAATTTTAATTCTTCAAAATTCTCATCCAACATGGCTTTAAGCAAATAAATTTTTAATTGCTTGAGTTTTTCAATATTTAACGTGAATTTAAAATCCAGATTCTTTTGCAGCTGATCTAGCTTACTATAGAGGGTTTTTGCATAGATCATGTCAAATTTTCTTGAATTACAAACGATATTTTTAAATTCCGCCAGATAGACGAATTTATTCAATTCCTTGAGCATTTCTCTTCCGAGTTTATTTAAATGATTAATATTATCTACAAATCCTGTTCTCATACTGAGTTCTAATTCTTGCTGATAATCATTAAAAAGGCTTTCGAAATAATTATTCATTTCTTTTTCAATGGATTTTGTATTGGTTTTTGGATTCATGAGAAAGGATACTGTAAACTTATCATAATTATATGTTTGTAACTTGATATTTTTCCCTTCTAAAATTAATCCCGAGAGTTGCCTGATATTAATCTCCCGGGAAAAGTGTTCTAACGCACTAACCATCATAGGAATTAATTCTTTATCAAAGGTTTCCAGACGTTGGATTTTTAGATAATTTTCAATTGCTCCCTCATACAATTCAAACACTAATAAAGATTTTCCTGATTTATCGGCAATGAAACATCCGATAAATGAGGGAGTATAGTTTAGATTTTCAAGTTGAGAGTACTCTTCGGGGAGATAAGAAACTTCTCTTTCAGCATTTAACGAGGAACTTGATTCTCCGGATTCCTTCTTCCATTCATTTATGGTAGAGGTCTCTTTAAAATGGTTATTTAATAAAATCTTCCCCCTATGGGTAAGAGAAAAGGCAGGATCTCCAGCAATAATGATTTTTTGAAGGATTTCTGCCTTTTCTAATTCTTCCAAAGCCTCTTCGATCTTGATATTAGGATATTTCGTCAAAGTCTTGATAAGTTCTTGAAAGGTAATGACAATTTTACATTCGATTACTTTTAACAAGCTTAAAACGATATCCAGTACTTCCTTATTAAGCAAATCTAAGGAGAAATCCTCTTTTGTCCATTTTAAATCAATTTTAATGGATTTTTCGTTCATGAACTCTATATCTCCATAACCCCATTCTATTACTTTAAGAAACAACTTCTATTTAAAACTAAGTGTTTTGGAAATTGTGATCACTCTTATCTCAATAAAACGTAACAAAACATAATAATAAATTAACATGAGTGTAAAAAAAGGATCAATTTTATATTTTCTTACATGTCGGATTGTTTTAGCAAATCGTAAAGGGACAAGGGGAGTCAAATTGGAGAAGTTTCCTTGCCAAAGAGGGGTTCACTTAGCTATTTTATTGGCAATCATAGCTGCAGAAGCTCCTGCTCCGAATCCATTATCTATATTCACTACAAGCAAGCCCGGGGAGCACGACTGTAACATGGTGATTAAAGCCCCCTTACCTTCAGACCCCATACCATAACCGCTTGATACCGGAACTCCAATTACTGGAACATCCACTAATGCGGTGACTACTCCCGGCAGGGTTCCTTCCATGCCTGCACATACAATAAGCACGTGAACTCCATTTTTAATCATTTCACTCAATGGGGAAAAAAGTCGATGAATGCCGGCAATTCCTATATCAAAACTTGTCATGACCTTGCATCCCATAGCTGTTGCGATTGCCTTAGCTTCTTCGGCAATCGGAATGTCCGAACTGCCTGCTGTTATTATGCCCACGATTCCTCCTTTTTTATCAAAAGAAAAATTAGGGTCTTTTATGATGATAATCTTCCCAAGTTCATTAATTTCAACTTTCTTTCCTTCTTGTTCTTGAAATCGAGACAAGATCATCTTTTTTTGATCTTCATTATAACGGGAAATAATAGCAAATTTTTTGGTCTTAAGAAAGGTTTCTGTAATTTCATTCAATAGTTCGAAAGGTTTGTTTTTAGCATAAATTACTTCCGGAATTCCTGTTCTAACATGTCGGTTAATATCCAATTTGGCAAGGTCTCCCACTTCTTGAATCAGATTAGCTTTAAGCAGCTTTTCAGCTTCATCTATAGAAATTTGCTGACTGCCCAGTAATTCTAATATCTCTCGTACGCCATTCATGATCTCTCAATTCCCATATGGATTTAATTCTTTAATCATTTTTTCCAGTGTTTCTTCCTTAGTTTCTCCAGAAAAGTTGGAGAAATAACTTTCAATGCCAAAATAATCTTGGGTAAAAGATGATTCCCCTTCTAACAAATTCGGGTGAAATATATCCCCATTTAAATTTGGAGGGGGTCCAAAAGTGAATACTGGCTTCCATCCCGCAGCAATCATTGAAAATTCGTTCTCATCATGATTGCTTGATTCCTCCTCGACTTTGCCCATCCATGTTTGATTTGAATAGATCTCCACCATCTCATTATTTTGTAATTGAATTTGAGCAAGTAAGTTGATGGCTCCTTTGTATCCATCGTAATTGCGTGCCTTGATAGTGATGATATTATTTCCTTCCTCAAGAAATTTCGTAATATCGAAGGTTTTTACTCTATTTAATATGGGCAATAGGGACATTGAATATCTGGACAGGACTTCTCCAACATGTTTCCCATTTACATGAATTTCCATGTGGTTTACGGCAATTCCTTGAAGAATGGCCTTCTTGATAGGTTGATTTATCGTGAATTCTTTTTGAAAATATCTCGGTTTTAAGGCATCTTCCCTTTCTCGAGACCAGATCCATTCCGATTTCAGATAAGGATTCACAAAATAGATATTATTTTTGATCTGTTGGATTTTTTCTTGATACTGTTTTATCAAGAAGTCAAATAAGTTTAAGATATTATCCAAGCAAGGACGTTTTGCTGCCTTCAACCATAATGTTTCATACTCATCCCTCATATTTTTTATTTCTTCTATCATTTTTTCAATCTTTCTTACCAGCTCATTCATTTCCTCATCTGTTTTAAGATTCTGATTTAATATTTTGGAAACTTCAATCGATAAATCAATTTTTTTCTCTAAGAAGTCTACTAATTTAGCAGAAAATATAAGATAATCAAAATGTTCTTTCTCAAAAAGAATCATGGTCTGTAATCGTCTCTGGATAGATAGACAATCTCGACCGATTTGACCTAACTTTTTATAATTATCAAAGAGCGGAAGAGCATCTTCTTTATGGAAAGGATGCTTAAAAAAGTAGGTAAAAAATAGAGGAGGAAGCAAAAGCGAGACCCGATAATAAAGGGTGGCGCTCTTACTTAACTTGGTAAACATTTTGTAGTATAAAGTCAAGTCATCTCCCTTAAAACCATAAAAAAGAAATCCTTGGTCTTTTTTGAATTGTTCAAAATCAAAATTTAGCGTATTCCAAGCCACCGCCCCCGATAAGAGCGCTCCAAAAATCTCATTTTCTCTCAGGCTATAATACCGCATATCGCCCCAAGTCGAATTTAAAATGCCTAAGCACCCCTTATCACGTGCTTCATATGCAGCTTTCGTGAAATATATTATATTTTTACTTGCATTCTTGTTATCAGGAAAATGACGTTGCCAATTTAGCATGGAAGGACTGATAATGACTTGATATCCCGCTTCTAGCAATTTTTCTAAATCGGGAAAACTTTTTTTAGCCGTATAATCCCAATACATCAAGATAAGTTTTTTAGTCAAGCCAAGTAAGATTTCAGGGTTTTTTCTCACGATATCATCATACATTATCACTTTTTCATATCCGCAATTTTTGGCAATTCGATAGACTTTTTCATAATACTCAATTAAAGCTTTACTTTTTCCCTCCCTCTCGATTAATTCCTTCGAATTAAATCGTCCTATATCGAAACTTTCATCGCATCCCACATGGAAATACTTGGTCGAAAAGCAATCGCTCATTTTAGAGATATAATCTTCCAGGAATTCCAGTACTTGGGGATTAGAAATATCAAAAGAATGAGCCCCCGGAAATTCACCCAATTTTTGATATTCTTCATGCTGTAAAATATTATCCACGTGCCCTAAACATTCAAAAATCGGAACTAATTCTATAAACCTCTCTTTCGCATATTTATCGAGCTCTTTCACTTCTTCACAAGTAAGGGCGCCTCTATTCTTTCCGATTTCGGGATGCTTGGGATGAATAAACATGTCTTCCATGTAGAGACAATAAAAATTCATCTTATAGTGACTGATTATTTTCAAGTAACGTTTCGCATTATCCAAGGTACAGACTTGCCCTCGCGAAATATCTTGAGCTATCCCCCTTATTTTTAAATCGGGGGTATCTTTAATGATAATCTCGGGTAAGGATAGAGGGTCTTCCAGGACTCGATTTGAGGGGATTTGAGAAAGATGTTTTATATAAGCATTTTTTATGAGTTGAAATAAGGTCTGAAGCCCATAAAAAATACCTCTCTCGCTCGTTCCTATTATTAGAATCCTCCCATCACGGATTTCAAGATTGTAAGCTTCCACATTTTTCGGTTCTAAAAGATCTAATGAATTCAATTGATTCAAATCCATGCTTATATCCTCTATATTGTCCCCTCTTGCTAACTTAAACTTATATATTTGCGATAGAAATTCATTCAAATCTTTCAAAAACAAGTCGGAATTCTCAAGATTAAATGTGTGAAATAATGAATTCGAGGAAAGTGTGTAAATCGATCCTTTTTGCGAATATTCAACTAATTTTGGCTTAGGGATAAGAATTAATTCTGGATCCAAATCCCCTTCAACTTGTTTTAATTTGGATATAATAATAGCTTTTATCATGAAGATTACCTACTGTTTCACAAATTTAATTATGCTCAGTATTACTAATAATTTACGTTAAAATGGAGGAGCATGAACAACCATAACGAAACCAAATTATATATAGTTTGATGAATAATAATAATGAGAATTAACCTCATCTATAGCACGCCATAATTATATTTCCATAAATTTTAAGAACAATTATTAAACTGCTTAAATTAGAGTTATATAATGATAATTGTTCAAGGATATTCTCAAAAAATCGATGATCAATTTACTCTTAAAGTCACTACAGGTGGACGGGACAACATGGAAGTTTTCTCTCGTCTTTTGGAACTAAACACGACCGTTCACGGAGATCACGCGGCGAAATACTTTGAGTGGTTATTCTTAGAACATCCTAATAAAGATGAAATGTTATGGATCTATCTAGAAACTAATAACTCAAGGAAAATTGTATCCGGAATAGCATTATTTCCTCTAGAATGGAAAATTGGGAATATAGCCATCTCTATATGCGAAATGGGATTTGTTGGTACATTAGAGCCATATCGTGGAAGGGGATTTATCTCAAAACTCAATGAAATATTTGAAAAAGCTATGACGGAAAGAAATTATGTTTTTTCCTTGATCCGAGGAATCCCTTATTATTATAGACGTTTAGGATATGAATTCGTCTTTCCATTAGATGATCGAATCATTTTATCACGGAATAAAATTCCCAATGATCAGAAGAATAATTTAATAATTAGACAAGCTACGCATCACGATTTAAATCTAATTCAAAAATTATATGATGATTTTTATGAACAATTCTATATTTTCAACATATTTGATAAAGAGGGCTATTTTTCTCGGTTTTGTAATAACCATTATAATAGTCATACATTATCAACTTATATATTAGAAGAGAAGAGAGAAGCTGTTGCATATTTTTCATTAGGGAAGTCATATGATAACATGGCGTATACGATTAAAGTACCTCACCTTACTTATCAACAAATGATAAAAGTCCTTCAATTTGTGAAGAATCTTCCTGAGAATGAGAATGCTTCAGATATACAACTTCATGTAAGACATGATGTAGAATTTGGAAAATTTATTTTTAATTTAGGTGGAATCCCACTTAATCGATATGGATGGCAACTCAAAATCCCTAACTTGAAATTATTCTTTCAATTAATAAGACCCATTCTGGAACAGAGAATTAAAAATTCAATATATCAAGGATTATCAACTACTCTAATCATTAGTAATTATCATGAAAATATTGAATTAAAATTTATAAATGGAGTAATTACTGAAATAGAACAGTATAGAGGATATCCCGATCTGGAACTATGTGATCTTAGAATTCCTGGATCTCTATTGTTTAAATTGATCCTCAGCGATAAATCTTTCAATGAAATTAATGTTATATTTGATGACGCGAGCGTGAAAGATTCATCAAAACTATTAATTGAGGTATTATTTCCAAGAAAAAAGTCATATCCAGATACTTATTATTAAACTACTTTAATGTTATTCATTAAAAATCCATGGTACTAATCTCTATCAATATTATAAATTAAAAAATAGTAATTGAAAGGGATCAAATCGACTTCAAAAGATATCTAGTTCTCCAACGATGTTGAATTAATTTACTTTCAAATTTAAATCTTTATTCTTACTTATAAATAAAAAAAAAATAATAAGAACTCAAAATTTATATACATAACACATAATTTAATATCAAATCCAAAGTAAAAGTGATATAATTTGAAGATAGATTATACTTCGTATAAAGATGTAGACCTAAAAGGAAAAAAAGTGCTGATGCGTGTTGATATTAATTCTAACATCGATATGGAGCATCATAAAATAACTAGATCCCCACGAATAGAAGCATTAATTCCTGCATTAAAAGAATTAAAAGATAGTGCTATCGTTCTCTTAGCACATCAATCACGTCCCGGAGAGAAAGATTTTATTGATCTTGACCTGCATGCCAAAGAAATTGAATCCAAATTAGGAAAACCCGTAAAATTTGTAAAGGATATTTTCGGTGACGCGGCTCAAAAAGCTATTAAGGAGTTGAAACCGGGGGAAGTATTAGTTCTAAATAACGTGAGAAAGTGGGCCCCCGAAAATAAAGAAGTAAAGAACTTTGAGGATGCCGAAAAATTAGAATTGATTCAAAAATTAGCTCCGTTGTTTGACTATGTAATACAAGATGCATTTGGAGCTGCTCATCGTGCTCAGCCTTCCATAATCGGCTGGCCTAAAATGTTAGCAGGTCCTATAACAGTAAAAGAATTATATGCGCTAAAAAAGATTATCGATCAACCAGATAAACCGATGGCAATGCTCATAGGAGGAGCAAAAGCGATAGACAAGTTTAAAGCCATGGAATATTGCTTTGAAAATGGAAAATTGGATTACGCCTTACTTTCAGGATTAACCGCAATTTTAATCTTCGAAGCAATAGGAAAAAGCATGGGCCAAGTGAACCATAATATTATAGCAAAAGATTTAGAAGCTAATAATGAGATAATCAAAACTACCTACAATAAGTTTAAGGACAAAATAACTCTTCCAAAAGATTTAGTCATCGATGATAATGGCAAGAGAAAAATTATCGGAATCGACGAGGCCGCAAAGTACAACACTACTACTGGAGATATAGGAGATAAAACCGAAGCAGCGTTCAAAGAAATCATGAATAAATGTAAAACCATCGTGGCAAATGGACCCCCAGGTATTTTTGAGAAGGAAGTGTTTAAAAAGGCAACGTTTGACATGGTAGATATAATGGCTGATGTAACAAAGAAAGGAACGTTTACCATTATAGGAGGAGGAGAAATGGGTGCTGCCGCCGAGATGTCTGGAAAGGCAGATAAAGTCTCGTTCATATCCACCGCGGGGGGAGCCATGCTCGAAATCCTTTCGGGAAAAGATTTGCCCATGATTAAAGCATTAAGAGAAAAAAAAGCGTGAGAAAATAGTCCAAATCTTAAAATTTCTTTTTCTTTATTTTGTTTCAATTTACATGGAATATATTCTTAACAAAATGAATTCGTGTTTTGCTTAAATTAGAATTTTCCTCTGATCCCGTATACTTGACATTTAGGGGAAAAATTATTTTGGATCTTTCACTTTCCGTATCATAAAAACTAATGATTTTTGGGGATATTTTAAATCATTTCAATGGAAAAAAAATACGAAAAATTCTGAAAAAATATTTTTCGGTTTAATAGCAATTGGAACATTTTACCATTTCTAATTCATGCCATTTTACTCAGATTCCTTTCAGGACCAAGTACAAATGATCTTGAATTGGATAAGCATTCCTTTTTATAGTATTTTAGGATATATAGGGTTAAAATTATTTGAAGAAAAGGCAGGATTTCTTGACATGTTGGACAAGGAAGTCACATCGAAAAACCGAGTGATTTTTCCCTTAATCTTAGGTGTGATTTTTGCAATAGGTGCCATTATTTTCGACTTATTAAATCCCTATAGTGTTCCTGTCTTGCCCCTACCCTATTCAATTCCCTATTGGATTTATGTTGCTATTTTTGATGAGTTCTTCTGGCGCATGTTCGTTGCCACTTTTTTGATTTGGTTAATATCATTTAAGGTTATGGGAGATAAGCATCAAGAAATCGTGTTTTGGGGCATAGCTTTCTTAGAAGCGGTATTGTACATGTTTCTACAGTTTAACATGTTCACCCAAATGGTTGGCCCAGTAACTTCTATTTTATTCGCTCAAATTATACTCATAAGTGGAGGTTACATGGTCGCTGCTTGCTATTCCTATAGAAAGGGTGGATTTTTAGCAGTAATGATACTTCGATTAACTCAATACATGATCTATCACGTTATTTATGGTAGCATTGCCTTTTAGGGAGTAATACCATTTTTTAAATAATTTTTATTTTTAGCACTATTTAATTTTTCTTTAAATTTTTAATGTTTATTTCAGCCATCCAAATGTTTCTTTACTATTGTCAATTTCATGATAAAATATTTATCCTTTCATGATATACAATACATACCAACGTTTCAATAAGGTTATTATTGGATAAATTCTTACAAAAATTGAATAAAAAACCCACTCGGGCCGATAGTCTAGTGGTATGACGTTCGCTTGACGTGGTGGTTAATTTCCTAGCCACAATCGAAATGCGAAAGGTCGGGAGTTCAATCCTCCCTCGGCCCATCTAATTTTTTATTCTATTAAATATTAACATGACTTATCATAAAGGCTTTAAATCTTTAATTTCCTATGCAAAATAAGTTTAATCTCAGTAATTTCCTTTAACTTTATCCAATTCGAAGTACTTTAATTCAATGGGAATTATAGTTTTATTAATGAAATTATAATTTACTAAAAAGATATTTATTAAAATGAGGTAGAATTTTTTTTGCAAACCGTTTCTATTACAGATTTATCTTTAGAGCAAACCATTTCGGGATTAGGCTCATTAATTTTTGCAATCTTTTCAATAATTCTTGGCGTTAGGATAATTATGAATTATTTTATCGTAAAGAAGAGCATGGGCTTGAAACGCAAGGAGTTTATTTCAGTGGGACTTACATGGATTTTTCTTAGCTCGGCATGGTGGGGCGGCGGTTTTTGCTTTTTATCAATAGTCATTTTTCAGTATGCTTTTAGCATTCCCCTATATCTTTTTTTAGGAATCACATTCATCCCTTTTGCCTTAATCTTTTGGGTATATTCTTTCTTTCATTTATATTTAAAAAATCGACTTGCTTTAAAAAATGATCTTTCACTGTATATATTCATAATTTGTTGTTTAATATATTGGCTTGCCCTTATGATTCTGCTATTTTATGATGACAAGCTTGTAGGAACTTACACGATCTTTCAAATTAGACCAGCCCTATTGCCTTTAATCTTTGAAATAGTTGCAATATTTTTTGCAGTAATTACTGGTGTTATTTTCTCTCTTCAAAGCATTAAGTCTCATGACAAAAAGATTGCGTGGAAAGGTCGCTTTCTCTTACTTGGATTTCTCTTATTTACCATCGGCGCCTTTTTAGAAGTCTTAGTCCCTCTGAATCCAATAGGACTTGTTTTTGTAAGATTAATTTTAATTGCTAGTGCGGCGAGCTATTATTTAGGATTTCTTTTGCCTAAATTTATTGAAAAACAATTAGTAAAGGCTAGCTAATATTGCCAAGGAAAGTCTAGCAATGATTTCTATGAATCTGAAAATTCATACTTTTACTAAATTATAATAAATTATTTTTTTAATTCTCTCTCACTATAAATCACTAAAAGTATCAATAATGACATTGCTTGTTAAATCAATTCCGATTATTTTAGCATTATTACTCCTAAATGTAAAATATCCCCCGGATTACGATAGAATTTTACTAATCTTGTGATTACTAATTTATGTTAATAAAAACCATAGCTTTTTTTATTTTTCCTTCCCTTATTTAGAGTGATATTAAACTTATTTAGAAGCTAACAAATATATAACGTCATATTTTTCATGCCAATTCGAATTCCTTGGTCCCAGAGAGAATATCTCGGAATCGCATTCATGCTATTTGGAATGTGTGGATTCATTCAAATCTTAATTATTTTCATCGCACAGTATTTTTTAAGCGTGGGAAATTATTTAATTGTTATTTTAATCCCGATCGGAGTTATCCTGGCAACATTCTATGCCACTATTTTAATTTTTGAGAGTTTTGCTCAAACCGAGCGGAGAAAAAAGTTAAAAGATCAATTTCGGCAGCTAAAAAGAGCTAAAACCTTGTGGAATGACTTTCTATTTTTTCCCATCACTCGTCCATTATTGGTAATGCTCGGGATGTTTATTCCTTGTTATATAATCACCTATTACGTGTGTCTCTTTTTTTTAGAAAATATTGTATCCTTTGTAGTGGCAGAGAACGTGGCAGCCATCGCCTGCTTGCTATTAGCAAATCTTTTAGAAAGATATCATGGAAAAGTGAAGAGAGTATAATCGCACGGTCTTTATAATTAATTGGTTTATAAGGCCTTATCCATTAAATCTTTAATTCCTCTCGATCACTAATTTTTTCTCATATTTTGCTCATAGGAAAAAAAAATACCCTCTTTCAGAGAATAGTTTCAGAATTTCATCTATTTCTAATTGTGTTTCTTCAACATCTTAGGATGATAGAGGAGAACATATATTAAACCATAATACTATATTTAATTATTCAAGTTGTATTTTAACATTTTTGAGGAAAGTATAAGAATAAACATGAGTGTTGAAATTCGTTGTCCCATTTGTTCAAAACGGGGGACATTTACAATTTCAGAGGACTCTTTAAAGAACGTGGAGCGGGGTTTATTAGCAGTAAATATAGCAGAGGGAATCGTATGCGAACATTCCTTTATTGCTTATGTCGATAAGAACCTGCAAGTACGTGATTATTTCATGGCAGATTTTCAACTTGAAATGCCTGCAATAGAAGAAGTGAAGGAGGACGCTAAGAAAAGGATACCACCTAAAGAACAACTGGATATAGATTTGATTAAGCTCAATATTACCCCCTCATTCCTTGTTTATGCAATCAGGATGATTTTCCACAAGAAAAGTCCTATTTTTATATTAAAAGAGGCATTTTTAAAGAATCACTTGCTTACTTTTTTTGCTTTTATCACGGAGAATTCTTTTGATTTTGATTCTACCTTTCTAGATGAGGAAGAATACCAGAAGCAAAAGAGGGAATTGAAGAAAAGGATCATTTTTAAAGGAAAAGATGTTATTAACGACCCCGAGAAGGTTGCAGATTTAAAAAAGATGAACGTGGAGCAAAGCATGATTCAGATGTTTTATGCAGAGCCTGATGAAAGTACGAGTTTAATCCTTTTGAAGAATGAAATACAAAAAATACATGAAATGACGAAAATGTTAATAGACTTTATTGATCAAGAAGAGGACAAGGAGATCTTGAATACAAAAAAAATGATAGAACGGCTGACCTCAGAATATCACCAGAAAATTTCTATTAAGTTCTTTGATTTTTTATTAGACGTGATTGAATATTATTTTGAAAAAGAAATCCCTAATACTTCTAAGGTATCCGATTTTTTGGATCTTT
The DNA here is from genome assembly GCA_964388035.1 of uncultured archaeon. GTDB lineage: Archaea > Asgardarchaeota > Lokiarchaeia > Sigyniarchaeales > SOKP01 > JALGVJ01. The sequence continues at coordinate 14,471 of CAYLZE010000104.1, forward strand.
TTTAATCTTTCCCGTTTAATGATGATACCATCTTTCATGCCTTGTAATGATAGCATTTTGATTTATTTTTACTTTCTTTAGTAAGTTGCTTGCACGATAAGTATAAAAATACGTGTTTTATACTGTATATATATATTCACATAAATCTTCAAACTTTAAATAAAAATGTAATTTTCAATTATTGAGATTCGGTTTTTATTATTATCAAAAAAAGTAAGTGAGAGAGTAGAGAAATGAGTGTTGATATCCGTTGTCCAAGTTGTTCAAAACGAGGAAAGATTGAGGTATCTCAAGATTCACTCAAAAATGTAACGCGTGGCTTGCTAGCCGTGAACGTTTCAAAAGGGCTCGTCTGCGATCACTCGTTTATTGCTTATATTGATAAAAATTTGCAAGTGCGCGATTACTTCATGGCGGATTTTCACCTCGAACTGCCCGTCATAGCAGAAGTAAAAGAGGACGCTAAGAAAAAGATACCGCCTAAAGAGCAACTCGATATCGATATTATTAAATTGAATATAACCCCTTCTCTCTTGACATACTTAATTAAAATGATTTTTCTGAAGAAAAATCCCGTGATCCTTATCGATGAAGCGTTTATAAAACAGAATCTTCAAGCTTTTTATAAATTCATCACGGAAAATTCATTTGACTATAATTTTACCTACATGAATGAGGAAGAATATAAGAAGCAAAAGAAGGACCTTAAGGAAAGAATCGTGTTTAAAGGAAAAGAAATCGTCAATGATAAAGAAAATATCGTCGATCTGAAGAAATCTCATGTAGAGCAAAGCATGATTCAGAAATTTTTTGCGGAACTTGATGCAAGTACGAGCTTGATCATTATAAAAAATGAAATACAGAAATTTTATGAATTAGCCAAGAATTTAATGGGTTTTATCGAACAAACGGAAAATAAGGATACGCTGAATTCTAAAAAAATGATTGATTTCTTGAGCAAGGAGTATCAGGAAAAATTCTCCGTGAAAATCCTTGATTTTCTCTTGGAAATCATTGAAAACTATTTTGGAATGGAAGTACCCAAAAAATCCAACGTGTCAGATTTTCTCGGCTTCTTATAATTGCCATTCCGCAATAGACTAAAAAGGAAGGGGATAATTTCCACGCTATTTCCCATTTGATCCTTAATTTATTGTAAAAGTAATAAAAAGTAGAATATAATCTATTCCTTCTCGTTTCAATTCAAACCAGAGAAACTTGAGCCTTCTTATAAAGGAAAATATTATCTGGAGCCATGCATATCCTCATGAAACGCATCTTTCACGATCTTTTAATTAAGAATAATTGGATGATAGATATCCGATTATTAATATAGAACCAATATAAAGCTTTTGAGAGGATGAACTTGAAATACTTTTTAAGAGAGAGAGGATAAAGAAGCAATAATACTTTCCAAATGGAAAAATCTATTGATCCGTATCCGAGAAGTTGTTTTTTAATTTATCCCTCAAACTCGTGAGCTCTTTTAATTTCTCTGTCAATTCTTGGAGCTTATCCGCTCGGTTTTTGGTAATCGCATCCAATTCCTTCAATCTTTCTTGCAAAAGTATCCTATTTTTTTCCAAGATTTCTAACCAAAGTACTTCCCTTTCTTTAGGATCCTCCATTTCTTGCAGTTTGTCGTATAATCGTTTCAATTCTTCCATGAAAGTCAAATCCGTTTAAGTCAGATAGATCATGGGGTTAGGACTATTAAAGTTATCTCTGATTAGGAAAATTAAAAAGTAGGAATAGAAAAGTAAAATGCGCCCTCCGGGGTTCTCGCAATGCTCGAAGCGAGTCAAATTATCGAACCCGGGTCACCAGGTTGGCAACCTGGTATAAATGTGGGTATGTTCCAACCTACCACTATACAAAGAGCGCCTTGATGAATATATAATTTAAAGGAATAGAAAGAAATAAAATTTATTATTTCTGTACTTTAATAATTAGTTGTTTAGAATGCTAATTTTGGGTTGAAGATTTACTTCAATTCAGACTTCCTTAATTCTTTATGGAAGTAGGACAAAAGGCTCCATGTTCGTTGATATAAGGAAAATATATTAAATTTATGGATATGATATTAATTCATATTTGTATAAAGACTATATGATGAAAAAATAAATTATTTAAATAAGTCCTAATTACTTTTTATTAATTTTAAGCAAAGAGTTTGATGAAATCACATGTTAACAAAAATATCCAATTGGTTTTATAAAGTTGCTAAAGTTAAATGGATATTATCAATTCTACTTGCCTTTATCTCATGTATTCTCTTATATCCCGTTATTTATATCATATATCCAAACGCTATAGATTTTGTTTCTTTAGACGACTTAACTTTCTATAATTTGCAAGAAACCTACTTAATTTTAAAATCTTGGGGTAATGAAGGACGTGCATTAGAGTTATGGTTCCACTTAATATGGGATACTATCGTGCCAATTTTATATTCTTTATTTTTTGCCTTATTAATATCTTGGTTTTTTCAACGAGGGTTTAATCCGACAAGTAAATTATATCGACTGAATGCTATCGCAATTTTAGGTGGCTTTTTCGATATAATGGAAAACGTTTGCATTGAAATAATGATTGCATTTTATCCCACCCAATTAATCAGTATTTTCTGGTTAAAAACAGTATTTACAATGAGCAAATATATTTTTGGAGTCGTCCTTATATTCTTTATTTTAATTGGATTAGTTAAAGTAATCATGGTTGGGTTAAAGCATCAAGAGGATCCTGTAAGCAAAAAGAATAATATAAATACCGATGATATATAATTTTTTATATTAAAGTGATCATAACGTTATCTACTTGAAAAAAGCACATGGAGATCCTAAAAATATTATCAAAATAGTACAGATATTTTACTAAAAATTCTAACTTACAAGCGAAAGAGAATGCGATTTTTTTTTTTTAAAAAAAAAATGAAAATGTTATTTTTTCTTAAGGAATTAGTAAAATTCATGCATTTGAAGATTTTTTCCATTTCCAAGCGTAATTAATGACGTTTTGGGGGCAGGTTACCACGCAACTTCCGCACAATATGCAGTCTGCATCATACATATTGCCCGATTGAACCAACTCATCCACATCAAGTCCCATCACGCATGCTTTGCTGCATTGCTTGCATTTCGTGCATTTGGAATTATCCGCTTCCAAGTGTAAGGAAGGATACTTGAGAGCATTTTTAATTTTTGTTCCAATAATCCCGAAGATCGCCATCGGACATGCATAATTACAGAAAGACCGATTTCCCCCGACTAAAGTGAAGATTACTCCCATCGAACCGATAATTCCAAAATAAAACGCGAATTGTATGATATGAGCCCCTCCGAGGGATATTAATCCATTTGGGTCATCTAATGGGCTGGGATAATAGGGATTGAATCCAAAAATATAGCCCGCATTAAGGAGGGGACCTAACGCTACTATTCCAATCCAGATGATGAATACCACGTATTTTATGCGTCTCCGCTTTTGTTTCTTAGCAGGGTCCAATTTTTTGGGAATTATATCAGCCAATACCTCTTGAGTGGCACCCCATTGGCAAGCATATGCACAATATGCCCTTCCAAAAAACAAGGAGGAACCAAACCAAACAGAAAATATCAGAAAACTCAAGCTAATGTATCCTTCAAATCCACCTTGAATGATGAGATAAGGTGACATCCAATTAAACGTTATAGGCAGAACAATTACCCATAAAAATGTTATTAATTTCCGTAATTTTGATAATTTTCCATGTTGTCCCATTTTTTATACCTCTTTCATTTTTTAGTCCTTGGTTTTAGACCTTCCTCAAGAATTTCAAATACAAATTCTACTATCTCATCCGCTGTCGAGCCTGTATAGCGAGAGACATTTGGAGATTCCAGAAGATCGGAGATAACTCCTAAGGAAACTCTACTTAGAACAAAACCGATCAATCTTGGATCTTTATCTCGTCGGATTGCATTAACTTTCATAGCATTTTTCAGTACATCCAGAAAAATAGCCTCATATGCATGACTTTTGTCCAGATAGGTTTGTTCAATTTCCGATAAATCTTTTTTATCTTCAATATTTGGCAATTTTACTCCAATATCATGAAAAATAGTGGCATAGTTTGGATGCTGTTTAG
>CAYLZE010000105.1:0-18265 GCA_964388035.1 uncultured archaeon
TCTTTCCGACAAATCTCAAGGTGATAGAGAGGGATTTTTTGTCGACCTTTCCTGAAAGATTTCTATTTTTGATTCATTATTTAATTTTTAAAATACATTCAATTAATTATCTTATATATTTAGAATTGGTTTAAAAGTTAATCAAGGAATATTTGAGCAATTGAAAATATGGAAAAATAAATAAATGTTAAAGTTCTTTTTTATTAAGTGTAATTAAAGCATTAAAAAAGGAGTGTTAAATCTTAAATATAATGATCTCTCAATTACCTGATGATATGGATAAAAACATTGAAGAAATAGCGAAAATAGAAAAACTAGACAAATCAAGCGTGATAAAGAGATTTCTAAATAAAGGAATAGTACAATGGAAAGAGGAATTTGCATTAAAAATGTATCAAGAGGGTAAATTTTCTTTAGGAAAAGCAGCTCAAGGAGCTTCAATGACTATTTGGACATTTTTAGATAAATTAGCGGAAAAAAGAATATCTCTAAATTATAGTATTGAAGATCTTAAAAATGATATAGAGACTATTGATAAATTATGAGTGAATTCACATTCATCTCTAATCGTTCCCCATTAATTGCATTTTTAAAAAAACGTGAAATTAGTTTACTTAAAGTCCTTTTTAGAGAAATATGTATTCCATAAGCAGCTTTTGAAGAGTTAAATATTGAATCATCTCATTTAGAGGATATAAAAATATTGAATGAAGCCATAGAAAAAAGATGGATTAAAGTTAAAAAATTAAAACAATATAAAATATCAGACTTAAATCTTGGAAAAGGAGAAAGAGAAGCTATAAATTTACGCTTTGAATTTGATAATGCTTCTTTATTAATTGATGAGAAAAAAGGCCGTTTTATCGCAAAGACTTTCGATATTCCCGTTTTAGGTACACTTGGGATCTTATTATTATCTAAATAAAGAGGTATGAAAAATACAAGTAATTTATTTGAAAATCTTGACCTATTGATAAATAAGAATTTTTACCTTTCAAGTGAATTAATAACGAGATTTTCAAAAGATATTAATTGAATAATAAAATGAGATTTATTACTATTCCTTATCAAAATCGACAAAAACAAATTTTATTATAAAGGAGAGTAAAAATTCAGCATTATAGTATAATAACTCTTATGGAATATTTCTCATTTTAATACTAAAAATTAAATATAAAATTTAGTACTAAGAATTTGGAAAGATTTTTATTAAATTTCTTGTTAAAATAATTATGGTAAAAGAAGCACATTTGGAAAATTTCAATATCATTGATAGAAGAGAGTTTTTCAAGCGTTATCGAAAATGGCTCGCGAAACATAATGATACCATTCAAGAACTTCAAAAGATTCCTGAAGAAAATAAGTTATCATGGGGACTGCTAATGGAGCAAAATGCAGAAAAATATGCGGATGAATTGGCATTAAAATTTGAAGATATGACACAGACATATAAGGAATTCAACGAATCGATAAATCAATATGCTCATTATTTTCAGAAAATTGGAATCAAGAAGGGAGATACTATCCAAGTTATTGTAAAAAATAGTCCCGAATTCCTTTACATCTTTACAGCTGCGGGAAAGATAGGTGCTATTGTATCATTAATAAATACGGATATCAGAGGAAAAACTCTCGTGCATAGTTTGAATATAACGCCGGGGAATTATACTATCATTGATGAGGGATGCTGTAATAATTACCTGCAAATTCAGCCTCAAGTCAATTTATCTTCCAATCATCTTAACATGTTTTTAGCAGATAAAAATGAAATTCCAGTTCCGCAAAAATATGATAACTTGCTTGAACAAGTAAAAAACATGCCCAAATCCAATCCCTCCACAACATCAACTATCAAAACTAATGATCCATTAGCTTTTATCTTTACCTCTGGCACGACAGGCTTATCAAAAGCATCCGTATTAATTCATTATCGCATGATTGGTGGTGCTTATTATCATGGTAGAAGCGTTTTAGAAACAACCCCCCAAGATACTGTTTACGTTCCTCTTCCCTTCTTCCATACCAATGCAACTACCTCCGGTTGGGCTCCAGCTGTAGGAGGTGGAGCTTGCTTAGCCATGGCACGGAAATTTAGCGTGAGTCAATTTTGGAATGATATTCGAAAACATGATGCTACGATATTTACTTACGTAGGAGAAGTGTTACGTTATTTATATAATCAACCACCCTCTCCTGATGATAGAAATCATAAAGTGAGGGCTATCTTAGGAAATGGTCTTCGCCCAGAGATTTGGAAACAATTTAAAGAGCGATTTGGAATCGAGAAAATTTATGAATTTTACGGGGCATCAGAAACTTCGACAATCTTTATCAATATTATGAATTTTGATAATACGTGTGGATTCTGCGGAGAATCGTATGCCGTGGCCAAATATAACATCGAGAAAGACGAGCCCGTTAAAGATGAGAATAATTTCTATATAAAAGTTCAACCTGGAGATGTGGGATTGCTCCTTTTTGAAAAGAAAGCAGAAAGAACCTTTGTTGGCTATACTAATAAAGATGCTACAAACAGGAAGCTATTAAGAGATGTATTCAAGGACGGGGATGTATGGTTTAATACTGGAGATTTAGTCAGGGATCAAGGAAATTTCCATATACAATTTATAGACAGATTAGGTGATACATTTCGCTGGAAAGGAAATAATGTATCTACCACGGAGATTGAAGAAGTCATAAATAAATTCAAAGAAGTTCGTTTGTCCTGCGTGTATGGGGTCAAGGTTCCTCACACAGACGGACGTGCAGGTATGGCTACGATTGTTCCAGAAATCTCTTTAGAAGAATTCAATTTAAAGAAATTTACCGATTATTTAAAAGAGAATTTGACTTCATATGCAATCCCCCTATTTTTGCGGTTTAAAACAGATATCGAAACCACTTCTACTTACAAGTTCAAAAAGTCAACTCTAAAAGAAGATGGGTTTGAGCCAAAAAATTCGGAAGATCAAATCTATATCCTCATCCCTGGAAATGCAAAATTCGAACTAATAACAACTAAAATTAAGGAAAAACTCCATGAAAATGAATATAGATTCTAATAACAATGTTAAAAATTAATTATTAAATTTCCTCAAACCAGAATAACTCTAAAACGTTTATTTCCTTCTTTCTTATAGGTTTTTCATTTCTTTCTGAAATAAATTATTATCGGAGATTTATTGAATGCAAGATGCCTATGTTCTAAAATTTATTTCCATTGAGAAATGAAATTACCATTTATCATAGATCGGTTTTCTTTTTTCTAATACGGAAAAGATTCCTTCAAATGCATCTTTGGTATTTAAGCAAACGACTTGAGTTTTATTTTCTAATTTAATGGCTGCCTCAAGAGAAGGGGCATCAATATTCATGTTTAATGCATCCTTCGTGAATCTCACTCCCATCGGACTTTTATTTAATATTTCCTTAGCCACTTTGAGAGCCTCAATAAGAACCTCATCATCAGCCACTACTTTTGAAACCAATCCTATTCGATCCGCTTCTTTTGCATCAATTATTCTACCCGTGTACATAAATTCTGCGGCTCTAGAAAAACCTATTAAGCGTGGAATCCAATAGGAGCTCCCACAATCTGCTCCCGAGACTCCAATATTAATAAATTGATTACAAAACTCTGCACTCTCTCCCGCTATGCGTATGTCGGCTCCAAGAGCAAAGGACAATCCTCCTCCATATGCAACTCCTTTTATTGCTGCAATAACAGGTTGTGGGATTTTTCTGAGCAAGATCATTACTTGACCTAACATTTTTTGGATAATTATTAGGCGCTTAGTTTTATCATCCGTGAGTAGAAATTCATGTTTCTGAAATTGTTCTGGAATTTTCTTACTATTTACAATTTGCCCATCCTTTAAATCTGTACCCGATGAGAATGCACGACCTTCCCCAGTTAAGATGACAACTCGTATCTCATAACTATTTTCTATATGATTCAGATAATCATGCATCTCCTCAACTAATTCGTAATTCATAGCATTTAATCTTTCTGGTCTATTAAAAGAAATGATTGAGATTCCATCTTCTCTCTCTTCGATTTTTAAAGTGTTATATTCTTTCATTTATATCCTTAGAAATTTTAATTTTAATCTTCCAATTTTTCATGTTAATTTATATTTTACCATCCCTATTTAAAAAAATTAGGTTTTTTATTTTCATGGATTACGAGAAAAAACCAAACTTTTTAGCCTTATCCCCAAATAATTCAGTCAATATTATTAAACACTTAGAAATAATTGATAATAATAATGTTTCGAATAATTTAAATTAAAATTTCATTAATAATCTTTATTATACTTATCAATCTCACATTCAATAATCAATCTCTAATATATTTCTACTAATTATTCTACAAGGGTTTAAAAAAGATTTCCAAGGTAATAATTTACTTAAGTAATTTTATTATAGATTCCATCTTCATTACAATTTGAGAAATTATAAATAAAATAAATAAAAAACATGATTTTTATGACTACTTCTATACAAATTACTGAGAATACATTGGAAAAATTAAAAAAATTAAAGGATGAAATGAAAATCTCCTCATATGATGATCTTATCAATGCTTTAATTAATAAAGCTCAAATAACACGAGAATCAATGTTCGGAATCGATAAAGGAAAACTAAAAAGATTTTCAGAAGAGGATAGAATTGACTTCAGAGAATATTGAGTATTTATTTGATACGTATGCTTGGATTGAATATTTCCTTGGAAGTAATCAAGGCAACATAGTTAACAGTCTTTTAGAATCACACAACATTTATACATCAATAATTTCTATCGCTGAATTGGCTGATAAATATGTTAGAGAAGGATTAGAAGACGAATGGGAAGCTCGTCTTAAATTTATAATTAATAAATCTAATATATTATATTTATCTTTAGAAATTGCAAGAAATGCTGGGTCAAGAAAATGGAAATTGCGTGAAGAAAATAAGGAAATTGGACTTACAGATGCCATCAAAATAGAAACTGGAATTTAAAAGGGTCTCATAATCGTTTCAGGTGATTCTCATTTTGAAAATTTAAAAAATGTATTATTTCTGAAGTAGATTGCTCGATTTTATCAAGATCACTTGTCAAGAAGTTTAAGAAGACCTTAAAACTACATCCCGAACATTTTAAGGTTCAAGACCAGAATTTAGTGCTTCATAATGAAGGCATTTAATGAAAATTTGGATGATAGGTACATGATAAATTAAAAATTATTTTAAACAGATCCAATTAATGAATTTAATTTTTCTAGGAATCTAGCGACAATATGAACTTATCAAATATTAAATCAAATTTTTTTAGAGGGGGTTAATTGTTATTTACTTGAAATATCCCATTAATACACACGGGTGAATTAAAATATGACTGAAACTTCAGCAGAATATGAATTTCTTGCAGAGATTAAAAAGTTATTGAATATCCTAAGCAAGTCGCTCTATACTCATAAAGAAATATTCCTAAGAGAATTAATAAGCAACGCCGTGGATGCTCTTAAAAAAATTAAATTCGTTCTTCTTACAAACAGAGACGTCAACGATCCCGATTTAGAGTTATTTGTAGAGATCATAATAGATTCCGAAGATAAAAAGATTACTGTACGGGATACAGGAATTGGCATGACTAAAAACGAGTTGATCAACGATTTGGGAACGATTGCGGGAAGCGGAACTGAAAAATTCGTAGAACAAGTGCAAAAAATGAAATCCGAGGGTAAAACGGAAGTAGATCTCGATATCGTGGGTCAATTCGGAATAGGATTTTACAGCCTTTTTATGGTAGCCGATAGGGTAAAAGTAATCACAAAATCTTATAAAAAAGACGAAAGTGCTTATTCTTGGGAGTCTGATGGAACGGGTAAATTCACAATTAATCCTATTGAAAAAGAAACCAGAGGGACCGATGTTATTCTTTACATGAAAGAAGACGAAAAAGAATATCTCAACCAATTACGATTAGAAAGAATTATTAAGAAGTATTCAAATTTCGTCTCGTTTCCAATATACATCATTGAGAAAAAAAAAATAGAACCTATAAAAGAAGGCGAAGAAGAAAAGGGAGAGAAAAAAGATGAAGCAGAAAGAGCAGAAGAAAAAAAAGAGGAACAAGAGATTAAAAGGGAACCGGTAAATCAAATTGAACCTATATGGAAAAAAATGGAAAAGGACGTAACTGAAGAGGAGTATAAAAACTTTTACAACTATGTGTCAAAAAGATACGATGAGTACCTTCACGTCATTAATTATAGCGTGGAAGGAACAGTTCGATTTCATTCACTTCTTTTTATTCCCGAAACCTCAACCAGGGACTTATTTATACCTGAAACAGAATATGGGCTTTCACTTTATTCGAGAAAGGTCCTTATCATGGAAAATTGCGACGAATTGATTCCTAAATGGATGCGTTTTGTAAAAGGTGTGGTAGAATCTGACGATATCCCTCTTAATATTTCAAGGGAAACCATCCAAGCTAATCGAACCATTTTGAAAATGCGTGATTTATTAGTAAAGAAATTTCTGAGGGAACTGATTGATTTATCTGAAAAAGAAGGCGATAAGTACAAAAAGTTTTGGAAAGAGTTTGGCGATTTTATCAAGGAGGGAATTATTTCCGACCCTGTTAGACAAGAACGATTGAAAAAACTGCTCCGCTTCAAGACTAATAAAACTGCTAAAGATGAGGCAATCGGACTAAAAGAGTATATCTCAAGGATGAAAGAGGGTCAATCAGATATATATTATCTTGTTGGAGAGAATTTGGAGGTCTTAAAAGTATCCCCCCATCTCGGCTATTACGAGAAAAAAGACTTGGAAGTAATTCTTTTTGATAAACCGCTGGATAACTTCTTAATGATGAACTTAAACGATCATACCGTAACGGCAGGAGAAGGAGAGGATAAGAAAATCACGTATTACAAGTTTACTCCCATTGATGTAGCCGAAAAGGATGGAGAAGAAGAAAAAGACGAGAAAAAGGAAAAAAAGAAAGAAAAGGAGCAACCTAAACCAGTTCAAGATTTTTTGAACCGCGTAAAAGAAATTCTCGGTGAAAAAGTAGTTGATGCTGTAATTTCGGATAAATTATACGGAAGTCCGTGTCGTTTAGCAAACCCCGCTGGAGGACCCACTACGAGTCAACAAAGAGCTATGCGTTATTGGACCGAAAGCGTTGCGAATAAAGACTTCCAAATCCCGAAAAAAGTTATTGAATTTAATCCCGAGCATCAAATGGTAAAAAGCTTAATTGATTTGAATGAAAGCGATTCTAAAAGCGAGACCATGAACCTCGTCATAGAACAAATGTTTGAGAACCTCTTATTAATTGACGGCGATTTACCAGATCCTACTAAGATGGTACCAAGAATCAATAAACTACTGGAGATGCTGCTGTCAGAAAGCAGTTCCGAAAGGAAGAGTAATGAAAAGCAATAAGAATTCCATATCATTTGCATTTCAAAATAAGGAAATCCGACAATTTTTTTCTTTTCTATATATTAACCTTCCTTAAAAATTTAGATTCTAAAAGATATCAATTATTCATTAAATTCTAATTAATTATTCATTAATTCTTAACAAGAAATTTACATTTTATTTCTCCGACCATTGATGAGATATTATCTAAGGAATGAAATTTATAACACCCATTTTACGAAAATTCTCCATGATTATTTGAGCATGTTTTTTACCTTATTCTCAATAAAAATGATTGACTGTTCAATATGATTTAATTCAGTTGAATTAAAATAAGGAATTTTTATAAACTTTAGCGCTAATTCCTCAATAACAGCTTTATCATTGATTTGATACAAAACCATTACTCTAGTATCAACGATTATTGTTTTTTCACTTTAATGTTTCTCCAGATTGTCTATGATTTCTTTTTTAATTTCTAATCTTCGTTCTTTAGAGATTTCATTAATTTTTTTAATTCCAGTTTCTTTATCTAATATACCCTTTATCATTTCTTATGGTATATAAGGTAATATTTTCATGCCTTCAAGAGGATCGTCTATAATTATTACTTTATCTCCATCCCTCCGATTTCTAATAATTTTTGGGATGGAATTAATTAACGATACTCGTCTCCACAATCTCCAATTATTGCGAATAAATCGTTAGATTTTAAAAGAACTTTATTTATCTGCTCGTGATCTTTATTACTTAACGAAAAATCGAAAACTCTTGCATTTTCTTGTATATGAGATGAGATTCCTAAGCGTGCACCAATAATCACTCCTGCCACCATTGGTTTATCCAAGATATACCTAACTGCCAAGTTAGGAATGGAAACCTTATGAGTTTGAGCAATTTCTTTAAGCTCTGTCAAGAGCTCCTGAAAAAGGATCCAATTCCCCCATCTATCAATCATATTTTTATATTTTTTCAAAGAGGCAGTGTTTAATTGGTACCATTGCGGTTCTTTCACATTGAGGTATTTCTCAGATAAGAGTCCTCCACACAGCGTTCCATAAGCTAAAAGTTTAATATCATATTTTTGACAGAGATCAACCATTTTTCTCTCGGGACGCCTATCAATGAGAGAAAATTGCACTTGGTTCGATAAGAGTTCTACCCCACTTTCTAAAATAGTTTGAATATGTCGCGTATCAAAATTCGTAAGGGAAAGATATCGGATTTTTCCTTCTTTTTTTAATTCCTCTAAATATTGAAGTGCTTTTAGGAAATTCATATTTTGATAGTCCCACCAATGAAATTGTAACATATCCAGCTTATCCATGCCCATTCGAGTACGAGAAATATCAACTGCCCTTTCAACGATTTTCTTGGTAATTTTTTGAGGACTAGGAACCCATTTAGTAAAAAATCGAGCTTCCTTTAGAAATTCATTCCTGTTTTCTTTATTTAGCTTTAGTCTAAACATTTTCACGAAATCTTCTGCAGGACCGTAATGATCTGCAAGATCCCAAGTAATGAATCCAGCATTCGCATAATCAACCATTTTTCCTACTGCTATTTGGGGATCGATTTTTCCATGAGCTCCTGAAACTTGCCACATCCCATTCAGTACTCGACAGATTTTTAAATCTGCGGTTAACTTCATATAAGCGTTTTCTCTCAACATAATGCTATTTTTATAGAGAAGATTAATGAAATGTGTAATAAAGTCAGAAATTTGCGTGAGACATTTTCACAGCTATTGTAGGCAATAAAGATTATTTGAGCAATAAACCCTAATATAATGATTTATAAATTGGCGAATTATTTCCAATGTAATCCCAAATAGCATAATTATTGATTATAAGATTTATTTTAGTTAGGGTATCTCTTAAATTTTATTTCCTTTTTCACCATCGATCTCTACTTACTTTTAATATTTACATATTTAGAGTAAAATATAAATCATTTATAACCTTGATAAATTCACGAATTTTAATTGCAAAGTTTATCCGTATTTATTAATACCATTTATTAAATTCCATTCATAATTTAATTTGAAAATAATACTTATAGAAAATTGAAAAATATCTAAAGTTGATATAAATAGTATTTTACTAAGTTATTAATTAATAATTCGGGTAAATTAAATGCAAAAACATGTTGGGAAAAAAAGGTTACATGGCTCCATACCGAAAATTGGAATTCGACCGACCATTGATGGACGAAAAATGGGCGTTCGAGATGCGCTGGAAGACCAGACAATGGAAATGGCGAAAAATTGCGCAGAATTTTTAACCGAGAATTTAAAACATCCTAATGGCATGGAAGTTGAATGTGTAATTGCTGATACTACTATTGGAGGAGTAGCTGAAGCAGCGATGTGTGCTGAAAAATTTCAACAAAATAATGTTGGTCTTTCCATTACCGTGACCCCCTGCTGGTGTTATGGTGCAGAAACAATGGACATGACACCATTTATTCCAAAAGCAATCTGGGGATTTAATGGTACTGAACGACCGGGTGCCGTGTATCTCGCAGCAATCTTAGCGGCTCACGGTCAAAAAGGGATTCCTGCTTTTGGAATTTATGGAAAAGATGTTCAAGATATTGATGATAAGACCATTCCAAAAGATGTTCAAGAAAAATTATTACACTTTGCTAAAGCGGGGCTAGCAGTCGCATGGATGAGAGGGAAATCTTACCTTTCTGTTGGCTCCGTATCCATGGGAATTGCGGGGTCAATCATTATTGATAAATATTTCCAGGAGTACTTGGGAATGAGAAATGAGTACGTGGACATGTCAGAAGTAAGCAGAAGAATAACGCAAAAAATTTATGACGAAGAAGAATTTGTTAAAGCTCTACAGTGGGTTAAAATAAATTGTAAAGAAGGCAAGGATCATAATCCTCCGGAATTAATAAAATCTAAAGAACAAAAAGACGAAGAATGGAAGCTCGTCATAAAAATGGCGATGATCATGAGGGATTTGATGGTGGGAAATCCCAAATTAAAAGAGTTAGGATATGGTGAGGAATCTTTGGGCCATAATGCCATCGTGTCTGGATTTCAAGGACAACGGCATTGGACAGATTGGATGCCGAACGGTGATTTTATGGAAGCCATCTTAAATTCCTCCTTCGATTGGACGGGTATCCGCCAACCTTACTTGGTTGCCACCGAAAATGATTCGTTAAACGGAATTACGATGCTCTTTGGACATTTATTGACGGGAACAGCACAAATCTTTGCGGATGTGAGAACTTATTGGAGTCCAAGCGCAGTGGAAAGAGTGACCGGTCAAAAATTGACAGGATTAGCAGAAAATGGAATCATGCATTTAATAAATTCGGGTCCAGCTGCATTGGATGGCACGGGACAGCAAATAAGGAATGGAAAGCCCGTAATAAAGCCATTTTGGGAGATTTCAGAAGAAGAAGTAAAGAACTGCCTCGATACGACCACGTGGCATCCCGCAACAGTAGTCTATTTCAGGGGAGGGGGTTTTTCTACCAAATTTCTAACGCAAGGCGGCATGCCGGTGACTATGTCCCGATTAAATATCGTGAAAGGTTTGGGCTTAATACTACAAATCGCAGAAGGGTGGACGGTAGATCTACCCCAAAAAATGCATGAAGTATTGAATAATAGAACAGATCCAACGTGGCCTAGTACTTGGTTTGCCCCCAGATTAACGGGAAAGGGTGCTTTTAGGAGCGTGTACGATGTTATGAATTATTGGGGTGCAAATCACGGTGCTCTGTGCTATGGACATATTGGGGTAGATTTAATTGTACTTGCTTCTATGTTGCGCATTCCCGTAAATATGCATAATATTTCTGATCAAAAGGTGTTTAGACCGAGTTCATGGCATGCTTTTGGAACAATTGATTTGGAAGGGGCGGATTTTCGAGCGTGTCAAAATTTCGGACCGTTATATAAATAATTAAAATTTATTTATTTTTCCTTATTCTCTAAACAAAATTAATCTTTTCGGTCTCTTATTTTCAAAATGACAAGAATTAAATTTATATGATTAAAATACAAAAATATCGAGAAAAAAATCATTGGTAAAAGTATCAATGAGAAAATCGGGATTAATTTCCATTTAATTAGAGAAAAGCAATATAACTCATTTCAAGAGGAAAAACATGATTCATGAATCATTATCTTACCATCTTCTCTTAGGATGATTTCTCCCCATTAACAACATTTTAAGCCATTTTTAAAAATGCTAAGTTTTAGTAATAAATTTTATAATAATAATTATATAAAAAAAAGAATTAATAGTGATTAATTATGATTGATAAAAAAATCTCTACATCAAAAGACAATACCTCAGAAATTTTAAGAGATAATTTACAGAAAAGGTTAGATTTAGCAGAGAGTTTACAAAAATTTACCAGAACACGAATCTTGATGCTATTATGGGCTTATAAGGAATTAAGCGTCAAGGATTTATGTGATAAACTGGGGAAAAGTTGGCCGACGGTAAATAGACATTTAGAAGATTTAAATGACGCGGGGGTTCTCGATGTTCGTGAAGAAAAATCTCCAGGACCCAAGAACAAAAAACTCTACTCCATGAAACCTAATATTTTAATGTACACCAGAATTGCCTTTCGTGATATTGAAGGATTGAGCACTGAGGATACTAAGAAACTCTTCATGAAAGGGTTTATTTCAGATGGAAAAACCATGGAAATATTAAAGAGCGTTTTGGAAGATATCACCCCCTATTTCAATGTTCTACAAGACATGTTAAATATGGAGGATATCAAAACTCATGATGCCCTGAAGAAGTTCATGATAGAAAATAGAGTAAGCTATTATATTGAAGCGTTGGATGAAAAAGAATTTGAGTTTTATTTAAAAAAATACTCCGAATTATATAATGAATTGGTTAATTTCAGGAAAAAAAGACTGGAAGAATTGAAAGGAGAAAAAATTGAACGCCCATATCTTACTTGCCACATGCTTTTACCCATCAAGAAAATTCAGGAAGCACGTGTTCAACGTATTTGGCAAGTTCCTGAAATGAAATCAGAAAAAGGATAAAAACACTATATTTGTTTGATCATTATGGTCAATATCTTTAAACAATTAATTTAAAATCTATTTTCTATTACAAGACAATTGCATAATATAAATTGTGAAAATTATAAAAAGTAAAAAGAAATATATTCATGGATTCAAATCATGTATTTAAAATAGATCCTCCTTACTTGTGAGCATTGCAAAGCTGCCATAAAAAACTCCGTTTATTACTCCAACTACAATTAAAATAATCATCAATAACAGGAAGGAAGCTCCTATTTGACTAAAAATGGGAACTTGTGATATAGTTAAGGATGATAAGGTCATTCCAGAAATCTCTAGAATATATAAAATAACGATAATTATTGCACAGCTCACGACTGAAATTAAAAACCATGCGCCAAAAGCCGCCGCTTTCCCCCCAGCTAATCGCCCCACGATCAAGGCTGTTATTAGTGGAATTACAAAGAATCCTATTGAACTTATAATTGCCGGTAATGAAAAGGGGCCTACTGATATGGCTTCTAAAGAGGGTACCCCGGTCAAGCTAAATATATTGCCCAAAAGCATGAAGAGGGTAATGAAGGGAGGTAAAGTAATCGCCTCAAACAATATCATTCCAATAGCTCCCAGATTAGTCAGTGCGGCGAAAAACGAATTAATAGTTCCCGTTAATAAACTAATAAATAGCGAAAATGCAAAGTTTAATACAATGAAGATCAGTAATCCAACTCCAAATCCTTTTCCAAAACTTCCCATGACTATACTCTCGATTAATTTTAGTAACTAGACAAATTTAAACTGCCTTATTTATCTTAGTATTATTTCAGCCTTATAATTTTTTAGTAGTCCATTATTTATCTCATTTTTTCTTACATTTTGCTGTTAAATTTTAGTTTTTACCATTCTAGTTAATGGTTCTTCAGCTTAAATATTACAAAAGAATAAAATTTATTATCCTTTCAGTTAAATCTTACTTAATAATAAATTTACATGCAATACATTTAAACTATTAATCTGGTATGCAAAAAATGACTGAATTTGAACCTAAAGTCGTAAAGAAGGAAGAATTAGACAGAATCCCATTGGGAGTCAACGAAGAAGATTTATTGGAATTCGAGAAGCACACCTTAAACTCATTCGTGGAAGACATGATTCCCATTGAAGCAAAAGAACCCGGTTCTGCGTGGGTACGAGTACGAGCAAAAGACGGAAGCATGAAGGAAATTTTGGATGTTACGTCGATGAATTGGGTCTTGACGTTAGGTTTTGCCCATCCCGATGTAAATTATGCTGTCATGCAACAAATGAAAAAATTAACTCATGTGCGGTATAATGTAGCAACACCTTCCAGAATCAAGCTCGTTAACAAATTATCAGAGCTAGCCCCTGGAAAGCTTAAAGGAGGGCGAGTCTCACTGAATTGTGAAGGTGGGGGGATGGCCAATGAAGCTGCGATGAAGTTGGCGTTAATGGAATCAAAAGGCGCAGATCTCTTTGGAGTATTTTGGGGAGGATATCATGGAAACTCTTTAGTTACAATGACGGCATCCCAACCCATCCATGTTGCCACACGATTTACCAGCCTTGCCCAGGAAAATTTTTTCAGAATGCCATATCCTTATTGCTACCGATGTTTATGGAATTATAAGGAAGGACTCTATGGAAAAAAAGATCCTAAATGTAATTTAGAATGCTTTAACCTGGTGGATCAATATATAAGAGGAATGGCACCTCGTAGATTAGCAGGTGTCCTCATTGAACCAAACCAAGCAGGAGGAGGACAGATCCCTGCTCCGCCCGAGTTTTTGTTGAAATTAAAAGAAACATGTGAAGAAGAAAAAGTATTTTTAATATATGACGAATGTCAAACCTGCATGTGGCGTTGCGGTAAATATTTCACCCTAACGGAAAGATATGAGAAAGTGATGAACATGGATGTCTCTCCCGACATGCTCACGATGACGAAAGGGCTCGGAGGAGGATTTCCCTTAGGAGGTTTATTAACCAGTTCAAAAATAAGAAAACAATTCGGACCCTCCGAAGAACATACCACTTTCAGCTCGGATCCTTTGGCAATGGCCGCGTCCTATGCCGCCATTCGGGTCATGGAAGAAGGCAAATATGGCGAGAACTGTGAAAAAATGGGTGAAAAAATCACGAAGCGAGTCTTGGAAATGCAAAATGATTATGAGGTCATCGGGGATGTGAGGGGCGCGGGATTATTTATAGGAGTAGAATTGGTCAAGGATCGGGATACAAGAGAACCACATAATGATTTATGTGAGGAAATGATCTTATCCGCTCCCGAACATAACCTCTTCTTAGGAGAAAGTATGCCCTATCTCAGCGCTAAAGGGCAAATTCTAAGGCATAACGTGCTAAAGATAAAACCGCCCTTGATTATCACGGAAGAAGACTGCGATTTTATCCTGGAACAAATAGAAATCATCTTGAAAGAAGCCCTTAAAAAAGTCAAATATAATTGATTATTTTTATTTTTCTTTCTATTTTTCTATATTTTAAGTATCCTACTCGAAGCGGGTAGACCATTAACATTCTTTTTAAGTGGGAAAAATAGAGAAGATATTTCCATTAAAAAAATTGTTTTTTAAGAACTTTTTCCTCTTTCTTCTGTTAAAGATACTAAAAAGTATTTGAATAATTACTGATTAAGAGAAGTAAGTGAAGATTATGAAAATTGAAGAGTTTAAATTAGAAAGAACTCAGTCTTTGTGGGAGAATCTCGTGAAATATAATCTCACCGAGAGCGACGTGCATCCCTATTCACTCAAAGAGCTCTTAAATGAAGAACAACTAGATGCTCTTTTAAACATGAATCTTGGATATGGACAAACAAATGGTTCCCCGGAATTACGGGAAACAATCAGCAAGCTTTATCTGAATTCTGACCCGGATAATATATTAGTAACAAACGGTTCTGCTGAGGCCAATTTCTTGGCAACGTGGTGCCTTCTCGAACCGGGTGATGAAATGATCTTCATGCTGCCAAATTACATGCAGATACAAGGCCTTGCCAAATCGTTCGGAGCCATCGTCAAGTTTTTTCACCTTAAAGAGGAACTCCAATGGGAACCGGATATAGACGAATTAAACGGATTGGTAACTTCCAAGACAAAAATAATCTCCGTGTGCAATCCTAACAATCCTACAGGAGCCGTACTGAGCGATAAGGCAAGGGAAGAAATCGTAAAAATCGCTGAAGATGCCGATGCTTGGATCTATGGAGATGAAATTTATCGAGGAGCTGAATTAAGCGGTAAAGAAACGCCCTCCTTTTGGGGACTCCATGATAAAGTAATCGTTAATGGCGGGCTTTCCAAAGCATATGCACTCCAAGGATTAAGGCTGGGTTGGATGGTTGGCCCTAAAAAGGAAATCGAAAAACTCTGGAGTTATAGTGACTATACGACCATCACTTCTAACTTGATCAGCCAATACGTGGCAAATTTAGCATTAAAACCCGAATTACGAGGTGAAATCTTAAGTAGAAACCGGGATGTTTTAAAGGATAATTTGGAACACATGAAAAAATGGGTTCAAAAGCACGGCGATCTATTTCACTTTGTAGCTCCAAAAGCAGGAGGGATGGTATTCTTGAGATATAACATGAGTATTAATTCAACCGAGTTATCTATCATACTGAGAGAAAAGAAGGATGTCTTTGTTGTCCCTGGAGATTGTTTTGGCATGGATAATTACATCAGAATAGGAATCGGAGCAAGAAGGGAATACCTTTTGGAAGGTCTTGATTTGATTGATGAGCTCTTAAAAGAAATTTCTTAAATTGTATAACTCTTCAAGGATAACATCCATTTTATTGAATCTTGGAATAATTGCATCTTTATTTATCATCAGGTCCTAACACCTCTTCGATAGATAATCGATCAAAATAATCCAACATGGGCTTAATATCAACGTATTTAGAGATTACTCTGATCTCGTATTCTGAATGGATGTTTTTGCAATATAATAAAATCCCCTCTTTTAAAACATTAAAGAGAAATCTCGGAGTAGCTTCATTTAAAATTCGCAGGTCAAGTTTCACGTTTTTATTGAGTTTTTCTTCAAAATTATTACATATTTCTCTTTATAAATCTCATCCTACGCTTTTTTTAACTCTTCAAATTTAATAATTGAGTATTTCGGTCTATTCATCTGAATCATCAATGGATTGATATTAACGGAATGTTAATATTATAAATAATTAACCCTAACAAATAAATTACTTGAAACCCAATCTATTAAGAAAAGAGAAATTTAAATCTATAAATTAAATGGAATCGTCATGTTAATAACAGGAATGCTAATTTTCCTAAAGGGTGCCATATTTTTCCTTGTATTTTTCTAATTCTACTTTTAATTCCGTTGCTTTTTTCTTTGCTTCCATTGTTTCTTTTTCTGTTTCTGTTATTTTTTTTTCTGCCTCTAATAATTTTCTTTCTTGCTCTAGTTTAAATTTTTCATATTTTGTTAGAAAAATAGTTGGTTCAAGTGGATCCAAAAAGACTAAGCGATAAAGTGCTAAATCTCCTTCATGAGTTTTTTTTAATTGCATCAATCCCAATCGAAAAGGTAAAATGTCCTTTACATCAATGATATTTTTCTCATTCAGATTTCCTCCCTCTATAAGCGTGACCTCTCGTAATTCTAATTGCTGATAGGTTCCTTTTTCCTCTAATATAAATACTCTTAAAAAGGGTGGACTATATACCTTACTCGTTACCATGTATGGAGAATAAATTACATGTACTGGAATTCCCAAGTATCGACACGTTTCAACATTCTCACTTAAATCTGCTCTCCAGGTACTTTTAGACAAGATATTGATTGCCATATCCGGAATTTTCCCGCCATATTTAGAA
This sequence comes from uncultured archaeon, assembly GCA_964388035.1. Classification (GTDB taxonomy): domain Archaea; phylum Asgardarchaeota; class Lokiarchaeia; order Sigyniarchaeales; family SOKP01; genus JALGVJ01. The sequence continues at coordinate 17,333 of CAYLZE010000105.1, forward strand.
GCATCGTAAGAAGAAATAGTATGGGGTATTTTAAGATCCTTAAAAAATGAAATATCAAATTGAATATTGATTTTTTTTTCCTTTAACGGTCCCTTTGTCCCAATAAAATAATGATGTAAATCCCATAATACCTTATTATCGGGAAAATTTGTAGATAATACATCATAAATATAATTCACCTCATTCGAATGGGGTTCACTTTCTCGTCGTCCCAATCTAGGTTTATTGGGATCATATAAATCGGGTGGCGCATTTTCAATTCGAGTTGACTTTTTCCGTTCCACATCAAAATAATCTGAAGATACTGGGTCGACTTTCTTTTGAGTCATACTATTCTAATTATTAAATAGATATTCAAACTAAAATATTTATTCTTGATACCTTTCCAAATAATCAATAGCTATTTATTTTAAAAATCATTTGAACTCCTCTAAAGTAGCTTTATTCCACTTTCTTCCTCCACGCGAAGTTAAACTATTCCAAATCTCTTTTTCTTCTTTTGTCAGTTTCCAAGTTCCAAATGATTTTTCGAGATTTGATTTTTTACTTTTAACTAACCTGAGAATTAGATCTGAAAAATTTTCATTCTCTCCCTTGATTTCAAGAAGTTTATTATATACTTCATTACTTATGCCAATTTTTTTAGGAGTCACAAGCATATACAGTTAATTATTTCTATTTATTTTTCCCGTTGATATTGAAAGCAAAATTTTCAAACGCACATCAATTTACTATGATAACAACAAATAAGAACTGAATTATGGATGTACTCCGAAATATCTCGAATGTCTGAATCTGAAATTGTCAAATATTCCTTTACTTTTATAATAAATTGAGAATATTTATTTCTAAACCAAAAAAATAGAAAAAAGTTAGGAATTATAGCTTCAATTCTCTTATCTTCTTTTTTAATTCAAAGACCGTATCTTGATC
>CAYLZE010000106.1:0-18141 GCA_964388035.1 uncultured archaeon
ACATCGCATTAACTGGTGGTGAACCGACAATGCGGGACGATCTATTGGAAATCATTCAGTACGGTCAAGACGTGGGTTTCGTCATGGGAATTATAACGAATGGACGCAAGTTTTCTGATGAGAAGTTGGTGAAACAAGCCATTAAAGAGGGATTAGATTATGCGCAAATAACGTTGGAATCACACGATAAGAAGATTCATGATCAAATGGTAGGAGTTGAAGGAGCTTTCGAGGAAACCGTTCAAGCCATTAAAAACTTCGAGAAAGAAGATATCTTTTTCATGACGAATACTACGCTATGCAAGCATAATATTGATTCTATTGAGGAGACCATAACATTTCTGAGAGATCTTAATGTAAAGACCTTTGCGTGTAATGGATTGATTTATTCGGGAAAAGGAAAGGAATTTGAAGAGGGGATTGCCGAAGAAGACTTAAGTCCAATCCTAACTAAAATTAATGCCTTGGCCGTACAACATGACATGAAATTTATTTGGTATACGCCCACACAATATTGCGTATTAAATCCCCTGGAATTAGGATTAGGACCAAAAAGATGTTCCGCCGCAAATATAAGCATTTCAATAGAGCCAAATGGAGACGTGCTTCCCTGTCAATCATATTATGAACCCGTGGGGAATCTCTTAAAAGATGAGTGGGAGGATATATGGTATTCAGATTTATTTGAAAAAATTAGAAACAACGAGTATATTGAACCAAAATGCAAGGATTGCGAACTGCTGCAGGCATGTGGAGGCGGATGTCCTCTATACATTGATAAAAAGAAATTGAAATGTAATATTGCGAATTTTTGATAAAAATCTATATTTTAATTAATTAATTGAAAATGCATTCCATTACATTAAGTAATGCTAATTGTAAATTATCTCATGCTAATACTATCTTGAGGAAATATGCATTGAATTGGGAAGATAGGTTTAGAATTCAGCTTCATTGGACGACCGAGTTGAGAAACTATTTGTTTGATAAAATCTCTCTGTCAACTCGTCATGGAGTTTTACTTGAAATTGGATGCGGTTCCGGAGAGCTTATAAAAGAAATTGGATTGAACTATAATGTAAAACTTCATGGTATTGATATTGATGAAGAACGGGTGGAACTTACCAAAAATAATCTTAATGCTCATGGAGTAGTAGCAGACATTAAACAAATGGATATTCTGAATAACAACTTTCTGGATGAGCAATTTGAAATCATTATAACTAATTATTTATTCCTATGGATAAAAGATCTTAACACGTGTTTCACGGAAATCCATCGAATACTAAAAAAGGGAGGGATTTTACTAATTCTCGGAGAACCCGATTATGGGGGATTAATAGAAAATCCTAATACGGGACTTCGAGAAAACATCATTTTAAACCTGGAGTCCTTAGGAGCTGATGGGAAAATCGCCAGAAAACTAAATCAATTTTTTAATAATAGATTTAAAGTTATTGAAAGCTTTTGTACAAGTATTCCCTGGACTTCCGATTTAAATAAGAAGGGCTTGTTGAAAGAAGTAAATTTCTTCCGTGAAGTATTGAGCGAACAAGAGCATGATTGGAGGAAAATGAAGAAAAATATTGAGATGGAGTCTTATTTTCTATTTATTCCCATTTTCAGTTTTTATTTAGAGAAAATCTGAAATGAAATGACTTAAATGAGAAAAAGAAAATACTAGGTTTTCCTTAACATGAATCATGGACATGGTATTTAGGATGAAATTAAAAAAAAATGAAAGCATGGTTTTTATAGTAGTAAATCTTGCTTTTTAACGACCATTCTTCATGATATAGAAGGTTTATTAATCGATCATTACACAATAAAAATAGCATGCAAAATAAAAAGAGATTTTACGAATATCATAAAAATTTCTCCTTGAGAACTGCAACGGAATATGATATTTCGCCGGGAATAAAGTGCAAGTTTGACCTAATTAAAGAAATGTTGAATATCAATGGTAGAACATGGAATGCTCTGGATCTCGGATGTTCCGGTAATTCAATCCTTCTCAAATTCAATAATTTTATTCATGAATCTTTTTTTGATATTGCTAACCTTCCCTTAGAACAATATGTCCAAATGAATCATTTAAAGAACCAACACCTTACTCAGAAGGTATGTTACCATCCTATTTGTGGAGATCTTTCATGTTTACCTTATCGCGATAATATTTTTAATGTTATTTTTGCATTAGACGTGCTCGAACATGTAAAAAATGATCAAATAGCAATAAAGGAAATTAACAGGATTTCAAGAAGAGGTGCACTTATAATCATGACCTTCCCTCACAGCATGCGATATTATACTGCTCAAGACAAGCTTATAGGACATTATAGAAGATATGAATTAAGTGACGTCCCTTCCCTGCTTAAAGCGGTTCAATTCAAGCTTTTAAAAATATTTGGCATTTATGGAAGATTCATGAAAGTTGCTACTGTTCAATCTTCAAGTCCCGATAAAGTGGAGAGTAATATCCAGAAATTGAGGAATTGGTATTCAGAAAGCACGCTTTTCAGAAAATTCTGGGATGTAATTGTTATTTTTGCATCTAAAATGATGAAATGGGATGCTAAATTCACTCGAATTGAAAAGATGAGAAATATTGGGATGATAATGATTAAGAGGTTTTAGTCTATAAGTAATGTATTTGTGAGATCCTCATTTATGGTAAAGATGATAATAAAAAGAAATACTAATTCTGAATAAAAAAAAATGTTAAAAATCTAAAAAAATCTATTTTAGAGGATTATTTTTTTCTCCAGACTTTAAAATATACTATAGTTAAGATAATCGCTGCTGGGATACCAAGAACAATTAAAATCCACATGATCAAGTATAACGCCGAATAAATGAAATAACTATAGGGCAATAGTCCAAATTTTGTATTAAAATTTCCATCTATGAAGATATATATACAGAAAGCAATGAAAAATAAAATACCCCCAGCATTTCCTCCATGTCTTCGTGCTCCCTTTTTCCTTTCCACTCTTTGCCTGCTTCTATATTCTTGTTTCTCCTCTAATGGTAACCTATTCCACCACAAATATCCTCCTAAACCTAAAATTAACCCCGCAGGCACCCCTACAAATAATAGTTGAAAAAGCACGAAAAAGATCAAGAATAGTACCACATCATTTAAACTCCATTCATTAAATGTCCATTCTCCAAATCCCCCGATGGGGTTTGATTCAATGTACCAAATTAACACTATTACGAAATCAATGATTAGCCCTATTCCCACGATGATTAAAAGGATAAACGCAATGCGATGTTTTTTAATTTGATCTTTCCAAAAACGACTTTCGCTAACATTATCTTTTTCATTCATTAAATTTCACACTCAAAATCAAATTATCTTGATATTATGATGATTAGATCGCTTAAAAATTCATGTATTATGAATCTTTAATTCTAAGAAAAATTATTGCACTATTTCTGAAAGTGATAAAGGACAAGTAAAATTCATGTTAAAAGAATATTTAAGAAGGTTGAGTTTTTTTTAAATTCTCAAATAATTTCTTGTATTCTTCAATGTATTTCTCATTATTCGTTTCATTTATCTTTTCTATCAATTCTATGGACTTAAGTAATGCCTGCGATCGATTCTTAATATTTTCAAGAAAAAATTTCTTATTAAATTGTGCCTTATGGACATTTAATTGCGATTTCATCTCGTTAATGCATTTCTCCATCTCATTTTCCACTTCGATGACATTATCGAACACTTCTATTGCTAACATGCGCTTTCGATCTTCCAATTTAATACAATTCTCACAAATTAACTCCTTGTCATCATCTCCTTTTTTTCTCATGTATGGATTACCGCATTTAGAGCAAACCACTAACTCAAGGATCATTTTATCGTTATTAGAATCTGTCATCCCATTTTTCAATTTCCGTGTAATTTAATAAAATTAAAAACCCCATTTATTCATAATTTGCGATGTATTAAATATTGTTACCATTACTTCGAATATTATTTTTCATAAACTAATTATAATAATTAAGAATTATGATCTTCATGGAAATTTATTGGAATACAATTGTAATTCTTATATTACTAGGAATCCTCATTGGCATTATCGCAACCATCGCGGGAGTGGGGGGTGGCGTGTTTTACGTCCCTGTTCTATCTTTGATTTATTTTCTCCCTATTGACCAATCTATCGATACTAGTACCTTCGTGATCTTGATATCATCTGCCTCAGGATTCATAACGTACTTGAAGCAAAAAAGAACCGATATAAAATTATCCTTGATTTTTGCGGTGTTTGCAATTATAGGCAGCTTTTTAAGCACCTTACTATTCTTGTTTATCACCCTTGATAATACGGTGTTGCGATTAATCTTTGCTACAGTTTTGATCCTTACGGGGTTAAATATGCTCCGGAAGGGACTTCAAACGCGAAAAAGCATAAAGACGAATATAAAAAGTTCAGAAGATGAAACCCCCTTTTCTTTACAAGAACATGATTATAAATCAAATCTTAAAAAGGGCATTCCATTATTCATGTTAGGAGGATTTGCTGCTAACCTTTTGGGGATTGGAGGGGGAGTGATCTACACACCTGCCCTAAACTTCATATTAGGATTCCCCATTCATAATTCGACTGCAATCTCTACATCGATGATCTTCTTCACGGCAATTTATAATGTGATCGCGAAAAGCATAACGGGCAGTATTAATTATATAATAGGACTCTTTTTAGGAATCGGATCGGTATTAGGGGCTTTTTTAGGAGCAAAAATATCATATCGAATGCCACGGGCAACCTTGCAGTTTTTTGTAGCTCTTGTATTAATCGGGGTTGCCATCAGAATGTACTTTTAATAGAAAGAAGGGGCAGATAAATTATCATTATTTATTAAAATTTTTTATTTGGACATCAATATTCCTCGCGCTAACAATCTCTTTAATGGGGATTATAAAAATAAATATTATTATAAAATCGAAATAAAAATTCAAAGAAATAGAATGTAAAGCATGTAAGAATTTGGACTTCTGATAGTCATCAAATAAAAATAGGATAAGGATTCTTGTTAACTATCCTTCAATTATTGACTTGAAGGGGAAATTTTCTTTTTTCTTCTTTGAAATTTCTCATATTGTCGCTTTAAATATCTAAACGCCGGAGGACCCATCCCTTCAGGCATGTCAAATAACATGAATTTAGAAGGCATTCCCATGTTATAATTAGCAGCACTTTTAAAAAGAAATTTATTTACATAAAATACTCGTTCTGCTGGCATGCCGAGTGCCATCTCGTCTTCCATGGTCATTGCTAACATCCGATCTCCCGTTCCAGGTAAAACTACTTGAGTTTTATTTGAAATGTAAGGCACTAAAACCCCTCGGATACAAGACTCTCCATATCCCATGAAGTGCTGATTATTCACGAGATATTTTGCTTCATAACTTAATGCATGTATGATATGCATGATTTGAGCAGGGCTCCCATAAACTAGGATCACGTCCGGTATCACTTCCGTGGAGGGCAACGGGCTTATAATGAAGCCTATATTGCCTTTAACCTTTTCCATGGCCTTTTCATTCATCAATTCAGCAAATTGAAGTTGTATTTTCAATTCTGCCTTAGGATTGGCATGATATTTAGAAAGGACTTGAGATTTAAAAATCTGCTTAACGGACATTTGAGCCCACCCTTGTACGAAAGAACTGGTTATGCAATGATTGTCTTTGAACATCATAGCTATCGTCCTATTCCATCGACGACTTACCGTGAAAGCTTGACATAAAGAAAGCTTTTGCTTTATTTTGGAAGGTCTCAGAGCATTTTGAGGAATTTCGGATTCATCTTTAAAGTATTTTATTGCTAATGGATAGGTTAACAGTCGTAACTTATTGTAGAACTCCTTTCCAACTTCTTGATATTCCAATAGACTATTACTCTGCTTTGTCATCTTTATTGAAAATAATTCTCTTATTTTATTATATTATGAATAAAATCATTTTTACTTAAAACTATAAGCAAGAATTTTAACATTTTTCATTTATTTACCCGTTTTCTCAAGTAATCCCATACTCCGGGCTCGGTTAGTTTTCCAAATAGAGTAATAGGTCCTAATGTTGCATTTAAATTCGGGATACCGAAGGGGCTCGTTGGTAGCTTGCTCCCTGCTTTAAATAGATTGTTAAGAACGGTGGAAAACGTACTTTCTGGGATTGAAAAGATCATCTCATGATCTTGAACCCCTGCTAAAACTCGATCTCCCATTCCGGGAGCAACTACCTGGCACTGATTTGTTTTATAAGTGCGAATAATTCCTTCCTTGCAAGAACTTTCCATTCCATTAAAATGACTGGTGATGGTATCCCCCTCATAAGTTGCTGCTAAAATTAAATGAGAAAGAATGAGAGGCGTGCAATAAATCAGGACTAAATGGGGTCTTATAATAGTATAATTCAAGGGAGAGATTATTAACCCCTCAATTTCACCCGGATCTAATCTTTCATCATTCTCACGGGATTTTTTTTCCGCTTCCTTATTCTTTTTATATCCCGCCTTTTTTTCCCAAGCTATAAACACGTCCTCCGAATTTGAAGTCTGCTCCAAACCAAAGTAATCGATGGATATGGGTTTACAAGCGATATCCTTTCCATTAAGAAAAAAGGAGAATCCAGAGCGCCTACACCACGTGTATACAAGGCAAGCAGGGACTTCTGAACCAAATACCAGATGAGGTCTTAAGGCGTTAGAAGGAATTTCTTCTCCATTAGGAACTAACCTAACGGCAACGGGATAAGTTGTGAGTTTTAACTTTTCAATAAATTTTGTACCTAACTCTTTATACCACTCTAAGGATTCTCCCATACTTATTTTCACATTCCATGATCTTTCGGAAATTTCGATAAAAGATAATTTTTTTTTTACAAGATATAATAAATAAAATTATTTTTTTTTCAATTCCTTGATCCTTGTTTTTATTTGTTGGGCTCCATTGTTCATGATGTTTGCTGCGATAAAGGAAGGTTCAACCTTAACTTTTTCAAGAATTATATCGTACTTAAGTTTTAAAGCATCTAGATATAACGTAGGATCTACCATGTCCTCCCCTTTCAGGATAATATCAAGAACATGAAGGGCAAGTTGAAGCTTTCCTTCTTTAAAGAGGGTTTGGGCTCTTTGAATATATATCTCAGGAGGATTAATAGCCAACAATTCTCTCGCAATTTCTTCCGATTTTGCTGGAAAGAGATCGGTGGGATTTCCCGTATTATACCATCCATGATAAAGTCTATATGACGCGTGAATGGCAAATTGATAGCAACCATATAAAGGTTGAAGAATTTCATGATTTTTGAACTTCTCGGGGTAAATTTCAAGCATCTCATGGTAGATTTGCTCAAACCATTTCCCTTCATTTAATCTTTTTACTACCTCGTCATGAACAAAATGCATGGCTTCAGCCGTGATGGATAAAACATCTTGTACTTTTTTCTTTCCTTCAATTAATCTTCCATGCCCAGGCAATAAATAATTAGCCTCTTTCTCCATCATTCTTTCCATTGCGATTGCCCAATCTTTCGGGTATCGCTGTACTTTATAGGGGTTACCCACATTAGGAAAAGAAGAAACCATTAAATCTCCTGCACATATAAGGTCTTTTTCAGGTACCCATAACCAGATCGAATCATCCGTTTCTCCCATATCATGGTAAAGCTCGAAATCAACCCCGCCTAGCTGGAAGGAATAAGAAGCATCGTTTCCCTTAAGTATTATGGTGGGGGGTAAAGTATCATGAGGAGATACGGTCTCTTGTTGAGCTTGGCTTCCAACACTAAGCGATGCAAATTGTTGGGAATTTAGCCATTCATGATATTTATCTAGCATCTTATATTTATTGAATCTCCTGATGCAATTCTCATGAGCAATAATTTCTGGCATATCCCATCCTTTTTCATTTATCTCTTGTATAAATGGTGCAAATCCGAAGCAATGGTCGAAATGTCCGTGACTATATATGATGTATTTTATGGGTTTATCCGTGAGCTCCCGAAACGTTTTAAAATTCCGAGGGGCAAACTGTCTTATAGCAATATCAAATACGACTAACCCTTCATTTGTTTCGATAACTCCAATGTTTCCAAAAGAGGGAATCATATGGCACGTGTCATTAGCAAAAGTTGACGGAGGGAACATACCAATGAAGAATTTAAAATCTTGCATCTTACTATCCATTTTTTTTTAACCTTTTTTTTATCAAAATTCTCGAATCAAAAACTATATTTCTTCTTTTATGATTGTCACTGGTGTATACTTTTATTAAATTTTTCCATTACTTTAAAATAAGCTGACATCCTTCTCATTAACTAATGGAAACAATTTATGGGAGATTTGTTGGTAATAGATTAAAATTGAGGATCTCCCTTTTGATGACTATTACATCTTTTTAAACCTTACATGTAGTGCATATCAGTTGGATTTCAATATCAAATGATAATAAGAAATGTTATTATTAACAACAAGTAATAGCTAAAAGATAAGTTGAAACTTAATACATCAACACTTAGATTTGATTTTACATGGAATGAAAAATGATAAAAATTTTTGCTTTTCCTTCATTTTAAATTATTAGATAGCATGAGTGAGAAAGTCGAAGAGCGCATTAAAGAACTGGAGGAACGCTTGGAAAGCACGATTCCGAATAAACATACCCAAAGAAGCATTAATTTTATAAAGGCACAATTGGCAAAGCTCCGCGATGAGCAAATTCGGATTGCTAGCTCGAAGAAAGGGGGCGGGCGGGGATTTGGAATCAAAAAAGCGGGCGATGCGCAAATTGCATTTATTGGATTTCCTAGCGTGGGCAAATCCTCGCTTTTAAATTTGCTCACGGAGGGTCACACGCATTCAAAAGTAGCTTCTTACGACTTTACAACTGTTACAGCGATTCCAGGAATGATGAACATTGAGAGTGCGAAAATTCAATTGATTGATTTACCTGGAATTATCCTTGGTGCGGCGGAAGGCAAAGGAAGAGGAAAAGAAGTATTAGCAGTGGCGAGGTCGGCGGAATTAATCCTCATTATTTTGTGCTTCCTCCCCGATGGAACCATCAATTTCTCCGATTTAGACAAAATCCGCAAGGAGCTATTTAATGCGGGAATTCGATTGAACCAAAGACCAGCCCGTATCGTAATCAAATTGCGTGAATCAGGAGGAGTTCACTTTACTTCCAAGGGGCATCAAATAATGGATAAAGACGAAGTTAAGACCTTGATGAATGATTTAGGATACCGAAATGCAGGAGTTTATTTCGCAGAACCCGATATAAGTCCCGATATACTTATCGACCACATGCTAGGAAATCGTGTATATACCAAGGAACTTGTCGTGATCAACAAGTCGGATCTGATGAAAACTCAAATTAGGGAAAAAGAAATTACGGATATAATAGGTCATGACCGATGGATTTTAATTTCTGCCAAAAATCAAGAGAACATTAATACACTCCGTTTAAAAATATTCCAAGAATTGAACTTGATAAAAATTTACCTAAAACCCCCCAAACAAGAAGTTGATATGCGAGAACCTATTATAATGCACGGGGGTGATACAATTGAAGCACTTTGTAGGCGTCTGCATAAAGACTTTATCGAACAATTTCGTTATGCAATGATTTGGGGAGATACTGCCAAGCATCCAGGACAAAAATTTATGAATCTTGACCAAGTTTTAACTGATGGCGATATTATTTCAATATATTTAAAGAGATAATTCTTGGTTAGATTTTAATCCTTTTCACTTAGTATTGAATTTAACTAATTCTAATTTTTGTCCTTTTTTATTCTTCTAATGAAAGGTTAAAAAGTAATACATGAACGTGTTTATTAGAAATTAAAAAAAGAGAAATTAAAAATTAGATGAACCCTTCATCTGTAAATAAAATTAATATTTAAGTCCGTACACGTCCCTAAGATCCGTTCCTTTAGTCTCTTTTATATAAAAGTAGACCAAGGGTATGTTTAGGAAAACGGTAAGACTAATGACAATGATTGCCATCCCTAACCCATAAGAATAGGTAAAAATACTGGTTACTAAGAAGCCTAAAGTGATTCCTGCAGCTCCCACTAGAGATTTGAGTCCTGCTCCTGTCCCTCGTGATTCAGTAGGAACGATTTCTAATATTACCATAGAGACAACAATCCATCCCATCCAATATCCAAAGGAAGCTAGGGCTCCGAACAACAATCCACTTAACAAGGCAAATTGAGGTATCGTGCTCCCTATAATAAATGAAAGATATGAAATGGGAACTATGATAGCACTTAAATATAAAAGCGGAACCCGCCCTATTTTATCTCCTAATACTCCAATCATTACGAATGCAATGTATACAGCGAGGGTGGAGATTAAAATGACCAAACTAATTTGTGCCTCTGTCAAAATACCCACTGCAGAAACATAAGGTTCTATCAAATTTCTAAAGATTGAATTTGCTCCTAATATAAAACTCATGATTAGTAAGGCAATTAATGATTTTTTATTAGGCGATTTAAGCAGAGTTTTTACATTTTTTCGGAATGAAACTGGTTTACCCTCCAAACCTTTATCACCCACGCCTTCCTGAAAGATCTTGGGCTCCTTTAGGGTTAATAGAGCGATTACGCCTATAATTACTCCGAATATGATTGGAAAATAAGTAAGACCTCTCCAATTCGAAGATGTCTCTGTAATATAGACAGATCTTAGAATTGGACCTAAAACGGCACCAACCGTACCACCAATCAATACTATATTCATCCAAAAAGCCCTTTTTTCTTTCGGGGCTTCTTCACTAATGTAAATCATCCAAATATCCGAGCGAGTAAAAAACCATAAAAAGAACAGGTATATGGTAAAATCTACGATACTCGTGGTGAAGTTCATCAAAAATAAAATCCCCGCCATTCCAAAAATCGTTATGATTAGCATTACCTTTCTGCCAAACTTATCAGAAAGATAGGTATTCACAGCACACACATACATGCCCATGGTGCCTATACCCGTGCTAAGCGTAAATATCGAGAGAGCAACATTTTCAGGATATCCTGCTAAAAATTCTGCAATGATTCGGGATGGAATGAGGGTGGGAAAGGAAGTAGTATACGAATCCAAGACTTGGACCAGCATGAGAATGAATACCATGTAAAGAAAATAGGATCTTGACGATTTACTTGAATTTCCTTCTTTTTGTGACATGAGGATCACTTTTTTAATTTTTATTTTCTATTTAATTGAAACATAAATAGTTATTAGGTTTTTTGATAGATCGATATTAAAAGGGAATAAAAAGGAAAAAGTAAAAGATAAATAAAAAGAAATCAATGATCATACCCATACAAGCTGGCTATTGAATCGATTAAAACAGATCTATCTTCGCATACCTCATCGCAATATACCTACGAAGGAATAGTAAGATTACCTCCCAAAGGATAAAACTAATTTTGGATTTCAATCATGAAAAGAAAAGAAGATAATCCAAGCCCTTTAAGATGACCATTAAAGTTCATTTTTTCGATAGGTTTTACCATGTTTCTAAGCCATTACTTAATATCTTTATTGCCAAATTGGTTATGATGAGTGAAATCTTCCACATTTCTGCGTACTCTCAAGTATTTACGTGATGCGGAACTAGCATGACCCATTCGAGCGCTAAACGCAATTTTCATGTTTTCCGGTATGTGTAGAATCTCTTTAATTTCTTTTTCTGCCAAGTCTGTACTAAGAGAACTCATTATTTGTAACGCAAGTCCAAGAGATTGTGCCATGAGCCACATGTTTTCCATTAAACACCCAAGACTCATGATACCCAAAAAATCACCTTCCGATGCGGGAGCTCTTTTGGTGGGGTCATAAATTACGATGAGCAAGATGGGGGTTGATTGTATGGTTTTCTCCATGAATGATTCTGAATCATTCGAACTTTCATCCCACTTCCCATCTGGATTTCTAAAAGCGGGTGGAAACATCGTGCCTAAAAGACCCACTTTTTTTTGCAACAGTTCTTCTTCTGAAAATGACAATTGTGCATAATTTTCTCGAAGAAAGGTTTCAGAAATCGGATAATCAATATCTCCAATAGTTTTTAAGATCTTTTTATCATCCACGACGATAATTTCAAAGTTCTGCATGTTATGTGCGGTCGGTGCCCAACGCCCTGCCTCTAAAACTCGTTTCAGATCTTGTTGCGACACTGGACGGTTTGAATCATAGAGAAAACGCACTGAATTTCGTTCTTGAATGAGCTTTAAAAGTTCATCTTTATCATTCACTTTAAGGAGCCTTTATGGGAGAGTTTAATCATTTTCTTTGCTTCATTACCTTTCCGAGTTTAATACCCCCAAAAATCATTTTTCGAATGGAATATCCTCGAAATAATTTTCCGTTAGGTTTACAGGACGGAAGGACATAGGGAATGACGTGCCGGGTACTTTTATGGATGTCGGTCCCAATATATTGAAGGGCTATGTCTGTATTTTCCTTGGATTTCTCTGGATCCATCCATCCAGGAACAATAGTCCCTGAGTTAATAAGCCCAGTTCTGATAAAACCGGGTTCATAAATGTTAATCTTGATATCTTCTTTTCTTTGTGCAAGTTCCAATGCAAGACATTTAGAAAAGGTCGTGACACCCCCTTTGGCACCAGAATAGATCGTCTGGTGGGGCATGGGGCGTTCTACTCCTGCACCAGCTAACGTGACAATACGTCCATATTTCTGCTGAATCATGTATGGCAATGTTGCAGATATTGTTTGAATAGTACCCATTAGCAACGTGCCTATAGTCACTTGCTCGTAATCAGCAAGTTGATTATATGGGATATTAGCAAAAGGACCATATACCGCGTTTAGTCCCGCATTGGCCACAAGGATTCGAATCGAACCGAGCTCTTTCGCAGCACGATCAATGAAGGTCTTTATTGCAATAGGATCTGCAACATCGCACGGAAAACCAATGATTAAATCCTTATATTTAGAAGCAAATTCAGTAATGGTTTGATTCACGTGTTCTTCTTTTCTAGAGCAAATAGCAACTTTGCAACCTTCGGCGAGAAAATATTCGGTAATGCACTTTCCAAGACCGCTAGTGCCTCCCGTGACAATTGCGGTCTCGTTTTCCATTCTTTTCAACTAAATTCACCTCAAATTTTTTCATTTAAAAAGCAATAAGTAGTTTGATTATAAAAATTCACAGATTATGATTTATTAAGTTCCACCAAATGTAATTTATAAGTATTTATTATAACCCGCGTGTTAAAGTTCGGTAGATTAATTGGTGGAAAAATAAATAATGATAATGAAGCATTAACTATTTTTAATAATAAAACTTTAAATCATGAAAAATATGGTTTGCCTTTAAGGTTTTCACCAGGTTTTTAAGGGTAAACTCAAAAACTTTTAAATCATTCATTATTACCATATTTTAAGCAGGATTGATTATCACTGGTGTATAGTATAAAAAATGTCGCTCACGGATCCGCATGAAAAGATATTAGAGAACATGAAGGAATATCCCAATGGGATACCGATGAAGGGTGGTAAAGTTTCGGAGGCTTTTCGGGAATTCATTAAAATTTTATTCACCCCGGAAGAAGCAGAAATCGCCCAATATTTAACCGTTAAACCTCAATCACTTGCAGCAATTTATAGACAAGCTAAGAAAGACGGGAAATCTCAGGAAGAAGTTAAAAGACTACTGGAAAAAATGGCAGATAATGGATTAATTCACGATATCGGGGGATTCTCTCATTACGTGGCAATGCCTCACTTGATGAACATGGGATTCAAACTTCCCAAAACTCGAGAACGACTGGGCATGAAGGGAGCAGAATTATATCAACAATTCTTCATCGAGGAAAAGTTTTACAAGCGCTATGAATCTTCGGATGCTGGCACGTCATTGACGCGGGTGGTTCCGATAAATCAATCCATTGATCATGAATCGGAGATTTCGAATTATGAAGAAATTCACGGCATCATTGACGAATGCATGGGTCCTATCGTCGCAACGGACTGTCCATGTCGGGCTCGCACGGAAGCGTTAAATGTAAGAGAACAGCATTGTAAGGAGAATTTTCCAATAGAAGAGACGTGTTTCCAAGTAGGATTATTTGGAAAATATTTCATAAAGAGAGGAGAAGGAAGGGAACTAACTCGGGAAGAAGCACACGTATTAATTGATAAGCTGGCTAAAAAAGGATTGGTATTTACTTTAGATAATTCCAAAGGGAAAATGCATCAGGTCATATGTTCTTGCTGTCCTTGTTGCTGTGCCATGTTGCGGGGAATCACCCGTTTTGAAGATAAAAATGAAGCTTGCACGGCTAAATCGAATTATGTTTCGATAGTGAACGAGCTGGAATGTAAAGGATGCGGAACATGCGTAAAAAGATGCCCATTCGGAGCCATATCGCTGGATAACAAGATAGCAAAAGTGAACGAGTTAAAATGCTGGGGTTGTGGGAATTGTGCAATTACTTGCCCTTCGGGAGCTATTAAACTCCATCATTTAGAACGATCCCATATTTATGATAATGGAATAGAACTAATGAACAAGATTTACAAGGAAAATAGAACAGAATTATAATTATTAACCCTAATTTAAGGCAATTTTATAAGAAGAATTTATATCTTTATTTCATAAACTAATAATTATTATTAATGTTCCTTTTTATATGAAAGAGTTTTAGAACTTTATTAAAAATGTTATTGAGAATGAAATGAATCTTCAAGAAAAAATTGATGGTTTTTTAAAGGAGAACCCTCGTTTTGATCGTGCTAAAATAGAAATACCCGAATACATTCCAGATGGAAAATACTTAGGTATTGCTAAAAATGCGATTGTAGCTATTGGTGACAATGCTCAAGAAGTAACTAAAATATTAATGGAAAAATTTCCTCATTCTGCATCAAGTATCATTCATAAATATTTTGGATAAAATGATTGAAAATGAGAAAAGTAATGAATTACATGATGAAATTATCGCAATGACTTGTTATAAATATAGTACAAATCTAATCTATACTCGGGACTTAAAATTTAAAGATATTGGGGATTAAATATAATTTCATGGTAAAATAAGATTAATTTGAAAAATAATTGTAAAATCTCCGTCATATATTCCCTCCTTTTTTAACCTTCTTTTAGTTTATCCAATTTTTCTTTCAAATATTTGAACCCCGGAGTAATGTTCTCATTGAGATGGATGGGAATTAAATTCTTTAAAGGCCATCCAATATTCATCATTCCCCCCGTCTTGAATAGGTTTTCCATTACGTAAAACAACATAAAACCAGGAAAACCAATCCCGATCTCGTGTTCTTGAATGCCCGCAAACGATCGATCCCCCATTCCGGGAATGACAATCTGCGGTTTTTGCATTAAGAAAGGAAATAGCCCTCCCTTGCCACAGGATTCCCCAAAGCCTTCAAAAGTTGAAGTAGGAACAAATTCTGGCAAGTTTTCATAACTAAGAGCTTGAATGATGTGAGTAACTTGCGCTCCACTTCCATAAATGAGAATCGAATCGGGAATGATCAAGCTCATGGGGAGCGGGGAGGCAATTACTCCTATATATCCTTCTTTTTGCAGCGCTTCAAGCCCCTCCGGCAGAAGTCCATTCATCATTCTTGTCCTTCTCTTTTCTGATTCTGCATCTTTATGCCATCCTTGTTTAATCTGGCTTTCTGTAATATCCTCTAAAGAGACATTTATCCACCCGTGCATTGCCGAGGAAGGAACGCAGAAATTCTCATCTGCGGTGAGAGCAACGGTCACCCCCATGCGTCGGGCCATCGTGAAAGCTTGACAAATCGCCAATTTCCTTGGCTTTCGTCCCATCGTGGAAGGTCTAATTGCGCGGCGGGGGATTTCTTCCTCACTTTTTATATATTTGATCGCTACGGGGTATGTTGAAAGATGTAAAGCGTGGTAGAGCTTCTCTCCTGCCGTC
This sequence comes from uncultured archaeon, assembly GCA_964388035.1. Classification (GTDB taxonomy): domain Archaea; phylum Asgardarchaeota; class Lokiarchaeia; order Sigyniarchaeales; family SOKP01; genus JALGVJ01. Next base: position 15,965 of record CAYLZE010000106.1, read on the forward strand.
TTATAATCCATTTTAGAATATTCTTTTTTTTCAGTCATGATTGTTCGTTCTCCTTTTAAAGTTAAATATTTTAAAGAATGAAACCGATTTATTTATTTTTATCAGCAGTGATTATCACCACAATAAATCTTTTTATAGGAGTCAAAATTCATTAATTATGCAAACAAGATTATTTTAATCAAATTTTAATTGATTAAACAAGTATGAAAAAAGATTAGATGGTATCATGGTTGACGAAAAATTATTAAAAGAGTTAAATGAAATAAGAGAAAATGGCCCCAGTAAACCCTCGGATGTTTTAAAGATATTCGAGGTAGCTAAACAACTTTCTGTCGAATTTGATGATATGAAGGAAGAGCTTGAGGACATGGACCAGATGGTAGTTCAATTTGTCATGAATGACGTGGATTATAAGTGGTGGATTAAAATGGGGGAAGGGGTCTTCGAATATGGAGAAGGAGAAAGTGAAGATCCCAGCGTCACGTTAGCTACTTCTCAGAAAAATTGGGTGGATATGTTTTCCGGAGAAGCGGATGCGACGAGTTTATACATGGCAGGCGATCTAGCAATTGATGGTAATCTACAAGATGCTATAGCATTCGGAGAAGTATTATCATTAATGCAGGATGGCTTGGAAGAATAATCTCCTTATCACCTTCCATTAAAGTATGATCTTTATTAAAATATAATTAAGAATTTAGCTCCTATTTAGGGAGAGAATTAATATGATTCCTATTTATTCTAAGGGGCACTTTTTTCATTTTTTCTCCGTTGTCCAGAACTAATCCAATTTTCAAGAAGTAGAAATTGATTGCTTATACTAATTTAAATTTTCTCTAAAGTAAGAACCACTTCTTTTTTTTGAACATCGATGGATTCAATGTTGCAATGTATTGGAACTTCCTTAAAAATTTTGGAAAGGGTTCTTTCAATAATTCCCGAGAAGATATAGAAGTGAAATTTAAGATTTTCCGCGATGGATAGGAGTTCTACATTGTTAAAGGTATATATTCCCTTCTCCTTTTCCAGATCTATGTTCTCTTCTATTACTAAATCTTTATTATAAAAAAAATCATGATAAGGATACATCTTGCTAAATACCTTGAGGAAATCAGGGAAGGAGGTAATTTGCTTTCTTAAACTTTCAGGATACTGGTCCACGATATAGGTGAACATGGAATCTGAGATGAATTCTCCCAATTTCTTAAACTCTTCTTTTGTTGAAAGTTTAGTTTTAATTCCACTTAAGACCGCGTTATAAAAACTTCTTACCAAGCTCAATTCGATATATTTTCTATCCTTGCTAAAGTATAATTTATAAACCCCAATTTCCTTAGAAAGAACCTTTTCTTCTTGCTCTAAGAGGGAAAGGTATTTTGAGACAGTAATCCGGGTTGAGTTTACATTTTTAGCGATATCAGTAATTGTATAACCAGAAGGACTTTCATTTAAAAACTTGAGGATTTTTTTTTTCCAATTGGTTCCCTTTCCGATCTTTTTTTTTCTTTCTTGAGACAAGATAACCCCGGGTTTGAGGTTGTATATAATTAAGGTTATGTTTCATCAATTAAAAAATAATCAGTGATAATCTCCAGTAAAAATAAAAAAGAACTTCAATTTTTAACCTTAAGAACGCTTTATTTAACATTCTTTAAATAAGAAGAAATTTGGGTAATTAAAGGAAAGGGTTAAAAAGCATTTTTAAGGGTAAAGAGCGTAAAGAATTCTAATTAAACATAAATTGAATAAAAAATATAAATGTTTATTTTGATTTTATTTATAGATACTCTCATTAAAGCATAAAGACAATTAAAAAAGGTAATTTGTATGACTTATATCCGAAAAAGAGAGGAAATATTAAATAAATTTAAAGTATTGATGAAGGAGTTTACTGGAAAAAACATTTCAGATGAAGAGATAATAGAAAAATGTATAAATTATTCTATTGAACATATAAAAGAGTTATTATTAGAAAAAAATGAAGTTCTTGATTTAAACAATGATTTTAAAAAAAAATTCTCTCTGGGACTCAAAATAGTGAACTTTACCATTTAGATAAAACTGATGATGAATTAATTTATGGTATATAGTTAATTTTAAAGCTATTTTTGTATACAAATAACAATTTTATTAGATAGTAACTTTATATTTGCTTTAATTGCTAAAAAAGATAAAAA
>CAYLZE010000107.1:0-17841 GCA_964388035.1 uncultured archaeon
CCCCCATGCTATGTCCATGTAAAATGATTTTTTGATCTCCAATTATCTTTGAGAGGACTTCCTCAAGATATTGAGTTAATCGTTTTAAATCATAGGACTCCGATTCTGGTTTGTCACTTAATCCATGTCCTAAGTGATCAATTGCTATTACTCTATGACTTTTAGAAAAATATTCTACGAAATCTTCGTACAACCAAGAACTTCCTAAGAACCCATGTATGTATACAAGGTTTTTGCCTTTTCCATTATCCAAATAATGGATGTAATAACCATTATCTAGTTTTATTTTTGGAATTTCTCTCTCCTCCTATTTAATACATTTTTCTTACATTATTTTATTTAAATGTGAAACAATATAATAAGGGATACATTTAGATTCACCTCTTCTTATTTAAATGTGTTATTGTTACGTAAAAATTATAAAATAAATTAATAGAATCCTAAAGGAGTGTTTAATTTCTTTTTTATATTTATATATTCACTAATCATTGAAAAATGGCGGTAAGTTCATGAAAGAAGAAGAACTGGATCCATTACAAGCTTATGAGAGAGCATTACTACATGGGTGTGGATATTCTTATGAAGATTTATCAAAACCGAGAATTGCAATCGTAAATTCTTGGAATGAGATAAATCCGGGTCATATCCATTTGCGAAAATTGAGTAAATGGGTCAAGGAAGGAATAAAAGAGAAAGGAGGTACCCCAATGGAATTTAATACTATTGCAACCTGTGATGGAATAGCAAATTCCGGTAACTTTTCAAAATACGTTCTCCCTACCAGAGAAATCATTGCATCTTCCGTAGAATGTACCATAAAAGCTTACAATTTTGATGGAATGGTGATGTTATGTTCTTGTGATAAAATTATTCCGGGCATGTTGCTTGCAGCAGCAAGATGCAATATTCCAACCATCTTTTTAACGGGTGGAATAATGGAACCGAAAACATTTACTGATGGCCCATTAAAAGGAAAGACATACGTGACTTGTGATATTAAAGAAGCGATAGGGCAATTTAAAGCAGGAAAACTTACACGCGAAGAATTCTTTTTAATTGAATCTCAAACTTGTTGGACCCCAGGAGCATGCAACATGATGGGAACAGCAAATACAATGGCATGTATCGTGGAAGCAATGGGCCTTTCCTTACCGGGATGCGCCACAATGAGCGCAGTTAGCGAACTTAGAGAGGAATTAAGCCGCGAAACGGGAAAAATTATTTTGAATTTGGTAGAAAATGACGTTCGTGCCTTAGATCTTATTACTCCTCGATCCATTGAAAACGCGATTAAAGTTGCATTATCATTCGGCGGGTCTACAAATATGATTCTTCACATGTGTGCTTTATCTCATGAAATTGGAGGAGATTTAGATCATTTTGCCTTTGATATATTGAGTAGATCTATTCCCTTATTAGCAAAATTTAAACCTGCTTCGGAATACAACCTTTCGGAGTTTCATGAAGTGGGAGGAGTAGGAGCGCTCATGAAAAAATTATCAAGTAAGTTAGATCTATCTACAAGAACTGTTCTCGAGATACAGCTTAAAGATTATCTGGAACTAATTAAAACCTCAGATTTTCAAATCATTAGAGATATCAATGATCCAATTTCAAACGAAGGGGGGATCGCGGTGCTAAAAGGGAATTTAGCGCCTGAGGGTGCCATTATAAAACAAAGTGCGGTAAATCCGAAGATGAGGCACCATGTTGGTCCAGCAAGAGTATATGAAAGCGAAGAGGAAGTGAAAAATGCTCTACTTGGCGATGAAATAGTCAAAGGAGATGTCTTGGTAATCCGTTATGAAGGTCCGAAAGGCTCTCCTGGCATGAGAGAACTGTCCATTCCAGCAGCGATTCTTGTTGGTTTGGGATTGGGTGATTCGGTAGCTATGATTACGGACGGAAGATATTCAGGTGCTACTAGAGGACCTTGTATTGGTCATGTATGCCCGGAAGCAAGTGAAGGAGGTCCTATTGCAATCGTTAAAGCAGGAGATGAGATAGAAATAGATATTGAACGACGAAAGTTAAATCTGTTAATTTCTGATGAGGAAATTAAAAATCGATTATCGAGCTGGAAAAAACCAGAACCTAAAATAACTAATGGTTATCTGAGTACCTATAAAAATATAGTAAGTTCAGCGAGATTTGGAGCTTATATAAAGTAGAACGAATCCTAAAATGATAGATAAAGAACGACTAAAAGAGAATCTTATTTCTTTTTCCTTTCCTCGTTTATCGGGGTCTGTGGGAGAGATTAAAGCTTGTGAAATGGCAAAAAGTAAAATAGAAAAGCTAGATTTAACCCCAAATGTACAACAGTTTGAATTCAGTACATTTTATTCAAGAATTTATCCCAAATTAGGCTTTACATCGGTCTCCTCGCTGCTTTTTATATTTTATCTCAATATTGCTTCCATATTATTCGCGATCATCATATCCCTAATTTTAATAATAATGCTATTATGTTTTCTTTTCACCAGAAAACCCCATAAAATTAGATTTGGCAAGATTTTAAAATCTTATAATATCTATGTTAGATTACCAGAAAAAGATCATGCCAATGTTTCGGAGAAAAAAATTCTATTCTTTTGCCATTTGGATTCAAAAAGTCAGAAAATTACGATTTTAGTTCGAATTAATGCAATACGGCTCTGGTTGTATTCTACAACCATCCTTTCTATCATAATCGTTTTAAAGAATTATATATTCCTACATTTTACTTTTCAACTATATATAGTCGGTATTTTTCCTTTAGTATTAAACCTGATTTCGATGAGTATATTATTATTAAATACTACTGGTGATAAATCAATGGGGGCTATTGATAATGCTTCTGGCATTGCAATCGTATTAGAACTCTTAAGTTACTATAAAGCAGATAAAAATCGGTCCAAAAATTATGAAATGTGGTTTGTTTTTACCGGAGCAGAAGAATCTGGAACAATGGGAATTAGATTTTTTAATGAAATAATTAAAAATTTTGATAGAAAAAATTCCTTGATTATTAACTTTGATGCCATTGCTCAGAGTGTATGCTTATTTGCAAGCAAAAGGACAAGAAAGAGGAATACAGATTTCTTTGAGAAATTTATAAGAGAAGGACAAAAATTGAAAATGATTAGAGAGATTAGGTATAAGACTTTAGGTGCTCATTCAGATGGGTATTATCTCAAAACTCAAAAATTTATGGGGGCGGGTTTCGGCGATTTATTGACTTATCAATATGTGCATTCAGATAAAGATACTCCCGATAAAGTGGATTTTTCCATCTTAAAAGGACTTTGTGAATTAATCACACGCGTACTTAACTAATGAATGAGAAAGAATACGGATTTAGTGAGTAATTAATTAAAATTTGATTTATATATGAAATTTAATTAAAATGCATTGATTTTTAAAATTTATGGAGAATTATTTTATAATATTATATAGATTTTTTTCATGATTTCTTTCATGATTTTTATCATATTCTTAATTAAGAGGCACATTCTAAAAGAAAACGATTCAATTTTAAAGGAAAATAATACTTGAAAGGGCATGGTTAAATTAGAAAGAGAAGATAATGAGATATTAAATAAAAAGACAGATTTAGGCTTGGTTTTAACCCCTCCAAAAACTGCAGAATATATCATATCAAGATTAGCTCCTTTTAGTAAAGAAGAAAAAGTTTTAGATCCTTGTGCAGGACCAGGAATTTTTGTAAAAGCATTATTGAATACAGGAGTGGAAAAAAAGCATATCCATGCTTATGATATTAATCCCGTTTATAAAGAACTATATCATGAAATGGGGATTAATTTTGAGGTAAAGGATTATTTATTATCTTATTCTCCATTTCAAGCCAATCAGTTTGATGTAATTCTTGGGAATCCTCCTTATTTAAATAAAGCAAGTTCCTATATAAGGAAGAATCGAAAAAATTTGAGGAAAATATACGGCAAAATTAATGCACATGAAACATATTCCATGTTTATTGTGAGCAGTATTTGGAGATTAAAAAATCGAGGTCGATTAGGATTTATCACCAGTGACTCTTTTCTCACTCTTAAAACTCATGAAAAATTGAGAAAATTCTTATTATCGCATTGCAAAATAAAAGAAATCTTATTAGCACCAAAAAATCTCTTTAATAACCAAAACGTGAATACTAATGCGGTTATTTTGATATTAGAAAAATGCGGAGGAAATGAATATAGCAAAGAAAGATTAGAAAATATCATGAATATCGTTTCAAGAATAAATACCGAGGGAGAATATTATAATCCCATAAAGATTCATAAATTTCCTCAAAAAAGATACCATCTCCTTCCTTTTCATATATTTTTCATTGATTTAGAAATTGGTGTACTGGATTTATTCGAAAAATCGCACAAATTAAAAGACTTTATTCAGGGCTATATTGGAATGCACACGCACGACAATTTAAAGTACATCGCAGCAGTGGAAGGAACGGAATTAGCAAATATATTCAAAAAAAAAAATGCTAAAATTTTCAATGCAAATAAAGAGTACAAGATCATCAGCAGAGAACTTTTAGAGACAAAAGAATGGAAACCATATTTAAAACGTGGCGGAGGAGACCAATATTATAAGCCAATCATGGAAGCATTAGATTGGAATCCAACTTCGGTTTCTATTTACGATATTCCGAATAATGTTCCGTTTGAACGAGAAGGTATAATTATCAGCGGGGTAAGTTCTCGATTAGCCGCTCGATACATGCCAAAAGGGTGTTATTGGGATTCAAATAAAGCAATTGGGTGCATCATTAAGGACGATTCGTTCTCGATTAAATATGCTTTAGGTCTATTAAATAGCTCTTTATACAATTATCTAATGAAAGGCATTATTAATAACACAAATAGTATTCAATTAACAGGGTTGCATGCTTTACCAATTATCAAACCGGACACAGCAATAAAGCTAAGCATTGAAGAATTAGTTGCAGAAATTATTCAAGGATTGAGGAACGATTTAAATTATGATTATACACCACAACAGAAGCAGATTGATGATATTATTTTTAAATACTATCTGGAAAAATTTAATCTTAGTGAAAATTTAAAAAAAGTGTTGGATAAGGAATTTTCCATTTATTCTAAATAAAAAAAAGGCAAGATTATTACTATTCAGGGTATTATAGTCAAGTTACACTTTACTATACTGAAAGATTCTTGTATTTGTGCACCAACGATTTAATATAATCTTAAAAAAGGAGATAATTCTCCATCAAACAACGAGCAGTATTCAATAGAACTTTTTTTTAAAGATAAGAAAGAAAATACCAACCCTTTATAATTTTTCTCCTTTTCTCTCTTTTTCATATTTTTCTCTTCTTTCTTTGAGATATTCAGGAATGGGAACATCCCACCAGCCAACTGCTGGAGATCCGGTGTAAGGGTATTCTCTTTGCACTTCAATTTCTATGACTGCTGGTTTATTTGCTTTGGCGGCCTTTTCTAAAGCAGGGATGATTTCATCTTTTTTTGATATTTTTTGACTATGACATCCAAATGCTTCTGCTATTTTAGCGAAATCAGGACTATATGTTGTTCCATTTTCATATGTGAAAGCCGTTCCATATCCTCTTTCTTCACCGAAGGCAGCTTGTTGGAGGTCCTTTATCGCAATCCATCCATGATTATTTAAAACTATAAAGAATATGTTTTTCAATTCTAATTGTACTGCCATGGATAATTCTGAAATGGTCATCATGAAATCTCCATCCCCCACTAGAGCAACAACCTGTCTATCAGGCGTCCCCATATCGATAGAACCTAATTTAGCACCGATTGCGGCAGGCACACTATATCCCATGGTTGAAAACCCTCCTGCTGTTAAACAAGTTTTCGGTTCATAGAATTCTAATTCTTGTAACATTTGAGCTTGTACATTCCCCGAACTGGTAACAATTATTGCATCCCTATCAAAAAATTTCCTTATCTCCCTTAGAACAGTAGAAATCATCACGGGTATTTTCGTATCATCCCGGTGCTTATCGAGGAATTCAAACCATTTCCTTTTTTCTTCTTGAATTTCCTTATAATATTCAGTATCTTCATAATTCTTAGAAAATCCTATTGCTTTCAGTTGATCTATTATCTGTCTTAAGCACACTTTTGCATCTCCCACTATTCCCACTGAAACGGGATAATTCTTTCCTATTTCATTCGGATCGATGTCAATATGGATGAGCTTGGAAGGAGGTATCGAAAAACTTACACCCTTTTTATAAGAACTAGACGTTTCATCTGCAAACCTACAACCTACGGCAAGAATTACATCAGCATTTGAAGTCATCTTCAGCCCAACCGTGGTTCCTTTCGAACCACTTGCCCAACAAAAGAGGGAATGATCATTGGGAAATGCATCTTTTGCCATCATTGTAGTAACCACGGCAGCTCCGATCATTTCAGCCAAGTCTTTTATTTCTGAAAATGCTTCTGCCGTCATTACTCCGCCTCCTAAAAATATTACAGGTCGTTTTGCAGTTCTAAGTAATTCAGCGGCCTCTTTAACCAGATTAGGATCCCCCAAAATTTTACCCGTAAATCTTCTATTTATTGGTTCGGGAATTTCTGTTTCAATTGCAGTAGCTTGCACATCCATTGGAAGATCAATATGGACAGGACCTCGGCGTCCTGACATCATTTGATTGAATGCACGTTGCATTATCGTGGGTAGTTGCTGAACAGAACTAACTTGCCAACTACGTTTTACTATTGGTTCTAATATTCGTGGCATGTCTGAATCTCCTCTTCTTTCAATCTCTTGAAGCACCCCCTTACCACGCATGTGGACGTGAGTATCTCCCGTAATGACGAGAACGGGCATGGAATCTACATAGGCATCCGCTAGACCTATTGCTGTATTGATGGCACCAGGTCCAATAGAAGTAAAAACACATAATGGCTTGCCCGTGACACGGTAATATCCTACTGCAAGATGAACCCCTCCCATTTCTTGCTTTGGTTGTATTATACTTAATTTGTCTTTATTTTTATAAAACGCATCTACTAAAGGTAAACAGCCATGTCCTGGAATCCCTACTACTCGTTTAACTCCCTCTTTTATTAAATATTTAGCGATTATTTCACCGCCCGTTAATAAATTGCTCTCGTTATTATTTGATGACATCATTGTTATAATATTAATAATGTTTTGTTTATAATTATAATAATTTAAGATTAAATTAAATCCTTAATCTTAATATTAATGAATCTTAAAAAGAAATCTTTTTATCTAAATAAATTTGCCTTTCCTTCCTTAAATAACGAACTTTTTGATATTTAATTGAATTCAAGCTCCTCCTAAGAAAAAAAGTGGTTTAAAAACTTTAATGAATACTGCAATGATGAGTGTTTGTATTAGACTCATCATGGAAGGATCAAGGTCCTAAGTTTATTTTCATTGGCTTTATAACAGGTTACATGAGCTTTTAATTAAATTAGCACACTCATGTGTTATAAATACTTTTGTCGATATATCTAAAATTAAAAAGAAAAATGCAAAAAATGAATGAAGAACTCACTAATCAAGATTTTAATAAAATAGAGTTAAATAAACCTAATATATCACTATTTCATGATATCATTAATGGAATTGAGGCGAGAGAGTTATTATTTATCGATATCTCAAGAATATCCATTCCTTTTTCAAGCTTTGCTAGAAAACCACCTGAAATTATCCCCTTAAACCGCAATGATTCGAATTTTAAGAAAATTTTAATTGAGGATTTGAAAGTTTTAAAAGAAGAATAGAATTCCATTCAATTAGGTTTTTTTTAAACAATTTTTGAGAACAGTTCCTTGGCTTTTTGATAAGTGGGATCGTCGGAACTAATTTCTAATAAATTTTTACCAAGCATGTTAATCTCACTTATTTTGTCATCATTTGGAAGTATGCCAAGAAGTTTTACATTTCCATTACCAAGTTTTTTAACTTCTTCAATCAGGAGATCTTTAAGATTATCAGGAAATCTATTTCCTAAAACCCATATATTTTCAAATCGTAGATCAACTTCTTTAGTAATTTCAAGGATTCTTTTCATTGTATGTAGGCCCATTTTTGAAGGATCTGTAACAATAACCAGATCTGTTACATCTCGTCCCGTCTTTCTCGCAAAATGCTCCAAACCTGCAGGGGAATCTAATAATGTCACATCATAATTCTTTGAGAGGGTATCAATCACGTTTTTGAGCACTGAGTTAATATAACAATAACACCCAGTTCCCTCAGTTCTCCCCATTTCTAAAATATCGAAATCATCTAGTTCAATTAAGCACCTATAGACATCTCCTTCGATTATTTGATTTTTTGGAAGATCTAATGGTAATTTTCGATCTTGAATCTTATCTTTTAAAACTTTCATTTTTCCGCCGATTGTATCGCAAAATTGTATCTCTTGACCGATCACGTCCGCAACATTTGCATCGGGATCTGAATCAATTACTAAGATATCTATTTTATTATCCTTATGCTTTTCTAAGAGATATTTTAAAAAGAGCGCCATGCTCGTGGTCTTTCCTACCCCACCTTTCCCACTAAATGCAATAATTTTTTTCATTTTTCATCTAACGAGTATTTTTATGCTTAATTAAAGGAAATGACATAAAAATTAAAAACTTGTTATCAAAGATTTAAAACTTTTCTAAGTCTTTTAATAACTGAAATAAAGGGTTGAGATTGAATCTTTAATATTTAATAAATCAAATCAGAAATATTGTATAAAAGCCACTTTAAAAGATATAATTAGTATCGGAAAAAGGATATCTAAAGAAAAGTGAGAGTGCCTAAATAAAATGCAATAAAATGCATTATATCTTATTGTTGTCGATAATAAGGAACAATCTTACTGGTGAATTCTTCCAGCGTGTAAGGGAATTCATCTTCTGAAGCTATCCGCCCCAGTTCCAACATGATATATCGCGCCAAAAGAAAAAAGATCAAGCCTAAACTCTTCTTTCCTCGATTATTTGCAGGGATTGCCAAATCGACGTTTGCCAATACATCATCTGTATCGATAATACTCACAACAGGAACGCGTGCAAGTTCTGCTTCTTTTAAAATGACCTTATCAGCATGTGGATCGACGATGAATATGACTTTCGGGTCTTTAATATACATGTCTGAAGGTAATAGAGGATTAGTAAGACTTCCGGGGCTATATCTATCAATGATGGCTTTACAGCCTAGTACCTCACAGAATTTTTGAACTGGTTCCTTTCCATATCTCCTAACAGAACAAATGATCACACTATCGCGTCCTTCTTCAATGAACTTGCTCAGAAATTTAGCGGCTACTTTGATTCGTTCATCCGTTTTAACGAGGTCGATGACCCATAATCCATAATTAGTTATCCTATATTGCCAATTTCGTAATCTAAAATCGCCCGTTAGCAATTTTGTACCAATATGAATTCCTGAACTCAAATATAATTGCTTGATTTCCTCATCTTTATCGATTATTTGTTTGGGTTCTTCAAGTTCAGCATCCAGATCTTCTGTATCCAATAAATCTAATTCTTCTTCAAGGTCAAGATCTTCTTCGAAATCTTCATCGAAATTCTCAGAGAAATCTTTGAAGAAATCTTCGTCATCTTCTTCCTTGTTCTCTACTTCTACCTTTTCTTCCTCTTCTTTTTTCTTTTCTTCCTTTTTTTTACGCGCCAATTTAGTATCCTACGAAGGTCTATATAAAATTATATACACCTTAACTTTAATATTTTATTAATGGAAAACATGTTATTTTATGAGCTAATGAGCTCTATTTGGTTTCAATCAATTTTGTTTCCTTCTTTTTCCCAAGCTTCCTTAAGGATGTGATTTTTTTTGAGAAATTCATTTCTAACGGGTGCCTCAACACGATTTAAGGGACAAGCAAAATTAACACAATCCGTGCAGATTTTGGTTTGCAGAACAATAATCCAAAGAATAGCTCCAATTATTAAGAATATTAAAGAAATCCATAATCCCCCAATTAATAAGAAAGGAACCGGAAAACCCATCAAGATAAAAACTCCCACTACAAATTGAACTTTTTCAGAGGTTGTAGTCGGTCCGGGGTTATATGTTCCCGTTTTTAATTTACCGTTATCAATTGGACATTTTAATGTTTTTTGGCTATCATTAGCATAATAGGGACAATGATTGCAGAGCATGCGGCTTTCCCATATAATTAAGAAGAAAAAACTATAAGCAAACCATCCCCCTAAAAATCCTATTTTTAGAATTAAATTAAAATTTGAAAAAAACAAGGTTTCTACGATAGTAGGAATAATTGCAATCATAAATGGTAACCCAAAAAGGATGGCATACTTTTTTGACTTGGTGCGACAAAATAATCTCTCATGTAACTTACATTCTCCACAAGCCAATTCATTTTTCCATATACATAATTCTTTTGCTAAGCCTGTTAGATTATTTGCATTTTCATCCATTTTACTTTTCATTTTTTTAATTTCTCTCTATTGATTTTTTTATACATTTTCATTCCATTTGTACTAAAAAGAAATACTTACTATTCTAATCATCATACCGATGTTTCCCATGAAATTTATAGTGAAATCTTTTCAATGAAATAACGATTGCTCTGTAAATTTTCTTTTATATAAACACGATTGATTCCATTTAAAAATATATCTGTTATCAAATGGTATCCAGACTGTTAAAAAATTCAAGAGAAGGGAAAATTTTATTATTGATAAGAAAAATATCCTATAAGAATTCTATTCATTAGGACTCGAGGTAAGAGTACTTAATGAATGAAAATATTAAGGCATTTTTATATTATCAATTCAATGCTTACATGAAATTCTCCGACTATTTTCAAAATTAGACAAATATCATCTTTAACATCCAACACTAAACTATTTATAGTTTTTAATTATTATTTCATTTAAAAAGAAACTTTTAAGGTGTTGAAATGTCATCCACTCGGTTAATTTTAGGGGTTGTAGCTGGAATACTCCTTAGTTTTATCATGGTTTCCTTATTTACCATGTGGCAAATTTTAGATCAAATCGGTTTTTACGCGGGAACTGATGTTATAAAAGGTATTGCATATCTCATGGATAGGAATTTTGATTTTGATATAATATCTTTTTTTATATCAGGCCCTATTAATTTATATGAATTTTTGAATCCTACTTTTTTATCCTGGATATTTATAGGGTACATAGCTGGCACTATAGTAAAGGGAACTAAGAGGAGCTTTTTAACTTCTGTAGTTATAGTTGTCATTGTAATCTTGATTCGGATATTAATGAATATAATTTCGGGCGTTGATCTCATGGCACTTTTTGAAGGAATCCAATTAATCAACACGCTTGGAGGAATGCTTGGAGCTCTGGGCGGTTGCATATTAGGAGGATTATTGGGCGCAGCGGTTAGCGGATCGTATGAAGAGTATTAAATTAATGCAAATAATATGAGAAATGTGTTTTCTTTTGTTTCTTTAACTTCTTTTTCATTCTCCTTAATTCTTATACCTTTTTCTTAATAATACCTAAATAATAACTAAACTTATACAGTATTTTTAATTAAAAAGATTAATGGTTGAAGAAGAGAAAGGAGAGGAAATTTTACCATCAAGAGAATTCGCGTTAATTCTTTTGAGAAAGGAGAAGTTACCCGGTTCTATACGGCGCCATTCCATAAGAGTTGCAAATAAAGCACTTGCTATAGCTAAACAAATTAAGAAAGTAAAAGTTGATATCGAATTAGTCGTAATTGGAGGATTATTGCATGATATTGGAAGAGCGAGAACTCATGGATTCGAACATGCGTTGATTGGAGGAAGAATGTTACGAGAAAGAGGCTTTCCTTCTAAACTAGCGAGAATATGTGAGACACACATTTTAGGAGGCTTAGATAATGAGGATGCGAAAGAATTGGGATTACCAGAAAGAGATTATATTCCTAAAACCTTAGAAGAAAAGATTGTATGTTTAGCGGATAAAATGTCAATGGGTACAAGAGAAGTAACAATTGAAGAAAGATTTCAGAGATGGTTCGAGATACATGGTGAGAGCAAAATATTACTGAAATCAAAAGAAAGAGTAATAATGATTCAAAAAGAGATAAAAGATTTAATATAATCAGAATTATTTGCCTTTTTTTATTAAGTTAAGAATCCCTCCTTCATCAATAAACCGCATTAAGAAGGGAGGGATTTTTTCGAATTGCAATGTAAGATTTTTCGTATTATTAATAATTTTTCCTTGTTCTGGTATAATAACTAATTGATCCCTATTTGAAAACATTTCATTATTCCATTTTAGGAGGATGGGTAAAATTCCTAAATTAACCAAATTTCGATAATAAATTCGGGCAAAAGATTTTGCAATAATTGCTTGAATTCCTAAAATTTTAAACACATTTACTGCTTCTTCTCTCGAACTTCCTGTTCCAAAATTCTCTCCAGCTATTATAATCGTATTTGTTTTTAATTTTTTAATAAAATCAGGATCCCTAAATTCTAATACATATTTGGCCATTTCATTAGCATCTCTTAAAGTTAAAGTATGACTCGGCACTATATCGTCCGTATTTATGTCATCCCCCATTAAATAAGCATATCCTTTAATATCCTCCACTTAATCCATCACCTCCCTAGGATCGACGATTTTACCTTTAATGGCTGCTGCGGCAACAGAAGCAGGGGAAGCTAAATATACTTTTGCCGTTGGATCTCCCATTCTTCCCTCGAAGTTACGATTAGTAGTGCTAATGCAAACCTCATCTTCTCCAAGAACACCCAATTGACCTCCTATGCATGGTCCACATGTTGGATTACCCACTGCAGCTCCAGCACAGATAAAAATTTCAATTAGTCCTTCTTTTAACGCTTGTATATATATTTCACGAGAGGCTGGTATAATAATCATTCTTACTTTGGGAGCTACTTTTTGCCCTTTTAAAATTTTTGCTGCAATACGTAAATCTTCAATGCGACCATTAGTACAACTTCCCAGGAAAGCTTGATCAATTTCTAATCCGGCTATCTCATTTATTTTCACAACATTATCAGGACTATATGGTTTGGCTACAACAGGCTCAATTGTAGATAAATCGTAGTGGATTTTTTTTTCATATTCTGCATCTTCATCAGGAAGTGTGACTTTAAATGGTATTTTAGTCCGTTCCTTCAGCCAATTAGTAAGCTTTTCATCGGGTAAAAACACTCCGAACTTTGCTCCCGCTTCCACTATCATGTTAGATACAGTCATTCTGGCATCAATCGACAAGGATGAAGCTCCTTTTCCATGAAACTCTAAAGATTTATAAATTGCTCCTTTTGTGGTAAGATCTCCAATCAATGTTAAAATAAAATCTTTAGACATTATGCCCATCTTTAATTCACCAGATAAATCTATTTTAAATGATTCGGGTACTCTAAACCATAATTCACCTGTTGCAAAAACCACGGATACATCCGTGGCACCAATACCCGTAGAGAGGCAGTTAAAAGCACCGTATGTTGTCGTATGACTATCAGATCCTACGATTAACATGCTTGGTCGGGCAAATCCCGATTCAGGGAGAACTTGATGGCAAATTCCTTTATTCATTCCCATATCATGAACAAATTCATACTTATTCGCGAAATTTCGACAAGCTTGATGCATTTGTGCAGCAGAAATAGTTGGAGCAGGAACCCAATGATCAAGGATGAAAAATATTTTTTCGGGATCCCATACATGATCAAGCCCCAATTTTTCATATTCAACATGAATTCGTCCTCCCAATTGCTCATGGACCATTATCAGGTCAATTTCACATTCCACAAATTCTCCGGGATTTACTTCTTCCTTAGAGGCGCAATGCATTGCCAAAATTTTTTCAGCTATGGTATGTGTCATCTTATCAATGATGAGTTATGTAGAATAATAAGTTAATTTAAAAATCATAAAATAAATTCTAAACCACTATAATTCGTGCTGAGATTTGAGTTTTTCGAAATCATTATCAATTAAAAGCACTGCTCTATTTACTATTCTACATGCGTCAGCAATTATACTAGGATCTACTTTATCCGGGGTGTCTTGCTCAGAATGCGTCCAGAATGCGGCTGCTTTTGTTACCACGTCAATAGCCCTAAGATTTCTTTGATGGAATGGAACTGTATCTGTATGAGCTCCGGTTGATATATGGAAACCTTCAAAAATAATATGTTGTTCTTGTGCTGCTTCTTTTAAATATACTCCCAATACGGGGGCTATTGCCTTTCTTGGAAACACGCCGTATGATGCTAAAAATTGTAATTTATTTTTACTTTTATCATGTTTTGCAGAAGAAAGCATCTCGAAATTAATTTGAAAGGAGGGGTTATTAATAAAAAGAGATTCATTCTTTTTCATAAAAAACCTTGAACCCATTGTTCCTAATTCTTCCGCTGAAAATTGGCAGAACCACAGATTAAAATGTTTTAATGGATGTTTCATGAAATAGGAACTCAATTCAAATACTGCCGCCATACCAGACGCATTATCAAGAGCTCCTGGAGATTTATTCCCCGTATCGATTAACATTAATAAAATATTGGATAGTGATATGAGCAAACTGGGAATCCAAATTCCTAGTGAAATGAGCAATATATTTATATCTATGCCTGCAAAAACTCTAATCATGAAAAGTACAAAAAAGACTGCCAAAATAATTCCGTTATATAACCACAAGCGATAAAGAACGATCCTCCACGCGGTTTTAAAAGATTGGGATTTTGAATCAAGATGTGCCGAGATTAAGATATTTCCCGGATTAGAGTCCAATATCCCCTTAGCAGGAATAGTTACATAAACATTTGTCGCCGTGATTGTTTCTCCATAATATTTGGCAAAAAATCCTGGATTTTCGGGAGTTTTAATTCCCCTGATAATCCATAAGAGAAGTAATGCAAAACATCCAACCACGATAAAAGTAAGAATGGGTTGGATATAAACGAAAAACAATAAAAAGAAATTAAATATCAGATTGAGGATCATTATCAATTTAATAAGAGTAGTAGAATAGAAGTCAGAAAATTCGAAGGATTGTTCTATTATTACTTCTTCGGAAAATCCTATTTCCTTAAATTTTTTAATAACTAACTCAACAGCTTTTTTTTCTCCTTCTGTTCCCGCTAATCTGGGAAAGCTGAACAACTTTACTAGGTCATAGGCCCTAGCTTTATCAAATTTTTCCATGAGAATTATTCAGAATTTGATATGTTTCTTTTAAATTTTCTATTATTTGAAATTACATCTAACATTAATTAAATTTTAGGATTTATCCTTTTTTTATAATGTATATATTAAAAATATTAGAATGAATACTATTAGAAAATTCTATTATAGAAGATCAATTCCAAGAGTAAAATATAAGCGTGATTTATTTGAAAAAAGAATATCCAATCTTAGAGTATGATCCAAAAGAAAATGCCCTGATAAATCCAAAAGATTTAATTCAACCAATCGATATTCCCCCCCACTGTGTCATCACTTTTTTCAAAGAAGTTATTGATAAGTTAGTTGGTGAAGGTAAAGCAAGAAAAATCTCACAAGAAACAAGCGAAATGGGAATTCATCCTTACTATGAAATTGAATTTAAGGGGCAAAAAATTGCCACATATCTTTCGGGAGTAACCGCTCCCTTTGCTGCAGGGCTATTTGAATATATCATTCAACTAGGATGTAGAAAATTTATATGTTGTGGAAGTGCTGGTTTGTTGGACAATCAGATTCATAATAAGATTATCATTCCCAAATCGGCAATACGAGATGAGGGCACTTCATATCATTACTTACCTCCAAGTAGAGAAGTAAGTCCCGATTTAAAAGCATTAAATGCAATTATTGATGTTTTAACTATACATCATTACGAATTTCTTGTGACTAAGACTTGGACAACTGATGGATTATATCGTGAAACAAAAGATAAAATTAGCCTAAGAAAACAAGAGGGATGTAGTGTTGTTGAAATGGAAGCTGCAGCTTTTTTCGCGGTGGCAAAATTTAGGAATGTACAAATTGCTCAAATTTTATATGGGAGTGATGACGTGAGTGGAGACATTTGGGATAGGGGAAATATTGGAATAAAAATTCCTTTAAGAGAACAGATTTTTTGGATTGCTGTTGAGGCATGCTTGAAATTATAATAGAAGCTTTTTAATAATAATCTAAGAATGGTTTTAAAATCCTATTAAATTTTTTGAAAATAAGGTTTGTTTGATTAGTTGACTTTAGGAAATGATAATCCTAATGACTTGAGTTTTTTGATAACAATCTCTTGTACTTTCTCTTGCACAATCTCAATAATGTCATCAGAAGTTATTACCTGATAACCCTCGCTTTTAGCTCGTTTCAAATATAACTCTCTTGCTTTAATTAAAAAAGGTAAATTTTCGAACTTATCCATTTCTTTGCTTTGCTTTCTCTCTAAAGCGATCTTTGGGTCTATATCTAGAATAATTGTTAGATCGGGCTTTCCGACAAATTTGTTGATACATTTTATCCAATCCTCAGAAATGTCTTTTGTCTGTAAGGATTGATAAATGATGGATGATTCCAGATATCGATCCGAAATAACCAGAAATCCTTCATCTAATCGTTTCTTAATTTCTCCATGATAATGATGATCTCTGTCCGCAGCAAATAATAAAGCATCAGTAGTAGGAGGGATATTCTTATCTAATAAGTATTTCCTCAGAAGTATTCCAACTTCAGAATTAGACGGTTCATGAGTGAGGTGCACTTTAAAACCCTGAGTCTCTAAGAAACCAGATAATAAACGGCAGTGTGTTGAAGTGCCAGAGCCATCAATTCCATCACAAACTATAAATGGAAACTTATTCAAAATAAATCAATATAAATAATACTTTATTTTATAAAAAGTAATGAGAATGAACAAGAAAACTAAACTCGGAATATCCATAACCCTCCTCATACCTTGCATTATATTATCATGTTTATTCATGTTAGGAATACTCCAAGGAGGGCATGATATTGCAGTCATCAATTTGCTTAGGATGTTAAATATAATTTCTTTTAGCACTTTTTTTATTGTTCTTTTATTTATAATTGAATTTACCTCTTTTAAAAGGATTTTTTCTTTCATAATGGTACTTAGCTTGTCTTTTTGGATTGCATATGTGATTCTTAATATTATGAAATTGAAAACAGCAGCAACTCAATTGAGTATATTTTATCAAATAACTAAATTACTCTTTTTTTCTATTCTTGGTCCAAGTTTAATCTTATATACTTTACACTATATCAAAAATCATTCTGCTATTATCAGAAAATATACTGCTATTGGAAATTATAATCTTCATGAAGGATTTGTAGGACTTATATTTGCATTAATTGCAATTGGTTTGATTAGATTCCGTTCTACTCTCATTCCACATGGTTATTCGAAAATTGAAACCGTGGTTATTATTGCCATAGTTCAGATCTTTATATTATTATTATTGTTCTTTGCAGGTCTTTTAATTTTTCGGGATTATAAAGATGTTTTTCATTTTAAATTTATTAGAAAAGTAAGGAATACTGCAAATAAACAAGATGGGATTCAAGCAGAAAAAAATAATTTTAATATTACTAAAAATGACTTACCTTTTTATCAATTAATAAGGATAATGATCTTCCCAATCGGATTTATTTTATGCAGCCTTTCTATCAATATGATGATTTATGGGGATGATTTTTTGCTACGAATATATTTTCATTTAACTGATGAGCAAATAATTTCGATTGGATTTCTTTCTTGTTTTATTTCCGGTGGGATTATCGGGTTAGATTGGCTTAGACTCATGCAGATCTTTTATCCTCAAACTTTTAGACAATTAGAAGAGAT
>CAYLZE010000108.1:0-17822 GCA_964388035.1 uncultured archaeon
GATAACTGCGATTATTTGAGATTAACTAGGTAATATTAAAATTTATCCCATGAAATTAAATATCTATTAAATGATTAAATAAGCATTAATTATATAAGCAGAAGGTTCATTTTTACAAATCAGTAAAGTAAGGGGTTGATGTAATATCGAAGAGGATAAGATAGGAAAAATTTTAGAAATCGACTTGCAAACTCAAAAACAAGATGAAATTGTTTTAGATAAAAATCAAATAAGAAGTTTTCTGGGAGGACCCGGTTTCGCAATTAAATATTTATTAGAAAAAAAGGCTTACGAACATGAACCCTTGAATGAAAAAAATCCTTTAATTTTCATGACAGGATTTCTCACCGGAACTTCTTTTCCCTCCTCTGGGTTTTATTCCGTGTCCGCTCGATCCCCTCAAACTACATTCTACGGAGAAGGATTATCGGGCGGCTTTTTCGGCGCAGAAATGCGTAAAGTACTTAATGGTATTATTTTCAACAATAAGTCCAATATGCCGGTTTATTTATTTATTGATGAAGATCATTTTGAATTAAAAGATGCTTCTGATTTATGGGGGCTAACAACAGAAAAAACTATTAAGACCCTTCAAAATAAACATGGAAAACAATTCAAGGTTGCTTGTATCGGTCCTGCAGGAGAACTATTAGTACCCCTAGCTTGTATTATTAATGATCATTTTAGAGCCGTAGGAAGAACCGGAATGGGAGCGGTCATGGGGTCAAAAAATCTGAAAGCTATTGCGATAAATGGAGGAAAGAAAAAAATTGAATATTTTCAAAAGGAAAAATTCAATGAGCTCAGTAAGACTATATTTAAGGCAATTCAGAAATCCCCCATGGGCCAAGTCTTGAAAAATTTTGGTACTAATAATATTGATTATTTTGAACATCTAAATGATGTTCCCCATAAGAATTGGACCTTACACAAGTTTAGAGACGTGGCTGAATTAACAGGCGCCATTGTATTTGAAAAGTACCAAGTACGCAATGTACCTTGCTATCTTTGCCCTTATTCCTGTGGACGAGAAATAGAGATTAAAGAAGGCCCTTATAAAATAGAACATGCCGCAGGAACGGAATATGAAACCACCGCCGCATTTGGTGCCATGTGCCTCATTTCAAATATAGAAGCCGTCGCCTATTTAAACCACTTATGTAATACTTTGGGCGTCGATACCATTTCTACGGGATGTACCATTGCTTTTGCCATGGATTGCTATGAAAATGGGATCTTGACTGAAGAACAAATTGGTTTCCCATTAGAATGGGGTGATATCGATGCGGTCATTAAGCTCACGGAATTAATCTGTAAAAAGGAAGGTATTGGAATTATCTTGGGGGAAGGATCACGAAAAGCAGCGAAGGTCTTCGGAAAAGGAGCCGATCAGCTTTTATCTGATGTGAAAGGATTAGAAGCGCCCATGCATAATCCACGGGCTATTTTCCCCCTTGGCCTACAATATGCCACCTCCAATCGGGGTGCCTGTCATCTCCGGGGTTTCGCAAACGATTCTTACTCGGGATTTACCGGCTTTAATGAGGATCTGGGAATAACGAAGGAACTTCCCATCCGAAAGCGAACAATTGATGACCCAAAATTTGCCAAAGATGTTGCCATCATGCAGAATTTATCCGAGATCAACAATGCTCTTGGAATTTGCCGCCAAGTCATCTCTTCAGGAACCCAAATTGTGGAACATTTGCTCGATAAAATCTTGAAAGCAATCTATTATTTAAATGGGATGGAACTAAGCTTAAAAGAACTTTTACAAATAGGAGAGAAGATCTTCACCATGAAAAGAGTATTCAATACCAAATGCGGAATTACCCGAAAAGATGATATCATACCCCCAAGAATACAACGCCCCTTAGAACAAGGAGTTTTAAAAGGTAAAGTAGTTAAAATTGATGCAATGCTCGAAGAGTACTATAAATTTAGAGGATGGGATAATAATGGAATCCCAACGCAACAGAAACTGATCCAAATGGGCATCGTGCTGCCTTAAATTTTATGAATTATTCTTCTTTCTTTTTTGATCTCGATCTTCAAAATTATCGGGAGTACGGGCTCTCTGTTTCTCGATTACACCATGCATATAAAATTTAAATCTCATGAAAGAAATTTTAAAATAACCTAATAGCAAAGTAAGATTTTATCATAATACATTATTAGATTTTCAACTAATTACATTTTTAATAGTAAAACCATGTCAAAAAAAAATGCAGAAGCAATAATAAAAGAATATTCAAAATTATATACGTGCGCAGTTTCTGATGCAAATGATGAGTTGGGATTAGAACCTGGATTTCTCAACCCGGATGTCAGGCCCATTTGGCCGGGAGCCCGCATGGTTGGGTTTGCGAGCACCATGAATTGGGTAAAATCCAACGAGGAAATGGATAGAAATATTATTGGAAAATTAACCAAATTCCTGAAACAAGTTCCTAAATTCCCCATAATTTGCGTGGACATGTCTGGAGAAATGATTGCTGCGGGACTGGGACAATCTACCAGCAGGATCCTACAAAAATTTGGATTTCAAGGTGGGCTGGTTAATGGGCCCGTCCGTGATATACCTCAAGTAATTGATTTAAAATTTCCCATGTTCGCTCGAGGTATAATTTGTTCCTCCGTGAGAAGCAGAATGGTTCTAGATATGAACTCCATAATGAAACCGGTAGAGTGCGGAGGAAGAACTATCAATCCCCACGATTTAATCTTCGGAGACGTAAATGGTGTAGTAGTGATTCGAGCAGAGAATGTAGAATTGGTACTGGAAAAAGCGAAGGAAATCATTTCTACCGATACTTGGTGGTTTAACCAATTAGAACAAGGAAGAGACCCTTCTGATATTGAAAAGGAAAGGCCATTGCCATGATTCATTTTTTATCACTTTCATTAATATTAATTTGAGTTTTTTTATTTTCATTTAAATTTATAAACTTCTTTGAGAGCAAAAAACCTTTAATCGTGAGATAAGTATTGACAAATAAGATTGAAATTCACCCTTTTGACTGGAGTGTAAGACTTTCCAAGCATGTTGATCTTGTCATAGTGTTAATTTTCTGGATGGTGAGTGTTTTTAATTTGGTGGCAAATTTCATGGTATATTCAATCTATCCTGCTTACGATTTATATTATCCCGGCGTGAACGCTGTTGAAAAGGTCGTGGAGTATTCGATCATTCTCATACCCCTAAGTTCGTTTTTTTCTATAGTCTTATTAATAGATCGCTATTTAGCCCTAAAAAACTCGAAAAAAACAAGGAAAGATGATAATAAAGCTTCTTCCCTTGATTTTAACTTTAAAAAGAGGAATCTTATAAGATTTATCATTGGAGGGGTTATCAGTTTCTTTTCCCTCCCATGGATTCTGGCTGTAGTAGGCATTTATGTCTCCGATGTACCTTTCCTTTCCCTTGTGTTTCTTGGTCGACAACTCTCTCCCTATTCAAATGGACTTCCTTCCGTGCATCTCGGCACGCATCATGGATGGGATGCTTATTTATTTGCTATATTGTCCCTTGTTGCTTCCACATCTCTTGATAGCAAGTATTATTTTGAAAATAGAGCGCTCCGCTCTATAATGACGGGGGCAATTACATTCCTGCTGAGTTATGCCTTTTTTGCTGGTTTTGAAGATGGACTCAATGAACAACTCTTAAACAGGGGTATAGACACACCAATTTATTGGTTTTTCGAAAAAGTATATTATTCCCCCTTCTTATTTCTGGGATTAACTATTGCATCCATTAGTTTTGCCTTATTCTGGTATCTCAAAATTGAAAAGAATGAATAAGAAGTATTTTAAAGGATGATGTGAAAAAATCTGATTCAGAGGATAGAGGTTAATGTTCATGAGAAAGCAATCACGATTTTTCTAAGTAGTCATGTAAGGAAAGAGACTTTTCTTGGTATTTAGTAAAAATACTATTGAAAATGGATTGACTCTTAGGATTCTCTAATATAAAATGATGTTGAATGTCAACATCATCATTTCTTACCAGAAAAAAGCACATGGACCCTTCAATTTCCATGATGGTAAAATTGAAGGTGATATCTTCCATGATACGAATGTTATCTTCCATCTCCAGATATTTCTTCATATCTTGAAAAAATTCGTGATTTCTCAATTCCTCCACGAACTTTTTATCCGTGATTTGATGAAATCTCACGTTCTTAAAAAATGTCAGATAAAATTCCATATCAATTGTTCTATCGGGAAAGTAGGTTTTTAAGAGAGCAAGATCAAACTCTAAACTCCACCATCCTAATACTCTTATTTCTCCCTTAAAGGTTCCTTCATCAATTTCTTCCTTAAATTTACTTAAAAGTTTATCGATGATATTAAAAAAGTGCCAGGATGTTTCTTGGATATCGATTTCCTTTATGAAAGGTAGTAGGTGCTCAATGAATTGGTGGGGAATTAAATCTGCGGGAATATCGCCAAAAAAATTTTGTAATCTAAGAATTGGCTCGATCTCATTCAATTTTGTTAATAAATAATCACCTAAGCTAGATACATGGTACTTCTTTTCACGAACAAATAATAATCTTGATTGGATTAACTTTTTAAGATTATCTTGCACGGTTGATATGGGAAGAGCCAATTTCCTAGCAGTATCCGTTAGATTATAACTATTTTCTTTATAAAGATTCAATAGATCATGAGCAGTCTCATTGGATATTGTATTTAGAAGAAAGCTCAATCCGTTAATTTTATTTTCCATTGTTTTATCTAATAGAAGAATAACGATTTAAAAATTACGGAATCTCCGTAATTTTCAAAAATATCGGAGATTATCGCTCGTCAAGAGATTCTGGAAGATTTAATTGACTTATAATGCGAAATCTTTAAATTTTCTAATTTTCTTTTAAAGATTAATAATAGATTTTTTTTTAACTTTAGTCATGGGAAAAAAAAATCATTTTTTATATCAAAAACTAAAAAAATAAAAAAGTGAAAGAATCTTGATTAGCTTTTTCAATTTGTGGCTTTTTTATGCGATAGGATACGGTATCGCCATGGTTGTTCAATTGTGGGCAAATAAGAAGCGGGGGGAGCCGTTTGAAGACCCCGAATTACTATTTAGTAATAAAAAACTTTTCATTGTCGCCATGATATGGCTCTTCGGTGGATTTGTCATTAGCCTTTTTGTCCCCGTGAATTTTGGCCTTCTATTCTATATTGGCGTAATATTTTGTATTATTGGTTTTATTATCGTGTTGATAACCTTCTATAGCTTTGCCCAGAAAGCAGGACTCGTTACAAAGGGGATCCAGCGCTACTCCCGAAATCCCAATTATATAGGATGGACCATCTTTTATTTTGGGCTCTCTCTCATGGGATGGTCTTTATCTATATGGAGCATCATTTTTTTCATCTACTTCCTTATTACCATCCCCTACCTTCACTGGTGCGTTATATTAGAAGAAAAATTTTTATCCAAAAAATATGGCGATCCCTACAGAGAATATCTGAAATCAACCCCTCGGTATTTAGGTAAATCAAAACAAAAATAATTTCATCTTAATAAAAAATAAAATAATAAAAATGTGTGATGGAAATAATGTTAAGTCTTTTTAATCTCTGGTTATTTTATGTGATCGGATATGCAATCGCATTAATTGTTCAAACATGGGCTAATAAGAAGCGAGGAGAACCATTTGATGATCCGGAATTTTTATTCAAGGATAAGAAAATCGTCATCATTGCCATGATATGGCTTTTTGGTGGATTTGCGATTAGTCTTTTTGTCCCTCTATCTTTTGGAATTCTATTTTATATAGGTTTAGTACCATTTATTATCGGATTGGCTATCGTGATAACTGGATTATACTTTTTTGCAAAGAAAAGCGGTCTCATTACATCGGGCGTTAATCGTTATTCCCGCAACCCCGGCTATGTAGGATGGTCCATTTTTTACCTGGGACTCACTCTCATGGGATGGTCTTTTTCCATTTGGAGCATTATCTTTTTGATATATTTCCTCATTACCATGCCCTATTTCCACTGGACGGTTCTCCTGGAAGAGAAATTTTTATCGCAGAAGTATGGAGATTCTTATAAAGAATATCTAAAGAATACTCCACGATATTTAGGAAGGCCAAAAAAAAATGCCTCCTCTAATGTACCCGAATAAAATTAAATCTTTTTTTTTTCTTATAAATTGGAATGTTTTTTAGAAGAAATAAAAAACCCATGGAAAATAAAAATTTTTTAGCTATTATCTGAGGCTCTTTCTATTTTAATATATTTTTTAAAGTAAATATAAGGAGAATAAAAGTCTAGATTTGCGATTTTGTATCATTATATTTTAAAGACCTGTCATGCAAACGGACATATTCTAAGATTAACAAAAAATTAAATTGCGTTTATTTTTATATTGTATTATATATATAATAGTTGCAGAGAAAATAGCTTCATTGAGAAAATTTATTATTTGGATTGATTTGAATATATATACTTTGTCAAACATTTAAATTCACCTTGAATAATTTTCATGAATAGATGAGTACAATAAAATAACAAGATCTACACCCTAAAAGGATAAGGAGTTTTTAAAAAATGTCATTTTAACCCTATTAGATTATTTTCAGAATTGAGATGATTTTAAATATTCTTTTAAAAATGCAAGCATTCCTATTATTGATATTCAATTTCAAGATATATTATGAACGCTGAATTTAATGAACGCATGACAAGTGAGAAAGAAAAAGAGATAATCATTCGATTCATTCTTGTAAAGGTCGGGAACTTTCAGGTCGTTTACAAGCGGCGCTTTCACGAGTCGGGGATTCTGAGCCCCGTTCGAAAAAATGTAATTCCTACCACAAGTGACTATGAAATAAATAAAGAAAGTAGGAAAACAAGTTAAATAGAAAAGGATAATTAGTAGAATTTTCTATTTTTTAAAATGGCAAACGTAAAAATGAATAATAAAACGATTTAAGAAAAAAATACAAGCAGAGCTTATTCTTAAATTAGGGGAGAAATTTACTCAACAAGAAATTTTGGATAGAAGCGTTGATTTTGTTTATAAACGGTTAGATCAATTCATATACGAAGAACTTAACCATCCCGTTCTTACAAAAGAAATCATTGATCAAATAAGAAAAAGTGCAATTGATGAGCCACTTTTGGTTCAGGCTGGCTATCATCTTTTATCGGTAAGCTCCCGATTTAATTTTATAAGTTATAAAATTTATGTGCGATAGATTAATTTAGATGTATTTCTACTAATTATATAGAATATGACTCAAGTTAAATTAGATAAAGCTGTTGCGGAAGATCTCATAACTTCTAAAATGAGAGTCCTCCAAGAATATATTAACTCAATTCTTAAACGTTGGAATGAAACATCTACAAAATCATTTTTAGAAAAAGCTCGTTCTGGAGAATATGAAAATGCAGAAGAAGATGCAGTAGAATTGCGACAGCTATTATTGGATTATTCTAAATTTCAAGAGCTTTTAAATGATTTTTAAATTTTATTAAGAGTTTGTATTTAATTATGGATTCTCGTGTAAAGCTCAATTTAGCATTCCATATCCTAACTAATGAATTTAAAGATGTTTTAAGAGAAATAATTGTTTATAAAGATCGCCCTGTTTTAAAAGCAATATTCCAGAATGAGATTATTCTTAATGTTCGCTACAATGATTATGGAGAATATACATATAGTGTAATATATTCTCCTAATCCCGATGATCAAATGCGTTTTGATAATTATGATGATAGATGGAATGTAAAAACTAGACCACACCATTTTCACATAAGGGGTATGCAATCTGTAAAGGAAAGTCCAATGAAAGGAGAACCAAATCAAGATATTCCGATCTTAATTAGGAAAATTATAGAGTATCTAAAGAAATAGTTAATAATAATCACTTTCGAATGATATTTCCATTTTCTTATTGGAGATTAACTCTCCTTTATTCTTATCTTTAGTATTAGAAACGTTCTTATCTTTTTTATATTTATCTATCGAAATAGCCATCATTTTTAGTGACCTAACCATTTTTTAGTGACCCGAAATGCAATACCAGAAATTCTTTTTTCGATAACTGAATTTGATATATTTTCTTCTGCCGTGGATTAAAGCTAAAAACATCTGATAATAAACTCAAAACAGAAGTAAGTTTATGAATTATATTAAAGCTGAAGAAGAGCAAATATAAGACAAAAATTAATAAATATTGAAGATAAGCGCTTTGAATGAGTTTTGAATATAAACAGAACTATTTAAATAGATCTATTTATAATAAATATACATGACCCAGAAAACTGTATCACTATCTGAACAAGTGTATGAACTGCTTAAACGGGAAAAGAGAGAGGGGGAGTCCTTTTCTGATGTAATTGAACGATTGTTAACAAGAGAAAAGAATCCTTGGATAACGATACAAAAAAAATTCGATCCCGAAGTATTTGAAGGGTTAAAAGAAAGAATAAGTAGGATAAGGGAAGAAGATTTGACCGGAAGCGATTAACATGGAAAAAATCATGGAAACAGACGTTGTAATTGATTATTTAAGGGGTAAATCTCCAGATATTACCGAGAAAATCATTAATATGATAGAAAAAGGTACTGAACTCATAATAACCCAAATTACTGTTAGCGAATTATGGTATGGTGTATTTAGTTTAAAGTCTAAAAAAAAGCAAATTTCTGAAGCTAAAACTTTAAATGATTTCCTTTTAAATTTGATAGATATCAAGACAATAGATAATGCTGCCAGCAAGATTTACGGAGAGATTTGTGCGGAATTAGATAGAGCAGGATTAAGGGTTCCAAAATTTGATTTATTAAACGCATCAATAGCTATCTCTAATAAAATTAATCTTATTACCCGCGATAAAAGGCATTATTCAAGGATCAACGAATATTCAGACTTTAATTTCCTTGAATTATGGAATTAAGCATGTATTTAAATCACACAATATACTCCTTATAATTAAATCCGGATATTTGTCCAAAAACGTGGCTTATTCATTAAAGCAAGTTGGAAATTTAGGCATCAATAGTCAAGCTTATTGCATATTTTAGAGTGTCATTTTCAGTAGGAATTTCCTCCCAATGAGCATGCAAGCTTTCAAGATATAATATTATTGCTTCGTTGGCCATCAAAAGAGCATCCTCAATCGTATCACTAAAAGTAACACGACCGCGTAAACTTGGGACAATTACAGTATAATCACCTCCTGGTTCTTTTCGGTTTTTTTAAAATACCCTCATTCTTTCAACGTTCTCTCTATTGAAGGTTAGATTTTGATATATATATGATGAATTCAATATTTTTCTGTATTGATTGAACGGATTACATTTTCCTTTTTGTATTCAATAGAAATTTTAATGCTTTCCACTATAAACTTGAAGTAGCTTAAAAACAAATATTGGGGAATCCAAAGATATAAATGTCTTATCGGTTGAAATGCTAGTAAAAATGAACAATCTCAACATTTAACAAATAAATTAAACGAATATGAGGTGTTAAAAATTCCACCACATTGCGATACCTTAGATGGTCCGGTAGTATTAGCCGCAAAAGAGGCATTAAAAAATCAAAATGTTAATTTAATTCTTCCTTGGGTATATAAAGAAGGAGAGAAGGAAGTGAAAGATGCTTTTGAAAAAGCTATAAAGGTGTATAATGAGGGGAGCGAGGATGCGAAAAAGCTTGCCGAATATTGGTTTTTTGAAACCGTCGTTCGCGTGCATCGAGAAGGGGAAGGGGCGTCTTATACGGGGCTAAAACCTGCAGGGTTGGATCCTGGACCAATCATTCCAAAAGTGGATAAAGCAATAAAAGCGGGAGATATCTCAGAAGTAGTTAACTATATTCAAAAAGCTATTGCAGAAGAAATATCGGAACATTTTAAGCATGTAATGCTCTCCAAGGATTATGATATTGATGATGTTCCTTCAGCCCGAAAGCACATCAATGCTTATTTACATTTAACTTTATATTCTCATCATTTATATCAATTTATAAAGAATCCTATCCTACATGAAAACGAATAGATAACTCTTCGCGATACGCATCTGAATAGATTATCCTTAGCATAGTAAATTCTTTTTAAATGGAGAGAAGGCAAATCTTCAAGGGAATGATTATATTGGTTTAGAAAATGAGTCTTGATATAGCTTGGATATCTGTCATATGAATTTATATTTCCTATGAAAGAGAATCTCGAAACAATTTTTGGTATTCCTAACAATTAGGATATTTTTTTATAAATCTGAAAAACAGTATCACAGCAGGTTAGCCTATATTTGTCGAGCATCACGTTGTCTTATTAATACACCAATGTCAATAGTAAATGAAGCAATCCTGAAGTTGGCGATGATTAGCCTGATAACTTTAGGGCTGGCCTTTCATCTACTGGAAAGATAATTAGAATAAATTCTGAAATTATATAGAAAATTACCAATTATTATAAATAATTTAAAGGTTATTCAACAAATATCTCATAACTATTGTTAATTTTAGATTTGATTGATTTGGCAAGAGGACACCGTTCCTCAGTTATCTCTAGTATGCGCCGTGCCTTGGATTCTCTTTCCGATGATGGAATCTTCAACACGATTTTTTGTTCGATTGTTTCCATCATTTTCTCACCTGTCGTTGTACCTACATGTCCCTTGGCTTCAATTATTAACCTATTATATTTAAATTTAGAATTTGATGAAACCACTGAAAAAGTTGTTATAAAACACCCGGAAATTGCAGCGATGAAAAAATGTTCGGGAGTGTAGGCTAATTCTCCATTCTCTCCCTTTGGTCCTTCATAAGCAATGGGAAGCTGGAATTTAATCTCGGGTAAGGAACTATTTTGCGGGTCTTTAACTGCATGTATTCTTTTCCGATTGTCTTCAATAATATCTCCACTCACGATTTTCATTTGAAACACATCTGTCATTATCTAACCTCTCATGAGATGTAATTTTATTAAAAAATGTAAAGGATAGGAGAAGAAAGTAAAAATTTCTTTAAGTCTTTTATTATTTGAAGGATAAAGTTAGCTTAGAGGTTAAAGGAAGGTCAATAACTCTTATCTAAATCTCCAAGCATCCACAATTCTCACTTTATTTTAAATATGTTTTTTTTGATAAAGTCGTGTATTGTTCGTTATTAAGTAGCAAACAACATTAATTATTATCAAGGGAGTTAAATATTATATATGATTGAGAATGAAATCAAAACGGAATCTATTCAAGGAAAGCCTTTTATTGATGAATTTCATGAAGTCTCATGCGAGTATGATAATTTACTCCATGCTTACCCACCTTTGCAGCAATTCAAGAAACGCTTGAGGAATTTAATTAAGAAAGATTCTTATTATTTTGATTCATATCTCACGCTTGCGGATATTTTAATAGAGGAAAATCAATTAGGGGAAGCAAGAAAGCTAATAAAAGAGGGATTTGATAACGCAATAAAAAGATTGACGTGCAATAAGGGAAGATGGCCCAGAATCCTTGAATGGGGATATATGGAAAACCGCCATATCATTAGAATATTGGATAGGTGGGGGATGGATTTATGGGATGATGGAAATACAGAGGAAGCTCTTGATCATTTTAGAAATCTCTTTAAGAGCAATCCATCCGATAATATCGGTGTCAGATTTAACATTTTAGCAATTCGGATGGGATTAGATTCAAAATATGAAAGGAAATTCGCGTCAACAATTCCCGGATTCCTTGATGCACGTAAAGTATTTCAATGGTTTGAGCAAAATTCCAAAAAGTTTCCCGATGAGTTCCAATGGTGGTGGGACAAAATTAAAAAAGAAGAAAAGGAAATAAAATAAAAAGATAAGAAAATAAAACAAGAAGATGAGAGCCATGCATCTCAAATTTATCAATTAAAAATCTCAATAAAAGATATCAAAACGCCCATCTGGCGTCGAATTTTAATTTCAAGTCATGTCACTTATGAAGATCTCCATGACGCAATTCAAGAGTTCTTTTATTGGGAAGGGTATCATTTGCATGAATTTTATTTCCAGGAAAAGTATTATAATGCTCGCTTTTTAATAATGGGAGCAGATAATGATGAAAACATGGATGAAGATCTTGACTATGACGCACGGGAAGATGAAATTTACCTTTTTGAGGGGTTTTCAATAGGACAAAAATCAGTGAATTATATCTATGATTTCGGAGATTACTGGGAACATCACATCAAATTAGAAAGGATTTTTCCACAGAAGGAAAATTTTCCCTCTCCTCTATGTGTAGGAGGAAAACGTGCAGCTCCTCCCGAGGATTGTGGAGGAATATTTGGTTATGAAAAAATTCTTAAAATCATTCACAATCCAAAGCATCCTAAATATCAAGAAACAAGGGAATGGGTGGGAAGAAACTTTGACCCCTAAGATTTGGGGATAGAAATTCAAAAAATGATGCCAAAAAAAATTGAACAAGAATATAGTTCCTAAATAGAAAGACTTATCATCTTAAAAACGAGATATCCTTATGAAAATGAATAAAAAATCTATGTTTAGATATTTAATAGTAGAATAATGAAATAAATTAAAAATGAGAGAACATGTATAAAGAAAATAATGAAGAAGTTCCAATATATGAAAGACTAGCACCTGGAGAATGTTTAGTAATATCAAAGGACAAGAATGGCATATTAGTTGTGTGCAATAAATACGGTAAAATCGAAATGAGCAAAGTTCCTTATCCTAAGGAAGGTTAAAGTGATTTAAGTAGTGTAATTTTTAATATAGATTTAAATGATCTGTTAAATCGAAATGAACAATTTTTAAAGTAGATTAGTATAGGTAAGGAAAAAAAAGAAACCTCTTAACTTACTCTTATTCGAGATTCTTATTGCGGTATTTTTTATAAATTTTCTAAAAATTTTGGGTTTTCAATCGTGGAAGCTAAATTATTACAACTGAAATTCCTATAAAACCTAATGAAAATATTCATGCATAAACTCAAAATTATTCATTAAATGCCATTAGAAATAAATCAGTATTTAAGGATTTTTATTTAAATGAGAATTACTTTATATAAATCATGGAAATAGACTTAGATTTTCCCTATAAAATAGTATTAAAAGAAGAATATTTGGTACTGAAACCAGATGTTTCGGAAGAGAAGTTCTGGGAAATTTCTAACGAAGATACAAATTTCGAACTTTTAAATGGGGTGCTATATATTAATTCTCCTGCTAACCGAGAACATGAAGAAATTTTTAAATATTTACTAATTATATTCTCATATTATTTAGAAACAATTGAAAAAGGGAAAGTATATGGCTCCCGATTTGCCATGCGATTATCTCCAACCTGGATCCCTGAACCTGATCTAATGATACTATTACCTCCAAACTATGACAAAATTAAAGAGACCCGAGTAGAAGGTGCTCCAGATTTAGTCGTCGAGATCTTATCAAAAAGTACGAAAGATGTAGATATTCAGAAAAAATTACCAAAATATCTAATGGAGGGTATTAAAGAGGTGTGGATGATCAATCCGATGAATAAAGAGATCGAAATTTTTTGGGAAAATGAATCGAGGACTTGGCAGGAAGAAAATATAGAAGAATCCGTGATTTCTGTCGTACTACCCAAACTTAATTTTCGACCTAAATGGTTATGGCACAGGGAACAATTTCCTGCGAGCTCAGTCCTCAATCTAATCGAGAAGAAGTAATCAAATTTTCTCTCTTTCTGCCTTCTTGTTCAGTTTGGAGTAAAAAGCGGTAGATTAATTGTTTCAATATATTCGGTAATTTAATTGGATGTTACGATCTAATTAATTTAACCTTCAATTAGAATTTTTACTCTAATATCAAACTTAAGGTAATATAATTAACTAAAAACTTCTAAATATGAAATAGAATTAAATAATATCAAATTTTAATAATTAAATGGCTTAATAAATAATTATGAGTAATTTTGGTTATTCAACATATCTAAGCAATAAATTTAAGATTTTAAATCAATATAATATAGTAGAGGCTTAAAATTATTGCTACAGACCAGGAAAATATATTACAAAGGATTAAACATTTGCCCGATGATATTAATATGGAGGATATTATCGAATCTATTTAAATGAGATATAAAATTTTAAAGGGTTTAAATGATTCTGAGGGAGACCGAATATATTCACAAAAAGAGGCAAACAAGATATTAACAAAATGGTTAGAGTGAAATGGACCAAGAATGCCCTTGAAGATCTAGATGAAATAGCTCATTATATTTCTAGGGACTCACCAAAATTTGCCAAAATTACGGTTTCTCGAATTTTCGAAATGGCGAGCCATTTAGAATAATTTCCCAAATTAGGCAAGAACGTCCCAGAATATAATGATCCTAATCTCCGCGAAAATTTAAATAAAAATTATAGAATTATCTATCTTATTAAGGATGTACAATTAGAAATTATTTCTGTAATGCATAATAGTCGTAAGTTAAATCTTTTTTATTAACAGAAATTTAAAACTTGAACCATAATAAAACAGTAAATGAGAATGTGGATTTCTAAACCCAAATGATTTGAGATTTAATCACGTGAGATTTAATTAAATGTTAAATGGGTAAGAAGCCTCAGGACAAATTTATTCAATTCTTACAATTTTAATTGGAGTTAAACCATTCCATACGATTTTATACCCTATGAGTTCTAAAGCCTTATCGGTTAAATTATATTTATCTAATATTCCTTTAATTTCAGAGAATTGTCTTTTTTGACCGATTTCTTTACTTAAATCATCTAAAAAGTCTTGGGAAACAACTTTTTTCCCCACAATAAAATATCCCGGAAGTTCTAATTGTTCTAATGTTTTTGGGTTTATATTAAGTTCTTTCGCTTTAGACTCTAAATCCACTATTTTCTCCTTTAATTGAATATTTTGCACATGTGATAATTCTTGTTCTATTCTCTTTTCTTCTTCTCTTTTAAGAATTTCTAAGATCGGTTTAACAGGGATCCTTTTTTTATAGAAAATGACCTTATCGGGAAAGTCTGCCCTCGAGCATTTTAAGTTTTGATTGACCGCAACGATAATCTTAGTTTCCGTTTGGTTAAGCTTCTTAATCTTCTTCTGAATATATTCGGGTGTCCAAAAGCCCACTACTTCTAAATAAATGGTAATATCACCCTTATAAAATCCGAAGTCCGGAATAATTACATGATTCCCCGCCTTAATGAAGGTAGGTTCTCGTTTTATTTCCCAATCTGGGGCATGAAGTAAAATCGCTTTATAAAATTGCTCTTCAACTTCGCTGTCGAATTCAACGTCTTCTTTCTTAGAAGTGGGAAGAGGAATAGTATTTTTTGAGTTTAAATTAAAGGTAAAAATTCTTAATTCATTTCCTCGTTCCATCTCAATTTTCGCTTCGATGGACCAATTATTTGATTTTATAATATAAGGGATTAGTTTGGCAAAACTACTCCCATATCTTTTTGTATTTTTTATTAATGAAACGGGACCGTTAACCTTTATCTCTGTTCCATCGGTTTCATACATTAATCCAAGATAGTTAATGGTTCTATAAACTTGTTGATAGGCTTCATCAACAGTAAAAGTCATTTCCGTGGCATTAAATAAAAGAGTTTGAGTTAATGATAAATTATATTCTTGAACAAGCTTTTCTGGATCCAAAACACCGATTTTTGTTAGCACGTGTTCTTCTTCTAAATCGGCAAACATCCCTTTTTCAATATCTTGTTTCAGAGTGCCATATTCTTCAGAAATGGCTTGGACTATTAGACTTCTTTCATTTTCATCAATGACAAAACCCCTTTCAAACAGTTTTCTTCTTATTTTAACCGCATCCAAATTCGTGCTTTGAGCAAATTCGCACTTTCTTTTAATTAACTCCGCTAACCCACGAATCCGTTTATAATCAGATCTTCCCGATTCAAAATTTTTTATTTCTCTTCTTATTGTCTTTAGTTTTTTTCCCTCGTTTTCTTTAAAAATTGAGATTATTTGCTCTGGCAATTCCAAATCAAATAAATAGCTGGGCGTGATATTGCCCCCCTTAAAATCTACAATAAGCAAGGTTTTAGCCAGCATTTAGTTTCTCCTCCGATGAGCCGTTCTCACTTCCATTGTATTTCTTGTTATAATCTCATATAAAATTGCTTTTTTATCCTTCCCGGGGCGTAATAACCGGCCTAACCGCTGGATGAACTCCCGCGAACTGCCTGTTCCGCTTAAAATAATTCCAACATTTGCTTCCGGAACATTAATTCCCTCGTCTAATACTTGAGAGGATACAATGGCGCCATAAATACCTCTCTTAAATTTATCTAAAATTTCCTTTCTTTCCTCCTTTTTTGTTTTATAGGTGATGCATGGAAGTAGGAATCGTTTGGAAATTGTATAAACCATGTTATTATATTTAGTAAAAATAATCGTGCGATTCTTCTTGTCTAATAATTTTACTAATTCAGGTATTTTATTTTTTGAATTGAATGCTAATTTCTCGGCTCTATTTCTTGCCAGAATTGCTTCTCTCGCTTCGGGATCTCTACCCGATCGCATTACAATCTTTTGAAAATCCCTTGCCCCTCTCATTTTAATATTTCGGGATACCAAGTAATTTTTAAAAAGAGCTTGGGACTTATCATATTCTTCTTGTTCTTTTTCAGTGAAATCTACGATTATCTTTTTAATCTCAAAATCCGCTAGATACTCCCCCACTAAAGGTTCTGGGCTTATTTCGTAGATTTTATCTCCAATGAGTCTTGGGATTTCTTTGTGCAACTCATCATCTCGTTCAAGAGTGGCTGTTAATCCTAATCTATAGGGAGAAGCAAACATTTCAGCAATTTGTTTAAAACTATCTGAAGGAAGATGATGTACTTCATCAAAAATGAGAAGCTTGAATTTATTTCCTAAATAGGCTGCATTAAGATAAGCCGAATTATATGTAGAAACCGTGATAGCTTCAAGAATTTTCTTATTCCCCGTAAATTCTCCAATTTTAATGGAAAACGCTTTTTTTAATTCTTTTTTCCATTGATTAACCAAATCTATA
Organism: uncultured archaeon; assembly: GCA_964388035.1. Taxonomy (GTDB): domain Archaea; phylum Asgardarchaeota; class Lokiarchaeia; order Sigyniarchaeales; family SOKP01; genus JALGVJ01. Next base: position 17,026 of record CAYLZE010000108.1, read on the forward strand.
GTAGGAACCACAATAAAAGTGGGAGAATTCATTTTTTCAATAACTTTTAAGGCGAAAATAGTCTTTCCCGCGCCAGTTGGCATTATTACGGCTCCTTTTTTATTTTGCAACCACTTTTTCAGCGCTTCTTTTTGATAATGCCTTAATTTGATAGTTGAAGAAAGTTGTGGACAAGCTACCAAATCCAGAACTCTATCATCGAAAGAGAGATTCAAATTCTTAAGGTAATTAGTTATCTCCAGATAATAAAGCGCTTCAGCTCTATACTTATTGACCCTTTTATCAAATTGCGCGTGAGGAATCTTATTTTTTCCGTTAAAAGTAATAGTGCCTTTATCAAATTGAAGTTCCATGTTCTATTTCACTCCGGGTTTCCTTCTATACATTTAATAAAATGATTATATTTATAAAAGAAAACTCATCTTCAATTTATTGAATTTTTACCTTAATTGCCTGATTTAGCTGTACTTTTATTAATATTTCTATATTCTTCAATTTAAATAAATAGACAAGAAATTTATATTCTAATTTATATTAATGGGATAGTGAGGATTTAACGGGCATTTTGTTTCATGATAAATTGCTCCCTGAGGCGTATACAATAAATATCCAAAATCTTAATTTTAGACGATATCTTGACCATGCTCCATGAAGATATCAAATGTGAATTAATTGATGGGGGTTTAATTATTCATTCGCCCGCCTCCTTAGGACACGAATTAATTTTTAAATTTATACTCGTTTATCTTGAATTATATGTTCAAGAGAGCAAGTTAGAATTGGTTGTGGGCAAGCTT
>CAYLZE010000109.1:0-12415 GCA_964388035.1 uncultured archaeon
CATGAAGCTTAGCCCAATCACGGTAGGGACTGCTTGGTTTCAAACGGGGCTTTATCTTGTCCCCGACTTGTGCAAGCACCCACTTGTAACGGGTTGGAAGTTCTTCCCTAAACCCCAGACCTTTTCGAGCTATTACATAACTCGCTAACACGTGAGTGGATAAGTTATATAATCGCGAATAGTTATATTTATCAATTAAAGAGGTGTAGGCGGGATGCACTTTCTTAATGGCAACCCCTCGCTTAATACATTTCCGTTCTAACAAGTCTAATGCGGAAGTTTTAAAATTGCTTACTTTTCTATTCCTTTGTTTTCCATAAGAGAATTCTTGTTCAAAAGAAAGGTCCTCAATGACAAGTCCTTTCCTTTTATTAATGTGATGAATTAATATACGATGGATTATAAATCATTATTTCCATAATATTTCTCACAATTTTCTATGACTTATTCAGCTTCATGTTTTAACTTTGAGAATTAATTGTTATATTTCGGTTAAAAAGATAAGACTTTCCTTGAAAGATTTTTTTTCATAGCAATTTCCAATTCCTTTTCTCTGTCAAAAAATATTGCTGCGCCATTTAAAGATTTGGCTAAAGCTATTGTTAAACAATCAGCAATCGCAATAGCTCTCTCACATTTTATAAGGGCAGCATGTTCTATTAAATTGCTTATAGGGATAATTTTAATTATGTTACTCTTTATTAAAGCATCGATCTTTACTTTTGCTTCTTCCCAAGATGATTTACGACATAAAATATAGAAAGTTTCTAAAATGGCCATTTCTGAACAATAAGCTTTCCAATCTTCTTTTAATAATTTCTTGAATCTTGTAGCTAAAGCCTCATCTGCTTGAATAGCAATTAAACAGCTTGCGTCAATTGCTACTAATTATTTTTTCATCTTCTTTTCTTCCTTTTTTCAGCTCATTAAGCAATTGTTCTTTTGAAATATTTTTTAATGGTTTTAAAAATAATTCAAATTGATCCCAATTTTTTTTCTTTTCGAGATGTTCCTCAATCAAAAAGGAGATAACTTCGTCAATATTTACGGGCTGACCTGTTTCTTTTTCTATATCATGAGCTATTTGAGTTAATTTAGTCTTTGTTTCATCTTTTAATTGTATAGTTTCCATTCTATTACTTCCCACATCGATGAATTGAAATTCTTTAATTTAATTAGAAATATGAAAAATATATAATTATTCCTATTTTAAAAATCGAATAGTTATATAAAAGATATATATAGAATCTCAAAGAATTCTATTTACATGGAAGTTAATTCTATTGCTTTAGTAAATTTCAACCTTGTTAAAATTCTAATAGATATTATAGATATATTGAAAAATGAGAAAGATTTATGCAAAAATATTGTTAAGATTTGACCAAACGGGTTAATTGTTTAATTTTAAGATTATTTAAACAAATCAGCTAATACCTTTCCAATTTGCTGAATACTATACTGAATATCTTCTTTACTTATACTATAGTGAGTGACAAATCTTACACGATGTTTATCAATATTGAGAGCAAGGATACCTTCTTTTCTTATACCAGTAATAAATTTCATGATGCGAACGTCCTCGGGAAAAGAAATAATCAGAATATTGGTTTGAGGTTTTGGAACGGAAATAGGAAAGCCAAGATTATCAATACCTTCAGCAAGAAGCTTCGCATTATCGTGATCCTCTTTTAACCTATTTATCCATTCCGGTTCGAGAGCCACCAAACCAAAGGAAGCAATTATCCCTGCTTGTCTCATTCCCCCTCCCACCATCTTTCGAAATTTTCTGGCTTTTGAGATAAATTCTTTAGAACCAGCAACCATTGACCCTACGGGGCAGGATAATCCTTTTGACAGGCAAAACATTATGCTATCCACATGTTTGGTGAATTCTGATACCGGAAGTCCAAGTGCTACGGAAGCGTTGAATATCCTTGCTCCATCAAGATGCAATTTTAAATTGTTTTTTTCTGCAAATCGTTTCATTTCGGATATTTCCGAGGGTTTGATTGCAATTCCTCCGTGAAAATTATGCGTGTTTTCCGTGCATAAGAGTGTGGTAGTAGGCTCGTGAATATCCTCTCCATTGGTAATTAACTGTTGCAAGTGGTCAAGAGAAGGCACTCCTTCTTTAGATGGATAAGTGCGGATCATTAAACCACCTATACGGGCAGCGCTTCCTACTTCATGACCATAAATATGGCTGAGTTCTTCAAGTAAGATTTCTTCTCCTGGATTAGTCTGAGATAACAATGAAACTAAATTTCCTTGGGTTCCAGAAGTAACATAGAGAGCTGCTTCTTTACCACTTATTCCTGCTGCTTTTTCTTCTAATTCATTTATCGTGGGATCTTCTCCAAATACATCATCCCCTATCTTTGAATTATCTAGCGATTTTAGCATCTCCCACATGGCCGGAGAGGGCTTGGTAATGGTATCAGAACGTAAATCAACTTCTTTCATTTTCTATTCATCCTTTTTGTGGTAATCTAATTAAGAAAAGTATATTTAATTATTGATTATTCCATAAAAATAAACAGCAAATATATTTAAAACCATGACAACTAGCAGGATAACAAGCAGGAAAGGCATTTCCATTATTCCAGAGCCCGTCCGAATTCAAAATAAGGACGGATTTTTTAAGATAGATGAGAATGTCAATATTTATTTTGAAGATCCTTTCAGGGAGAATTGTCTTTTTTTAAAAGACTCTTTTTTAAATGATTTTAACTTAAATTTAAACTCATATCAATTAAGAGGAATAAAACCTGAGGGAAAATATATAAAGCTTCTATATCTTGACATTGAAGAATTTCCTCTGGAAGGATATATGATGGACATAACTCCAGAGTATATTCAGATAAAAGCGAATAACACGATAGGAGGTTTTTATGGAATTCAAAGTTTAAAGCAATTACTATTTTTGGATTCTCATTTCAAATCAAATCCCGAAGAGCTCATTTTGACAGTTCCATGTGGTAATATTGAAGATTTTCCACGATTTAATTGGAGAGGATTTATGCTCGATGAATCGCGTCATTTTTTTGGAAAAGAAGTGGTTAAGAAGATAATAGATATCATGGCATTATTTAAATTGAATAAATTTCATTGGCATCTCACCGATGATCAAGGATGGCGCATTGAAATAAAAAAATATCCAAGTTTGATTGAAATTGGTTCTAAAAGAAAAGGTGAAAAGTTAAGATCAATTAAAAGAAAATTACAGACTAATCAGATTAATGAAGAATATTCCGGTTATTATTCTCAAGAGGAAATCTTGGATGTAATCGAATACGCTAAGAGGTATAATATCGAGATCATCCCCGAAATCGATATTCCCGGACATACCACTGCAATCCTTGCTGCTTATCCTAAATTAAGTTGTACGGGGGGTCCCTTTGAAGTGACTACCCATTATGGTATTATTGAGGATGTGTTATGTGCGGGAAATGAAGCGGTTTATTCCTTTTTAGATGGGATACTGGATGAGATTATCAATTTATTTCCATCAAAAATAGTGCATGTTGGAGGAGATGAAGTTCCCAAAACTCGCTGGGAAAATTGTGCAAAGTGCCAAGCTAAAGTTCAACGAGAAAACTTAAAAAACGTGAACGCTTTACAACCTTATTTTACGAATAGAATGGCAAAATACTTACTTTCAAAAGAAAAAATCCTCATGGGATGGAATGAAATTTTAAATGATAATTTAGTTCCCGAAGCATTATGTCAATATTGGACGCCAGATCTGAGTGCTTTAATAGAGCAGGTTGAAAAGGGGCGGAAAGTGGTGATGTCTGAGGGGACAAGTGTCTATTTAAATTATGGATATAAAATAATTGATATGGAAAAAGTATATCAATATGAACCCGTGCCTGATACACTTAATGCCTCGTTTCATGATAATATATTGGGAATTGAAGCTTGTTTATGGACAGAATTTATCTCTGATCAAGCAACGTTAACTTGGTTGGCTTTTCCTCGTTTAATGGCAGTAGCAGAATCCGGATGGACTCTAAAAAAAAACAAGAATTTTGAAGATTTTATGGGAAGACTTCTTCCCTTAATGAAAGTAATCAAGAGATATGATGTTAACCTCCCGAGTAATGAGGAATTTATAACGGAGAATACCGATACATAGAACCCGTGAACTTATTTCTCTACTCTTTGTAAATTTTTAATCGGGGCGTGATGTATTTAGAAACATGACGCCTCTTTTCTTTACGCACTCATAAATATATTAATAAGAATAACTAATAATCTTATATTCCAAATTGAAAATTAGAAATTATTTTTAGAATTCGTATCATCATGTCTAAAAAAGAATTAATAGAAAGGTGAAAATGAAGTTATGAGTCGAGAAAATCCCACATGGTATGAAACGCAAACTGTAAAGGATATGTTTTCAACAATGGGGGGTAGAGCTGTGAGAGGAGTAATGTCTAATTATTTTTCATCGAGAGTATATACGGGAAAATTAGGATTAATTCAAATCACGAATTATTTAGCTGCCATGTTAGAACCGGATGAGCGAAGAGCTTTAATCGTCACGGATGATTTTACCCAAAAATTCTCCAAAAGGATCACGGATTATTTGAAAACGATAGACATGGAATGGAAGATATGGCCGGGCGCAATTCCAGAGGTTCCAATGGAATGTATCACCGAAGGGGCAAAGGTATGCGAAGAATTTAAACCCACCGTGATTTTTGGGATTGGGGGCGGAAGCGTAATGGACACGGTAAAAATGGTCTTGGTTAAATATGAAAGACCTAATGAAAATCTCCTCATGATCCTTCCCTTTTTTGGATCATTGGGATTGCGGAAAAAGGTCAAGGCAGGATGGATCGCAGTTCCCACCACTTCGGGAACAGGTTCAGAAGTTACACAAGCCGCAGTTATTACCGATACAGCCCGAAATCCCCCGAAAAAGATTGAAGTGTTAAGCGATGAACTATTTTCGGACATTACACTCTTGGATCCCGATTTTGTGAAAGATATGCCGCCCTTTTTAACGATGGCTACGGGTTTGGATGCATTAACCCATGCTGTAGGTTCTTACATCTCAAATTGGGGTACCCCTTATGTAGATGCTTTAAATATTAAGGCTATAGAAGAAATAATAAAGTATTTACCGAGAGCTTATAAATATGGGAGCAAAGATATCGAAGCGCGAAGTCACATGCAAATGGCAGCCTTAATGGCAGGAGTTGCTTTCGGAAATACTATTACTGGGATAGACCACTCTCTTGGTCACTCTTTCGGGGCCATGTTTCATACTCATCATGGTTTGAGTGTAGGAATATTTCTTCCCTATTCTATTGAATTTCAGTATAAGGTAACTGATAGATGGAAAGATTTATTACCCATATTCAAGGTAAAAGAAAATAACCAAGACAGGGATCAGCTTTTTAAAGAATTCATCGAAAAATTAAAAGACTTTATTAGATCAGTGGATGGTCCAACTTGCGTGAAAGAAATTAAGGATCTCGAGATTGAAAAAGAAGATTATTTAAAGAAATTAGATTTAGTTGCCCAATATGCTGATGGTGATGCTGTTTCTCTCACAAGCTATCGTCCAATCAATAAAGAGCTATTTAGAAAGATATATGAATATGCTTGGGATGGACAATTTATAAACTTTTAATTTATGGATGGTGGATAAAGAATGAGTGAAAAATTATATGGATATAATGCAAAAATAGCTTATATTAATTTAACTAACGGTAAAGTTGAAATAAAGGATTTAAATCCTCAAATAGCTAGAGATTATCTGGGAGGAACGGGATTAAGTGCTAAAATAATATATGATTTATTGTCGGATGAAGATTATGAAACTTTAAAAAAGAATCCATTAGCGGAATTAAATCCCATAATCTTTGCTACAGGACCCGTTACTGGAACATTACGACCTTCTTCAGGTAGATATTCTGTTTCGGGAATATCCCCGTTGACTAAAATATGGGGCGAAGGATCTTCCGGAGGCACGTTTTGCATTTCCTTACACAATTCCGGGTATGATGCTCTAGTTATCACCGGGAAATCGGAAACCCCCAAATTGGTATACATTCATGATGCTATAATTGACCTGCTCGATGCACAGAAATATTGGGGAAAAAATACCTATGAAGCCCAGCAACTCATAAAAGAGGACTTGACTAATGATAGAGTTCATGTTGCAACTATCGGACCTGCGGGGGAAAATCTGGTAAAATATGCCGCCATTTTTAATGACGAGGGAAGGGCGGTAGGACGATGCGGGTTAGGTGCTTTAATGGGATCAAAAAATCTTAAAGCTATTGCAATTCACGGAACTAAGAGAGTTGAAATTGCTGATGTCAATACAATGAAAGAAACAGTAAGGCAAGAAGATAATGAAAGACAAACGGATTTTTTAAAATCTGCAGTTTTTCATACTTTTAGTTTATACGGAACAAATTCCTACTTGGATATTGGCATGGCGCTCGGAGACACTCCGGCATATTATTACACAAAAACTGAATTTCTTGCTGAAAAGTTAGCAGGAAAAACGCTTAGGGAGGCATTTCCCGTTTTGGATTATGGATGTGCGGGATGCACTCTTAGATGTGGAAAAACCACAGTTATCGAAGTGGATGGTAAAGATATTGAAGTGCACGGACCTGAATATGAAAGTGTTGCAGCATATGGGCCCATGGTCGGCGTTTTTGAACCAAAACCAGTAATTTTGGCGAATCATAAATGTAATCAACTGGGAATGGATACTATTTCAAGTGGGGTAAGCATTTCCTTCTTGATCTATTTAGTTGAAAATGATCTTGGAATTCCGAAAATCAAGGAATATTTGAAGGACGTGAAGCTGGAAGAAATTAAATGGGGGAATGCAGATTTAATACTAAAATTAATTGATAAAATTGCTTTAAGACAAGGAATCGGTGCGATTTTGGCAGAAGGAACTAAAGTCATGGCAGAACGATTTGGTGTAGATCCTGAACTAGCCGCTCAGGTTAAAGGACTTGAGATGCCGATGCATGACCCGAGAGCTTTTGCCGGACAAGCTTTAAGCTACATGACTTGCTGTGTGGGGGCGAATCATGAAAAAGCTGATTGGTTTAGTGCAGAATTAGGAAATTTAGGATATCCAAAATTAAGGATTAAGAGTGGAGATAGACAGAGCATTGACAGAAGAGAAAAAGGTGTAATGGCTTTGCAGGATATAAGAGCTATAGATGATTCAGCGGTTAACTGTAATTTTAGAAATCCTCCATTTGAGAATATCATTACTTATATTAACGCTGCTACTGGATATAGTTATGATAAAAAGACTTTAATGCAAGTGGGCGAACGTGTTAATAATATAAAAAGGGTGATAAATTGTAAACTTGGAATCACTCGCGAAGATGATAAATTACCCCGCCATCTTACTAAAGTGTTGGGAGAAGGAAAAACTGCGGATGTTAAACTGGATCTGGAGGATAATTTGAAGAGATATTATAAAGAGCGAGGATGGGACTGGAATACGGGTTTGCCTACCCCCGAAAAATTGAGTGAATTAGGTATTTAATCAATTATTTTTTTATTTTCTTACTCATGTTAATTTTGCATCTTTTTACTGTTACTTTCCCTACTTTATTTTATTTTGTGAATTTTAAAAAAAAAAAGAAGTTCAATTAGATAAAAAGAAACCCCATCTAATTTCAATTATTAGTTATTTAATTCTTAAAACAACGGTTATTGCTCTTGTGAGTCGAATAACATCCATTACCTTTCCTTTTTCTACAGTAATCTGTTCCCGGCTGATGGCATGGGTAAAATCTCCTTTTCCTTCACAAATTCTCGCAATTGCAGCGGGATCGCCACTCATTACTATTTCGGCATCTCCAAGCGTTCCTTTACTCATTTTTCCCTTGCGTTGAGTTATTTGTAAATAAAACGGATCTTCGTTATTTAGGTTGAATTGAAAGCTCATATCCCAATCCACGTCCTTACCTGAAATATTGGTAATAAAAACCGATTGAGCCTTACGATTTTCATTTAGCTTTCCCATAATCCTTGATAAACTTTCGAATGCACCACTCACAATTCATTACCTCCTTCATATTCTGGTTTGCTAATCCAAGTCTCATACTCATCTTCGGGCACAAAGAAAAAATCAGTCATCTTTCCTTCTCTGTGTGCAGCAAAAACTGCTCTTACCCGTTTTCCTTTCCTAATTTTTGAAGGTACTAAATTCTCGGAAAAGATACCCTGCATTAAAGAAGTACTTGCCCCATCCAGTTTAATGAATCCAATGCCGTAAGGAACTGCTTTAATGAATGCTGATGTAGTATACCAAACAATCGTGCTCACTTGAATGGTCCCCGTTTGCTTCATTTCGATCCATTCCACGGGGGCATAACATTCAGAACAATTTATTCGAGGAGGCATCCAAATTTTACCACATTTAGTACATTTCGTCCCTAATAATTTCTTATTCTTCATCAACTCGATGAAAAATTTACTCTGTCCCCCGAAAGTATAGCGATATGAAATTTTGATGACATCGCGGACTTGATGGTCTTGGAATTCGTCGCTCATGGTTTCTTCAATCCCTCCTCATTTGCCATTATAATAATCGCAGCATATGCTGCACCCGGACCTCCAATGGAATGGGCTAAGGCTCTACCATTTTCAATTGTCTTAATTTGGTGTCCTCCCGCATCTCCTCTTAGCTGTAATGCAGCTTCTCCCGTAGACATGATACCTGTGGCACCCACAGCATGACCGCAACCAATTAAACCTCCACACGGACAACAAGGTAGCTCTCCATCAATCATGGGTCCTCCTTGTTCAATCCATTTTCCTCCTTCTCCAAATGGAACAAATCCCAATTCTTCATATGATATTACTTCTTGTCCACTAAACGCGTCGTGAAGCTCAGCACAGTCTATTTGTTGCTTAATTTTACCATAATCCAAGCCAGCCTTCTTATATGCGACTTTGGCCGCATTTATATTTGAATAAAGCCTACCCATATCTTCTCTATTTCCGATAAAACAATCAGTATTTGCAGCCCCTACTCCGGTGATCCATATGGGTTTCTCGATTCCTAACTCCTTTACTTTTTCTTCAGGCGCCAGTATTAGTGCCGCAGAAGCTTCCGAATAAAGGCAACAATCTAACATCTTGAATGGATAGCAGATGATTCGGGAGTTTAGCACATCTTCAACGGTAATTTTCATGGGAGCCTGTGCCTTAGGATTGTTCATTGCGTTTCCATGATTTTTCACGCTAACAAGTGCCATTTGCTCCTCAGTTGGATTTCCAAATTCTTCAAAATGGGCGTTTACCATTGACACGTAGGATGATGCTGCCATCATACCCATCGGATATTCTTTCGCTCAAGTAGCAAATGCTATTTGATATACGTCATATCCGCAGAATAGGCAATGGCATTCAATACTTCTGGAGTGGTGGTCCCAGTTTGCTCGTCATAGCAATCGTTACATTTTTCCACTCCCAAGCACAAACATAAATCGGATAATCCCGAGGCTACTTCGGCATATGCCATTCTTACCGTATATCCTCCCGTTGCCCCGCCAGAAGCAATTCTCGTTCCTGGCTTATCGTTCATTCCTATATAGGAATTTATGAATATATCCGGCATGAATTGTCGCTCAAAAAGTTCGTTGTATATGCCATAAACAGTGGATTCTAGATCTTTGTGGGTAATTTCCGCTCCATTTTTATTAGCATCTTCAAGGGCTAACTTGGTGGCATCATAAGCAAGTTCAAAATAGGTCTTATCCAAATATCTTGCTCTGAAAGGGGTCACTCCGACCCCGATAATCGCTACTTTTCTCAAATTCTCTCAACTTGTTTACTTTTTTCTATACTTTTTAGATTTTATAATTTAGAATTCTAATATTATTAAAATTTGATTTTAACTTTATTTATAGTTTTCCCTCTTGGAGACATCGATTATAGATAAGCGAACACTGATAAATTTAAGGTAATTCTATATATCTCAAGTTTCATGATTAAACATGAATTCATTAATCTTAAGATATTAATTAGAATTGCATAAAAATTCACTTCTTCTTCATATATTAAACTAAAGCTATTTTTAAAGGAGAATTTTTAATAATAACTCAAATAAACAAATGAAATTGGCAATACTATTAGTATCATTAGAAATCAATTTTTCAACAAAATTTGATTAAACCTTTATTTTTTCATTTTCTTTATTATGGTAATTAATTTTAAAAAAAAGAGGGAATAAAAATAGTGAGTACTATAACTTCCAACACGGTAATAGAAATCTCAACAAAGGAGATCTATTATGATAAGAAGAATAAAGTTATTTCCATTGAATTACCAGATATTACTTTCATCGGGCATTATAATAAATCCACGAAATTGAAAAAATTACTAGACGATATCTATTCTTCCATGAAAGATTCTGGAATGAATCGTGAAAATATTAGAATCATCGATCCAGAGTCACATCAAACTTTATCGGAATCTTTAAGTATAAAAGATCTTTTCTTCGAGGGAGCAGTCCAAAGCTTGAAGAAACCTTCTGAAGGAGAACAAGCAATATCTTCAAAAGAAGATGATCAAAAGGCAAAGAGGAAAAAACAAGAAGCTAAATCTAGAAAAACTGCCGATAGAGAGCCAATACGACCAAAACCACCCAGTCAACCCCAACCGCTTAAATCATCTCAAGAAGAAGTGGAGTTTGATGTAACAACCATAGAGGAAGAAGAGGGAGAATTCGTCCCACCTCCACCGGGAACTGCACCAAGTGCACCTCCCTCGGGTGCGGGTCCTTCAAGATCTGAAGTTAAAAGGAGTGAAGAATCCGTACTTTTAAGGGATGAACTCGTCTCGAATTTGACAAAGGAGAGAAATGAAGAGGGCGTGGGGGTTAAGGTTAAGGGAACTGATTCTCCAATAACTTATGAAATCAACATGGGCTTTCAATATTATTCCGTCATGATGGAGCAAAAAAGCTATTTATTTTATATCTATTTTTCGCATAAGAAACTAATGATCATGGACGAAGAGGGTAAGACGGTATATGAAACAACAGTAACCATAACTACCACTAAAAAGGAACCTCCCATCTTAGATTTGAGAATTGAAGGAGATGGTTTTGAAGTGCACCCTCTATCGGGAAAAGTAGAAGTGAAAAAAGATGCTGTCAATCCACCCTTAATGATTTTCTCGATCTCTCCTTTAAAAAATGAGCATAGAACCCAAGCAGAAAAGAAGATGGGAGAGAGACGCTTTTTAAATATATACATTGTATTTGAAGGAAAAGCAATTAGTCACACGGTGTTATCGGTTATTGTTCAACTAAAGCATTTTCATTTAAACCTTGGGCCTTTCCAAATAGAGATAAGTAAAACCATGGCATACTCTATTTCCTTTTTATCCTTTGCAATTGCTGTTATTTCCGTGATATACTCCATCTTTTCTTTTGAAAGCTCCTCTTCTTCTGTTGAAATCATCGGAGGATTATCTCCCAGTATTGCTACCTTTATATTTATAATCAGTTATGCCCTGTCAATCGTGAAGGGATTTCGACCGCTGAAGCAAAAATGGAGCAAGTTCCTAAACTTTGATAAATCGGGAACCATTGAAAAATAATTCTTTTTTATTCACTTTAATTCTATAATTTTTTTTTTTTAAAATTTCTTAGATCTAATCTATCTTTAAAGAGGATGATTATTAATTAAAGTACTTCAAATTTAAATGATATGGGAAGTTTAATCATAATTTTTAATGAATTTAAGGATCGTGATTATTGTTCCAATCAATCTCAGATATTTAATAAGATTAACATGTTAAATTTTTTAATAATGTGAGCAAACTTAAGCAAAAGAAGATTATAAGTTAATCAATTCACAATTTTCGCCCCTAAGAAGTATGGTTAATTCACCAATCTCTTCGGAGGTTAATTCTGTAGAAGCCGCCACAAAGAAACCTCTAAAAATTTTACTAAATTCTTTTTCGACAAAAGTTTTTTTCTTTAGAAATCGTTCAACTTTCTCTCTTTCTTTTAGTATAGAAGTGATTTCAACTATAATGGGAGGATCCATTGAAAATCCATCTATTTCTACCGTCGATCTAGATTCAGAAACAAACCGTTTAGGGTCACTTAATTCTTTACTTTCTATTTTTACTTCGTTAAATCCTTCTTTTTCCAAGATTTTGGAAACTATATTGCGACCAAATTGTTCAAATGGTTTTCCAAGTGAATTTTGTATGCTTTTTAACACGTTATCTATTTTATCAAATCTTTTATTTGTAGAACTTAACATTTCTTCGAATCGTTTATCTATCGCTTCAAATCGTTTATCCGAGGTTTGGTTCATTTCTTCGAATCGTTTATCCGTTGTTTGGTTCATTTCTTTGAATCGTTTATCCATGGTTTGGTTCATTTCTTCGAATC
>CAYLZE010000109.1:12515-17702 GCA_964388035.1 uncultured archaeon
TGGTTTGGTTCATTTCTTTGAATCGTTTATCCATGGTTTGGTTCATTTCTTCGAATCGTTTATCCATGGTTTTAGTTAATTGAACAATATCTTCATGCGTGGCTACGACTCCAGATAGAGCAGTGATGATTGCTCCTTTCACCGTATCGTTTTCCCTTATTAGTTGGGGTAGGATTTTGAGTAATTCCTCAATATTTATTTTACTCATCGGGAAATTATATGATTATTCTTTATAATAAAATTAACGATTAGGGATTTAAAATGGTATCTTTTTTTCAATTTTTAATAATTTATGTATGATTTTTAAATAGTTCAAGGAAGATTCCATTATATGCACGATATCTTTTTTAATACTTAAGACAACTATTTACTATAAATAATTCAAATACAAGTGAAAATGAATGATAAAAACACGAATAACTGACATGTTCGGGCTCAAGTATCCCATAATGAGCGCCCCAATGGGACCTTTTTATACTACAGAGTTAACCATAGCCGTGTCAGAGGCAGGCGGGTTAGGAGTATTAAGCCATGCAACCTTACGTGGAAAAGATCCAGTAAAAGATATGAAAGCCCAGATGGATCATGTTATAGAGCATACGGATAAACCCTTTGGAGTAAATATAAGAACTGCACGCGTTCAAACTGATCATAAGATTTTAGTTAGAAAGGTTGCGGAGTGGAGGAAAGAAAATCCTAAGTTGAGAGAGCAGCTAGTATATGGGTTAACCAGTGCAGGAGGGGCTAGGTTCCCAAGTCAAATATGGAAAAAGAGTGCTCCGGATTTGAAACACTTTCATGTTGCTCCTGCTTTATGGTTAGTTGATAAAGTGGTAGCATTGGGATGCGATGGCATTACTGCTACAGGAACCGAAGGCGGAGGGCATCAAAGTTATGAAGGCATTAGTACCTTAGTGTTAGTGCAGCAAGTTGCTCAAAAGTATCCGGACAAGCCACTCGTTGCTTGTGGTGGTTTTGCCACCCCCGAGGGGATAGCGTCAGGTTTGGCCATGGGAGCAGATGCAATTGCTATGGGAACACGATTCATTGCCTCAAAACAAAGCGAGTTCCACCCCAATTATAAAGCTCTCATTCCCCCCGCCACGGCACACGATACCATACTCACAACAGGAGGATTTGGTCCCATAAGATTGCTAAAAAATAAATATGCCTTTCAACACGGGGAAGTAGTATCGAAACAAGAAAAAATCGCTCAAGAACAAGCTTATGATCTTGATGGGTTCGTGGAAGATTTAAAGAGATACATGATTGTTTATACTGATGGTGATGTAGAAAATGGAGCCATTCCAGCGGGTCAGACTGTGGGTTTAATTGATTCAATTCTCGATGTAAATGATATTCTTTCAGAATTTACCAAAAAGGCTGAGCAAAAGTTAAAACAGCTGTGTTCCTCAATCTCTTAATGCTCTTTTGAATTCTTTATTAAATTCTAACACTTTTTTTTTGAATCTTGATTTACTAATCTTGTTTTTATTTTTTTTTTATGCAATGAATTTAAAAGTAGAAACCTATACAGATTTATGAGAACAGCATCAAAAGATCTACAAGATAAATTTAAAGAACTTTCAAAGATCAAATACTACGCCGTAACTATTCCCGGGAAATGTAAATCTTGCGGAACGTGTGTAAAATTCTGTCCATTGAAGATTAGGGTATTTAATACTAATGGAACAGCAATCACCATAAAGACAAACAAATCCTGTGGAGGTTGTTCGGTTTGTTTTAAACGATGTCCTGCTCAAGCAATAGAACTTGTTGCCATGGAAAAAAAAGCAGATTTTAACAACTTTTGAAAAATTGTTATCATGGAATAAAAAACCTTTTTAAAATTTTTAATTAAATCTTCTTGACTTGGAAATAATTTAAATACTTCTCATTGTTAATTTTTAAGATCTTTAGAGATTGTGGTTAAGATTGAGAAAAAGAAAGAATATTCTGTTCATTATTGCTGATGGTTTACGAGCAGCCCACATCGGATGTGATAATAATCCAGATGTAAAAACACCTGAAATAGATCAATTAGAATCTAATGGTGTTAGATTCACTAACGCGTATTGCACTAATCCCTTTTGCATGCCAAATCGGGCAACAATTTTTACTAGGAAATATCCAAACATTCACGGTATTAGATCTAATGGCATCAACCTTAATCCTAAATCTCCCACTTTCATTCAATCATTACGAAATTCAGGATATCGACCTAAAAAGTAAAAAGAAGATTTATTTTTAAAACTCGCAATAAGGTCAAAATTAAGTTCATTTGTCCTTTCTTTTACCGCGCTTAATTCTTTCCAATAATTCCACAATAAAACCAAATTCTTTTTCTGTATTCATGTAAGTGAATCTCGTCGTAAATACTTCACCAGATTGCAAGATAGAGATCCCGTTTTTTTCAAATTCTCTAATATAAGAATCAGTATCTTCTACATAAATTGCTATATGATGAAGCCCTTCTCTTCCCTGATCCAAGAATTCTTTATAGCTACATTCGCCATTAAACCATTTAATTAATTCAATTTGCGTTTCTCCTAATCTACTAAAAGCTAACTGTGAAGTAATCTCAGAATCTTTTCCCCGAAATTGGACCGTATTGGTAACCTTCTCTCCAAATATAAATTTTGAAAATCCAAATATATTCTCCATTATTTTGGCTTGCTTTTCAATATCCTTAAAAATAAACCCCAATTGATCGACCTTTAATGACCCAAAATTAATTTTAAAATCACTCATCATTTTTACTCAGATTTTTTATTATTAACTAATAAATCAGTTAGTTTTATATTTATTTTTTTGTACCCAGAATCAGTTATTTTCATTTTTCTAGTCAAGAAATATCCTTAAAAAAGAGCCGTGGGGCGATGGGAACTCGCAAAGTTTTTTTTAAAGAATAAAAAGGTAAATATAATGATTTTTAGTTATAATATTGTTCTAATGGTTCAATATTGCTCTCGTGCTGACTTTATTAATACCTAGAATCTTAAAGTCTTGAAAAGAAAAATCACCCTCTTAAATCCGCCCGTAATAATTGAGAACTGCCGGTACAAACTAACTTGCCTTTTTCGTCCCAAATTTGTCCTTTACAGAAAAAAATGGTTTTCCCTTTTTTTATGCATTCCGCTTTGGCTATAAGACGCCCATTAAATACGGGCCTTAAATATGCTACTTGTAAATCGATGGTAGTAACAAATCCATCGGGATATATAGTGGAAAATGCCGCACAAGCACAAGTGGAATCGATTAGGGATGCCAACACCCCGCCGTGAATCGAACCATTTTGGGTCAATTCCTTCCTTAGATTGAGTTCAAAATGAGCTTTTCCATCCTTTATTTCTATAAGTTCAAAACCCAAGGTTTGATAAAAAGGAATTCTCTGAAGTAATAAAGATTTGATATCACTCATTGTTAAAATTATTCGAATTCATTTTATTTTTCTTTCCTTATGACATCCAATACTCAGTGTATAAAGAAAGTTATTACATTAAAGTTAATTTGGTAAAAATCAGAACTTTACAAATTGATTCTTTTCGTTAAATTAGAAAAAAAAATAATAATACTTGTATTTTTAAATATCTTTTATAGGTTCATTTCAATCAATTTCTTTTTATTTTCAAGGGCAACTTCTGCGGTTATTTTATTGAATTTCATGTAGATGATTGCGGTAACTAATACAATGATTGCTGGAATAATTGATATGCGCAGATTTAACCCGATTCTTGCCATTTGGGAAGGAATTATTCCCGTATTATAATCATAAATTATAGTAGGATCATATCCTGTTGCAATTTCAACAAGCATGAAGATTAATACCTGCCAAAAAATACCGGAAGCAGAAAAAAACCGTAAAACTCCTGAAAAGGAAGTTTCCTCGCGCTTTCCACTCTTTACGCTTGCATTGTCTATGGTTTCTGAAGAAACAGCAGTAAAAGCAATACCCTGCCCGGCATTAGCAAGCCCCCCTAATCCAGATAGTATGAGTGCCGGGAGAAGGGTCCATCCTATAATTGGAAATAATATGCCCATGATTACAAAAAGGAATAAAGAATACGTATATGTCTTCTTTGCTCCCTTTTTATTTGCAATTTTATTCCATAAGGGCGCTGAAGCAAATTGCACCCCAAGAAATACGAGATTAAAGAAAGCAACCATTCCTACTGATAATCCCATGCCATCAACGACATAAAAGTAAGTTCCCACCGTAATACATTGGATGGCTACTACATACCCTAAATAAGCAAACACTAGACTCATCCAATCTTTATCAGTTAACACTCGTTTCATTACTTCTTTAAATGGAGAAGAACTTTTACCTTCGCTATCTAATCGTGCTCTCAATTGTATCATTTCCAAAGGTTCACGAATTGAATACCCGTAAGGTATGAGTACTAAGAGAAGAAAGCCCCCCAATATGATAATCATGTATAAATAGGCAATTGCGGAGGATTCTCCTCCAAATAGTCCGAGCACCGTCGCTGGAACGATTCCAAATACTAATGATCCAATCGCTCCAATTAAAATGCCATATACACCCAATTTTACCCGCTGCTTTTTATCTCTAAAGATGTCAACGGTCAATCCACTGCTACTCAATTCCATTATTGTTTGAAATTGATCCCATACAATTAGTATAATTAGAATCCAGATGGCTGCAATCAATGGATCTGAAGACACGGGTATATAAATCAATATAAGAAAAGCAACTGCTCCCAGAGCGCCAATGATGATAAAGGGAAAGCGCTTTCCTCCTTTAGAAGTGAATTTCGTTGATCTATCCAGTAAATAGCCCGTCACAGGATCGTTAACAGCATCCCAGATGATATATATTAGAACAATAATTAAAACTGTCGAAGTCGTTATGCCCAAGGCTTTTTCGCCATATAATTGGAATAATCCTCTTAGTGTCCACATCCCGGATAAAAGTATGCCCCCTAATGAAAATCCGAGCATTCTCAAATTACTAAAGGGTTTATATCTATTTTCTGATTCTTCCAATTTTCTTTCACTTTTTTAAAATCATATATACTATTTTGTAAGATTAAATTTCTTCAGTATTAAAATTAATAATAAGTATAAATAATCTTTGATAATTTATTTTTGTTTTTGACTAATTTATCTAATTCTAATATATATTCGCTTGGAATCATAATCAATGGGACATTTCGAATGAAG
>CAYLZE010000110.1:0-17406 GCA_964388035.1 uncultured archaeon
GTTTTTTTATTTTCCAAGTTCTTTATCTCTTGTTCCTTCATTATTACTTCTTTAATTTCTTTTTCTAATTCCGCTTGTTTTTTATTTATTCCTTCTTCATGCTTCTTAATCTTTTCAGGTGTATCATTATTTCGTAATGCTTTTAAATATTTTTTTCTCTTTTTTGCCAATCTTGTTCTCTCTTTCACTACATCCATTTTCTCCCTGGAACGTTCGATTCTTGCATTAGCTATTTGCCTTTCTGAATCTGCGATATTTATCCTAATCCGGGATATATCTTCTTGTATTAGGGCAGTTTTTTCATTAAAATTAGCATAATCCATATCATCCTTAAGATCTTGATCTGAAATTTCTAAAAATCCTTTTTTTCTTGCATTGGTTTTTAATTCTATTAATTTTTTCTTTTTTTTCGCAAACTTTTTTTTAATTCTTATTAACTCCAAATCCTTTTCATATAGCAATGCCTTAGCATCAACTCTCTTAAGTTCCGCAAATGCCATTTTCTTCAAAAGGTTTGCTTCCTCTTTTTCGGCTGCTGCTAATTTTAGATCCTCTTCCATGCGTGATTCAATTACATCCAGATTTTCCAATTTTTTAACCTCTCAATATCTTTTATTATTTGTTTAATGTTAAATTATAACGATTATCTATTTATTAAAAAAAAAGTTTCATTTAAAAGTATTTACTTTAAAATGAAGGCGAGAGTTCTTGATACTGACTCCTTCTTTTTCCATTTCAATATTATAATTTTTCATTATAATACATCTAAAATTTATTAAAAAGCATGCTGAAACCATGGTTTTAAATAAGGAAAGAAGTATATTTTCAAGAAAAGATAGACTATATGATTAAAACCAGTTTTAGGGAAAAAGCGAAATAGTTTGATTGTAAGAAGGGCAGAGATGTAAATAAATATATAATTACAAAATTAGAAATTAAATTTAATCTAATCCTTTATGTTTCTGTAAAAAGGATTTAACTTCCTTAGTACTCGTGTTAAATAGTTCAGCGATTACTTGGAGGGACATTTCTTGATCCATTCCCATCCCGATATAATCCTTATATAGTTTTATCCACGTCTGTTTTTTTTCATATTCTGCAGGATGCTCCGTTTGCACGTGGGACCAATAGGGTTTATCAATTTTTTTCCCGCAGAATGGACAAATGTTAGAAGACATTTCTGGGTCAGAAGTCATGGTTTCACACTCATTAGGGGTGGTAGATATAAAGTCTTAATGAATCGTAATTTCAATAATTATTAACTAAAAACATTTTTTATATTATTAAAATAAACGAACAGAAATAATTTAAGCTTTTACTTTTAGATTTTCCATGTAATCAGTAATATTTTTTTTTGAGAGAAGAGAATATTTAAATAAATTGGAGTAAAGATTCAATATATTAAATAACAAAATAGATAAAAATTTGGAAGTTGAGTAATGTGAGTGTGGATATAAATAAGAGGTTTGACAATAAAATTGAAGAATTAAAGGATAAATTATCTAAGATGAAAGAGGGCGTCAATTGCGCCGAATTAACGCTTACCAATATTTTAGACGTTTTAGGAGTGGATAATGGGTTATTTCATAATCTTATTATTCCTTTAGCGGGAGGTTTTGGAGGATATAAATCTAAAGAGGGATGGCAAGGGGCATGTGGGGCAGTTTGTGGAGGTTGTGCTGCATTGGGATTGATTATGGGAGGAGACAAAAGAATGAACGATGAAATGATCCCTATTGCATATTTAAAAGCCCTTAAATTCGCAACAGATTTTGAAAATCAGTTTGGATCCGTGGTGTGCTCAAAACTCTGCGGATTCGACTTTAGTAAACCAGAAGGGTTCATAGAATATCGAAATAGTGATGCTTGGGAAAAAAAATGCAGTAAATACGTAATTTGGGCAATAGATCACGTAAGGACGATGAGTAAAAAGGAATTAAAGAGAAAATGGAAATAAGTAGCAAAAAATTAAGATTCATTTACAATTTATCTTTAAAATAAATATTAAATTATAGAAAGAAGTCGAATAAAACTCATGAGTAATAAAACAATTTGGAATTTTTTTAAAGGAACTGCTACTAAAAAGCAACATGGAATTATTATTTTCTTGGTTTTATTAGTGTTAGCCATCATGTGGTTAACTGCGCAAGCTTTATTTAATGGACATTATTCACCACTCAATAATACCATTAGTAATCAAGGAAGAACGGACTATAATCCCAGAGGTTTTTTCTTTTTTACGATTGGCTGTGCTACAGCGGGATTTTTCTTAATTTTTCATTTCCTTTTTCTATATCGAAATTATTCTCCTACCCTTATTTGGATTCTCAGGCTCTTCATGATCTCTGGAATTGTAGGAGGAATAGCTTTCATGTGCGTGGGATTTGTTCCCGGAAATCTTAATAAACCAGTCCATGGGTTTTTTGCAGAATTAGCATTTGGATCTTTTTACGTGAGTGCTTTTTCCCTCTTGATAGTAATGTTGCGAAAGTTACAATTAAAAGAATCTTGGCCTACACCAAAAAGAGTGATTGGAATTTATACTCTTTTCATTGTTCTCTTGCTATTGGTCATTATAATGCCTAATTTAGATTCTCTAGCTACTGTGTGGAATGTGGATCCCCGTCTTTTTGACTGGCCGATTTGGCAATGGACGGCTTTTTTCAATATTTTGATATGGCTGGTACTGGTATATTTAATAATACCTAAACAAAACTCGGAATAAGTATCTCCTTATTTTTCTTTCTTATTATATTTATTATTAATAAATGTCACTTTAATTAAAAAAGAAAATATGCTATATTTCAATTCAATTCTCCTCTGTTATCTCCCTAAATTCTCAATTAGATAGTTCTTACCATCATTAACTCCATTATAGAGTAGATTTCCGAATTCTCTTAAAGCTAACTAATTATCCGTATTTATTTCATTCTCCCCCCATAATGAAATAGAAAGAATAGTGTCATTAACCAATGAATATGAACATTTCCTTAAAACATGGAGAAAGGGTGAATAATTTTAATAAGTTCTTAATTTTCCAATTTATTGTTATAAAGAAAGCCAAAATATAAATGTAGATTGAGCTTATTAAGAAACAAACAAAAAAGGTTAAAAAATGGCAAAATTAACTCTAACGAGTAAAGCATTTAAAAATGAAGAAGAAATTCCCATTAAGTATACCTGCCAAGGTGAAAGCATTAATCCACCATTAAATATATCTAATGTGCCAGAAAAAACCCAGAGTTTAGCATTAACTACGATTGATATCGATCCTCCCATCGGGAAGACCATTACTCACTGGATTTTGTGCAACATGGAACCTACCACACTAGAAATTCCCGAAAACGCTTCCTTAGAAGGGATTATTGTTGGTAAAAATATGAGAAGACAAAACAAATATATGGGTCCATGCCCTCCAAAAGGGTCTCATCGTTATGTATTTACCTTATATGCTTTGGACACGAAATTATCGGTAGATTCGAAAGTAAATAAAAAAACTCTTCTAAAGGCCATAGAAGGACATGTCCTTGAAAAAGCAGAGTTAATAGGCACATATACAAAAAAGAAAAAGTGAAACTTATCACCAGTAGCTAATGCAATACCTTATTTTATATTAGACACAAATTTCTAAAAATAGAGCTTTTAGACCTTTGTTTTAAAATAATTCATGAAAAAATCTTAAAAGATCATCGTACATAGAAAAAAAGAAAATAGATATTGAATTATTATTCATAATCATGACCAATTTTATTCTCCACATTGTTTATGATGATCGATGTGCGAAACCTGATTTTCTATCAGGATTTGGATTTTCCACCTTAATATACAACGCTTATAGCAAAGAGTTTTCGCTTTTTGACACGGGAGGGAACGGTGATTCTTTAGTATATAATATAGAAAGATTGGGAGTCAAAATCAGTGAGATAAAAAGAGTTATTATTTCCCATAATCATCATGACCATGCGGGGGGCCTAAGCAAGATTATTCAATTAAATCCCCAAATCCTAGTTTATGTGCCTCATGCTGCACTTGCTTCCTTTAAGCATGTTTTTCCAGATGCAAATATACAAGGAATCTCAAAATTCTTAGAAATGGAACAAGGCATGTACAGCTCGGGAGAATATGGAGCGAATTTTACCGAACATTGTCTTTATTTACAATTAGATTCAGGAGAGCTCATAATACTGGTAGGGTGTGCACATCCGGGATTAGAAAACTATATTATAAAAGGTCGCGAAATGGGAAAGATACGGGCGATTATCGGGGGATTTCATGGATTTAACAAGTTCTCATTTTTAGAAGGGATTGAATTTATAGGAGCTTGTCATTGCACGGCTAAAATGAAAGAAATTGCCAAGAGATTTCCCGACCAGTTCAAGAGAATATGTGTGGGGGATAGCATTTCATTTTAAATCCTCTCTTATCTCTCCGTTAGGAAGCATGTTATCGGGATGATAAACCCCGTTGCTCTCCAGTTGATATCTTTTACAATTTTTATTCCCGATTAAACAGTAATTTTCAACCCATTCACGCTCCAGCTTGCCTTGATCCACGAAATATTTTATTGGGCATACATAATACCATTTACAAATCTTACTCAATTTTAATATCCTCTCCGGTCAATAGATTTTTAAATATCAAATCTTAATTTTCTTTTCTTATCAAGTAAGGAAAATTAAAAAAGGTATATTTATATGTTAATTGTAAGTTAGTTTGGATTTCAATTTTATTCAAGAAATTTTTTAAGTAGTTTCTAAAGCATAAAGCTAAAACATATTCATCTGTTGAGCATACTTGAAAGAATTGTTCGAAGTGGGCATCGTTTTTCGAGGATTTGTCCTTGTAAATCATGTTTTTCGGAATTTGTCGAATGTAAGTGAGAAGAAGCAGTCAATTGATGATTTAAGGGGAGCGTTTATCTCCGCCATTAGTTCTTTTATAGAAACAGCATTTTGCGACAATACATTGGAATATTTAGAATCCGGTAATATTTTATTTATTTTCAAGGTAGGATGCGCGGAATCCCAAGATTCAAAACAGCCAGAACCCATTATTCTATTTGGATTAGTGGAGAAAACTAAGAAAAAATCAGATAAATTAGTAAGAAAATTCATGGACAAGGTGGACCCCGTCTTGCAAACATTTGTAATGCGGTATAAAGATGCCGATTTCTCTGAGTTAGAACAATTTGAACCATTTAAAGAAACATTGAAACAATACTTTATCTAATGCAAAGAAAAGGAATTTAAAAATTTCTAAACTTTTATTCTTTTGAAACAGTCGGTTCTTTTTCATTATTATTCACTTTCATTTTTTTTTCTAATTCCTCATCTTCCACCAACTCGATGTTCTCGCGATTGGATTCTTCTTCCATTTCGAATTGAACGATTTTTTCTCGTTCCGTTAATTGATTTTTATTATCCGTGCAGGATTCTTTAGGTTTTAACATTGTCTCATTGATATCGGGAGTTAATTTCCATACTGAGACATTTAAATTTTCTTGCAAGATTATCTTCTCCTCAATCAATTGTTCAATTTCCGTCAGTATCTTTTCCGCCTTATATCCGATGGCAATTAATTCATCCAATAAAAGTTCTTTACTCAAGTAAAAATTCCTTTCCTTGAACAATTTCACGACGTGCTCTCTTATATTCGTTGGAATCGCTTTAATTTCCATTTTTATGGGTTCACTAAGTTTTCTCTGTGTTGGTAGAGGAACTTTCTGAGGAACTTTCAGCGAAGGTTTCTTTCCATATTCATAATCAATTACGTTTCGAAGAGTTCTGTCATATCCTCCGAAAATTAAATTAATTGAATCCTCTTCGGGGTCTTCAATGGTGCATATACTTTTTATGGAGGTAGAGACTTTAGTTTTCCATTTTAATTTAAAATGCTTAGATTTAACATGAGTATTGTGATATACGCGCAGGGTTCCGTCCGCACAGCCAGCAATAATTTCTTTGGCATTATCGCCATCAATATCATCCACTATGATGGCTAAAGGACGAGAGAGGGAAATAGATTTCCCGTTAAATACCCGAATGTATCTAATATTATTCCCTTCCGCATCTAAAATTTTGATGAACGAATCATTCGTGCTCACCACAATATCATTAAATCCATCATTTGTCACATCCCCTACAGTAATTACATTAATCATTTCTTCAAGATCTCTCTGCCAAATAATATTTGGTAGAAAACCCTTCTTTTTCTTTTCAATTGTGAGTAATTGCAAGTGACCATTTTTCGTTCCTACTAATAATCCTTGAATGGGTAGCTTCATATCGGGAAGCTTTAATGTTCCACAAGTACATTGCGTGACCCAAGAATCATAATATAAGGTAAAAGTAGGCTCATTAGAAGTAATATCCATGAAAATTTTTAAGGTTTTATCCGCACAACCAAAAATTAATTCATAATTCCCATCACCATTCAAATCTCCTGCAGTGCAACATGTTACCATTCCATCTGCTATATATCTCATGATGGCAACAAATTTTTCCTTCTCTTGATCAAATTTTAACACCATGCAACTCCCATCCCCCGAACCTACCAGCACCTCATCACAGCCGTCTCCATCTAAATCAACGGCATGGATGCATCTCACCCATCCATCAAAAGTAATATCACAGATCATGTTAAGTTCTAAATCCATGAGATAAAGGCATTTATCATGTCCTCCGAAAATTAGTCTCATCTCCTCCCTACATTTCATAACGGAGCAAGCCATTATTGCATCGGGAGCTTCAAACACCCATTTTAACTGGTATCTTTTTTGTAATGACATTCACTTAAACGATTCGTTTGCATTTTTGTTATTTTTTATTAATACAAAATAATTATACTGTGACTTTAAAAATACATAAAAATTAGCCAATTTAAATTAACCGCATTCAATCTTTAATAGTTATTTATAATCTAGCAATTTAATCCCATTTAAAAAATAAAAATGTTCTAAAGTAGCATAATTTTCTTCACAATGAATAAAATGCTTGAATTAAATAAGATCATGGCCATGAAAATTATTTTAAAATCTTAACACCACGCAATAATAAAAAATAAAATTAGAAAAAAATAAAAAATTGATTTGAGATAAATTTAATATGAAACTTGAGCCTCAGAGGGCTTGTAATCTCCGCTACCTTTAATTCTATAAGTGAATTCACGCTTTTCTGCTTCATCTAACTTATCGATGTGCCATTTAAGCGTATCTTTCTCAATCTCGTCCGTTTTTTCAGGTTCAACATTGAAATTGGAATATTCGAAATTGTCGGGAACCACATCAAATAAAGTTATGTCAATCAGCTCGTTGGTCCCGATATTTTCAGCGGTAATAGCAATTTCATACTCACCCAGGGATCCAACAGGCATGATTTCCTTTCCAACTCTGATTTTCTTTCTGAGGTGAACGCTTTCGATGACGGGAACTTCTGGTTTGAATTCTAATTCTTCGGAAATAGGATATGTATTAGCCAAGTAAGTTATTTCCGATTCAAAGCGAGAATCTCTTGGAGGTTTCATGCAATGGATGGGATATCTGACTTCCAATACGGATTCTGGTTTAAATGCTCCAACAGAACTGTCCTTGAGATTTTTCAATGCAATGGTAAGTGCGTTCTTTTCAAGGGTAACTGCTTCAGGGGTTAATTCCACCTCCTCATTATCCAATAAGAATTTGATCTCATCAGACGTGGGAGCATTGAAACTTTCATCAAAATATTGATGTACAACAGAGACTTCATTTAATGGAGCAGAACCGTTATTTTCGATTTTAAGGGATGCATACACGTCCTTTTCCTTGAAGGTGGGTACCTTGATAAGCATGCCTGATTCTTCCATGGCTTCTCCTTCTTTCTCCTTTGGAATTTTACCCCCTCTTTCAGGAATAGTTTCATAAAGACTGTATATGACATCACCAGTAATGCTGGCTATGGATAATTCAACGTCTTCAATAGCAATAGCGGCATTTACGATGGTTTGAAAATCGGGTACTACTCGAAATTCTAATAATTTATGAAATGTGGGATAATCATCGGAAACGGTCTCCCATTTAACAGAATGCCATTGAGCTCCTGCAGGAAGCATGGGAACATCGTTGGGATCAATATCCACCAATTTCTTTGATTTGTCTTCTGTATCATACACATCAGCGTTGAATAATTCTAAGATGAATTCGGAAGTGTTATCAAAAACTAATTTACAATCCCAAACACCCGGTTCTTCATCTCTTTCCACGATATCCACGTAAAATCGATTTCTAGTGTAAGCATCAAATTTATCAATTGCTAATCCCCCTGAAAAGGAAGAACTTCCTTTGTAGGTCACGTCTATGGTTCCCGTTCTTCTTGTTTCGATAGAGCTAACCATGATCTCGCAAGTGAATTTCAATAATGCAGTTGTTTCGGGTTCCAATATATCAATGTTCCAGACTAATTGATCTCCCTCCACATCGGCACTACCAATCGTAGTATCCACAATACGAGGACTTTTAAAATCGCTGGGAATATTTTTAACAACCTTAACCTCAGAGATGGGTTTTTCAAAAAGACTACGCAATGCAATGGCAAACGTGACTTCTTGTTCCTTATCGATGGAGATTCCAAAAGATTCTAACCCAGACTCTGCGGCAGCACCTCCATCATAATCCTCATCTTCTTCTTCATCTTTCTTCTCCTCTATAGTAGAGGCCTTGCCCGTCTTGTCCTTTAATGTTAGGAGGCTTTTCTCAATATCTCGAATGTTTAAGATATCATCCGCATTAGGTAAAGTGTTAATATATTCCTTTATTAGAAGGAGGTTAGTCGCTTCGCCCTTAATTTGAAAATCACGCGAATCAACATTCTCATCCTCAGAAACACCCAATTCTTGAATAGAAATTTGTTCTGACTTTAAATTCGTTTTCTCAATGTTCTTCAAGGTTAAGTCAATGTCCCATAACCTGTCAACCTTGCTTGGATTTTCTACATTCAATTTCCCTTTAAATCCAATAGATTTCATATCAGCGTCGTGGTCTTGTTCCACTTTCACTTCTTCGATGATTTTAACTAATGCTAATAGGCCTTCCCGGTTTCCATCCTTTAATAGAATGCTTCCTTCTAATTGCCCCGTATCTTCATCATATGTCTCAATATAAGGGGTGCTGGTATCTCTGTCCACGAGCTCAACGCGCCCTACATCCAGATCTTTTCGCTTCAATCCCTCTGCCTCTAAAGCTTCACTAGTCTCTGTCTCATCCCAGTGTCCTTTCTTTTCTTCCTTCTTCTTAGATTTTTTCTCTTCTTTATTATCTTCTTTCTTTCTTCCAAACATGTAATTGCACCAATTTAAGAAAAGTTATGCTTTAAGATATAAATCATAAAATATTATTTATGGTAAATATGGATTAATATTATTTATAGTAAGCACCATTAAAAACTTTATTTTAAGGATCTATTGAATTAATGAAAAGAGTAGTTAATATATCTTACTCACATTTCTGTAAAAATTCATATCAGAATAAAGGGGAAAATTAGGGTTAAATAATTCTCTTTTTAAAATCATCCTCATTTGTGCGAGGGTTATTAAATTCGAGAAATTCATGTCCACACATGGGGCATGCTTTAACTTTCTTTCCCGTTTTAGGATTAACTTTTGGAAAACTATACCCGCAAGCAGGACAAGTAATGAGTAATGGATTTCCAATTCCTTTAATTTCGACTTTTTTATCATTTTTTTTCATGAAAATACCTCCATAAATATAAAGAATTCATAAAAGAAAACATAGTAAGATATCATTAACATTACATCCAGTGCGACCACTGACGAATTCTCCCCCCACCATCTTAAAATAGGTGTTTGAGTCATTATTGTTTAAAAAATCTTTAACGTTTAGAGCGAGAAATTGCGTTTTTCCAATAATGTAATTATCAACAAGTGCCCCCATAGCTTCACTATTTCCTTCAATACCATCGAGGTTCTCACCCATAATTAAAAAATTGCGTTTTATTTCTTGATGCAATGCTTCTTGGATAAAGGATAAGAGCATTTCCTGATTTCTACCCCCCTTTCCCTTTCCCTTTATGGTAACAGTTAATTCTCCAGTACCTATTAGGGCAATTTTTTTCTTCGCACCCTTATCACTTTTTATAAGATGATATTCTTGTTCCAGTTTTTCCCATAATTTTTTTCCATACTGGCTTGCTTCTCCGGATATATTCTTAGAAAAATAGTCGGTAGCAAATCCCCTGGATGTTAAAAATGGAATTAGTGCTTCTACTCCATCATTTATGCTTCCAATTAAAAAGTTATGGACTCTTAAAAAGCAAGAATCATTAAGCTTTGGATTTTCTTCTCTTTTTCCTTCAGCACCCTCCAAGATTATATTTCTTGCAGAAGAAGGAATAGAATTCAATATATCATACTTTTCCAAAATCTGCAATGCATCCTTAAAAGTACTGCTATCCGGCACGGTGGGCCCCGAAGCTATAGAATCTAACGGATCGCCAATAACATCTGAAATGATAAGGGTTATTAACGTGGCTCTGCTGGATTCATGTATTTTTTTAGCCAGATTACCACCCTTGAATGCGGAAAGATGCTTTCGTATGGTATTTATCTCTTGAATATTTGCTCCACAAGCTAAAAGCAAGGAATTAACTTCTTGTAGATCATTTAAGGTCAAACCTTCTTTTGGAAGAGGCAATAAAGCCGAGCCTCCTCCCGTGATGAGGCAAAGGATCAAATCTTCCTCCTTACTCCTTTCGACTAAGTTTAACATGGTTTTCACCCCTTCCACACCGCTCGTGTTTGGAATGGGATGAGATGCGTGATTCATTTTTATTTTTCTACTCAAACCAGTAGAATCGGCCTCCAATCCTTCGGGGATATTTACTATGCCTTCATAATTCAAGAAAGAACAAGAGATTAATAGCTTTTCTAATGAAATAGCCATTTCTGCAGCTGCTTTACCTCCTCCAATGAGAATTATTTTATCATATTTCTCTAAAGGAAATCGTGCTTCCTTGATATGTAACACGTTTTCCACGATTTTAACGGCGTTTGCCAGTAAGTTAGAAGGCTTTACAGCATTTATTAAGATTTCCAAGGATTCCAAGGCGGTTTCACGCAGTAGACGCGCTTCTTCTTTCAAATCGGTGGGAAGCAATTGGTTTCTATTTTTCACGATCATCTTTCAGCGATCCATTCATTATAATTTTTTAAATCATTAGAGTGAATGTTTAAACTACATAAAAAAGATTTCGAAATTGCTCACCATGTATTATTTTTTTAATCATGCATTATTACTTTAATCATTAATTAGAATACATGTTCAATTTGAATTAAAATAAAAGAAGAGAGTATCATGAGTGAAAAAGTTTATGATATTTGCGTGATCGGAGCAGGACCAGGCGGATATCACGCGGCAATAAGAGCAGCTCAATACGGTGCTAAAGTGGCGTTAATAGAGAAAGCAAAACTTGGTGGAACGTGTTTGAATTGGGGATGCATACCCACCAAGGCGCTATACGCTTCAGCAGGAATGATTCAAAAAATTCGAGAGCATGGAAAGGATTTTGGGATTGATTGTCAATTAACCTTGAATTTTGAAAAAGCAGTAGAAAGGAAAAACCAAGTGGTTACAGAATTAGTAGATGGAATTGGGGGCTTAGAAAAAGCATGGAAAAATGATGTATACATTGGTCATGGAAAAATTACAGGAGGAAATGCTATTGATGGATTTATTATCTCGATTGAAGGGGAGAATAATGCTACTATTAAAGCAAAACGCGTGATTTTAGCCACGGGATCCTCTCCAGCATTGATTCCAGCATTTAATATTGACCATAAACGGATTTTAACCAGTGATGATATTCTGGATCCCGAATTTAAAAGCGTTCCTAAAAAACTCTTGATCATTGGTGCGGGAGTAATCGGATGCGAGTTTGCCAACATTTTTAATACATTCGGAAGTAAAGTGGTAATGTTGGAATATTTATCTTCCCCCATAGCTACGGAAGAACCCATGGTAGTACGTGAATTAAAAAAGAAAATGGAAGACATGGGGATTGAAATTAATGTATCACTAAACGTGTTATCCGTTGAAAACACGGGGTCGGGAGTAAAAGCTACCACGTGTTCGGCAAGCGTACCAAGAGATCAAGTTGGGTCTGCTGAAAAAACCATATTTGAGGCGGATTATTGCTTGGTGTCGATTGGCCGAGCCAAAGAGTCTGCTAACTTGGGATTAGAACAACTCGGCATTCAAATGGATAGAGGTGCAATAAAAGTAGATCCCGCCACTTTAGAAACCGCTGCTAAAGGTATCTATGCGATTGGAGATGTTACTGGAGGCATCATGCTTGCACATGTGGCCAGTTATGAAGGAGATGTGGCGGTGGCAAATTCTTTACACAGTATTGGAGGATTTCCCGTCGAACCCTGCAAAACGAACTATTCTGTTGTTCCAGCCACGATTTTTACCAGCCCAAATATTGGCTCCGTAGGTCTGCGACGCGATCAAGCTAAACAACATGGAATTGACGTTGATATGGGACGTTTTGCCTTCGCTTCCCTGGGAAAAGCTAAATGCATGGGTGAAGAGGAAGGGTTCATCATGATTTTAACGGAAAAGGGAAACGGAAAGATCGTGGGAGCTTCGTGCATCGGTGCGGAAGCCCCAGAATTAATAGCAGAAATTGCACTAGCCATGAAATATGGGCTCACGGCTCACGATGTAGGCTCTACCATTCATTCACATCCTACTATCTCGGAAATGGTCATGGAGGGGTGCGAGGACACATTTGGTATGGCAATCCATAAAAAAGGACGCCCAGTTTTCCATTAGGTTCACGCTAATTAATTATCAAAATTTTTCTTTTTATTATCTTATTAAAATCCGTTAGCTATCTATTTTGTATGTTCTTTAAAAAAGTTGATTTCACTTGTTTTATAAAAGCCAGAATCAATTTCTTACAAAAGGTTGATTTAAGCAGCGTGAACCCGTAAAATCTCAGCAAGGTAAAGCGGGCTTATAAATCTTGATTATAAAGTCTGAAATGAGTGGAAATTAAGAAAATCGTATTCTTTATAAAGGGTAATAAATTACAATGAATTTGTCAATTTAATTGTTAAAATTTTCCATAAAAAATTTTATAAAAATTTTTATGAGGTAACTTGAAATGAATGAATTAAAAGAAGCACCAATTATTTACCATTCAAAATGGCAAATGGCTTCCATGAACATGGCAAGTTTAGCAATAGAATTAATTCAAGGGGTGCTAAGCGTGTTCATTTTCTTTTTTTATGAGACCGAACTTGGATTAAACTCACTTTTAGCGGGATTAGGTATAGGTATTTATGCAGTCTACGATGCTTTTAATGATCCTGTCGTGGGATTTTTAACTGACCGCCCATTCAGGTGGACTAAGAAATGGGGACGACGTTTTCCTTTTATAGTAATGTTTTACATTCCCATGATTATTACTTTTTTACTGGTATTCTCTCCGCCAGCATTTCTCATTGGATCTCAAGCGGGAATGTTCGGATGGTTAATATTTGCTACATGTCTTTTTGATACCGTGGAATCCTTTTTTACAGTTAACTTTTGGGCTTTGGGCCCCGATAAATTTAGAGATCAGAAAGAACGAAGATTAGTCGCGACATTTGAGGTATACTTAGGATTCATAGGGGTTATTTTATCTTTTGTAGTACCTCCCTTAATCATAAGTTATGGAAGTATCTCGTCTTACACTCTCATGGCTGCAGTTTGTGTTGGAATTAGCGCCGCTTGTTTGATCTTCATGGTTCCGGGAATCAGAGATGATAAACCCACTGTACAGCATTACCTTGATCATTATAAACCTGAAGAAAAAGAATCTTTTCTCAAGTCATTGAGAAGTGTTTTATCACAAAAGAATTATTTGGCATTCTTGGCTTTATATATTCTCTATCAAGCAATGATCCAATTAATGCAAGCTTCCACGCTCTATGAAACTCGCTTTATTCTCCAGACGGAGGCAGATATAGTTACTGTCATCATTCTGATGTTATTTGTTGGTGGATTAATTTCGCTTCCTTTTTGGATTTATTTTACAAATAAAACGGGAAATAACCGTAGAACATGCATTCTTGCAGCTTTACTAATGGGAGTTTTTGCGGCGCCTTTAACTTTTATGGGAAATCTACCAGGTGTCTTAGTTTTTATCTTCTTGTATGGGATTGCTTTTGGAGGATATTGGCCATTAATCACCCCAGTTTATGGGGACATTATAGATGAGAGCGTTGTTATTTCGGGCCTGAGAAGAGAAGCAACTTATGGGGGTATTCGGCAATTTTTTCTGAATTTAGGGAGAGTTATTCAAGCCTTCACCCTTGCCACAGTTCATGAATTAACCGGCTTTGTGGAAGGATCGGATGTTCAAAGCCCCTTGGCATTATTCGGAATTAAGTTACACTTCGGTCTAATTCCAGCAATATTGATTCTTATCGGAGTACTTGTTTTTTGGAAGTTTTACGACATTACTCCAGAGAAGAGTCGGGAATTAAAGGCAAAATTGGCTGAAATGAAACTTTAGAGAGAAAATTTTTAATTAATATTCTTTACTTTATTTTTTTTATTCTAAAATTTCTTCCTAGTATTCATTTAAAGCTATACATAAATTTTTTTTAGAATTTCTTCATAATACTCTTAAAGCATTTATTAAACTTTTTTTAAAATATAGCTATCATTCTAAAGTTTTATTAGATTAAACAAAATGAAGGTTTAAAACCATATCAGATTTAAAAACGGAGTTTTCTTCTTGGAAAAGTCTTTTTATTATCGCAAGTATCTCTACCTTGATTGTTGCTATTTTGATAATACTGGATGTTATCTTCTTTATTGTATGGCCAAGACCTAGTACAGCGGTTGAGTATTTTAATCTCTTGCAAGCAAATCCTTTTATAGGTCTCGTAAACCTCGATTTATTTTACTTTATTGACCAAATTCTAATGGTCCCGGCCATGCTTGGTTTCTATAATTTACTTAAACATAGGAATAAATCAATCGTGACTCTATTCACGGTAATAGGATTGATTGGGATAATTGCGATTTTTGCAGCTAATCCTGCGATTGGCATGCTTTATCTTAGCAAGCAATATCTGACGGCAACCACCGATATACAAAAAACCGTCTATTTAACGGCAGGTGAAACGTTGCTTGCAATTTATGTTGGCACTAGCTACCATGTTCATATCATTTTAGGTTCGATTGCATTGATCGTTATATCCATTGTCATGCTAAAAGATGACACTTTCAGTAAAGCTACTGCCTATAGGGATATTGGGAAATGTATTGACCTTAGGTCTGTATATACCTGTGATAGGACCCTTTCTCTTATTGTTTTCCCTGGTTTTTTTCGAAGCATGGGTCATCCTGCTTGCCCGCAAGTATTATCAGCTAGGAAGAAGTACTTCAAATTAAGGAGAATTTTAATAATGTAGTATAATTGATTTTTTTTTTACCTTTTTGTAATATTATAATATTCAGGATTCACGCATGATTAATTTTTAATAGAACAGAAATGTTGCATTAAAAATATTTCCTTAATAATTTAATGCATCAATATTGTCAGATTTTGATCCAAAATCAATGTGCAATGTAATTAATGGGAAAGATCGAACATGTTCATCTAAATATTTTATAAGAACCACGTATAAAAATTCACTGAGATGCATTAAGAATTGAATTGAAAATGAAAAAATAGAGTTGATTAAGTAAATGGAAGGAAAAAGAATATCGCAACATGAATCAGTAAGAAAGGTATATGAGCGAATAAAGAAAGATGGAATGAACAATATTTGGGATCGGTTTCAAGCGCAGGGTTTTGGGAGCGATCCCGACAAGCGATGTCCTTTTTGTTTAAAAGGGGCACGATGCGATTTATGCTCGAATGGCCCATGTCGTGCGGATGTTTCTATAGATAAAAGAGGAGTATGTGGCATCACGGCGGATGGCATGGCAATGCGAATGATGCTTCTTAGAAATGTCATGGGAGCTTCGACATATCATTATCATACAGAAACCACGTTAAGGACCTTAAATGCGATTCTTGATGGAAAGAGCCCGTTTCAAATTAAAGAGCCAAAAAAATTGAAAAATTTTGCCAAGAGGTTAGGCGTCAATACGGATGGAGAATCAAAAGAAATAGCGAAAAGATTACATGATTTTGTTAAAGAAGATTTTAACGTGGATTTTACAAAACACAGCAAAATTGTCGAAGCCTTGGCACCACCCGAACGAAAAGAAACTTGGAATAAATTAGGAATTTTTCCAGGAGGAATTTATGGAGAGATGATGCTCTCTACCAGTTCTTGCTTAACAAATGTAGATGGATATTACGCCAGTTTAGCTCTAAAGGCAATGCGATTAGGCATTTCTATGGCTTATCAGAGTCAAATAGTGAATGAATTTCTTCAAGATATCATATTTAATGTTCCCAAACCCCACAAGATGAGGGTAAACCTAGGTGTATTAGACCCAGATTATGTAAACGTATTGCCTAACGGGCACGAGCCATTTTTGGGCTTTGCCATGGTACAAGTGGCCCGAAAGCCTGAATGGCAAGAAAAGGCCAAGGTAGTGGGTGCGAAAGGGTTAAGGATAATTGCAAATATAGAAACAGGTCAGGAAATGATCCAAAGATGGGAAATGGATGATGTATTCTATGGATTCACGGGTAATTGGATAATGCAAGAAGCAGTCTTGGCAAGTGGATGCATTGATGCCTTCGTGGCAGACATGAATTGTTCCATGCCAATTGATCCCTTTTACGCCAAGAGATATAAATTTAAACTCATTCCCGTATCAGAAGTGGTTGCATTTGAGGGAATCAATGAGAGATTAGATTATATTCCTGAAAAAGCAGAAGAACAAGCGGAAAAGCTCCTACAAATGGCAATTAGCAATTTCAAAGAACGAAGGGAAAGCATTGAACCCGTGACAGGCTTAGATATGAATGAAGCCATCGTGGGATTTTCGACGGAAAGCATTTTAGATGCGTTAGGAGGTACTTTAGAACCTTTATTGGATAATTTGAAAAATGGGAAAATACGAGGAATTGCGGGAATGATCTCTTGTACTACTTTAAGGGACAAGGGACAAGATGTACACACGGTAGAAGTCACAAAGGAATTGATTAAACGAGATGTTTTGGTGCTATCGATGGGTTGTGGGAATGGTGCTGTTCAGGTAGCAGGGTTATGTAGTCTTGATGCTCAAAAATTGGCAGGACCTGGTCTGAGAGAGGTGTGTGAGGCATTAAATATTCCTCCGGTTCTAAGTTACGGGACGTGTACTGACACGGGAAGAATCGCAGATCTGATCGGAGCCGTATCGGATGCCTTGAATGGTGTAGCAATTCCAGACCTACCGATTGTAGCTGCAGCTCC
>CAYLZE010000111.1:0-17243 GCA_964388035.1 uncultured archaeon
TTACGGTTCGAGAAGCCATTCCAATATCGCTCGTGCCCTCACCGCAATCTTTCACGCCCACGGATGACCCGCCGCCCATCACACTTACGCCTACTTCTGTTTGAACACCTTCGTAGGCGGTACCACAAGCTTGAATGACAGGAAGGCACGTTGTAGAACCGCTGATTTTTAAGGTTCTAGGTCTGGTTGTTAAAGCAGCGATGCTGATCCAACCAACGACAATAACTGCAGCGATTATTACGACAGCAAGGATTTTCTTCATGCGCTTTTGCATATTTTTTTACACCAAATTAATTATTTGATTGAACCCTTGAACAATCTTGTTCAGGAGATAACATATTTTTATAAATTTTAGTTAATTAATGAAGCGCCAATTCCATAAAAAAGGATTCTTATATAATTACTATAATTCTCATAGAAGAATATGGCTCTAAATATTCTATATATTGCATTGGAGTTGCGCGTTTATCACATGGACTATTTAAAGGATTAAATCATTAATAAAAGAGTTTTTAGGTAAACATGTTGAAATAATCAAAATCCAACTTATTTTGTAAAATTGAATTGTTATATAGAAAGCATTTATCTAATTATTAAGGAAGTATTTATTTTCCAGTTATAGAGGTCAATTAAAGAGAGAAAAATCATTTTATTTTTTTTTTAGAGCCTATCTATATAGATTATATAGTAAATATATATATACTAGGCACCTTTATATTCAAATATACATAAATTTAGTAATTAACTTCAAGATCATATTTAGGTTTCTGAAAAAACAAGAATTCTTATAAGAACGGTCGTTCCCAAAATTTGAAGATTATAAGTTCAGAAACCTTTAAAACTTGAAGTAGTACAATTTAATTCCATTACATGAGGAATAGAATAGAGGATAGTTGAAATGGTATACAATATAGAGACAAGAAAAGTCCAGCAGACCGGCGGAAGTTCTTTTATAGTTTCCTTGCCAAAGCCATGGATCGTGAAATATGGGATCGAAAAAAATGATAGCGTCGGTATAATTTCCCAACCGGATGGAAATTTGCTCATTACTCCCAAAATTGATTCCGAAGACGTTTTAAAGTCAAAAGAAATCATTGCGGATGAGTATAAAGATTACAACTTTTTATTTCGGGTGCTAATTGGTGCCTATATAATGGGGTA
Source organism: uncultured archaeon (assembly GCA_964388035.1). Classification (GTDB taxonomy): domain Archaea; phylum Asgardarchaeota; class Lokiarchaeia; order Sigyniarchaeales; family SOKP01; genus JALGVJ01. The sequence goes on from CAYLZE010000111.1 coordinate 1,162, forward strand.
TTCACGGATCACGATTAAATCCAGTAAGAAATTTGACCCTGCAATAAGAGATTGCATCATGAGTTTCAAGCAAATCGCGATTGGACCGGAAATTATAGAAGAAACTAATAATTATATCGTAATGAAAGATCTCCTCAATCCTAAAGAATTACCTTTCGCAAGTTCGATTAAGAGAATGTATATTTTAGTAGAAGGTATGCACAACGATGCCATTAATGCTTTAAAGAAAAAGGACAAGGAAATGGCAGAGGATGTCATAAAACGTGATAATGAAGTAGATAGACAGCATTGGCTTGTTGCACGCCAATCGAATATTATATTGAAGGACATTATCTTGAGTCAGAAAATGGGAATCAAGTTCGAAGATGCGAACCACTTTCAATCCATGAGCCGATTTTTGGAACGGATTGGAGATCACGCTGTAAAAATAGCAAAAAACGTGATAAAAATAATTGATAAAAAAATCGATGATGAAATAATTGAAAAGATTGCAAATATTAGTGCCCTTTCATTAGAGCTTCTCAATATGAGCTTGGAAGCGTGGCTTCAAAAAGATATATCAATTGCAAATGATAATATTGAAGCAATTGCTAAATTAACAGATGACTGTGAAAAAATAAATACCGATGGAGACCATATTGACGTGGGTGCTTATATAGCGATAAGTTATATCGTAGAGAGCATACGGAGAACGGGCGAATACTCTACCGATATTTCTGAAATTATAATTAATAGTTTAGTTTAATTCTTTTTCTTAACCCTTCTCTTTCAAAATATCTCCAGAATTTGTTGGGTATTTTTAAAATTAAGATTTTTAAAGCTCCTTGTTTGATTGAAAATTCATTATTTTTTGGAAGAAATCCTCTTTTTTAACGATAATCAAGAGAAGAGCGAAAATAGCATAACCTTTCGCAATGTAAATAAAAATCTGCAAGAACTCGGTGGAGCTGAAATTAAAGATATTTAAGAGAAAATTAAACCAGAAATGAATCCATATTGGGAGGAGTAAATTATTGCTCTTATTGTAAAAATAGGTTATTATTACTGATGTGGATATAATACTAATTAGAAAAGCGATAATATAAGTTATTAATTCTATTCCCGAAAATCCTGCTATGAACCATAAGGGAGTGTGCCAAAAACCCCATATTACACCAAGAATCAACGCGGAAATTAGAGGAGAATGGTTTTTTTGTAAAGTTTGAAGGGCAAATCCCCGCCATCCGAGCTCTTCTCCTAAGGGACCGCTCGTCAAATTGATGATGAATAGAAAGAAGATGATCAAGCCTTCTTTAAAAGGGAAAAAAAGAATAGGTTTATTTTCAAAAATATTGAATAAGATGATGGCTACAACAACAATAAGCGCTTGAAAGAATAAACTAATAAATAAATGAGATATTCTGATTTTGCCTTTAAACTTTGATTTAATATGGGGAATTAGGTGTTGGTTTGGATAAAAAGATTTGAATAAAATTAAAAGTGCGAATGTAGGTGACCATGCTACCACGTTCTGAAGAATTTGAACAAGTATTGGAGGTGCCCCCAGTACTACAGATATAGCGGTAATTAAGAATAATATCCATAAATAGTTAAGGGGAGACCATTCTCTCGAAGATAAGAGATTGAATGCATAAGAATTGATTGAATGGACAAAAGGGAACATGGCGATCTATAAAGCTCCTCGAGTCAAAGAGCCAACGAGAAGACTCCCAAACAGTGCTGTGAGTAAAGTATCAGGAAGAGTGTTAAGGGAAAAGAAGAGAAAAAACAAAGAAAACGTTTGGCAAGCTGAATTGAAGGATAAATTAGATGGAGCGTAATTTTAAGCTTACTTTCTTAATAATCGAATTCTGGCTAAAAATTTTCTTAAATCTTACTCCGAATCAAGATATGGGGGTAATTGAATGTTAGCATTTAGAAAGAAAATAATAAATATTTGAATTTCTTATATAAATTTGCTTAGAATCAATTAGGAGATGTTGCTTGCTTGAGTAAAGGTAAACAAAATTTGGATCTTCTTCCAGAAATTTATATAAAAATCTTTAAAGCATTGCCGTCGCCCACATACCTTTGGAAAAAAGTAGGCGAGGAATTAATCTTGATAGATTACAATGATTATGCGGATCGACTTGTCAATGGTAAAATGGAACAATTTTTAGGCATTAACGCCGCCGAGCTATATAAAGATAATCTCCAAATTTGGGAGGATCTCAATCGATGCATTACAAGTAAGATTACTTTTTCCAAGGAAATAAAATATGAATACAAAACTAAGAACATGGAAAAGGATCTTCGAGCAGGTTATATATTCATTCAACCAGATATAGTATTAATTCATACGGACGATATCACGGACAAAAAAAAAGCGGAGGTAAAATTAGAAGAATCCGAAAAACGCTATCGATTAATTTCAGAAAATTCAGGGGCCGTGGTCTGGGTTGCAGATATGAACTTAAATCTAACTTATGTCAGTCCTTCAACCCCCAAAATTTTAGGGTATAGCGTTGAAGAGTCAATGAAATTTCCAATAAGGAATAGAGTCACATTAGAATCGATTAAAATAATGGCTGAGATCCTTAAAGAAGAATTAAAATTGGAAAAAGTGAAAGAGATAGATTTAAATCGCTCGCGCACGTTTGAAACAAATCAAATCCATAAGAATGGCTCTATAATTCCAGTAGAAGTGACAATTACGTTCTTGCGCGATAACAACGGAAAAGCGACAGGCATTTTAGGAGTATCACGTGACATTACGGAACGGAAAAAAGCAGAACGACATTTACAAAAATCGGAAGAAAATTACCGAAATGCTTTTGAGCGAGCCAATTTTTATAAGGATTTATTTGTTCATGATATCAGCAACGTTTTTAGTAGCCTTCTTTCCTCCTTGGAGCTTTGTAATATGTATTTAGATGATCCTTCAAATCGAAGTCAAATTAAAGAATTACAGCAAATTCAAAAGGCAGCAGTTCTAAGAGGAACAAATCTCATTGCTAAAGTACGTAAATTAGACGAAATTGATAACATTGAAATCCTCACCCAACCAATTAATTCGTGTGAAATTTTAAAAAAATCAATCAAATATGTAAAAGAATCATTTTCCATGAAAAATATCAAGTTCACCTTTCAAACCATGACCCAAGAGTTAATTGTCGATGCAAACGAATTATTGGAAGATATTTTTGAAAACATATTAATTAATGCCGTTAAATACAATGAAAGTACCCTCATTAGAATTCAAATCAAAATTTCCAGCCCACAAATAAATCAAAAAAAATATATTAAAATGGAATTCTTGGATAACGGAATTGGGATTTCAGATGACAGGAAAAACTATATTTTTCAGAGCGGATTCAAGGATAAGAAAGGAACAAAAGGGCTGGGATTTGGATTATCCTTGGTTAAAAAAATATTAGATAAATATGGTGGTTTTATTTCTATTGAGAATAGGATAAAGGAGGATTATACAAAAGGAAGTAATTTTATTATCCTACTTCCCGCATTTAATCAGGATAATTAAATTTTTTACTAGAAGGAATTGATAATAGAGAATTTATTATTAATGGAGTTCCAAATTTTTCTTATCTATTTTAGTTGTTTTATGTAATGGTAAATGAGTTCCGCGGCAGCATCAATCTCGCTCAAACTGCATACTTCCGGTACGTTATGAGAATATATTGTGGGGATGCCAATTAATACAGAAGGGATACCCAGCCATTTTTGCGCTTTTCCAGCATCGCTTGAATAAAACTCGGTGACTGCATTTTGGTAGGCGATATTATTTTTTTCAGCAACTTCTGCGAATTTATTACACATTTCATAATCAAGCACACCTGTTCCTCTATTTTCCACCCATATAAGTGCCGGTCCTTGATCCATTTTGATTCCTGATTCTACGCTCCCCTTAAAATCTCCAACAGGTCCAATGTCGATAGCAATGACCTTATCCATGGGATTTTTATTGAGAAAATAGAGAGCTCCTTCCGTTCCAATTTCCTCCCGGGTGGTAGCAACTAAATACACGTCATGATTACACTTTATCGTGCCGAAGTCGTCTATCAAATTATCATTTAGTTTTTTTGCGAGGATAATAAGGCTGGTGAGGGCCGCTAAGTTATCCATAGAATATCCTGCTATGATGTTATCATTAAAATCGGGATTCAAGAGTCCAAAATCACCATCAAAGACAAAAGGGGCTCCGATTTGAAGATTATATATATTCTTAACCTCCTCATCATGTTGCGCACCAATGTAAATTTCTAAATCGAGAGGATTTACTTTTTCTTTTCTTCGTAAATCATCGGGTGTCGAGTGTGCAGAACGTCCTTCAATAATACCATTAATCCACTGATGATTTCTATTTAAAATTTGTACTTTTTTTGAAATTAACCATCTCCCTTCGTATCCACCTCTTTTTGAGAAAAGAATTTTTCCGTTTTTCTGGATTTTACGAATGGTTCCGCCGATCTCGTCAATATGTGCTAAAATAGCAATTTTCTGCTTTGCTTCCTTTCCTTTTAATCTAATGAAATAATTGCCCAGGGGATCTTTTTTCACGGGAATGTCTTTAGCTCCTAAGAAAGAGTCTAGTTCTTTTTTAAAAAGGGTGCCTCTCTCACTTTCTAACCCAGAAGGGGCTCTTTTAGAAGCGAAGGTTTGTATAATTCTAAGAATTTCTTTTTTATCCATATTTTTTTATCACGAGTGTTACTTTTTTATAAGACACTACATAATACTAATCTCAAGTATTAAAAAAATTGTGGATTTTTCATGAGTAACTTGGAAGAGAAGGAGAAAAGGGTAATTGATGCTCTATTAAGCATTGAGGATTTCAAAGAGATTGCAGTCCGAGTGGATGATACAGATTTGATGCAGGTGGTTCATGCTAATAAATATCTAAATTATTTTGATGATGGTTTCATCTCCTTTACGAGTAAATTGGGAAAAGATTGTGGAACATTATTTAGAGATGGAATAGTATTTCCAGTAAGAAAAGTGGAAATAGAATATATTAATTCCGCTACCTTTGGTGATACCATTATCCTTCATACTAAAGTGATAAAAGTTGGTAATACCTCAATAACCCTAGCGATGGATTGTTATAAAAATAAAAAATCAAAAGACTCTTTATTGGTTAAAGGCGTGATAATCAGATTAGTAATGAACATGAATACCGAGAAATTAATTAAAATTACGGATTTTTTTAATGATATTATCTAATATGAGTGTTCAAAAGGAGTAGCTCTTAACTCAAATTAGATTCATTTAAATTATTTTTAATGCATTATTTAATAAAATATAGATAGGAATTAAATAAACCAGCAGGAGTTGATCTGAAACCATGTCAAGCGAAAAACCAAATATCGTGATTTTCAATCCCGACCAATGGCGAGGAGATGTTTTAGGGCACGTGGGAAATTCTGCTGCCATTACTCCCAATTTAGATGAACTTGTAAGGAAAGAGGGAGTTTCATTCACTAATACATTTTGCCAGAATCCCGTGTGCACGCCAAGTCGCTGCAGTTTCATGACGGGTTGGTATCCTCATGTAAAAGGACATCGCACCATGCACTTCATGCTCCATTCCGAGAAGGGTGAACCTAATTTATTAAAGATTTTAAAAGATGAAGGATATTTCGTGTGGTGGGGAGGAAAGAATGATTTGGTTCCGGGACAATTTGGATATAAACAGCATTGTGACGTGAAATATGCTCCTAAAAGAGAGGATTTGGAACGTTGGGGGTTCCAATTTAGAAAAAGTCTCCATTTTGATAACAGCTGGCGAGGAGAAGAGGGAAGCGATACGTATTATAGCTTTTTTATGGGTAAATTGGATAAAGGGTCAGCAGATGTTTTCATGGATATGGACTGGGGCATGATATTAGGAGTAGTAGATTTTATACATGATTATGATCAGAAGAGCCCCTTTTGCCTTTTTTTGCCTTTAGGAAACCCTCATCCTCCTTACGGTGTTGAAGATCCTTGGTTTAGTCAAATTAATCGCAAGCACCTTCCTCCCCGAGTAAAGGCACCTCAATCTTGGGAAAGAAAGCCTTCTATCTTGAAAGGTATTCATGAGAAACAAAACATGCAAGGGTGGTCGGAAGATCGTTGGAATGAATTGAGAGCAACGTATTATGGAATGATTGCACGATTAGATTATCAATTTGGACTGATCACAACAGCCTTGAAAGAGCAGGGGTTATATGATGATACAGTTATTTTCTTTTTTGGAGATCATGGGGACTTCGCGGGAGATTACGGGCTGGTGGAGAAAACTCAAAATACTTTTGAAGATTGTTTGACTCACGTTCCATTTATCATTAAACCTCCAAAATCATTGCAAGTTAAACCGGGAAATTGTAATACTTTAGTAGAGTTAATCGATTTTCCCGCAACAGTTTATGACTTATTGGATTTAAATCCAAAATATTATCATTTTGGAAGGAGTTTATTGCCACTCATAAAAGGAGAAATAGATTCCCATCGAGATGCGGTGTTTTGTGAGGGAGGACGGCTGCGTGGTGAAACCCAAGCCATGGAAAGGGAGTCCTTGAGTTCTTCTAAAAAGCGACAATATAGAAGTCAATATTGGCCTCGATTATCGCTACAAATTACGGATGAGGGACCGTACCATTCCAAAGCTACCATGTGTAGAACGAATAAATATAAGTATGTTCGAAGGTTATATGAAATGGATGAACTATATGATTTAGAAAACGATCCCTCCGAATTAATTAATCTCATAGATGATGCTTCCTACCAGCATGTTTTAAATACTCTTAAAGAAAGAATGCTCACGTGGTACATGGAGACTTGTGATGTAGTACCGTTTGAAATTGATGAGCGATTATAATTGGGTTTAATAATTTATTATATCGAATCATGTCTGAATTAGAAAACATAATAAAGAAGAAATTATTAGAACTTACGGATTCCACGGTTGTTAAAGTAAGGGTGGATGATACAGATTTCATGGGTGTCGTTCATTTTAAAAATTACTTGATGTACTTTGATGATGGATTCGTGAGCTTTATTACTAAAACGTGTGAAACAGCAAATAAAATTATAGAAAAAGGGATTGTTTTCCCCGTCAAGAAGGTAACAGTCATCTATGAAAATTTCGCAAAATTTGGGGACTCTATTAAAGTGAACACCGAGGTAAAAGCAATCGGCACTAATTCACTCACGTTTATCCATGAACTTTTCAAAAACTCCGATAATTCTCTACTTGCAACCATAGAATGTGTTAGATTAATAATGGAACTAAAATCTAAGAAACTATTAAATGTAGCTGAATTTTTTAAGAACTATCTCATGTGATAAATAATGAAATGTTTAAAGAAGATATTATTAAAAAATTACATTTTATTAATTTTGGGCGGAGGAATATAAACATCCCGTGGTCCCGTCCTATTTAAACTAATCGCTTCTTCGGGACAATGGTGTGCACACACTCCACACCCGATACATTTATCTTTATTAATTTTGGCTACAGTATCTTCCAATATAATTATTTTAACAGGGCACATTTGCACGCAAGTTCCACAGCCAACACATTTATCTTCATTCACTTTAGCAAGATATGAACTGATGGTATGTAGTGGAAATGCGCCCGTATGATACATTTGAAGTGGTCCACAACAGCAGGAACAACAATTACAAATAGCTTCGATGCCCTTATTGGGATCTAAGTTAAGATGAAATACCTTATGAACTAACCCATAATCTTCAGCTTCTTTAAAGATTTTCAGAGCTTCCTCTTTATTTATCCGTCTCCCATAGTTTTGATTTATTATAAATTGAGCACTTTTATCAAAAAAAAAACAATTCTCCTTAGGTGCATTTAGTTTGCATTTATCTCCGACTAATTCCTTTTCTTGTCGACAATAGCAATGAGCAACTGCAATATCTTCATAATTTTCAAGAAATTTTGTCACTTCCTCATAAGGCATGACACCTTCGGAACCAGGTTCAATTAAGGTTTCAACGGGGATTGTTCTGTCTATAGCTGGAAATTGTTTAAAATGTCCTACAATATTATCATAATTTTCTTGCGTACCATCTCTCATTTCTTTAAATAGCTGTTCAAATAAATGAGCTTTTCTTTTATCTTTTTCCGTTGAAGTACCCCTTAAAAATTGATATTCAAAGATTCCAGGCCACATGGGCATCAATCGATACACCATAATTCCAGTAGTCCGGCTAGGAACGCCTACTAGTATCCCTTGATTCATCAATTCATTTAAAACCTGGTCTAAGGCAGAATCATCCAGATCGGTAGCTTTTTTGATTTGATCAATATTTAAGGAAGGTTTTTTAAAGATTTGGATAAATTGTGCTTGTTCTTCTGTCATCAATACCTTTAACAGCTCAATGACGGTGTCAGTTATCGGGACGGGCATTTGACTTGCTTTAGCTATTGTTCGAGCCGTGCGATACCACAATTTTTCGGTATTTATTGCCATTATTTAAATTTCCTCTTATTTCATGCGGTAAAGAACCACAAGATAAGTTATATTGTAAAAGAACGCATGATTTATTTATATTATGATGGGATTGAGAAATCACGCTTTATTTAGCGGTGCAGGGATAAAAACTCTTCTAAGTCCCGTTCTTTTTAAATTTAAGGCCTCCTGTTCGCAGTTATGAGCACATAGGCCACAACCGATGCACTTTTCTTCTTGAACAGTGGCAATAGTATCGATGATCTCAATGGCATTCATTGGACACACATCAACGCAATTTCCACAGCCAATGCAGCTTGCTTCATCCACCTTCGAAATATAAGAGGAGTAAGTAGAAGTAGGATTAGTTCCTTCATAAAATCCGGCAAAATTCCCGCAACAGCAAGTACAACAGTTGCAAATAGCCAATTCTTCTAATTCTGGATCTCCTTTAATGTGGAAAGCCTTATGTACCAGTCCCAAATCCTCAGCATCTCTCAAAATTTTTAAGGCATCTTGCTTGGTAATTTCCTTTGCAAAGCCGTGATCAATGGAGAATTTGGCAGTTCTTCCAAAACTAAGACAATTTTGGCGAGGAGCATTCATTTTGCATGGATCATTCAATAAATCTTTTCTGTGGCGACAATAACAATAAGAAACCCCAAAAGTATCGAATTTATTTATAATATCTTTCAAATCTTCAAAAGGGATAGTCTGTTCGCCTTCAATTTTTACTTGTTCTTCTACAGGAATGACTCTATCAATGGGAGGTGCTTGTTGGAACGCATTCATGACGATATCATAATTTTTTTGAGTTAGATTTTTCATATCTTCGAATAATTGGTCCCATAATTTTGCCAATCTCTTTTGCTTCTCACCCGTTTCACCCTTCATCAATGAGAATTCAAGCATGCCCGGCAAAAATGCTACCAAGCGGTATACCATGATTCCCGTTGTTCTACTGGGAAGGACAGTAATCATTCCAATATCCATCAATTCATTGATTTTTTCCATCAAAACATTCGGATCTAAGTTAATTTTATCTTTAATTTGCTCAAAATTTAAGGATACTTTTCGAAAATTCAAGAGAAATTCAGCTTGCTCCTCATTTATTAATGTTTTAAGAATATTAATAAGCGTTTCATTTATGGGTACAGGAGGACCGCCTGCTTTTACTATGGTTCTTGCTAATTTATACCAAGATTTATCATTCACGTAAATTTCCCATATTTTTTTCTTTTATAATGATACAATGCTATTTTTTATATTTGTATTCTATTTATATATTACTATAAATAATTGCTTTTAGTGATTTTATATTAGATTTTAAAGTAGATAATTATAATGCTTATCCTGCATTAGAAAAAGTGTAATGTTCTAAGACATAAAAAACAAATCACTATTGACTCATTACAAAATTAAATTAAAAAAGATAATGATTCTTAATGATTTTACAATCAATCAAAATACCCTTTGAAACTTATTTTATGATTCAAGCTATTTCTTGGTGGATTATTTTAATCATTGGTTCCATGTTTTTAATTTTAGCGGGATTATTCTTTCGATATTCTAAAAATCCTGATGATGAGACGAATCATCTGGAATTTTTATTCACAGTAGCAGGAATCGTTGTGATTATCTCCCAAATACTTGATATAATTTTCTTTTTTTATGATCTATATCCCATAGATTCGATAGGATATTTTACCGCTGAGATGTTATTTGAAATAGTATATATTATAGCGTTTGGAGTCCTTTTCATAATAATCGGTGCTAAAAACAAAAAGGAAAATGGTAACTTGCTTATTTTAGCGGGAGTATTTTGGATCATTTCTCAGACATGTTATCTTTTGAATGTTATCTTTATCACACTAAATTCTTTAATGGGATTCACTTATGGATTTTTGTTAGAACTAAATCTTCTCTTAATTTTCCTTGTTTTTATACTTGTCTCAGGTATCATATTTCTTATTCATTCTATCCATGTAAAGAGTATTTATTTAATAATCGCGGGCTTTAGCATTTTTATATTAGTTTTTATTTGGGCATTATTTTTTGATTTCATAGCAATTGTTTTCTTAAATTTTTACTAAAAAATGTCCTCTTTTTTTATTTAAAATTGATCTCTAAAGCCCACATGGAAATATTGACTTTTTATTTTAAATGAAATGGGTTTACGGAAGATTTAAGAAGTGCTATAAATGAATTTTTAAAAGTTTCGCTTATAAAAAGTATTCAAAATAGCTCCAAGGTTATTAAACTAAAAATATCCTTTTTTGAATTTGAAGCATGATTTCCTTTAAATATTAGACTTGTATAAGATAGTTGAAATTTCATATAAATATGGGAATATCAGTTCAACAGGCGGGAGAGACTCAACTATCATTCACTCCATGGAGTCGCATAAAATTAGAGATATTATAACCAATGATAAAGGATTTGAGAAAATAGAATCAATTAAAGTTCATAATCCATTGAGCTGAACTAATTTTTTAAATATTCAACATGAAGTGATTGAAGGATAATTGATTTTAAAAGTAAATAAGATTTCTTTTAATTGTATCTTGAAAATTATGCATGAAAGTAATTTATAAATGTCAACTAAATTGGAAGAAGGTATATTATAATGCGCGTAATAATGGTAATGTTTGATAGTTTAAACAGGCACTTCTTACCTCCCTATGGAAATGATTGGGTACATGCACCCAATTTCAATCGGCTTGCTGAAAAAACCGTTATATTTGATAATTGTTATGCGGGGAGCCTCCCTTGCATGCCAGCCAGGAGAGAAATCCATACCGGAAGATATAATTTTTTGCATCGAAGTTGGGGACCAATTGAACCTTTTGATGATTCCATGCCAGAACTATTGAAAAAAAAAGGAATTTATACGCATCTTTGCTCTGATCATTATCACTATTGGGAAGATGGAGGGTGTACCTATCATTCAAGATATAGTACCTGGGAAATTATTCGCGGACATGAAGGAGATCCTTGGAAAGGAGAAGTGAAAGATCCTGAGATACCCGATCATGTACCCACGATGAGAGAAGGTACTTCTCATTGGCGTCAAGATTGGATCAATAGAAAATACATGCAAAAAGAAGTGGATCAACCTCAAGCAAGGACTTTCAAGAAAGGAATAGAGTTTATCAAGAAAAACCATGAAGAAAATAACTGGTTTCTCCAGATCGAAACGTTTGATCCTCATGAACCGTTTTTCACTCAGCAGAAATATAAGGATCTATACAAACACGATTATAAAGGACCGCATTTTGACTGGCCCAATTACTCGGTCGTGAAAGAAACTCCCGAACAAGTAGATCATTGTCGAAAGGAATATGCCGCCTCGGTTAGCATGTGTGATCACTATCTTGGGAAAGTTCTGGACGTGATGGATGAGCATGACATGTGGAACGATACAATGCTTATCGTAAACACGGATCATGGGTTTCTATTGGGCGAAAAGGGCTGGTGGGCAAAGATGCTCCAACCAATATACAATGAAATCGCCCACACTCCTCTTTTCATTTGGGATCCCCGTTCCAAGAAAAAAAATGAACGTCGAAAGGCTTTAGTTCAAACCATAGATTTAGCTCCGACAATTTTTGACTTTTTTGGATGGAAACTAACAAAAGACATGCAAGGGAAGATATTAGCTGAAACCATTGATTCCGACATGGAAGTTAGAAAAGCTGCCCTTTTTGGCATACATGGAGGGCATGTCAACGTTACCGATGGACGTTATTTATACATGAGGGCTCCCATTCATCCGGATAACAAGCCGCTCTTTGAATATACGGTAATGCCCACTCACATGAATTCCTTATTTTCAATTAATGAACTCAGGACAGCAGAATTAGCAGAACCCTTTAATTTTACTAAAAAATGTAAAACCATGAAAATCGAGGTTTTGCCTCCCGTTTTTCGCTTTCCTTATGTTTATGGCAGCTTTCTGTTCGATCTTCAAACCGATCCCTATCAAGAAAACCCGATAAGTAATCCGGAAATTGAAATGCAGATGATAACATTAATGAGAGATTTAATGAAGGAGAATGACGCGCCATTAGAACAATTTGAACGTTTAGGAATTCCCTTAGAAGGAAAAATTTCAAAACAACATTTAAGCAGTAACGATAATAGAAAAAATGTCAAGGATAAAATCGGGAGTGTCGAAATTACTTGGAGTAAAAAAGGGAAAAGCATGTATTCTATGATGCTGGGCATTATTCCCCTGGAGTTCCAAAGCTTATTATTGAATTCTCTAGAAAAAACCATAAAGAAAGAAAAAATAACAGAACTAGATGAAGATTTCTTGATCGCCTTCTTAGAGAAATTCGTGCCCCCTCAATTTAAAAATATCTTGATTTATGTAACCTCGATTATAAGAACTAAAGGAAAATAAAAGTAGTTGCGATTTACCTTACCTTTTTCTTATTTTTTATCCTAATTAGATATTAATCGAATTTTAAAATCATCTGACAAAATTATTTTCTTTGTAATGATTTCAACCATTTCATCCCAATTTATAATGTTAATTTTATAGAAAAAAATTAGAATGTATTTTATTCATCTTAAAAAAAAGGGAAAAATTTTAATAATTTTAAAGGACCAAGAATATATCTTTAGCTTTTAATCTTTATCATAAGAAATTATGAGATGATAAAATTATGTATAAGAAAATTTTAATTGGCGTTGACGATTCAGACCATTCTCGAAAAGTGGCAAAAGAAGCTCTAGAAAGAGCAAAAATGAGCGGAGCCAAGGTAGTCGCATTCCATTCCGTTCTGCATCATTTGGCAGAAATAAACATGACTTTTTATCCTGCCACGTATGGAAATGCTACCGCGGGATATGCCCTCCATCAAGATTTCATAGATGCGGGTAAAAGAGCTTTAAAAATGGCGGAAGACCTCTTTAAAAAGGAGAATCAAGAAATAGAAACGAGATTGGTATACGATATCCCACCAGAAGATTTCATTAAAAAGACAGTCAAGGAAGAGGGATTTGATCTGGTAATTTTAGGAAGTGGGGGAAAACATAATATTTTAGAGCGAGATATTTTAGGAACCGTACCTGAGCATGTATTGAATGAAGCGCCATGTGATGTATTAATCGTGAAATAAAGAACTGCTCGAATGAAATGGTATCCTAAATTTTACAATTCTATTCTCTTTTTTATTTTATTTATTTTTTAGATTTTTAATCTTTCAAATCTAATATAATAAAGTTTGTTAAAGATCTTATGTAGAAAAAGGATTATTTTAATAATTTTTTAATAATTTTTTGCTTATTTGTGGGTTAATGAAAACCATATTTTACCTTTGAAATCGTTTTTTTAGTCATCATGTAAGGTTGTTTGGAAATATATTTGATATAATGATTGTGAAGGAGATTTTCTTCTCTTTTCTATTTATTAATATTAATTTTATTTATAAAATTTTAAATATTTTTTTTTCATCTAAATAAAAGTGAAAAAAATTTAATAATTTCTAGGGACAAAAATTATATCTAAGCTTTTAATCTATATTATGAGAAATTGTAAAATGGTGAAATAATGTATAAGAAAATTTTAATTGGCGTTGATGATTCAGAACATTCGCGTAGAGTAGTACAGAAAGCTTTAGAAAGAGCAAAGACGAGTGGAGCCAAGGTAGTCGCGTTTCATTCCGTTCTGCATAATATTGCTGAAATGAACATGAGCTTTTATCCTTCATCTATTGGAAGCCCTACAGCTGGATATACTCTCCATCAAGATTTCGTTCACTCGGGTCAAAGAGCAATAAAAATGGCGGAAGAGCTCTTTAAAAAGGAGAATCAAGAAATAGAAACTAGGCTCGTGTACGACGTGCCACCCGAAAATTACGTTAAGAAGGCAGTCAAGGAAGAGGAATTTGATTTAGTTATTTTAGGAAGCGCAGGACATCATAATGCATTAGAAAGGATGGTCTTAGGAACCGTACCCGAGCATGTATTGAATGAAGTACCGTGCGATGTATTGATCGTGAAATAAAGATAACGCGAATTAACTTTTTTATTTTCTCTATTTTTAAAATTTTCACTCGTTTACGGTAAGGTAAAAATATAATTTGCGAAGAATAACTTTTATAAAAAGCATTATTTTAATAATCATTTACTTATATGTGGTTTAAAATTCATAAGGCATTAATTTTGGAAGCAATTTTTTAAACATCAAGCAAAAATATTAGAATTATTTGCTGTACGGTTACTTTTTTAATCTAAATAAAATTTATATTTTTTAAGAACTAAAATTATATCTTTTAATTTAATCTCTATTATTAAAAAATGTGAGATGATGAAATAATGTACAAGAAAATTTTAATCGGAGTTGACGATTCAGAGCATTCGCGTAGAGTAGTACAAGCGGCTCTAGAGCATGTAAAAACTTCTGGAGCAAAGATTACTGCTTTTCATAGTGTTCTACATCATTTAGCGGAGTTGAATATGGGGTTTACACCTGCATCAGTAGGGAATCCATCAGTGAGTTATTCTCTTCATGAAGACTATATTAAAGCTGGTAAAGAGGTCTTAAATCAAGCAGAAGAGATTTTTAAAAAGGAAAATCAAGCTTTAGAAACGAAAATTATTTTTGACGTGCCACCCGAAGATTACGTTAAGAAGGCAGTCAAGGAAGAGGGGTTCGATTTAGTTATTTTGGGTGCTAGTGGACATCATAACAGAGTAGAGTTAGCGCTCTTAGGTACTGTACCGGACCACGTGTTGAATGAAGCGCCATGCGATGTATTAATTGTGAAATAAGTAGGTCTTAAATATAATGTTGCTCTAAACACTGCTATTTTATTCTTTTTTATTTTCTTTAATTTTTTGGTTTTAAATCCATTGACAAATAACATCATAAAATTTGTAATAATTTTATTAAAAAAAAGGACTAGTTTTATAATTTATTGCCTGCTTGTGGGATAAATTAAACTCGCATTTGAGGTATTATTTTCATCCGAATAGGTAAAAAAAGAGATTTAGATCGTGCTTAAGGATACTTACATTTCTTTTAAAATTAAATAGAAAAATTCTAAATGGAATGCTTTTTAGTCAAAACAATTTTTTCCTTATGGAACGATATATACAAAGACTTGGAACTTAAAATCATCTTTTTAGCTATAAGATGAGAGTTATAATATTTATTAAAGGGATGGGTAGGTGATTCTTATCTTTTCTTTAAAATAATACTAATTTTATTGAAAAAACCTCGAATATATTTTAATCGTCTTAATAAAAGTTGAGAAAATTTAATATTTTTTAAGGAGAAGAAATATAAGAAGAAGAATCAAAAGATATTGTGAGATGATAAAAAGATGTATAAGAAAATTTTAATCGGAGTTGACGATTCAGAGAATAGCTTGCGTGCTGTAAAAGCTGCTTTAGAAAGGTCAAAGATAGGCGCACCTCAAATAGTAGCGTTTCACTCTGTTATGCACCACGTAGCAGAACTAAATATGGGGTTCACACTACCGTCAGTAGGAAATCCTAACGCAGGTTATTCTCTTCATCAAGATTACCTTGATGCCGGTAAAAGAGCTATCAAAAAAGCGGAAGAGATATTTAAAAAAGATAATCAAGAATGGCTTTGATGCTATCCTTACGCAGGTTTTTGTT
>CAYLZE010000112.1:0-16333 GCA_964388035.1 uncultured archaeon
TAAGAGAGAATTTTTAGAACATCTTTTCAAAGGACATTTAAAACGTCTTATCCCCATATTGCAATCGCTTTTGCTAGTTCATTATGGGTTTTTGCATACTCTTTCAGAGAGATACCTTCATTGGTAGCATTTATTGCTTGCACAATGGCTTTAGCTCCTGCTTTTGTCCCATTTGGATGACCGTGGCATCCTCCTCCAAATTGAAAGACCATGTCTTTGCCCAAAATATTGATTAAATCCGGAATATTTGAGGGGCTTAATCCTCCAGAAGCTACAGGCAAGATGGGTTTAATCTTACCCCATTCTTGATCGAGCATGGTGAGATTATCTCCCTTAATGTTTCGTTGGGAAATGCTTCTATTAATTTCCAACACTTCTTTTTTCCCACCTTCCATTTTGCCCACCACAGTACCCGTATGCAATTGGTCCATGCCTAAGAGGCGCATGATCTTAGCCAGAGTTAGCATGCTTAACCCGTGTTTTTTATTCCGGGTTAAAGCAGCATGCATGGCTCTATGGGCATGAATGACCACGTTTTTATCATCCAAGTAATCGCGCAACTCCTGTAAAGCTGAAAATCCGACGGTAAGAAAGTCCACCATGACATATTCTCCTCCATTATTGATGACAAAATCGGCTCTTTTTATCATGGTACTCATTTTAGCGGTAATATTTGGCATGTAAATCTTTTTCTCTCCCGTCAAGTTTTCAATTTTGGCCCTCATATTTAGAGTTTCGATTATCCTGGGTTCAAAATTATTAAAACTCATGCTCGTAAGGTTTTCATCATCTTTGACAAGATCCAATCCCCCCTCCCACGCTTCTCCACATACGCGCGCGTGTTCCTTCTCGTTTAGTCCTACCTTGGGCTTTACAATGGTACCGAGAAGGGGTCTTTCATAAACATTTAGAATTTTTCTAATTCCTTCGATGCCAAATTTTGGTCCTTTATATGCATCCCTAATAACATCGGGGAATCGTACATCTAACAACCTCAAATTATTCAATGCTTTCATGCCGAAAATATTTCCGGCGATTGCACTCAATATTTGGGACATGTTTTCGGCTTCAAAAAGTTCGTGCGTATATGCAATTTTAATTATATTTTTTTCATGATCGATAGAAAAGACAGAAGGTTTTAATTTCTTAGCAATATCCGGAGACATGGTAGATAAATCCGTCCATGTTCCTATGGAACTTTCTTTCGCGATTTCCATGCAAGCAGTTTCCAAATTTTCACAAGATGGTGCTTTTTCCAAATAATACATTGCGATGAGATCGTTTTTATTTGGGACATATTCTAAATTAATATAGTCAGTCGCAGTAATTCACCTCTTTTTGAAATAAAAATCATAAAAAGACAAAAATTTTATGTAATCCTTAATTTGATTTTATAGTGATGGAAGCATGAGCATGATGGAAAAAAAATTGATCAAGGTAAATCTTAAAGATTTGATCTATAAAGGAGAGCAACACATTGAAGACCTTACTCGTTATTTAACAGAAGCTTTGCCTCAAATTGAATTATCGCGAAATGGTAATGTATTAGAATTAAAGACGCCTAATTCCATGTCAAAAAGGGCAATAAAGCTGAGATTAAAAAAATTTCTTCATAAAAATAAACTTAAAGAAGAGCTCCGTCCTATTTCTTCCCAAGAAGGATACACCATTAAAGAGAAGAAAAGATTAGATTTCACATATTATTAAGAGTTTTTTCTCATCAAAAAGAATTAAATTATTCTCAACCTTATTTTAACTGTGATTTTTGATTTCAAGCTCTCATTATCTTCATTTAATGACGTGATGAGATGCATCAATTTAGCTAGCTTGTTAGAAGTTAGCGGCTGGCCTAAACCAGGAAATGTCCATCGAACAAAAAATTATAAAAATACAACATTTGAGCATTTTTTAGCCGGTATTGCCTCCCTTCAACCTTGTTTTTATAAGTTCTGCACCAATATCTCGGAATTATTAAAAAAGAAAGAACGGGATATGGGATTAATTAGTCTTGGGGATTTTTATAAGGATTCGGCAAAAGAAATGATGAAATGGCAGAATGGAGGTAATGTATTGTTTGGGCATATTCTAATATTATCCCCCTTGGTGGCCTCTACAATGATTTGCTTGCATTATAACAAAAGTGATTTTTCCTCCTTTTTAAATTATCTTAGGGAAGTTATAACAGGTGCAACGGTAGAAGATACCATAAAACTTTATGAAGCAATACGTATTTGCAATCCTGGGGGGTTAGGAACGATTGAAAAATATGACATTAATGATCCGAGAGCCTTTCAGCAAATTCGCCAAGATAGGATCACACTTTTAACCATATTTAAAAAATCCAGAGATTATGATCTGATCAGTTCTGAGTATGCGACTAATTTTGATATCATTCTCAAGGAGGGTCTACCCTATTATCTTGACAGCTTTAAAAAAACAGGAGATATTAATATTGCTACGGTAAATACTTATTTAAAATTGCTTTCGTTGCATCCCGATACCTTAATAATTAGAAAATCTGGACTTGCCGCAGCAACGCATGTTTCTGAAAAAGTAAGAGAAATATTAAAATATGATGGGATCATTTCTGATAAAGGATTAAAACTTACTAAGAAACTTGATAAATATCTGCAAGCGAGGGAGGGAAAAATGAATCCAGGTACCACTGCAGATTTGATTACGGGCGTCATTTTTATGGCTCTTGTTAGTGGAATCCGTTTTTAGCATTTAAAGCGGAAAAATTTTTCTTATTGCAATTCTTCTATTAATATGGATCTCAGTATAAAAAAATCGAGGGATGAGTCTGGTTAAATTTTGCGATTGCGGCGGTTTAATGCTTCCTACCGATATAGATGGAAAAAAAGTACTTAAATGCAAATGTGGACAAATTCAACCCTTGAATGATGCTGAAAGCGATGCTTATAAATTAACCACAAAAGTGGAACATTCATTAAGAGAGGAACTCACAACTGCCTCTGAAATTTTAAAGTGGAAGGAAGAAAATCTGAAAAGTTGTATTAAAAATTTTAAATGTTATAAATGCGGATATGATAAATGTCAGTTAGAAACCCGTCAAACCCGTCGTGCCGATGAGGGAATGACACATTTTATAATATGCCTTAAATGTGGCGCCATGAAAAAGGTGGGTAGCTAGCGTAATTTGTTTACTATCTGTTCTATAGACAATTTTTCCTTAAATACAAGACTTATTATTTTATCATGAGATTTTAGGCCAGATAATAATTGAATTTGATCGGTTTCTGGTCCGAATTTCTTTTTGAGAAGCTTTAGGAGTTCCTTATTTGCTTTATTTTTTGTTGGAGGGGAAGTTAATGTTATTCGTACGGAATTTTCCTCAAAATTTATAGTTTGCTTTTTTGAGTTAGGAATCACGATTACATTTAACAAAAATTCTTTCTCGGAATTTTTTTTAAGAAAATTCATGTGATTTCCATTCTTAAGAATTTAGATGTAATCATCGACTTGAGCTTTTAACCTATTGTATGAAGGAATGGACAAGCGAATTCCTCCTGCCAACTTATGGCCACCTCCAATTCCTCCAAATTCTTCCCTAATTCTGCTAATAATGTGATTGACGCCGATCCCATTGTTCTGGGTTAAAAATTTCCGTGAACACCGAACACTCAATTTAATCATGTGATTTTTCTTTTCTTCTCCACCTAAAAAAAGAATTTTATAGGGATCTAAAATTTCGTTTACCGAGCTAAAACTCGTGGTATCAGACCAATTACTTGGGGGTATCTTCCCTTCCACTTCAATAAAAATAGCTTTTTTCGTTTCAGTTCGATGAAGATGAGTTAAATTTTTAAGGTTTTGGGCTAAGTTAGAAACGTATTCAACATATAAAATCTTAGCAGAGCGCGTGATAGATTTTTGTCTTGTAATTGATATTGCGGCACTTATATTTTTAAAGCATAAAATATTAAGCAAGAGGGCATGCTCAAAAGCAAAGCTCAATAACCCATTCTTTTTAGGTAAAATACAAAAATGACCTTGATTATTAATACAAGCTTCTTGTTGTATCTTTTCGATTTCATCAGAAGTTAAGTTTATAACCTTTTTATTGGGGTCGATATTGATATTATTCAAGAAATTCTTAATTATATTATCATCTTGCCCCCCTAAACCATCTATAAAAGGTAAAATACAATATTTTAATCCATTTTTAATAGTTTCGTGCATTCCCCCAAATAATATTAATCCTTCCTCGTCAATTATCACTTCTTCATTGATTAATTCTTCATATACGTCCCGATTAAAAGATTCAAGCTTATCCATGGGCCTAAGCGAATCTCCAGCGATTCCAATGGCAGCTAGCCAGCCTTGATTGATGATGGTGGAATTTATTTTCTTTGCAAATAAATATGCAAGGGTAGCTCCTGCAATATGATCCAAACCATCGAATCCATATAAGGATGGATTCAAAAAATGTAAATTTTCCGGGAATTCCCATTGTTCATCATAGGCTTCCACCTCGTGATGATCAAGAATAAAATAATGTTCTTTACGTCCATCTTTAATAATAGGAACCAGTTCTTGAAGATTAGAGCCAACGTCCGTGAAAAATAGAGCGGTTTTTGTCGCTTTCTTGGTGTCTTTTTTAGGAAGAATTCCTTTTAAATAATCTGCCCAACTCACGGATCTATTGTAAATGAAATAATCAAACTCTAAATTCATTTTATATAATAAGTTTTGAATAATGTGTAAGCTGGAAATTCCATCAGCATCGTTATGGCTAATTAGTATAACATTATTGAATGAATTTTCACTAAATTCATTCACAATATTATCAAGCTCTGCTAAAAATCTATTTCGGTCTGGTGTTAAAGACATTAAAATCTCTTAATTATTATATTATTGGAAGAATGAATTTCAAAATAAATGGAATCATATCACACAAATAATTATAATTTATATAATAAATTACTAATTAACTTTTTTTTCAAAAAAATAAAAAAGAGAACAAAAATTAAAATCAAATTATTAATTATTTATCTAAAAAAGTATTTTTAGGCTTCGAAAAATCAAGTAGGATATAAAGAGAATGAAAAGACAGCGCTTTATTAAATATTTTATTCTCATTCTGATAGGTATCTGCATTTTCACTTCTTTTTTTAATTATTCTCATTCTCTTTATGCGAAGATGGATACTGAAACAGCGAATTCCAATGGACCTAACGATCTAAATCAATTGGAGACTCAAGTTAGTTCTCTTAATAATTATAAACCTGTTATTGAAGATCAAACATATGGATTAGGTAGTATTTTGGTTACTAATGTTTTATTTAATGAGTCTGGATTCCTTAACTTTTCAACTCAATATCCGGAATACAATAAGGATTTAGCAGGTAATGGCTTGAATGTAAGTTATAGAAATATTGAATTCGTTAACACGATAAAAGAAGCTCAACTGGATCTATTTAAAGAAACCCCCGAAGACTATAATATCATCACAATTCAATTAAATGAGACTTTAGATGTTCATTATAATAGTTCTATTGATTATTTGGAAGGGGTGTTAATTTATGCTCCTAGACTGTATCCTTGCCTTTTAAATCGATTATATGTCCATAATGCTTCTTCACCAATAAGAGAAGTTCAGAGTGGGAATTATTCAATTGATGCTAATAATAATGTTGTTTTTGATTATGCAAGTTTTTTTAATGGAGCAGAAGCAGCAGATTTCAAGCTTTATTTCATTTGGAAATACAATATCACGATTACAAATTGGGCAATGGAACAAATTAAACAAGATAATTTAATTATGACCCGGGCAACCCAAAATATAACGGGAACTTTTCATTATCTTTTTAATGTCCAAGGGCAAAAATTAGAAGGAAATGCATTAATTGGTACTTATCCTTATGAAGATATGCAAATTGGGGCAGCAGATTTAAATGTGTCCTTGAAAATATACCTTCCGGATAAAGAATTATTAACCGATTTTGTTTTCAATGAATTAGGACGAGTAGGAAAGAACAACATCACCTATGTTTCTTTCTCGGTAAATAACAGTTTATTTGATTTGGACTTTGATGCACCTTTTGCAGTTGATTTTGTTGAACCTGTTAATGTTACATGGGCTGTTGATAGACTAGCTCAGGATGTAAATTATCGGGAGAGAATTTATTTGCCTTCTATAATATGGGGTCCAAAGCAAATTTTTTTAAAATATGTAAGAATTGAAGAAAAAACGATTAGTAAGGATCAAGTTATCGATATCGAATCCCAATTTGGAAGAACCGTGGACTATATTGAAAAGAATTTCACGCAAGTTCAAGAAGCGGAGTCAGATAGTTTAGTATTTACTGAAAAAGTTATTCAACAGAATGGGTTAGAAATTGTTCTTCCTTACATTATTTTCAATGAGACTTGTCCATTTATCATCAAATATAAGCCTTCAGAAAATTTACGCGTGATTATTACTGATGCTATTAAGATGCCTCTTAGAAACACGGTGGTTAAGATTGAATATTATGGAATCCAGTATGGTACTTATATCTCGAAAAAACAAGTACAACCTGTAGCCGATACTCAAACGAATGCAAATGGTGAAATTCTCATAACAAATGTTCCAAATGGAGATTACATGTTAATTGTATATCAAGATGGAAAAGTAGCTCAAGCAACTAATGTAATGGCATATAAACAAATTAATTACGTAATTACCACGCAACCACATGTTCCTTTAGTACTCATGGGATTTCTCATTCCAAGTGCCATCTTTTTCTTTTTGGGTGTTTTAATCTATCTTCATAATATTAGGAGGAAGGGATAAGCTCCTTGATCGTGCTATTTATTGATAATTTGGAGGACTTTTTAAATTTTTTAGGGAAACGACTCATTGACGAAGTTTTTTATGAATATAAAGAATCTACCAGCTCAGAATTATCCAATTTGGGCAATGTAGAGATAATATTACATTTTCTTTCCAAAATTGAGAATTCCATTGTTCTTTATGAAACTAAAGTTCTTTTAGATAATTTAAATACCACAAATATTGATAAACAAGTTTTTGCTAAGTTAAAGGACGTGTTTAACAAGTTTGAAATTAAATTAATAAAAGGAAAGATAAGAGAAATCTTTCTATCTTATTCATAATAAGATCAGAAAAATTGTAATAACAATAAGATAAGAATTCTTTTAAAAACAGAAATAGACAATAAGCTCTTAGAAATCTTAACTTTTCTGTTCATTCTGTTCTATACCATATCCAATTAAGCGATATCTTTGATTAATTATTCTGGAAATGGCATATATGAAATTCTCCGGGGGACAAATAGGAGGATTCAATTTTATCACGTAAGAATCTTTAAGAATTTTAGTCACGATACCTCCGGTCTTTTCAGTGCCTACCACTAGTAGGAGTCTTTCATTATGCTTGAGGGGTTGAACCTTTATCTGTAACTCGGAACCAATCACTCTCTGGAATAATTTTACCTTCAGTTTCACCTCATCTTTAATTTCTGGCAAGCTGTCGATTTTTCCCACCAAATTTCCACTCAATGAATCTCCTTTTGTTAAGGAAGGATCTAATTTCGTTCCAATTCCTATTAATCCGCCTGGTTTAGCTAATTCCAATAGATTTTTTCCTTGACTAATGCTCGTCACGACGGTTTTTATCGATTCATACTTCTCCTTTATCCGCAAACCGGGTCGAATTTCTATTTCCTCTCCCACTGACACCGTGCCTTTTAAAACAGATCCCCCCACTACGCCTCCTTTTAAATTATCAATAGATGTTCCGGGGCGATTTATATCAAAGGATCGTGCTACTAAAAATTGAAACTCCTCATTTTCGTCTAATTCGGGGGTAGGAATCACTTCTTCAAAAGCTCGTACTACTAATTCAATATTTGCACCAAAAACTGCAGATACAGGAATGATGGGGGCATTTTCTGCGACAGTTCCCTTGACAAATTCTTTAATTTGATCACGATTCTTTAATGCTTGTTCCTTTGATACAGCATCAATTTTATTTTGAATAATAATAATTTTATCAATATTTGCAATGTTGAGGGCTGCTAAATGTTCTCTGGTCTGAGGTTGGGGGCAATCTTCATCTGCAGCAATTAATAAACAAGCTCCATCCATTAAAGAGGCTCCGCTTAACATGGTAGCCATTAATATCTCATGTCCAGGAGAATCTACAAAAGAAATATTCCTTCTAAATTCTAACTCCTTTCCACATTTAGGACAATTATATCGGGGTTGTCCTTTTTCTCTATCTTTTTCCACCATATAATCCGTGAGATAGAGATCACAAGTAGGACAATATAGAATGGTAGAATTGGAATACCCTAATTTGATTGAGATCCCACGTTCTTGTTCTTCCGAATGTCTATCCGTCCAATCTCCCGTCAATGCTTTAACTAAGGTTGTTTTTCCATGATCTACATGTCCAACAAGACCTATATTACATTCCGCCTGAATCTTCATTAACTCCTTGATATTTGATGACGATTTTTTCTTTTTGGGCTCTTGTTCAGCGGTTTTTTCTGTTTTCTCTTCCGATTTTTTTACTGCTGGATAAGCCTCTATTTCTTTCATGTAAGCTTTTGCATTCTCAATATATTTTGATGCACTAGATTCTCCAATTCCTTTTATTTTTAAAAGGTCCTCGAGCTCCACTGAAGCTAAATCTTCAATAGTTTTAATTCCCGCCCCTTTCAAAATCTGTGCTGTTTTCTTTCCGATACCGCTTAATTCTTCTAATCCGTTTACCATTCTATTTTTTATTTCTTGTTTTAATTATAAAAATGATAAATTACCGTATTTCCCTATCTTAAATTAAGAATGTATTTTTTATTAATTTATTTATAAATAAAAAGCTTTTCTGTAAAGTATATTAGATCTATAAAGCAAAATTATAGTGACTCACTTTATTGTTTTAAGAGTCTTAATTTTCTTCCCGGTTAACGATTTTTTCTTAGAAGGTTCGACATAGCTCACGTGTAATAAACTATCGAAATAAAAAGTCGAGGTTTGCTTACATTTCTTATCGTTGTGATAAATATAAACAGGAGCCGGATATAAACTCGGATCGATATCCTTCATTTCAATATTAAAGGAAATCTTTTCATTACAAAAAGGACAAGTATTAAATCTGATTGGCAAGGTACTTCTCTTCAATGAAAATGTTTAATCTATTGATATAAAAAACTTTCAATTAGATATATTTTTCTTTTTTCAAGGAACACCCCTCATAATTTTCTATTTCTCTTCAAGATTATATAGAAAAAGTAAGATGATTAAAACACTTTTTACTGTAAAAAAGATACATTAAATTATTAGGTACATTTTTCTTTTTTATTATAGGTTTAAAATTTCATAAAAACTATTAAAATGGTCAGCACTCATCATAAAAAGACTGCTATTCTCATCATTATTTTTATAATTTTGACAAACCTTTTGATATTTCGCTTTTTCAACGTAAATAAAAATCCAGTAATAATATCAAATCCCAATCAGAAGATTGCGACTTCGAATGGTAACGACGACCTATCCATCAATATCGATGCTAACATCTTACCTAAAATAAATTATAGTCAGATAAATGATTCATGGAAAACTAATAAGATTGACATGTTAATTGTCAGTCCCAATCGACAAGATTTCGTAAATGCACTCAAGCCTTTAATGGAATGGAATAATCAAAAAGGAGTCAAGACCGTTATCTTGAGTAATTTTTCCTCTTATGAGGGAAACGATAAAGCGGAAAAAATCAGGAACATGATCAAGTCCTATTATGAAAAGCATGATATACAATGGGTACTGCTTGCAGGAGATGCTGAAAATAATCTAATTCCCATCAGGTATGTATATAATCCTGATACAGTAATAGTGGGACAAGGAGAAAGCGAATATGGAGATTGGAGCGATTATTATAAACCCACGGATTTTTATTATGCTGATTTAAATGGTACCTGGGATGATAATCACAATGGCATATATGGAGAGTCTTCCGTCTATACAGGAGGATCTGATGAGATTGATTGGACTCCGGAAGTATACGTTGGTCGATTTCCCGCCAGTAACGCGAATGAATTGGAAATAATGGTGAATAAAACCCTGCAATATGAGATGAATCCCTACGTGGGAGATTGGATGAATCAAATGCTATTAGCAGGGGGCGTGTCCTCTTTAAATCCCTTAGAAGATGAAGCCAAATTAACCAATTACATTTGGAATGAATATCTACTCTCTGAAATGAATTTTACTAACCTTTATCGAACCGCTTCTCCCTATGATCCCCCCACTCCTCCCGCTCCTAATGAGCAGGGTGGCTTAACGAGTAATAGTTTTGAGAGTCAATTAAACTTAGGTTATTCTACCGTATTCATTGCGGGACACGGACAGCCCACGAAATTCAATGATTATTACGGAACTATTTTTCTTAGCTCCGATTCCGTCTCTAATTATAACATGCCTTCCTTAATTTATTCTGATGCCTGCTCAACAGCATCTTATGACAAAACGGATAATAATTTAGGAGAAACACTAATTAACAGCACGGACTCTGGAGCCATAGGATTTATAGGCGCTTTACGCTTAACTTGGTATTTTGAAAATGATCCCTCCTTTGAAATGTTAAATCGTGCGAATGCTAAGTTGTTTTGGGAAGAATTTTTTCTTAACGAGGAATATCAACCTGGAAAAGCGTTATATGATTCAAAAGTCGCTTACATGAATAGCAGTTACTTCACGGGAGGAAGTGCTTCCATGGACGAAGAATGGGAACGAAAAAATGTGTTAACTTATTGTTTATTGGGAGACCCCGAAATTGATATTTATACAAACATCCCCGTTAGCGTAAAAAATGCCTTTAAAGGAACTTTTTATGAATGCGAGCATGTATCGTTAACGATTAAAAATGCTTATGATGAGGCAGTAGCCAATGCTAGAGTGCATATCTATACATCTAATGGCAAATACTCTCAAACAATCTATTCTGATTCTAATGGTAATATAGAATTCAACTTGCCTGAAGGAAGGAGATTATACAATGTAACCATTACGGGACATGACCTCCTCGCCTCAAACTTTAATTTTCGCACCACTTCCGATAGCATTGCTCCTACCTGTGAAAATTTAACAATCACCCCGAAAAATCCGACAGTCTCCGAAAATTTAACACTAGGCGTTCTTGCTAAGGATCCCCAAACAGGCATAGAAAGTCTTCATTTATTATTATCAAATGATAATTTCGCGACATATTCAATGCAAGAACTTCAATACACTCCACTTACTTCGAAAAACTATTATACATGTAATATAAGTAAATTAAAACCGGGCGAATATTCTGTTTTAATCCTCGCAAGGGATTATGCGAATAACACTGAATTATTTTATAATCAAAGCATCATGATACAGATTCCGACACCTATCATTGATTATGTCCTTAATTTTGCGTTGTTTTCCTTGTTTGGAATAATGGGGGTAGTATTTTACTTCACATATTTTCAAATTAAAAGTTTTAAGAAGAAGGAAGAAATCTTTAAAGTTTTAACTTAATTTAACCTTTTTCTTTCTACTTGCCCTCAAAACCCTTTAATACAAGAATTTCATAAAATTTAATTAGAATATTTCCTTTTTTATTATCACTAAATACCACACATGTATGCATTTCGCACCCATCTGGAAGTTAAACTTTCTCACGTTAATTTAAGTAGTGTGATTGCGATTCATGCGAACAATTAAACTGTAAAGTTATTTACGGTCATGGTGAAAAAGGATAATACCTGGTCCCATTCCGAACCCAGAACGTGGGGTGTGTGGTTTTTGAAAAAATTTAAGCTTGCTTTTCTTTTTTTAAATTCTATTGAATCCTTCCAACCTCTAAAATAACTTTTTAAGCAGTCCATAATACATTTCATTAGGACTATATAATAGGAACTGAAGAATTCAAATGCCAAATAAGATAATTGTCGTCCTCAAGTCAATCGGGAGATATTGGTTTACGCTTTTAATCATAACTATTATTATTGTAGCGTTCTATAACCAACAAGCAGCAATCATCATTGCAATTATCACATTAGTGCTTTATATAATCTCTTACATTCCTTTTCTTGTTTTTAGGAGTCGTCTCTTAAGAAATTTGAAGAAATTTAATCGAGTTGATGATGCCACTATTGCTAAAAAAATGGGCAAAGATCTTAAATCTATTAAAAATAAGTTATTTTCCTTATCTCAACATCAAGAGAAAAAGAAATGGTTGGTTATTTTTACCAATAAAACCTACATTTTTTATGCTCCTAAAACCATTAGTGAGTATAAAAAACTTTATGAGAAAAAAAAAGAAGAAACTCAAATTTTAGAGGAATTAAAAAAATTCGATATCAATTCCAAGGAAGAAATTAAGAACATTAAAGAAGCGCTATTAAAATTTAGAAGAATATCTCCTATCTCGGAATAAATGGTTTATTAAAAAAAAAAGGATAAATTTATCATAGTTTCTTTTTTCTACTCACCGTCTCTTGAAATTCCAATAATATCCCAAATGAACGTTCCGTGTCAAAATAAGCAAATCTCTGCTTTCCAATTTGGCCATGATGAATCATGGTAAATCCTTTATTCGTGAAATCTTGGATATAAGGATCCAATTCTTCTACAAAAATACTCACGTGTTGAAGTCCTTCCCTTCCACTATCCAAGAAATCCTTGTAAATGCAAGGACCTTCTTTCCATTGGATCAACTCGATTTGGAGGTTAAAGCACCGGCTAAATCCTAATTTTATATTGATCTCGGACTTTTTTCCATTATTTTCAATCACATGCTTCACATCATCCATGAAGGTGAATTTAGGAAGACCATAAATATCTTCCATGATTTTAGCTTTCTCCTCGATATTTTTATAAACAAAGCCTAATTGATCAATTTTTAGAGACCCTACATCCCAATTCAGTTTTTCCATCATCTTTCTTCCATTGCTTAATTTCTTTCTTTAAGAATTTTTTTGGTGTTACTTGAAATTGGATTCATGGAAATAAAAAGGTTACATGCCCTCCCCTCTTTATTTGAAAAAGCGAAATTTTTATTACTCATCTCCTCATACCTTTCTCCAATTTACTTTAAAAATGAGTTATTCATTAAAAGTTAAAAAAAAAGATCAACATGACAATCGAATTAATAACCCATAAAAATTATCGCTACCTAATTTTCGCCATGATTTATTTGGATCAAGGGTTCATTGAGGTTTTCATGGCAATATATATGTCCCTCTACTTATCCAGTTTTGGGGTTAGCATTCTTTTTATCGGATTAACATTGACTATTGGAAATTTTCCATGGATCATTAAAATTTTTTACGGCATCCTTTCTGATAGAAAGAAGATTGGAAAATTAGGTAGGCGGATGCCCTACATGATCATAGGGAGCATTGCCGCAGCCATTTTATTTTTCTTATTAATTCCTATTAATCCTCTTTTAGAATGGGTTATCTTTGTTTCGATAATCGCTCTGGCGAATTTTTTCAATGCAATAGCAGATACCTCTACAGATGGTTTAGTTGTAGATACGACGCCTCCTGATAAAAGTGGTGCAGCACAAAGCGTGTGTTGGGGAAGTAAGTTTGTAGGATACTTGATTGCATCCCTTTTAGTCGGATTCATGATAGAGATTTATAGTTGGAGCATTTATTTTCTCTTCATGGGTCTATTTTTACTAATTCCCATTCCTTTATTGTTTTTAGCTAAAGAACCTCCCTATGAAATTCCCGGAAAATTCCCTTGGAAAGATTTAAAAGAAACGTTTAAAAAGCGCTTGGTTTGGATCGTTTCTGCTTTATTTGTCTTGACAGAGCTTGGTTTATATAGCGTTTTATCCATGCTCCCCCTCTTTCTTTCCTTGGAACTAGGATTAAATATAAGCATTGTTGGTATAGTCATGTCATTGGGAAGCGCTGGATTCTTGATGGGTTGTATCATTTCAGGGCCAATCCAAGATAAATTAACTCGTCGAAAAAGCATAGGACTTTCCATAATTTTCCTCTCAATTATATTTATGATTGTTTCCTTAATCCAAGGTCTTTTAATGGCAATAATCGCGGTGATATGTGCTGGATTAGCCTGGGGTTTTCTACAGATAGCAGAAATGGTTCTTTCCATGGATTTATGTAAAAAATCAATCAGCGCCACGATGTTTTCAGTCTTCATGAGCATTATAAATGTGGGTATCATATTGGGGCCTATAACTGGAGCTATTTTAGTAGAATTGGTCAGTTTTCGAATGACATTTTTCATTGCTGCCCTTATAGTTCTTTCTAATATCATTCTCGTGATTTTCATGAAAGGTACAGAGACTTTATTTCGAGAGGAACCTAGCTGCGATGAAGAACCTCAAATGAAATTAAAACCTCCTTAAACTACTATTTTTTTTTATCCTTTTTCTTTAGTAAGGAAAACCTTTCAACTAGATAAAGAAACATGTATTTTCTTAGTATTATAACAATAATCTGCTTGAGAAATGATAAAAGAAGGAAAAAATGACTTGTTAGAATCTTTCTAAATTCTAAAAGTAATCAAGATTTAAAAGATCTATGGGCTACCTATATCTAAATCACCAAAATTGTAATATTTTCTCACGGGTTTCTTTACTTTCCACGTGCATTCTAAGCCTTTAGGAAATTGGACCAAATCACCTTTTTTAAACTGGAGTTTTTCCCCACTCTCCTTGTCAGTTACCTCAACTTCCCCCGATAAGATATAGCACGTCTCTGTTTCATCATAAGACCAAGGAAATTCACTAACTTCCTTTTCCCAAGTACCCCATGATTCTACCTCTAATTGTTCCAACTCTTCTTTCGTAGGAATTTTTTTTTTCAAATCATTCACCTTTTGTTAATTTATATTCTTCCTAAATATTATTAGTGGTTTTTATACATGTATTAAAAGAAGAAAGAATTTATAATATTAGTTGTTATGAGAGTTCTACTTGCAAAAACTTTTTTGATCGCAAAAAAATTAAATTGACTTTTATTTTTCGTGCTTCCCGCCTTAAATTTTTATCATTACTGGCAAGAAACACTCGAAAGGAGGCATTATTCAATTCTTTTAGTTTTCTAATCAAAAATTCATCCGTAGTTTCATCAAGATTCTTTCTCTCATTAACGATTTGTAAATCATAGCTTGACTGCATTTTCTCCAAATATCTCAATCCTGCTTCATATTGCAACTGGAATTTTTGCTTTTCTTCGTTTCTTGCTTTTTTAGCATTCAATTCATCTAATGACTGCTGATATATCATGAAATTAGTGCTTCCCTCCAAAAGGTAAGTAATTTCCTCAAAATAATTAATCTTATATTGAAAAGGAAGTAAAATAAAATTTGAGTCAATAACCACTTTGTTGACTTGTTTTCTTTCCATATTCTCTGTCGTTGATTTCAAGGGGGTAAACGCTCTAATATTCTTCCCGTCAATCTTGAGAAGGTTTCCTTAACATTCTCTCCCGTTTTGGAAGAAACTTTAACAAAATCAAAGAAATTAAATTGTTCTAAAAAGGAAAGCGCATAATCATCTTGAACCATGATATCATCCATTAAATCCAGCTTAGTTCCTACAAATAATATCGGAAGCGTGGGATCATGTTTGCGGACTATGGTCACCCACTGCTCTAAGTTATCCAGGGTCATCGGGCGGGTGAGATCGAACATCAGCAATGCACCCTTGGCCCCCAGGACGTAACTCTCCAATAGAAATCGGAACCGCTCCTGTCCCCCGAAATCCCATAGCTGCAAAGTACAACTTGCGCCATCAATCTCTACTTCTTGGAGGAAAAACTCGACTCCTATCGTCATTTTGGTATCCGCAGTAAAGTTCCCTTCCACGTAACGATGTAGCAGCGTGGTCTTGCCCACTCCCCCTTCTCCCGCTGTTAATATCTTTAAAATGAATTTCTTTGGCATTTTCTAAAAGTCACTCCTTTCTCCATCTCAAATAATTTTAGCATGTATTTAATAAGAATCTTCATGGTTTGCGTGTTCTTCCTTAAACGAGTTCTTTATTGATAATACAATGATGTTAAAAAAACCTTAATTGATTCACTAAGATTATATTATAGGAAATTTAATATCGTAATAAAATTTTTTTTTTAGTTATTTTGCTATATAATATAAATCTATAATAAAATACCGTTTTTATAAATATATACTTTTAAAAAGAAACTCACTCATTTTTAGAGTTTGAAGGGATCTCGATTGCTTTCATGCTTTCCTTTTAAAAATGGTTGTGGTCGATCAAAAATCCCCCCTCTATTAGGAATGAATATTTTATGCAATGAATGAAAAATGGTTCATGGAAAACCTGAATAATTTG
>CAYLZE010000113.1:0-16324 GCA_964388035.1 uncultured archaeon
TATTCCACGTTATTTTCTCTGAAGATGAGCCCACTATACCTCGATCGATTATATCAAAGGTATTTCCGAATTTATCAATTAATTCTCTTATTGGGAGACTTAAATCTGAGGCAGTCAATACTTGACCCCCAATATTCGCAAGACAAATATTCTGTGCAGAAATTCCGAACTTTTTAGAAATTTCTGGAACAATATCCATTAATTTCAGAGTGGGGGCAACTGGAAAGGGAATTTGTTTTTTTTCGGATCCAAATTTATTGATAAAGTATATTGTATTTAATTCTGATGCCATTTTGGTTAATCCTCACAATACGTTTAATATTCTTTTTCAAACATTACCATGATTGATAATAGTTTTAATTTTGCAATTTTAAATCTAAGGTTTTATATATAATTTTAATTTTTTCATTAATTATATTTTTCCATTTAAAATTCTTTGAATATATTTCTACATTAATTAAAAAATTATTAATTTGTTGTTTTTCTTTTTCTTTTAAAATATTGCTTTGAAAAGTATTAAAGAGATTCAAAAATTTGATAATTATATTAAAATATTTATCCGAAAAGTTATTTTCAATTAAAAATTTGTGATGATGATATAAAACATTTAGTTTAAAACCGAATAATTCCAAGCAAAAATCAGAAGGAATAAGAATTTCCTTTTTATTTATATTTATTCTACAATACTGTATTTTTTGATTGATATTTTCACGTAATTCTGTTTTAATTACCACGTTTAAATCGTTTAATGTAAAAGTATTATTATTAATATAAACGGGAAACTCCGCTATTAATTTCAATTGAAGTTGAACTATATCAGCTTTGTTACTTTCTTCATTGCTTATATCAATTGTTATTACGTCATTCTTATCATGCCTTAATTTTGAATCTAATTTAGCGGGAAATTTTAGATGTATAAGATTATTTGATAAAGCATTAGTTACGTAGGTGAAAATAGGTTCATTTAGGGAAATTTTCTTTTTTTCCTCATGATATTCCATGTCTTTCCAAATTTTTTCAAGAAAATTAGTTAAGGCTACCAGCATTTTCATTTTCAATTTATTTATTTCAGAGTTCTTGGCGAAATAATTTTTAGGAACATTAATTTGAAACCACTCATTGAAATTCACCATTAAATGCTTTGGTACCAAGGGTATAATATCTTTAACAAGTAATTTACCAGAGGTCTTCCCGTTTTCAATCTTATAATAGTTTATTTCATTACCCGTAATTACCAAGGATACAGTATTGTTAAATAAATTAACTTTATCAGCTAACATGTTATCATCAATGTGACTATGAAAGATCTTACTTGAAGGAGGATGTGAATGATAGATTCCAATTGGGCCAATCCCATGAGGCATTACTGAACTTATTAGTTGAAACTCTTCCACTACTGGAATTGCACTGACGGGAGTTTGTTCAATAAATTGTTCACAAGGAGCAATACCAAGAATATTAAGTGTATCGTTTTCGGGATATCCCAAAAGCCAACCATAAATTTCATTTTCATTTTCTGTGGCTTGAGTTTTTAAAGAATGGAGCAGACTTTCTGAAATTTGTAGTGTACTCATCTTTCTTAGCTACTCCCTTTGATTAAGATCATTAATATAATCATCTAATTTCTTCTTAGAATGTTGGCTTTTTGCACTGATTTCAGGAATAGGTTGATTATTTGAGCAAATTGGACATTTAGGATCAATTTTAGTGGTATAATTATGCAATTCCCCGGAGATCATTTCATACATCACATAATCAATCATTTTTCCAAACTTTAATAAATATTTCAGCATCTCTTGAAACTGAATGCTTGCTAAAATAGCCATCGTGGATGGTAATGAAGCGAAGCATGGTTCCCCGCGTTCTTCAGGTAAATATATAGGGATACTGTTTAAACATTTTGCACAAGCCGTTTTATGGGGGATAATAGGATGAACATACCCGGATAATCCACTTCTGGAAGCTCCTGCATCAATATAAGGAATATTATAAGTCACGCATTTAACATTCAAGTATTCCCTTGCAGGAATATTATCAAGCCCATTCAAGATAATATCAATTGTTTTTATTTCGCTATTAAATACACCTTCAAAATCAAAATTCATGATATCCGAATTGAAGGATTGAACTTTAACTTCCGGATTAATTTCCTTTATAATTTTCTCAGCAACCTCTACTTTTGGCATGCCAATATGATGTGGTTTGAACATTAAGCGATTTAAATTTACTTCTTGCACGGTATCATAATCAAATAAGGATATTTTCCCAACTCCACATCGAGATGCCATTTCCGCAGTAATGCATCCTAAACCTCCGATCCCTATTATTCCCACATGAAATTTCTTAAGTACGTTCCAATCCAGATCATAACCAAATTCATTAATTGCCTTCAATCGGGTATATCTATTAAAACTCATTTTTAATGGGATTTTTAATACCTCATTATTTTTGGAATTTTAGAGATTTTATTGCAATATTTGCATTTCACAATTCCGTTTACTTCCACTTTTTCTATAGGTAAATCGGCCCCACATTCCGGACATTGAACATTCACTACTTCGACCTTTTGTTCTATCCCTTGTTTTAATGCCGTAATTCTTTTATCATATTTTTTCAATATCGTATTGATTTCGTTCATATTCTCTCCAGAAACCCAAAGTAATAATGTTCCTGAAGCTCCGGATGCGATTACTTGTAAATCAATCAGATAAGGTAAGGATGATTTAGAAAAGAATACAAATACAATAGATCCTAAATAGTCTTCTTGATGATCATTAAAAAATTCTTCCGTGGGTTCTTCAATTATATCAAGTCCTTTAAAAATATCTACTACAGATTTAAACAAATGGGATGCATTGGTTGCTTTAAATTGATACTTTAGCCCCTTGCTCGGATAATTTTCTTGCTTTATTTTTTTAATTAATTGAATCGTGTTCATTTCTACTTGTTTATTGATGATCTCTACCCGCTTTCTTTGATGATCCAAGGCAAATTTTTTAATTTTTAACAACGTTTTTTCATTATTTTTCTCAATGATGATACGCGTACGGTCTCCTATAAAGACGGGAGGATTTGGTATGGTATAACTAATTATTCCTGACCCGATTATTGGGGCGCCCTCATTCCAGGGAATTAGAAAACTAATTTCTCTTCCAATATCAATTATTTTATTTTCAATAGAAGGTTTTATTATTGAAGTCCATTCTCCTCTGCTTATTAAACTATAATTATTTGATATATGAATATGAATTTCTAAAGCCTCGGCGGGATTGTATTTGATAACGTTAACCTCGTCATTTTCTGCAAAATTTTCCAAAATCCGTTTATCGATAAATATTTTTTCATCTTCGGAAAATTCTAATCCTTCAATTTTGGTAATAATTGAAAAAGTCTTTGTGGGAGAATTTGAGATTAAAAAAATGGTATCTCCCTCTTTAAATCTCCTTAAGTTTTCTTCAGTACCTTGTAAAATACAGTTTTCTCGATATTGAGGAATAATTTTGAAAGGAGACATGTAAGGATAAAAATTAATTATTTAGTTTTGCATCAATTTTCAGGATATCTTTTTCTAATTCATTAATAAAAGTTAGAATTTGTTCTTTCTTATTTTCGTATTCGTCTTGAGAAATTTTATCGTCTATTAATGAATCTTGAAGTTGTTTTAGCTTTCTTTTTAAATTTTTGATTCTCTCTTTTAATTCATCCTTTTCACGAATTAGAGTTTCCAAATTTTCAATTTTAGAATCATCGATAATTCGGGTTTGAAGTTTTTCTTGATTATACAAATCCTTCATTTCTTCTGGTGCCCTTACTCCGATAATATTAAATGTTTCTAAATCTAAACCGTATCTGAAAAATTCTTCAGTCATCTTCGAAGTTATCAAATGAATAACTCGCTCACGATCTTCCAATAATATCGATTTAGCATCATAATTTTTAAAAATATCTCTCAAGGAAGTATGCAAGAGAGTTATGATCCAGTCTTTTAAATTCTGAACCCTCCAATCATTTTTTCCGGCAATGATATCGTTGTAAAATAGCTTGACATTCGAAATTTTTAACTTTAAATCTCCATATAATCCCACCATGTATCCATCCTTAGTAGGAATCCCCGAGGAACGGGGAATTCCCCATGGAATTTCAATTAAGGATGAATCAATCCAGACAATTTGAGTTCCTTTTATTCGTGCTTTTTTTTCAAGTTTATAAATGCCCCCGCTTAAAATGCCTACCAATTGGCCTTTATCAAAAAAAAGTGCTTTTTCATAATCTTTTACCGCAAAAAATTTTTTCTTCTTAATATTATCTCCTGCTCCCGGAAAAGTAAACATTAAAGGATAGTTACCCTCAAATTTATCACTTTTTTCCCAAGCTATAATTTCGGGATCCTTATCATTAGCTCTTTTGTCTTTTGCTTCTTTATAGTAAATATTGGCCACAAATACTTTTATATCTTTATCCATATAGAATTATCTCGAGAATGTATTATTTAAATATATTTCTTTTTAATTCACTTTAAGATTATACCTGTTCAGATATTACATACCAAAGTTCTCCATGTAAATAAGATTTAGAATATTTCAGAATTCCTAATTCTGTTAAGTTTTTTAATAAATTCAAACACTTTTCTTTCGCCCATCCTGTTGAGTTTATAGCATCTGCTAAAGTTAACTTTTGAAGGTTGACAACTATTTTTGTTAATTGTATTTCATCTTCCTTCAAATCATGTATCATTAGTTGAACCACCTTAAACTCTTCATTTTCATCATCAATAATTGATTTGATACCAATTAAATATCCTGATTCTGAAAGATCGTTAAGAACATCCTCCAATTGTTCAATCGAAAAAATTAAATCGGGTTTATCATCCAAAATCAATTGATATAAAAAATATAAAGGAATATATTCTGAAAGCCTGAAATTATGATCTTCAATAAATCTTTTTCCTTTTTGAAGCATGGTGATAATTTTAAGTACATGCTCTTTAATTCCCTCATAAATTGCTTCATCTGTTGGCGTTATAGTTATGATGTTATCCAATAAATCCGAAGTAAGTTTATTTTTTGCTAACTGCCCTAATTCATCCTCATTCAATAGATGTGAATCAATACTCAAAGATTCTCGTTTATTAACTAAATTAGTTAATTGTCTAATTTCATTTCTTAATTCTCTTGCGAGTAAATTTAATTTTAAAATTGCCTTATTTTCTATTAATTGAGTTAATTCACTATCAAGGTTAGTTATTCTTTTTATATCGTTTCTGATTAAAGATTCAATAAAAAAAATTTCTAATAAAAGGGATTGGCTTTCTTTTTTACTAATTTTTCTTGGTTTTGTCCCAAGTTTCTCCATTTTATAAATCTTCATTGGATCATCAGGTAAATTTGAGATACGCTCTCTTATTACTTTTAGTCGCTTAATAATAAATCCAATGATATCTTCAAGATGAGGTTGATTTAGATTCAAAATAGGACCAAGAGATTTACTTAAATCGACGGATATCGCCCCCAATTCGGCGAGAATATTTTCTCTTCTCATTAAAGTTTGGGTTTTTAAATCATCCAAGTTTGCAGGAAGAATTATATCTTGCAATAATTCCTCCTGAATACTGGACTCTTTGTTTGGGATATTCCCGCCATTTGCTTCTTTAATTACTCTTTTACCGAAACTGGTGATTTTCCATTTGGGTACGACATTGTTTTTGTCGTAAATTCTCTCCACTTGATTGAATTTTTCGAGTTGTAATAAAACATTTTTTACAACTCTAGTCGAAAGTTCCGTGCTATTGCTGATGTTTCTTATACTTGTTTCTCTGTTTTTCCGTGTGCCCAGATAGCGCAGCACCAATTCAATGCCTTGTAAACTTTTAGGTATATCCCTTTCATTTTGTTCTTTCGGCGTCATCAAAATTCTTTGAAATTTTGATTATAATTTATTATTATTTTTTGCATATTTAAAGTTTTTGAAAAATTATTCCATATGGTATCATTTTGCATTTCTTTAATATAAATCAAAATGCTAACATTTCATTATTATTTAAATTTGATTCAAATATTAGCAGATTGATGAAATTTTACTCTAATTTCTAATTTCTACTTTTAATTAAGAATTATTATTTTTTAAATTTTGTTTAATGGACGACAAATAATCTTTTAAAGCTTGAATAAAAAACATTTACAAGCGTTTAAATGAATTTATGCCTTATTAAGAAATTAATGCAATATTAATAATCAACTTAAAATCTAATCCATAATTCAATATTTTAATATGAATGAGCTCATACCTATTGAAGAATCGGTACAAAAGAATCCAAGAGTAGAGGAATTAGAATCTCAAGGATTTATTATCAACCCAGATAAAATTGATGAGTATCTAACTACATTTGAGAAGCAAAAGACCGCGAAACCAAATGAAGAATTTTGGAAGGAAAAAAGAGTTTTAATAACGGGGATTAGTGGATTTGCGGGAAGTCATCTGGCTGAGCAATTATTAGACTTAGGATGTGAAATTCATGGAACTATCCGTCGTCATGCGGTGCCCATGCATGAAAATATTGAACATTTAAGAGGAAAGATTATTCTTCATGAAGCAGATATTACCAGTGCAGAGCGGATCTACGAAGTATTTGAAAAAGTGGAACCACATGCGGTATTTCATCTAGCTGCGGAGTCTTTCGTTCCCACTTCTTTCAGAGAGCCTGCAAGAGTGGCACATAATAACATTATAGGTACGATAAAGGTTTTCGAGGCCGCTAGGCGGTCTAATGACGATTTAGAAAGCATTCAAGTAGCATGTAGTAGCGAACAATATGGATTAGTAGATCCTAATGAGGTTCCGGTCAGTGAAGATTTAAAAAAAAATCCTTTCCGTCCTCGAAGTGTATATGGTACGAGTAAAGTTGCTACTGAACAAATCGCGTGGTTATATCACAATTCCTATGGTGTGCCCAGTATCATTACACGTGGATTTAATCACGAGGGGCCAAGAAGGGGGATTCAATTTGTAACAAGTGTGATCCATCGACAAATTGTAGAAATAATGAATGGAAAAAGGGATAAAATAATTATTGGGAATCCTAATGCAATTCGTGATTTCACTCATGTTAAAGATACAGTTAATGCATATATTTTGGTTAGCGAAACTAAGAATTATGGTGAACCCTATAATGTATGTACTGGAAAAGGAATTTCAATTGCTAATTATGTAAGATTAGCGAAAAAAATTTATAATATTTCTGCCGAAGCATATGTAGATCCAAGACGTTTGCGACCAAGTGAAGTTCCCTTGTTGATCGGAAAAAATGAAAAGATAATTAAGGCAACTGGATGGCATCCTACAAGGTCTATTCTTGACATAATTAAAGAGGGTGTTCAATATTTTCAAGATCATCCAGAACAATTAGGGATCGAAGCTCATTAATAAATATAAGAAAATTAGTAATATATTATAGATTTAATACTCTTTTTTGAATGCTAATTACTTCCATTATTCCTTTTTCTGCTAAAGCAATTACATCATTTAATTGACTTTTAGTAAAAGTAGCTCGTTCTGCTGTTCCTTGAATTTCAATAAGATTTAAATTTTCATTCATAATTACGTTCACATCCACATCTACATTTGAATCTTCTTCATAATCCAAGTCTAAATAAATCTGATTATCCTTGATCCCTAATGAAATAGCGGCAGTGACTTTATAATCGGGGAAAGTATCTATTCTTTTTTCATTATAAAGAAAATTTATTGCATCGAAAACGGCTACAAACGCTCCAGTTATCGAAGCACATCGGGTTCCTCCATCCGCTTGAATCACATCACAATCAATTTTTATTGTATGTTCTTCTAATTTTTCATAATTAAATGCCGCTCGCATGCTACGTCCTATGAGACGCTGAATCTCCATTGTACGTCCCTTTATTTTATTTCTTTCCCTTTCTCTTGAATTCCTATGTTGCGTTGCTCTAGGCAGCATATTATATTCTGCAGTAATCCACCCCATCCCCGTCTCTTCTAAGAATTTGGGAACATAATTTAACACGGATGCAGTCACTATGATTTTCGTGTTTCCTTGAGTGATTAACACGGATCCTTCAGGATATTTTAAATAATTTCTCTCTATAGTTGTTTTCCTAATTTCATCCACTTTTCTATCATTAAGCCTTATTTTATTGCGCATCTTTGTTCAAACTCAATTCTCACATATTTTAATATTAATAAATATTTAATGATGGAAATGAATTTTAAACTTATTTAAAAAAAAATATAATCATATTAGGAACGTTAAAATCTTTATAATTTTGCGCAAAATTAGTTATTGGATTTAGAGATTGATGAGATCTTATACTTTTTAGTCTATAGGAAAGCATGAATAGATTCTTACTTAAATGCGTAAAAAGTATTTCAAGTTCCTATTACTTGTAAGGATAAGATCCTAAGATTTTATAATATATTACATTATTTTCTAATGAATTTAAAACGGTTTTGACGATATAGCTTCTCTTATCTCCTTCAAAATCCATTAAAAATATATATTCCCATCTTCCTTTTCTTCTTGGCCTTGACTCAATCTTAAGTAGGTTAATATTTGCTTCAGCAAACAATTTAATTACTCGAAATAATGATCCCGGAGTATGCTTCGTTACAAAAACTATGGACGTTTTGACTTTTTTTCCAGGATGCTCAAATTCTTTTTTTGAAATAATAAGGAATCTTGTGAAATTCGAAGCAATATCTTCAATATTCGAAGCTAATATTTTCATGTCATGTATTTGGCTAGCGATTTTTGGACCAATTGCTGCATTTGAAGGATCATTTAGTTCTTTTATTTTTTGAACTGCTTCAACAGTCGAATTAATATTGATTAAATTAGCATTAGCCAAGTTTGTCTTTAACCAGACTTTTGTTTGGGCGAAGGCTTGAGGATGAGAATAAATAGTATGGATTTTATTTAGTTCAGCATCTTTTAAAGCAATCAAGTTTTGTACGATTCTTAATTCAATTTCGCCATAGATTATAATTTCTTTTTCAATTAATAAATCAAGAGTTTCTCTCACGGTTCCTTGAAGACTATTTTCAATAGGAACAACCCCATAATCTATCACGCCTTTTTCGATGCTTTCAAAAATTTCTACTAAATTTTTATGAGAATTTAACTCTGTACTTGAAATTGGAAAGAAATCCAACGCAGCTTGATGAGAAAAAGTGCCTTCTGGGCCAAGAAATCCCACCCGATTCTTGATGTGCTGTAATTCTTTACATGCGCCCATTATTTCTTTCCAAATTGCCTCTACATTATTTTCACTGATGACATTTCTCTGCTTTTTTAACCTTTCTAATACTTCTACTTCACGCGAGGGTTGGAATATATCTAATGTTAAGTTTTTTTTAAGTTCACCAATTTCTTTTGCGATTTTACCTCTTTCTTCAATTAAATTGAGAATATCAGTATCAAGTGCGTTGATTTTCTCTCTTAACTTTTCGATCTCTTTCATCATGAATAAGACGAGTTTGATAATTTAACTATAAATTATAAAAAATGTTCGAGATTTACTTCTAAAGCAACTGCAGGAAATTCTAATTTGAAATTCATTAAGACATCCGGATGTAATTCTCCCAGTTCTCCTATAATATGATTATTATAAAGTATTTTGCCTATTCTTCCATGAATATATGATGAGTCTTCTCCCGCAACAACTTTACAGTATTCTTTGATTCCAAGAGAGGTCATTATAAAATCAAGAGTGGATCTTATTTCTGTATAGTCAGCATCATCATGATAAGAAACCGCCGCTAGATGTAATTTTCTTCTTGCTCCTGTTTCATCTTCGGGTGATAGCTTTGTTACATCTCCCACTTCAAATATCCTAATCGGTTTTTCTTCGGAACGGTTAAATTGTAACGTTTCCATTAATTTCGGTAAGATTTTGGTTCTAGTGGTATCATATTCCTTAGAAATGGGATTTTCTATTTGAATCAGATTTTTGGGTTCATATTCTTTTTTCATGAATTCATAGTGCCGGCGAGAATTGGACAAAATGAAATTTAATACTTCCAAATATCCTGCTCCTATTAAAATAGTTCTAATTTTGTTAGCGAGGATTTGGATGGGATGAAATTCTCCCACACACCCTTCCCGAATTGTAGTTGGTAAATTGAAATATCCATATCCTATTGCACAATCTTCCGTGAAATCTACGGGATGCATGATATCTCCTCTATATGCTGGAACTAATATGTCAAGATAACCGCGTTTATTGGATTTCTTCGCGTTCATTCTAACTTTTTCGAAACACTTGATCATTTCCTTGGTCGAGAGATTAATTCCAATATAATCGTTGATATACTTTTCATTGATTTCCCATTTTTTAGGCTCGAGATTTGGAGTAACGATTGACTTTCCATCTTCATAATTAACGTTCACACCTTCTACTTCTGCTCCCATATCTGCCAGTGTAGTGGATAAGATATTAAGAGCAAGATTTATGGCGTTAAAATCGGTACCCGTCATATCTATAAATAAATTTTTAGTATCATCAGTCACGGTGGTCAATTCTCCGTTTATAATGGGAGGAAATGAAAGTACATCATCATTTTTATCAAAAATAATCGGATATACTTCTTTTCCCTGCAATATAGGTGCGTATTCAATTCCTTTTTCATGCAATAATAGAATTTCTTCAAGATTCATTGGATATCCATCCCCATGAAGAGGAGTAAAACTCACTGAATCAGGTTTTACCGCGGTGTATCTGAAGGGAGGTTTCACTTTATCATAATCATGAACTCCAATCGCAACTTTCTTTCTGTCTCGTCCTACAGCCCAATGTAATTGTTCTTGGATATTCATGAGCGTGGCTACTTCTTCTTCATCCAAATCAATATTTTTAATCATTCCACAAACAATGTATGGACGGACTTTATTTACGATTTTTTCCACAGTAACAGTAACCTGGGGGGATGAAATTTCAAATTTAGGAAGGCCCAATTCTAATTCATAATATCCTTTTAATGTTCGTGCGATTCCTTCTGGACTTGAAAAATCGGGTCTATTTGGATTGTACTCGACTTTAATGGATTGTTCCTCTTCATTCATATCTTCTAGATCAAGGCTGATCCATTGTAAATCATACTCTAAGTCCTTCATATCTAGTTTTTTCCCGACTAATCTTTCCAACCTTTGAATTTTTAAATCGATTGTTGGCATGTTTCTCCCTCTTGATAAATTAATATGATTCTTTTCTCAACCAGTTAATTGGATTAATATATAAATCTCTTATGTCAGATCGTTGATAACGTAACATTGCTAATCTTTCTAAGCCTAATCCCCAAGCTAATACTCGTGTGGGATTTTTTATTCCCCAAGGATAGGTTACTTCTGGTCTAAAAATTCCAGATCCTCCCATTTCTAACCATTTACCTAATTTTTCGTAATATACGGATACCTCCAAGCTCGGTTCGGTATAGGGAAAAAAACCAGGACGAGTTATTATTTTATCAAACCCCATTTTTCTATAAAATTCGACTAAAAGCCCTCTTAAATCACACAATGTCACGTTTTCATCAATTACAATCCCTTCAATTTGGGTAAATTCTGCTAGATGGGATTTATCGACTTTTTCATTTCTGAATACCCTATCAATTGAAAATACTTTTATTGGAGGTTTATCATTATTGTTATAATATTGGGCTAATCTCCGGATCGTAGTAGCAGTAGTATGTGTTCTTAGAATAGTTTTTTGAGCAATTTCAGGTTTCCATTCATAACCCCATCCAATAGAACCTGAATCTCCTCCTTTCTCGTGAGTATCTTTCACCGCATTAACTCGATCAGCTTGAGGTAATTTTGCTGTTTTAGGATTTTTTAAATAAAATGTATCATGTAATTCCCTGGCAGGATGATCTTGAGGTTGAAATAAAGCATCAAAGTTATAAAACGCACTCTCAATTAGTGGACCCCTTATTTCTGTAAATCCCATGGAAAGGAAGATCTCTCTGATTTCATTTATGATAATTATCAAGGGATGAATTTTTCCTCCTTTCAATAATGATCCTTCTACGCTCACGTCGAAAGGTTTTAATTCGTAATCCTTCCAAGTACCTGAAGTTAACATTTCTGAGGTAATCTTACTAACTTGCTGCAATGTTTGTATTTGAGATAGGTTAATCTTTTTCCCTTTTTCCGTTAAATATAGTTCGCGTTGTGTTTTATTTCTTTTCTTTAGCAATTTTCTTTTATTTAAAATATCTAAATTTGTTAATTCTTCTTTTTTTAAGGCGTCAAAATCAAGATATTTTTTTTCCTTAAAAATTTCTAAGAAGCTTTCTATCTCTGTCTGGGGGAATTGCTCTTGAATTAAGAAGATTTCATTTTTTCCAGATGCCTTGCTCTGAGTTATCCATCTATTTTTTTTCATGTTTGAGATAGCAATATAGAATAGATCTTTTTCAAGGTTGGATTTTTTTAATAAATCCTCTAGGGGGATTTCTTTTATCTTTTCATTTAATATGAGATTTAATAA
Source organism: uncultured archaeon (assembly GCA_964388035.1). Classification (GTDB taxonomy): domain Archaea; phylum Asgardarchaeota; class Lokiarchaeia; order Sigyniarchaeales; family SOKP01; genus JALGVJ01. The sequence continues at coordinate 12,516 of CAYLZE010000113.1, forward strand.
TTGTCTTTCAGGTAAACCCTTATTTAAGTAATCCATTCCTTCTTCCGTAAGAGTGACTTGATTAATCTCACGTTCCTTGAACCCCCCTAGATCATGCTCAATTAGCTCATTTATCGCTGACATTAACACGATATAATCTACATGCAGTTCTTCAGCTAACTCAGATGCGATGCAGTTATTTTTTTTTTCTTTTAAAACCTTTAAAATATCTTTAGCCTGTTTATTAAGTTTAATTTTCATGGGTCAAATCGAGTGGTTATGAAAAAATCAATATATATATTTCCTAAATATTTTAAAAATTTAAACTTTTTTGTTGAAATCTTCAATAATATTAGCTCAAAATGGTCTAAATGAGATTAGATTAATTCAAAAATAGTAATACTTGGACAATTCCTTAATTTCAATCAGTTGATAAATAAACCGTAGCCAAGAGAATAATTAGAAATTAACTTTAGGTGTCATTCCCTTGGCGATGTAAACAAAGTAAAGAATAATTTCTCAAAAGAAGAATTTAATTTCATTTTCAAAACTTTCACTAATTATATATAGTCACTATCATGTATTATGAAATATCGGTAAATTATTAAATAAAAGATACCTAAAAAATTTTATTTACTCAAATTTTCCCTAATTAGAGTGGAACTAATTATTTGATCATCTTTTTTAATGATAGGGATGACAACTAAAATTAATGGCTTGAATCCCTTTTGTTCTCTAATTTCATTTATTTTAAGAGCGTTCGGATACGTTTCTTGGCTAGCAATTAATCCTTCAAAATTTTCTTGATGAATAGGAGGACCATAGGGATCATCCAATGGTACTATTTCTACTCGGCTTAAATCAGTTAGAGTTTTTAAATATTCTAATAAGTTCCTTTCTCGCGTTTGATAATCTTCAATTAGTTCAAAATGTTTTTTATTTTTTAACAGCTTTTCTGTTGTCAGCCCTATAACTATTTTTTCTGAAACATTTAGAGCTGTTCTTAATAAAAGCTGGTGCCCTTCATGTAAATGATCGAATGTGCCTCCAAGACCAACTAATGAAAGCATGATTTCAAGTTTTCTTTATGTAGGCAAATAAATGAACGATGAATTAAAAATTTTTTTCAATTCCTTATTGTAAAATTAAGATAAACCAAAACTTATAATTTTAATTTCACTCGGGAAAAATAATGAAGAGATTAAAATAAGGTTTAATTACTTTTTGTAACTTCTTTTTCTTCTTTTTTTGATTCCTTTTTCTCTTCAATCTTTACATTCTTTTTAAGTTTAACCGAATAAATTTGCTTGATTTGCATCGGTTCATTGCATTTTTCGCATTGATCTTGAGTTTTTTTAAATACAAAATCGCCTACTTGATAATTTCTCACTTTCGTTATTCCGCATATATTACAGAATAAAATGGTTAATGTTTGTCTCAATGGTTCTTGAGCGCGATGCGGAATTTGTAAAATGGTGGTTCCAACACAAATTAAAGTAAAACCTATCATGAAATTAGTTGTCTGGTCAGGAAATAATCCAAAATATACAAATAGTGCCCCCAATACAATTAAAGCAACAATTAAAATGTTCTTAATGACACTTTTTAGTGAAACGCCTTTTTTTAAAATCTCTTCTTCATCTTCTTCATCAATCATGAAACATCACAAAAAGGGAATGAAATGTAATAACTTGTTACTTATTTAATAATTTAAAAAATTAAAAATTTTCTTATTATAAAAAAATGCTTTCAATTTTTCGACGAATTTTGAAATTTCGTTTATTAAATCCTTTAGGTCCACTTTAACTTTTTTAAATTTAAGTTATAATTATTTTTGGGTAATATTTGCCTTGCTATTAAAAAATCAAATAAAAAATAAAGGAAAGGATATAAAAAGTACTAATTTTTAATTTTTCTTCTCTTCTTTCTCCCGCAGTTCTCTATGTAAGACTTTTCCCACAATGGTTTTTGGAATTTCCTCTATAAATTCAACGAATCTGGGATATTTATCAAACGCCATGTTTTCTTTTGCCCACTCGATAATATCTTGTTCCGAAGTGTTCTCTTTATATTTTTCTTTTAAAACCACGTAAGCTTTGATATTTTCTTTCCCTTCATCGTCAATAATGCCTATCACCGCACAATCCTGAATTTTTTCATTATAAAACAATAGTTCTTCAACTTCTGTGGGATATACTGAATGCCCTTTATACTTTATCAAATTTTTTAATCTCTCTTTTATTACGAAATAGCCATCTTCATCCATTAATGCCAAATCTCCGGTCCATAACCACCCATCTTTAATTGTATTATTTGTTGCCTCTTCTCTTTTATAATAACCTTTCATCATCTGTGGGCCTTTTACCACCAATTCTCCAATTTCATTTATTCCAAGGGTATTTCCTTGAGAATCGCAAATCTTGCAATTAGTGTTTGGAAAGGGCATTCCTATTGTTCCTGGCTTGTTATTTTCATCAAAGGGATTAGCTGTCACGGCGGGTGACATCTCTGTTAAACCATAAGCTTCCCGTAATTTCGCTCCAGTGAGCTCTTCAAATTTTCGCCTTATATCATCAGGCAAGGGTCCAGCAGAGCTTAAACAATATTTTATACTAGAAAGATCATGTTTTTCAATCTCTTCATAATTATTTAAATTATTAAAGATTGCGGCAACACCTGGAAAAATAGTTGTCTTCGAGGCTTCAATCACCTCGATAACCTCGTGAGCCTCTCTCGGATTGAAAACACACGCTATTTTTGCTCCGAGATGGATTCCCAAATTCATCATGAATCCCATGTAAATGTGATAAAATGGCAATGCAGCTAGAAAGACTTCTTTTCCAGGCTCTTTTTCTACAAACCATGACTTTGCTTGGTATACGTTAGATGCGATACTACCATGAGTAAGCATGGCTGCTTTGGGAAAACCCGTTGTTCCTCCCGTATATTGCAGCATCGCTAAATCATTTGGAGAGATCTGAACGATGGGGGGATTTGGTTCTGTTTCTCGTATTAAATCTTCAAATGTGGGGGGGCCTTCCATGGGGAATTGAGGAGGAGCCATGGGATCGGGCGATAAATAAGGAGCTAAACCGCTCGTGAAATAACGTTCTTTTGATATTCCAGTATTTCCTATCACGGGATCTACAATACCTGAAAAGCCTTCCCAACCTATATATGCTTTCGCTTCGCTATCGTTGAGCTGGCGCTCTATTTCAAGTCCTTTAAATAAAGGTGAAATTGCTGTAACCACACCTCCCATTTTTAATATACCGTAATAATATGCAATAAAGGCAGGATTATTGGTAAAATGAATTGCAACGCAATCTCCTTTTGATAATCCTAATTCATGTAATTTAGTAGCAGTACGATAAATAACATCCAATAATTGCGTGTAGGTAAGCTCAAAACCCATAAAATGAGTCGCCGAGTTGTTGGCATATTCTTTAGCAGAATCCTCAACAAAATCTACTAAAGTCTTTTCTGGAATAATTAATTCCCTCGGTACTCCTTGGGGCCATTTTTTATAATAGATTTTTTGGTCAGACATGCTTCTTATAAATGCTTTTTATTATTTATTTTCTTCGACTGAACACGTTAAACTGAAAATAGTGTCCTTAAAAAATCAGTACTGAAAACGAAAACATGGAAGCTTAGAATTAAAAAAGATTAAAATCATTATTTTACCTTTTAATTATGAATTAGAAGTGATTAAAGTGCATTAAAATAAAGGGTGGATAAAAAATTTTAATATCAAAAAAGAGAATAGTTTTATATTCTCTTTACTTGAAATAAATAAATATCCCAAGTACCCACACCAGATTCTGTGT
>CAYLZE010000114.1:0-16248 GCA_964388035.1 uncultured archaeon
AATGATAAACAATACAACATACACACTTTTTAATGAACATAACTCGATATAAAAAAAGATCTTAAACAATACTAACTAAATTTTAGACTTTATTAGATTTTTCTTTTATATGTACTTTCATCTATAACCGAGTAAGACCAAATTTATTTGGTATAATCATCTTTCATACAGTTTTCAATTGGGGGTATGGATTTTTATTTCTAATCGCGTTCCCCGAACTTTTTACTAGATCGGAAAATATTTTATTATTCTATTCGATAACTTTGACACTTTTCTCCCTTCCTCTAATAATCTATTACGCCAAAAATAGAAGTCTTTCTAATTTAACTGAACCATCCATTGAAGAAAAAAAGTATAACGAGATTTCAGCCTGATTTTATTCTTTATTTCTTTTAACTTAAACTCCAAAAATCTTATTATTTTATAATTATAAAGCTCGTTTTTTTTCTTTTTCATTCTCAGAGAAATAGAGAATAATATTTATATCTTGACCTATTCCTCTTGTAATAGACTTTTTATTCCATTCAGCTTGGACATATGGCCTTTAGTAATTAATTTCATGAAAGATTCTTTGCCTGCAATTTGAGTAGTGATTTCTTTCAATGATATATTATTTGCTTGCAATTTTTCTGCTTGCTCTTTTGCATCCTCTAAATAAGAAATTTTTTTAAGAATTACTTTGTTTCCATCAGAGAGATGTCCCATATGTCCACAAAAAATCTCCTTTACATCATATTGAGTTAACTTTTTCAAAGAAGCCAAAATTTGTATTTGATTATCGAATGGTTGGGCTTCAAGAGATAACTTTCCGGGATGAAGATCCCCTGAAAAAAGCCACTTCTTTTCGGGTTCATATAGACAAATATGCCCCGGAGAATGCCCCGGAGTGTGGATGATTTTTAGAGTGTGAGATTTTGTTCTTGTTTCGAAGGGGATTTCTATGGGATGAGATGCAGGAGGAATACCCCATGTGGTTTTTTGATATCCTCGTAAATGTAGAAGTTCAGGATCTTCAATCCTTTTAATCGCATCTTTATGGGCATAAAGTTGAACTTCTTTTCTTTTCTTTTAAAATTGCATTATTTCCAACGTGATCTTCGTGTGCATGGGTGTTCACAACGATATTAAGTTCCCTTCCCTCCAAAAAATGTAATAATTGATCTTGGCATAGTGTTGTCCCCGTATCTATCAGCAAATCTTCTAATAAATAGCTATATATACAGAATAAATATATATTCCAAAAATGCCCCGACTTGTAGTTATTAGGATTAAATCCTCGTATTGTTCCGTTTTTAACATTTTTTCACCTTTCTAATATTATTGAAATAATTCCCGAAATGCCAAAATCAGTAGTTGGGAAAATTCTAAGAAGAGAATTAAGAACAAAAGAATAAATATTTTAGTTCCCTATTTTTTTTTTATTTTAAGAATAATAATTTCCAAATTCTTGCCCGATAAGCTCATATATTTGAATATTTATTAAAATTATACTCTCATGGAATATCATCTCGCGCCTTTAAAAAATATTAGTTATTGGGTATTTCGAGCCCTTTTTCCTGAAATATCTGACTCTTACCTTGGAATGATTAATCTAAAATCTTTACTTTCTCAAAAGCAGCAAGTATTAGATAATATTGATACCTTTCCTATTCCTCAACAACGACAATGGATACAAGTTCTCACGAATAATCCGCGAGAAATGGTAAGATTGAGTCGATGGTTGGGTGAATTTAGTATCAATTATCCCCAAAAAGCAAACATACATGGGATTAATATCAACGCTGGATGCCCAGATTTGGACGTAATCGCTGCGGGGCAAGGCGCAGCTCTAATCAAGCGGACAAAACGTCTCGTTGATTTGATAAAAGCATTTTTAGGGGAATCTGAATCTCATCCCTACCATATCAGTATCAAGATGCGGTTAGGATTAAATGCATTTGAATTGAGATATAAAAGAGTGGTTAATTTTTTGGAAGCTATTAGGCAAATAGACGACGAAAGACTTTCGCCGACGATAATTCATTTCAAGGATGCCCGACAATCTTCAATAGAGAATCCACATTGGGAGTTTTTGGAAAGAATTTTGGATGTAGAGAGTCCTATAATCATAAATGGAAATATTCGAAATCAAGATGATATTATTAAAATTCAATATGGGTTATCTTCTAATTATCTTAAAGATTGGAACAAATTGATTCAAGGAATCATGATTGGACGAGCTGCGATTAAGGATCCTAATTGTTTTAAAACTTTTCCTCTCACTCACGATTGTTTCAAGGAAGATCAATGGAAAATAACCCTGTGGAAAAATATTAAACTCCATCCCCCTCCAAATCATTTTATTCAAATAATGGAACAATACCATCCCTCCTTGTTTAAGGAAAAGCAAACTTCACGCACGATATCATAAAAGATACTCATGATTCAAATAACATCGATATAGTGCAAAACTTAATAAACATCTTCCTCATTTCAATTTCATGTAGATATTTCTCATTTAATGCATGATTAAAAATGAGTCTTTCAAGATTGCATTTATTTATTAATTTATAATTTAACAAATTAGCAACAAAAATTCCTAAAAATTAGAGTTGGATGATCTAAAGTGTCTTTATAATTAAATGGGATTTGGGAATAAAAAAGAAGTTAAAAACACGAGAATTTATATGATGATATTCCTAAGCTTTAAATTGCAATAAATGATTATATATAATTTAACTTAAAAATTCTTCCTTTTAAAATATTACATATTTATAATCATGGAAAACGCAAAACTCTCAAGAAAGCAAATGCTCGGATTTTCTTTGGGAGCAATTCCAGCCGCTTTACTCGTGTATATATTCAACCTTTATTATGTTGACTTTTTTTATGATGACTTAAAACTCTTACCGGTATTCTTTATTATTGGGCAGGTAATTTATGGGATTATTAATGGGATAAACGATCCGCTCATGGGACAGCTTTCGGACAGAACGAACAGGCAAAAATGGGGCGGAAGGAGAATTCCTTATATTAAATATGGAGCACCATTATGGGCGGTAACATTCATCATAACATGGATTCCATGGAGCATGGATAATCAAATCATCATCTTTCTTCAATTTGTTTTTACCACATGCGCTTTTGATACCATGTTAACTCTAGTCGTGCTTTGCTGGATGGCACTCTTGCCAGAGATGACTAGTAACATTGAAGAGCGAAACATGGTCGTCCTTTATGTTCTTGTTATTGGATTATTAGGAATCTTGCCCTTCATATTTTTAACACCCATTTTTAAGGAAGCGGGATTCCTTCCTTTTCAAATATTTAATACAATAGTTGGTATAATTTCCGTGGCTTGTTTTTGGATTGTTGCTAAAGTCAGTAAAGAAAAACCAGAATTTCAAAATGACGAGGTTTTTCCCCTATGGAAGTCCGTCAAAGAGACTCTTAAATCAAAATCATTTAGGTTTTTTGTGGGTTTTAATTTTTTTGAAGCATTTAATGCCTCTCTTGGAATAACTTATCTCTTTGCTTATTCATATATCCTTGGAGGAGATATGGTGACGATAATTATTCTTTACTTACTATTTACTTTTGCAATCGGGTATAGTTCCAATTTTCTGTGCATTAAATTGGCAGCGCCAAAATGGGGCATGCGAAAAACCGTGTTAAGATTAGCATTTATTAAAGCTCTGATTCAGATCACTTTTTTCTTTCTTATTCTGAATCCTTCAACGGAATATTTAATCTGGCTTGGTGTGGTTCTTACTATGGGCCTTGGTGGATATGGGGTATTCAATACTAATTTCATGTATTTGTGCATGGATGAAGATGAGGTAAAACAAGGAATACGTAGAGAGGGTATGTTTCTGGGAACGAATGCATTAATTACTAAACCAGCTCAAAGTTTAGGGCCCATTCTGGCGACTGTAATATTTACAGCTTTCGGATTCATTCAAAATGAACCTATTCAACCGTCCTCAGCACTTTTAGGAATTAAAATCTTGTTCTTTCTTATTCCTGCGATAACCACATTAATTGGACTCATGTTCTTTTATTATTATAGAATAGATGGTGATATATTAGAAGATCTTAAAATCAAGCTTGAAGCACTCCATAAAGAAAAACAAGAAAAATTGAATATTACGACTTAAATCTATTAATTTTTAATTTTATTTTACTTTATTTTTATCAAAAAAAGACTAATTGTTATTTTTTTTGTCTATTTAAATAATCTTTGGCTCCTCTAAATACCATTCGGGGATAAGGAGACCCGCAAATAATTTAAAGAGGATTCGTTTTCCAAATAATATAACAATTATTCCAAAAAAATTATTAAAAATAAAAAATGGTCATCATGGTTAATATAAAAACAAGGATGGGAGAAATAGCAGGCATTCAAAATTCAAATTATCAAGCATTTCTAGGAATACCTTATGTGCGACCACCAACAGGAAATTTACGCTTTAGTGAACCTGTTCCCTTGGAACCTTGGGGGGGGGTAAAGAATTGCACTAAATTTGGCTCCATTGCTCCCCAACATCAAACAGACACGCCTCCCATGCATCAAAAAGAGGAGGAAAATTGTCTATTTTTAAACGTGTGGACTCCAAAAGCTGATAATGAAAAGCGTCCTGTCCTATGTTGGATACATGGTGGAGCATTTTTAAATGGAGCAGGTTCAAGACCACGATTAAATGGTGCAAGATTAGCGGTTCATGGGAATGTCGTGGTCGTTACCTTTAATTATCGATTGGGAGCTTTAGGGTTTCTTAATTTATCACCTATTCCGCCTAATTTAGGCATTCAGGATCAGGTTGCCGCTTTAAAGTGGATTAAAGAAAATATATCCTCATTTGGGGGAAATCCCGAAAATATCACCATATTTGGAGAATCAGCGGGTGCGGGGTCTGTATCCGTCTTACTCACGATACCTTCTGCTAAAGGTTTATTTCAACGTGCTATCATGGAAAGTGGAGTTGCGCATCCTCGTGATTTCGAACCGATAAGTGCAAATAAAGGTGCAGAAAAATTTATTGCAAAATTGAAGATTTCACAAGAGAATATTGAAGAATTGCGACAAATCCCTCTAAAGAAATTGCTACGTATTCAACAGAAAGTTGGAGGATTGATCGGGCTTTCATTTGATAACCCATTTAGACCCTATATTGATGGGAAAGTCATTCCCGAACATCCTTTAGAATCAATGCGAAAGGGCGAAATAAACAACGTTCCGATAATAGTAGGTAATAATTTAAATGAGGCAGGCATTATTGATAATTTTTTTAGGCTTGCTTCTGATGAAACAAAAGTAAAACCATTAATTACCATGCTTAAAAAGAATACGGAGTCCTTTGGCATAAAAAAAGAGGATTTACAAATACTTCTGGAAAAATATCGTGAAATAGCCAGGGATCTATATGCCGAAAAACCTTACAAAGTTTGGGATCTGTTTTTTACTGACTTGATCTTTAGAGTCCCCACCACACGTCAATTAGAAGCATATATCAAACATCAACAACAAGCTTACTGCTATATCTTTACTCATGGTGCGTCACAAGACAATAATGCATTTCATACAATAGAAATTCCTTTTGTATTTGGAAATCTGGATACGAAAGATATTTCGGAATCCTTTACTGGAATGGGAGAAGTGGCAGAAAAGCTGTCTAAAACAATAATGGACACATGGGTTACATTTGCGAAGTCAGGGAATCCAAATCACGAGGGTTTACCAGAATGGCCCACTTATGATACTCAAAGGCGAGCAACAATGATGTTCGGTCCTGAAGTTAAAATTGAACTTGCTCCAATGGAGAATCTTAGAAAAGCTTGGGATAATATTCTTTAACTCAATTTTTTTTATAATTTAGACTTTTTAAGTTTCTCAGTAATTAGAAAGTTAAGTTAGATTATTTTTTCTTAAAAAAATATAAAAATGAGTAATGAGGGAAAATTAATTCAAATTTTTAACCTAAAAGAAGGTCCCACTTTATTGATTTTTCGAGAAGTTCTAAAGCATAATGGATTTCATCTTCTTGAATACCCGGTCTCAAGTGCATCAAGTTTCTCATGGTAGTGTATGTATCAGAAGGAGATAAAATGATTGGGATACCGCGTTCATTAGCCGCCGTAATAACTTTTATATCCGGTTGAATAAAGCCCGTTAAGATCAAGCAAGATATATCTTGATTAATCGCGGCCAAAATTAAATCAGAACGATCCCCTCCTGTGATGAAAGCTGCTTTCCGAACTTGTCTTAAATATTTCAAGGCACTTTGAGTATTCATGGCGCCTATGATGTAATTCTCCACCAAACTATTCAAGCCGGGAGCGGTGATTTCATTGATAAAATCTCCTCCTATTCCTTGCTGAACTTCAGAAACCCTAAGTGACATTAACTCCATACTCTTTTCCACAATTCCAATAAGAGAGATATTGTATCGTTTGATATGGTTATCTTCCAGTTCCTTTATGCGAGCCATGTAATCATAATCAATTTTATTAAAAATCACGCCCCGAATGCCCATGTTACGAAAATCAAAATATTTCTTAGTGAAAAAGAGATTGTCTATACAATTATCGCTTGATTCCGTTTCAATAAAAATTAAATCTTTTATACCAAGCGTTTGCGCTATGGTAAGATCGTCAAGACCAACCCTAATATACTTCTTAATGCTTGGTGCGCCTTCAATGATGACATATTCCACGTCCTTACAAATTTGATCATAAGCCTCTTTTATTTTCCCTAAAAGCTCTTCCTTTCTATCGGCACTAATTAAATCCACGTAATAGCAATCCGGAATAGAAACGGGCGAATGCAAATCATATGGAAGGGTAGATTGATCCACGCATGCTCTCTGAATAAATCCAACATCTCTATCCGCTTTAGCGGTAAATGCGCTTATAGGAATTCCCACGGGCTTAAAATAAACCGCTTTCTTATTTTCTTTTCGAAGTTTTTCCAAAATGCCAATCGAAAGGAAACTTTTTCCTACTCTTTCTTTAAGAGAACATAGATAGAGGTTTTTTGCCATTTTTTTTTCACTTTTTTCCTTACTAAATTTATTTAAACATTTTTAGTTAAAATAATTATTTACTTTCCGCACGAGACACGGTTATTTTAATATCAACTGCAGAATAGCCCTTTACAAAAGATAATAACGGATTAATGTCCAGCTCTAGAATATCTGGAACATCATTAACGAGTTGAGAAAGCCTTAGCAAGACTTCTATGATTGCATTTATATCTGATGGACTTTCTCCTCGAACACCTTGTAATAGAGAGAAGACTTTAGTCTTTTGAAGCATTTCTTTAGCATCCTCTTCGGAAAACATATACGCTAATCCAAACGAGACATCTTTCAAGAAATTTGCATAAATCCCTCCAGAACCAATCATTAACTGTGGGCCAAATTGTGGATCTCTTGACATTCCCATGATTAATTCGTTCACTTTTTTCTCTTTTTTGAAATCAATCATTTCTTGTACTTCAACACCATAGATTTTTATAGTAGGGGAACTGTATTTTTTTACATTATCTATAATCTGTGTATAAGCTTCAAATGCATCTTGTGGTGTTTCAACATTCATTACAATTCCTCCAACGTCCGTTTTATGAATAATTTGAGGACTAACAATTTTCATCACTGCCTTCCCTATCTCTTCTTGTATTTTCATGGCTTCTCGAGGAGTTTTTGCCAATCGCGATTTGGGAGACTTAATTCCATAGCATTCGAAGATTTCACTTGTTTCATAACTTAAAAGTACAGTTCTATTGTCTTCTCGAGCACTTCTAATTATTTCTTTAACTCTTTCTACATTCGCCTCAAATCGAGGAATTTCTTTTTCATAAAAAGGTTCTTTTTTTAAAATTTCTCCCCTATCAATCAAAATTTTAAGACAATGAGCCGCTCTATCGGGAAAAAGAAAACAAGGAACATGGTTAGTTTTTAAATATTTTCTTGCATCAGCAACTGACTTCTCTCCTATTAGAGAACAGGCAATGGGTTTATCTTTTAGATGATTTGAAGAAATTTGATAAATAATTTTAGCAACCTCGTTGGGATTCGTCTGAGCTTGAGGTGTAAGTATGATCAAGCATCCATTAGTAGTAACATCATTTTTTTGATCGGATTGGTCATGATTTAATGCAAAAATCGTTTCAAGGGTGAATTTATATCGTTCAGGATTAGCATCTCCCACTATATCAATTGGGTTAAATATTGCCGCTTCTTGTGGAAGCTTTTCACGCAATTCACGTAAAATCCTCTCTGAAAATTCCGCAAATTTTAACCCTTCTCGCTCAAAAGCATCTGTTGCGACAATACCAGGACCACCTGCATTGGTAATTATTGCAAAAGAATTTTTTTTGGGGACTGGTTGATACAAGAAGATTTCTCCGAAATCAAATAAGTCTTCAATGGTCTTGGCACGAATCACCCCGCATTTCTCAAAAGCAAGATCATATGCAACATCAGAGCCTGCTAATGCTCCCGTATGACTAGAAGCAGCTCGAGCTCCTGCTTCACTAATTCCTGACTTTAATATCACGATAGGCTTTTTTCTTGCCGCTTTTGGAACAACTTCCAAGAAGCGGGCTCCATCCTTTATGCTTTCTAAATAGCATAAAATGACATGGGTGTTTTCATCCTCTGCTAGATGTTCGATGAAATCCACGGCTCCTAAATCCGCCTTGTTTCCTAAACTTATATTACAAGAAAAACCAAAAGCTTGGGTCATGGAATAATCCATCATTCCCGTCAGCATCGCACCTGATTGAGAAATCATGGCAATATTCCCTTTTTTTGGAGTTTCTGCAGCAAAAGAACCGTTATATTGAAGACCTATGAACCCTAAACAATTTGGCCCTAATACGCGCATGTTATACTTCTTAGCAATACTTTTCAATTCCTCTTCTCTTTGTACCCCTTCGCCTCCAATTTCTTTGAACCCTGCTGTAATAACAATAACTCCCTTAATTTTTTTTTTTCCACATTCCTCTACTATAGGAGTTACGAATTTTGCCGGAATCACAAAAATAGCGAGATCTATGTCATCTGGAACATCTAATACACTCTTATAAACCTTAAAACCTAATATTTCATTCTCATTGGGATTTATAGGAAATATTTTTCCCTCATATTGCGAATCAATGATATTTTTCAATACAGAGTATCCCACTTTCTCAGATTTCGAACTTGCACCCACTATAGCTATACTTTTAGGCTGAAAGAGAAAATCTAAGCTCATGATAAGGGAAGATTCAGTTAGTAGTTGATATTAGGTGGTAATTTCTAATGTATTTCTAATGTATTTTAAAAAGAATTCATGAAATTTAAATTCAATATGCATAAATTATGTATGTATATAAATCAACCATTATAAATTTAAAAGAGTTTTTAAAAAAAGATCCAATTTAATTCATATGGTTCAAATAGTCATAAAAACTACTAAAGGCGATATAAATCTTAATTTATTCGAGAAAGAAGCTCCCATGACAGTAGCTTCTTTTCTCTATTTAGCGAAACAAGGATTTTATAATGGAGTTACCTTTCATCGCGTAATTGAAGATTTCATGATACAAGGAGGAGATCCTACCGGAACGGGACGGGGAGGACCAAGAGATAAACAGGTTAGTTCCTTTCCATTTCAAGGAAATCAAATTAAATATCCGTTCGCAGATGAATTCAAAAGTAATAGAAAGTTTGACAAGCCTGGGATCCTGGCAATGGCCAATGCGGGGCCCAATACCAATGGATCACAGTTTTTCATAACGCACGTTCCTACTCCGTGGTTGAATAACAAGCACACTATTTTTGGAGAAGTTGTAAGTGCTGAAGATCAACGTATTGTTGATGCTATAAAACAAGGGGATCGAATTCAAGAAATGAAACTGAAATAACTTTTTCTTTGATTTCCTTTTTAAACATGAAATATTAAATTTATTACACTCATTTTTCATATTTCTTCTAAAGCAAAATGTTTTTTATATAACCAATTAGTTATCAATTTGACTCATGGCACCAAATTTAAGAAAAATTATTGAAAAAATAGATGAACATAACCAATATCAATCAGAAATAGAACAGCGATTAGATTTATTACAAACTGAAAATATCAAGTTAAGGATACTCATAAATGAGCAAAAAGAGATAATCGAAAAGCAGAAGCAAGTTGAACAAAAGGATATTCCGGAAGAAATTCAAATTTTAAAAGACATGATCTTGGCATTAAGGGAGAAGGTGGAAGAGAGGGAAAGAGATGTTCAAAAACTGAGAAATGATAACCTATCTCTTCAAGAAAAATTAAGAGAATTTGATTCAAATACTCTTGTCGAAGACAATAAAGAGGTTCTTAGAAAAGTACAAGATCTTACCGAACTAAATAATCAATTAAATGCAATAAATGATGAGAACTTAAAAGAAATTGATACACTAAATAAAGAGTTAAATTCAATTAGACGTGAACACAAAAGGGAATTGCCGACCGAAATAATGAGATTACGAATAGAAAGTTTACGGCAAGAAAAAGAATATTTAAAATACATCTATCATCAAAATGAACGCATTAATGGGTTAAATGAATATGTTGAGAATCTCAAAATGCAAATTAGAGACCTTCATGTGAAAGAATCAACTACCTCGACAAAGAAAGAACAATATCCGAAAAAGCTAAGTATAAAACCTTATTCGGGAGAATATCAAAGCTTTTACTATCAATTGGATCTAATATTAAACCTCATAACTTTATTACAAGAAAGGGATAAGAAAACTATCATGTTGCGGTTATTTAGAGATTTAAAGACGAAAGATTTTGATGTAAGACGTTTTATCATTAAAATTCTCAGCAAGATCAAGACTCCGGAAGTTTACAAGGAGTTAGTTGATAATTTAAAAGATCCTAATTGGTTAATAAGGCTAAGCATTTTACATGCAATAAAGAATTTTGATAATAAAGAAATTAAATCCGTATTAGAATCATTATTGAATGATTCCGATGTAGATGTAAGGGAAACAGCTTCCCAATTGCTAGAAAAGTATTAGAACCGGCTACTTTTTTTAAATATTTTAAGAAAAGTGTTAAGTAAAAAAAAAGAATATTTATATATATTGATTAAAAAATAAAAGTTAAATTAATCGAATCTATAATTAAGTTTAGATTCTCATTTGTTATTAAATGTACTTTCTTAGGGGAAAAATCGTAAAAATGGGGAATATCTTTTGAGAAAACATGAAATTGATCGCTGGAATTACTCATCGAAAGCGCATAAATGGGTATACGTGGAATTAGATGAAAAAGGAAATCGTGTTTATAAATATCAGCCTGATACCCCCCCTGAATTTATTGCGTTAACTGAGCAATTGAAAGTAATTAATCAAAAATTAATGGCTACTACTGATGAAAGAGAAAATCGCGAACTATTTCAAAAATTAATGGAAATCTCCGAAAAAATGCAATCCATGCAAATTAATCATGAAGAGTAGTTTCAGATATTCCTTATTCGTTCTATTTGCCTAATTCTTGAATATAATTATTTAATTTTACTTTTAACTCACTAAATATATTACAATCGATGGTTTGGAATGTTTTTAAGGCTCTTTGTAGAGTAATATTATTTCCGACTGAAATATAATAGTATTTATTAGAATTCGGTCTAGGAATCCCCATTCCTATTATTTCATCTTGATCTTTTATTGTATGTAGTTCGGAATTATCATCTTTCATTTCATGCCCATATAAGAGCTTCTGAGTATAGCCAAAAACAGGTATATCTATCCTCATTCCTACATCACAAGCTATTCCATATAAGAAAGGATGTATCCGCCCGCTGGCATTTAATAAATAGCAATCGGGATGAGTTTCAACGCTATTGATTAATGCAAGATATAGTTTCGTTTGATTTAAAAACAGGACGGAAGGAAAATATTCCGAAAAAATAGGTTCAAATATCCTAAATTTTGAAAAGATTATTTTTTTTTGATTGAAATCGTATGAAAAAAATCCACAAAAGGCTTTTTGGTTTTCAATTTTTATTTTCAAGATACCAATCGATTCAATAAAATTTTCTTTATCCTCTTGGATTACTTTTTCAGCCATGTTGATTTGATATTGCCTGATTTCGGCTAAATCTGAGAATCTTGTTTGTTCCAAATATGGTTGCAAGCATTTAGGACAAACATAATCATATTGTAAACCGTGAATTTTACATTTTCTTCCTGAAAATCTCGCGTCTTGGATTCTTTTCACCGTGATTAATATTTCATAAACATTTATTAAGAAAACCTTTAAGATTTAAAAATATAAGGTGAGAAAACTAGGATTTGAATCCTAAAAATTTAATTAAATTCAAAAAATTACATCAATAGGAAGAATAAGGTTATTATTTATTAGAATTTAAAATTTGAAAGGAGATTCTCCATGAAAATAGCTGTAAGTGGAAAAGGGGGAGTGGGTAAAACCTTAATAGCGGGAACATTGGCAAGATTATTTGCAAAGGACGGATATAGCGTTCTAGCTATAGATAATGATTCAGCAATGAATTTGAGCTATACTTTAGGTATCAAGGAAGATGTTAAAAAGAAAATCGTACCTATCTCAAAAATGAAGGAAATCATAGAGGAGAGAGTAGTTATTAAAGGAGCTGGTTCCGGTGTTTATAACATTAATCCTAAAGTAGCAGATATTCCCGATAAATATAAGGTTCCAGGACCCGATGGAATACAATTATTAGTATTAGGATCGATCGAACAACCCTTAACGGGATGTTTATGTCCTGAAAACGCACTCATTCGAACGCTTCTCTATAATTTATTCGTAGAGAGGAATGAGGTCGTGATCGTGGATTTTGAGGCAGGTTTAGAGCATTTAGGCAGAGGGACTGCCAAAGGCGTCGATGTAATGCTCGTAATTACAGAACCTTCACAAAAATCGCTTGATTTAGCTGCAAAAATAATAGATTTATCCAAGAAATTAGGAATCATTAACATCTTTTTAATAGCAAATAAAGTATTTGACGATGCTCAATTAAAGATAATCCAAGAACGTGTTGAAGAATGGGAAGTACCCCTTTATCATACCTTACCATTTGATCTTGAAATAGGAAAGGCAGACTTAGAAGGTATCCCACCTCTAGATTTCAATCCTCAATCCGAGGCAATCCAATCGATTAAAAAACTATATTCTAAGTTAAAAGAATTAAAAACTCGAGTATTCGACATAGGATAAGAAAATTATATTAATTCTGATAAATCAAGATCTTGGTCATCTGCAATTTTTTTCCATTGTTCAATTGCTTCTAAAGCATCGGTTTCATTCATCTGTTCAATTGCATAACCTGCGTGAACAATCACGTAATTTCCTATTTTTGGCTCTTGGATTAATGCGATAATTATTTGTTGCTTGAGACCATCAAAATCAACCAATGCAGTTTTATTGAGACCATTAATTTCTAAAATCTTGCCAGGAATTGCTAAACACATGGTGTGAGGCACTGTATAAGTTTTTATAAATAATTTAACATGTGGAATAAATTAAAATTACTTATTATTTCCGATAACCAAAGAAAGAAAAATTTAAATCTTTCTTATTGTTAAAAATTATTTAGATTAGTTTTTTTTAATCTAAATAAATAGAGGATTTCTATATTAATGTCAACTAATAAAATTAAAATCTTTCCTTCTAATAAGATTCTTTTGTTATTAACCGTAGCTGGTTTTGTAATCTTTATTTTGATTAATCAATTGATTTTTGCAGCATTAAGTGCAACATATACTACTTATGGTATTCTTGATTTCGAATTTGCTTGGACAAAAGCGAGAGTACTTACTATTTTTACCGTATGGGGACAACAAGGCATGCTTGACCAGAGAATTGGAGTATATTGGGATTTTCTTTATATTGTAGGATATGTTTCTTTCATATCAGGATGCATTCTATTGGTCACGCGTCAATTGGAGGGTAAAGTAGAAGGTATTGGTTATAGAGTTAGCGTGTTACCTGCGCTCGCAGGAGTATTTGATATAATCGAAAATATTAACTTGTTGATCATGATTAATAATCCTATTACATTTCCAATTTCCTTGCCCAGCATTGCTTCAATTTGTGCATTAATAAAATTTGCATTATTGGGCGTGAGTATTGTCTTTTTCGTGATAGCAATTATAATCTTGATTTATCGTAAACTAAAAAATAAATGAAAATAATTAAACTTCCAATTGTTCTTTTCTCTCTTTTTTAATTAAAGATTGAAGTAATGTATTGAGAATTACTTCTATTTAATAAATTCTTTACTCAAATAGAAATAGTTCAATAAAAAAATCATGTAATGAGATATGAAAGTAGGAGTAAGAGATTACTTGAAGATAATGAAAAAAAATATAAAAAATAAACTCTTACCCAACAAAGTTGGTCATCCCCCCATAAAATTTTTTATTTTTTTAGAGTAAATGTCCTATAATCATTATGGGATGATAACTTGGCAATTTAAAAAAATAAAAAATATATAAAAAAAAAAGGAACTATTTGATGAAATATTATAAACCTAATTTGTCCAAAACTGTTTTCAATCGGGTTCTGTGAAAATTTAGACCAATATCACCGGGACTAATGCCCATGCCTAATGCAATTAATTCTGTAATATAAAGTATGGGAATATCATAATTTTCATTGAACTTTTTCGATAAATCTCTCTGTTTCGTATCAAATTGCTGGAAGCAAGCAGGACAATTCACGCAGATGACATCAGCTCCTGCTTTTACTATGCTATCAAGTTTTTTCTTTAAAACTTGATCCCCATGCTCCTCATAGGCGTTAGATACTGCTGAACCACAACATAATGATAATTCATCATAGTCAACAACAGTAGCCCCTGTAGCAGCTACAATTTTTTTTAGGTTTTCTGGTCGAAACGGATCATCGGCTTCCATCCATTCTGCTGGACGCATGTAATGACATCCCGGATGGCATGCAACTTTTAAGCCGCTTAATTGTTTCGTGATTGCTCCTTGAATCTTATCCAAGTTATCCTTAATCACGTCAACGAAATGTCTCACTTCAATGGAACCTTTATATTCCTTTCCAATTTTCCCTAATTGCTTGTTGACCCGTTCTTTTAGGTGAGAATCGTGCTTTAATTGATGTTGAACACCTCTTAGAGTATTGGTGCATCCATTACATAAAGAAATGATGGGTTTTCCTTCTGCTTCAGCCATACAAAGATTTAATGCACCTAATGCTAACCAAACATCATTATCAAAGCTTTTCATCCCCGTTGGGTCGGGACAGCAAGTAAATGGAGCTTCCGAGGTTATAACTCCAATTTTTTCGAATACTTTCCTCGATGCAGCTTCAATAAAAGGAATTCTATTTCCAATGGTACAGCCTTCAAACATTTTATATTCTGTCATTATATTTTCCTCCTTATTTTAGCTTCTTATCAGCTCCAATATTTTTCATTAGAGATTGTACTAAATTTACGTCCGGATTAAGTATTTCAGGTAATCCTAACTGCTGTCTTCTTCGCTCAATCGCGCTTTGAGAAGGAATTGCTTTAGCATTATCAAATATTGCTTTTGCTTGTCCATAAATGAATTCGGGTGCTTTGCCCTGCTCAGCACTCTTATTTTTCAAGAATGTAAAGATTTCAGTCAATTCTATATTCTGTGGGCAGACCTCATCGCACGTATCGCATACCGTACAGCCCCAGATTGCTAAAGGATCAGCTGAAAAAATTGCATCTTTATATCCTAAAAGTGCGTTTAAAATGTTTGCCCTTGGATTGTATCCTGATGTAGTGTAAAAATCGATTGAAACGGCAGAAACGGGACAATTATCAGTACACCTGCTGCATTGATAACAATATTTGATTAGATCGGAACTAATGTGATGATCCATGACCTGTTTTTTAAATTCAAAATCTAATACCATTTTTCTACACTCTTTTTTTTTCTTTCCAATTTATTTTATAAGGTATTGGCTTTAACCCTTGCAAGGGTAGTTATATTCAATCCAAAATTTATATTGAATATTCATCCTAAGCCAACATTCAACTTGCGGGAGTAAATTTCATTGCCCTCTTCATCAACAACCGTGATGTGAGCTGCACACGATAGTCAGCAATCATAACAGCGAACTATCATTTCTAATAAATTTACTACTCCTTCAGGAATGTCTTCACTCACTTTTTTTATCACTTTTTATTATTAGTTTACTTTATCCAAGGTTCTGGTAATTTCAACCCTTCCAAAGCTTTATCTTCGAAGACTT
>CAYLZE010000115.1:0-16090 GCA_964388035.1 uncultured archaeon
TGTAAATAATGAATTCGCATCGTCAAGTTCAAATTTTAGTAAAAAATAGAATATTTTCTAATAAATGAATTTACTTTAAAAAAAGGATAAGAAGAATTTCTACCGTAATTGTTTTCGGAGGGATGTTATTTTGGTGAATATTTACAGATCTTGCACATGGTTTTACCATCTTCGACGACCATCGAGGGTAGTGCTGTTTTTTCACCGCAGACGGGGCAGGTAACAATTTCTTTTTTTGCGAGATCGGCTTCCGGTATTTCCTTAAAGGATTTTTTGATAATCGCCGCGTCCAGGTCCATGTTCCACATTGCTTTTTGTAGTTTTTCCTGGTCCAATTTCATTCCTCCCCCGAGATTGGCCCATGCGTTCAGAATCTCGTTTTCTTGAATGTAAGTATCATTCAAAACAAGGCGGAAAAATTCTTTCTGATTTCTGGCTACCTGAATTGAGAGCTTGCCCATGTCAAACGTTCTGGAGTAGATGTGAAATCCTCCATTCAGTAGTAAATAACGACCCAGGCATTGGAGCGCATCCGGGATGCATAAAATGGTTTCTGACGTGAGGGTAATGATATCTTCGGGACGGGGCTGAAGTTCTTTTAGAGCCCGCTGAGCTAGTTTAAATCCTATTATCATGCCGGGAGCATACAGCCCGTGCAATTTTATGGCTTCATCCAGGGTTTCTTGAGGAATGTTTTTGATTACTTTTTCAATCATAGATATATTGAATGACTAAAAATATATAAAGTCTATCGTCATGTCCAACTGGCGACAACGCCAAATAGGGCGCTAAATGTGTAATCATTAATAATAAGAAAGGTTTTAAAAAAAAAATCACATTATAATAGCAAGTTTGCTTATGGGGGCTTGTTAGCAGGAAGAATTTACTAGTTTTTCTCCCTATTCTTACTCTCTAGATTAATGACCCAAAAATCCTATTGCTACCCTACTAATCTTCTCCATGTAATTAATTGAGATAGTATGGTAGGAGCAGAATAAGGCAGATTAATAATGATCATTTACTTGAAAAACCAATCAGCCATGTTGTCACGTAGAAAGGAGTAATGTGCTTGAATCGTTCGCTCAGCTAATTTTAACTTTTCTGCAAAATCTGGATATAATTTGGCAAGTAGCCGTTCCCGAGAGGCACGGACCTGCTTTTCTATTACTTGATTGAACAATGATTGAAATTTTTTATCCAGCATGGCTACTTTATGCCACTTGGTTAATGTCAGGAGGGCTTGCTCGGCTGTAGAATTAGAACTGATTTCATTTAAAGGGGGAATAAATGTTTCAAATTTAGGATCCAAAATGGTGAGAGTATTGAGCGCGTCGCGTAGTTGAACTATAAGGTCCTGGGGGTTTGATAAGGAAATACTGTTCTTGCTCCATGAATGGACAGAGTTTTCTGTATTTTTGGTTTTTTCGCGTGTATAGAGGGTCTTGAGATAATCGGTTAAAAATTGCATGCGCTGTTCGAAGGGCACTTTCTCATCGAGGCTCATCTTGCGCATGAGCGCTTGATACTTACCTTCTACTTTTTCTACCAGCAGGTTGTGGTCGGATTGAATCAAGCGAATTCTGGGTTGATTTTGGATGTATTCGATTAATTTCAACCATGCTTCTGCCGTGCGAGGATTTAGGCCGATTTCCTTGAGCCTACTCTTGGGAAAGACGTAATCTTGGGATTCAATAAAAGAAAAAATGGCCTCAATCCTTTCTTGGTGGGATCTATAGCGAGTAGAATTGTTTGCCATGTAATCATCACTTATAATAATCTAATAGAGCAAAGAATATAAAAAGATATCGAATGGTATCTTAAAATACCTTTAAATATCTCAAATGCTATTAGTAATGCAAGAAGAGGAATACTACATGGACCCTCAAGAAATTATTGCGAATTTTAAAATTGACATCGCCTCCTCTAAAGCGACGGTAATTTCCTACTTGAAAGTATTTTTACAGAAATTAGTACCACAAGAAGCGGATGTGATGGTTAAAAAATTTGTCGAAACCTATGAAAAATCCTTGCGTTTGCATGAAAAGGAGGACCAAACTGATTTGGCAAGGTATTATCGTCTCATAATGGAGTTCAAACCAACCCTTGCAGGCATCTTGCTGTCCGGTAAAGATATTGATCTGATTTGTGATACTATTGTTCAGCAGTTTAATATCATTCTTGATCGCATGCGCCGTCAAATTAACGAGGGAAAGCCTCAAAGAAAATCATTAGGGGCAAATGGATTGCAAAAGCCTCCATCCAGACAGCTGCAATATTATTGTAGCGTGTGCAAGCAGGTGTTTCCCATTCCCCCAGAAATGCAAGCAAAATTGCTCAATTCTGATGAGAAGTTACCCTTACCGAAACATCATGATAAGGAAATGATTTTGAAAATAAGTGACCCCGAAGAAGCGAGCATTTCAGAAACGGAGTCCGGACAAAAAATGAAAATTGAGATATATCCTGCCGAACTCTTGATGCAGCATGTCAACTCCACGGAAAGCAATGCAGAATATTTAAACCTTCTTAGTGTGGGGATAGATGTGGGCACCTCAACCACCCATTTAGTCTTTTCCCGCCTCTCTCTCAAGCGCGAACGCAGTTTATTTAACATGTCAAATAGATTTGTCTTGGTGAATCGGGAGGTGATCTACCAAGGAAGGATCATTTTTACTCCCTTGCTCGATGTAAATACCATCGACATTGAGGGGGTAATTAAATTTTGTGAAGAAGAATATAAGAGAGCGAACATTTCTCCCGAACAAGTAGATACGGGCGCCGTCATAGTAACGGGAGAGACGGCCAAGAAAAAGAATGCGGCATTGATCGTTCAAAGACTTTCTTCCGAATCAGGAAAATTTGTCAGTGCTTCAGCGGGGCCCAATTTTGAGTCGGTTTTAGCGGCGATGGGAAGTGGAATGGTGGATCTTTCTCGAAGAAAGCAGAACACGATTTTAAACGTGGATGTAGGGGGTGGGAGCAGCAAGTTGGCCATCATTTCGAAAGGAAACATTCTCAGCACGTCCTCAATTAACATCGGGGGTCGCTTGATGGGGATTGATGAGGATTTAAGCATCTGGCGGATTGATGAGCCATGTGAGGTGGTCTTGCAAGGACTTGGCATGAAGTACAGAGTCGGAGACACGATTCCCGAAAAAGATGTAAAACTCATTGCCCGTGAACAAGCCAAAACGCTACTCGAGGTAATGCGGGGACCAGCAACCAGTCCTCTTGCTCAACAATTAATGATGACCCATGACTTGGATTTTTCGCTCCCTATTGATGAAATTTCATTTTCTGGCGGAATTTCCGAGATGATTTATGAAATTAGAATCTTGAATCAACAAGGACAATTAAAAGCTCCAGATAAACATTCCGCGATTCCTTATGAGGATATGGGGTGGTATCTTGCGGATGAGATTGTCAAGCTCATGGATGAAACCAAAACCCCTCTAATTGAACCGACACATAAGATCAGAGCCACTGTTATAGGAGCGGGTGCATTTTCCCTCTCGGTTTCGGGCTCAACCTGTTACCATGATCCCTCCATCCCGCTTCCCATTGATAACGTTCCCGTGGTTAAAATTACCATGAATTTTAGAGAGATGTTGGTAGGGGGAGAGAAGGAACTCCAGAGATTCAAGGAAGTGGTCGCCCAGGCACTTAATAATTTTAATCTAATCGAGGGAGAGGATAAATTTGTTCTTTATTTTAATGATATTACCATCCGGGCTAATTTAGATGTTTTTTCTAAAGCTCTCGAAAGCATTTATCCTAATTCTATCAAGAATAAAAAGCTAATCATAATTATATTAGGGTTTGATGGAGCGAAGATGCTGGGCTTGACGTTAAAAAGAGAAACCTCCATTCAAGAGAATTTATTTTGCTTGGATGAATTAAATCTTGAGGATGGGGATTGGATCGATATCGGACCCCCGCTCAGGGAAAGTCAAGCGTTTCCCATCACGATTAAAAGTCTCGTTTTCGACCAGCCTCATCCAACTCAAGAGGAGCAAGAAAGATTAAAATCTGAAAAAGTATCAGCGGTTCAGAACGAGACAGCTGACTTAGAAACTCAACCATTAGCAACGCCTCAACTTCAGAAAAGGGAAAATGCAGATTCTCAAACATCTGGAACTGTATTAGATAGGGAAAAAATAGCAATGGAATTCAAGCATTTTCAAGCGGAACACGAAGGATACGAGATATTGCTCATCCTCTCGAAAGAAGGTCGTCTTGAGTACATCACTGATGAAAGCTTTTGTTCTCCAGAAGAAGCACGTGATATTTATAAAGCGTGGCAAGGGCATGAATCCGCGTTCTTAATCGGGAAAAAACGGTTTCCTATCCTCAGTTGGGCGGATTTGCAATTTGCAGCAAGAACCATGTCCGACAAGAGTATTATAGTAGGGACAAAAACAAAATCTAACCGCTATGTACTCATGAATGTTGTTCCAGGCACTGAATGGAAACCGAATGTCGCTTCTTTTGCGGTTAAAGAGGTACATCGATGGTCTTGGGATTTAGTTTAAATCTATTTTTTTCTCTCAAGCTCTACCCACAGAAAAGTCCTTTTTTCATAACAGGTAAGGAGAAACTTAAAGCAAGGGACTTAGCTTAATATTGGCTTTTTCCCAAAATATCCTATTAAGAGTAAGAATAAGATGAGAGTGCACAAGAAAAGCTCGAGAAATCCCAGCGGTAAGAAAAGTACGGTTAATAGCATCGTGAGCACCAAGCTAATGATACCAATGTAAAAGCCCCACATGCGATTCCGGAGAATGCCTAGAGCAGAAAAGAACCTCATCAGCGTAAAGCTTAGAAATAAAGGCAAAAAGAGAATGGGGCTTGATTCTAAAATAGATGTTACTTGCTCTAAATAAAACAAAGTACTATAAATATCGACATTCGGCACCATGTTCAAGCCAATTAATAGAATGTAAACACAATCAATGCTCTCTCCAATGAAATAGATTAGAAAGGAAATACCCGCGATGAACAAGTAGTTATTTTGCCGAATGCTCGCATTCTTTTTTGGTACAAGTTCAGAAGTTGTCATTTTAAATACCTTCATTGATTTTAATTATGGCTTGTTATTAAAATTTGAGGGTAATAGATCTGATTTCTTTTTCTCATTCTTATTTTCATTTAATTTTCATTTACACTCAAGTAATCATCTGATGAAAATAATAAAAAAAATGGGAGATTGGGATTTTATATCGGTTATTCCTTAACTAAGGATAGGTTTTTTCCCAAAATACCCTATTAAGAGCAAGATTAATATAATGGTACAGAAGAAAATCTCGAAAAATCCAATCGGCAAGAAGAGCATGGTCAAGAGCATCGTGAGCACCAAGCCAAAAATGCCGATATACAAGCCCCACATGTAATTTTTAAGAATGCCAATGGTAGAAAAGATTCTCATCAAGGTAAAGCTTAGGAAAAAGGGGAATAACAAAATGGGTTGTTCTTCCATTATAGTTCGGATCCCCATTACATTAACCAGGGTCATGGAAAGGTACAGGTTAGGCATCAAATTCAAGGCAATTAGCACGATGCTGATGCAATCGGAAATCTCGATAATTGAATATATTAAAAAACAAATACCTGCGGTGAATAGATATTTGTTGTTTTTAATGCTTGTTTTACTTCCTTGGGCAGAATTTAAGGACGCCACATGTCTCACTTCTAACTTTTTAATTATTATGTGATTTTTTTGATAATTATCTGAAATTTATAATGGCATTTAGGTATTTGATTTCCTAATTTTAGGAAATAAAGCTCCGGTGCGTTTCTTATATTCGAGATATTTTTCTCCAAACCGAAGAGCCAAGTCCTTTTCTTCATAATGGATCATGATAGGGATGTAAATGATAATGAATAGTGCAGTAAAAAGGACTAAGAACCAGGAATTGAGCGCAAAAGAAAGGGCCACGAATGTGGGAAACTCTCCCACGGTTTGGGGGTGTCGGATGTAATTATAAATGCCGCCATACATTTTTGAATCTTTAGACGGGGTTAGAGTTTCTGAGCCCGCATCAATGATTCCTTTTATCATTATAATCAAGCAAGGGATGAGCATGCAGATACCTATAATGATGCCAACCCATATATTGGAGCTGATCATCCATTCTCCCACGACAGGAAGGGGAAACCAGATCCAGAGGATTAAATTGATAACTGCAATTAATTCACCGAGTCCACCGATGGAGCGATAGTTCTTGCATTCCTTCCACGCTTTTTCTCCTCTTTTTTGGGAACGTTGAACAGGTTGGATGCTGATGGTATAGGTCCAAGCCATTAGGAAACAAGCTGCCACTAAGATAATGAAGTTTATAATTGCTACAATCATTTTTTAGACCATTTTTTTTTTTTTTTTTTTTGATTGATTTAAAAAAATATATACTTAATCCATCAAAGAAAGTCATTCTTTATAAACGTCGTTGATAATTGGATTGAATCATGAGAACTTTTTTGAATCATACGAAAAATTTCGTATAAAAGGAACGTTACATTTTTAGTACTTGATAAACGGAACTAAAACTTGAATTTTGATGTGAAGGACAACTGACTTACAAAGGTATTATATCTTGTATAAATGAGTATATAAAAATTATATCGGAAGTACTTGAAGGGGTTTTCAATGGACGGAAGAGACTTTTTAAATAACATGTTAGGAACGCTAAAATCGAAAAAACGGCTTAAGATTCTGGAGATTTTAATGGAAAACCCGAGACCAATGCATTTCAACGAGATCTTCAAACAGTTGTCCATCCTTCCATCCACCTTGGAATATCATCTCAAACAATTAGAGGGACAGAATTTGCTCACGCATTTAGAGAATTCCTATACAACCAATGCCTATTCGAAATTAATATGGAATGCGTTAAATACACTTTCAAAATTAACTCCGCTTCTTTCCTACCTGAAGACCCATGTTTTTCCGATGGATGATACTGAATTATTATTTAAATTCATCATTTCGGGGGTTGAAGTCATTCCTGACATGATTTCGATGTTAACTTTCATGAAGGAAAAGATGCTAACCAATATTTCAACAATACGCCTTGCGGGCAATTTTAATCTCGAATTAGAAGAAAGAATGATGCAATTTAGCAATGTTGATTTTAAGATCAAGGAAATAGAGATCCTTACGAATTACGAAAATTTTCAAAAGTTCCTTTCTTATGAAAATTTTGAGTATTTTCTCTCCTTCACGCCATTAGAGAATATCAAATTATTCTTGATTGATGAGTGCGATTATTATGCGGCAATCGCCGATAATTTTGGAGTGCTCTTCTTACCGGATATGGATGATACCATTGATTTCCAGCAATGCTTGGGATTTAATGGTGCCACTGCCATCCAATGGCTCAATGAAATATTTGATGAACTAAAGAGTAGAGCAAAACGGGTTAATCTCACGGAAGGTTTTCTGAAGGACGTGCCTCTTTTTCTAAAATACCTGCGAGAGTTAGATTCTTCAAGATAATAGTGATAGTTTTTATAAATATTAATCAACCTATAGTATTTTATTAATTTTCGAATAATATTAAGTAATTAATATCCATCCCTTTTAAAGGTAAACATCTTTTTCTATCTGAAAGGTTAAAAACACAAGCGTGTTAAACGGATTATTATTCCTTGTTTAACAGTTTTAAGTAAAAAGTGAGTTGAGGATGAAAGAAAAACGAGAAGAATTTGTTGGGATAAGATTTACCACGAAAGAAAAACAAATTATTGATTCAATAGTGGAAAGAAGGAATTCAACACTTGCAGAATTCATTAGAGAATCAATATTTACTCACATTTATAATTTAGAGAATTATAAGAATGAAATCAATTTAAAAAAAATGTATGATAATGTAAGAAATATGAAATCAAGTTTAGATAATTTATTTATAATATTCAGAGAAATGAAAAAAGAATTGGATCCATTTTACCTCCAAGAATAAGAATTGAAAAATTGCTGTGATTAAATTGTCAAAAATATATTTATCAAATTTAAGTAATAGTGAGTTATTACAAGGGATAGCAAGCGTGGACCCTACTTTAATTTTATATATTTGCTTTTTGGGCGATCCTCAAACGTTTGCATCACACATACTTGATGATGAAATTGATTGTCGACGTTTAGCTCAGAAATGGGATTTAACCGTCTACAATCCCCCAAAAGAAAGAAGAACTCATAGAGTGAACTGCATATTAAGAGCTCCTGGAAGACGAATATATAATGAATTAAAAAAGGAAGGTACTTGTGAAGAATTCCTAAAATTTTTCCAACAAGAAGATGAGAATGGAATTCATGTAAGTATTGATAGATCGCGCTTTAATCATCTTTTCAGAGAAAAATTTAGTTTTGAAAAAGATCCCGATGAAATTATAAGAAATAAGATTAAGGAAATTGAAACAGAATTTTATTTGAATTTACCTCCACCTAACTATCAATTATATGCAAAAAATCATGAGATAACATTAAAGTATTCAATCGTATTGGAAAAAATAAACTTTATTTTGGAAATTGCTTGTCATAGAGTCGAAACTCAAAGAATTGAGATTCCTTTTGAACAAAATCATTTTAGCACTTACTTACCATATAATATGATTACATGCACAAATTGTAATGAATCATTCAAAATTTCATATGACTTTTTTCACCTTATACATTAGACTTCAACATAATGAAAATAAAAAATGATACTCTTTTTTATTTTTGATAATAATTATATTATTGAATAATGAATATTTCATTATAGTGAAAAAAAGGTGATTAAATGAAGAAAGATCCTTTTGATATTATAATCTCAATTATCTATAGTTTAAATTTATTGGAAGAAAATCGGGAATATAACATAAATGAATTGAAATCTATTACAGTTCTTGATAGGCATTGGCTTACTATCCAAAAATATTTAAAAATTATAGAGAAAATTCAGAAATATTGTCCGAATATAGAGTTTGATGATTCAAAATTAATTATAAATGATTCAAAAATATATAAAAGATTTAGTGAAAAAGAAAAATTTATTATATATTTATTTAATCAAGGAGCATTAAATTCTGAAAATGCAGTACCAATACACGATGATATCGATTTTAGCGAGATTTCAGGATCAATTAATTATTTATATAATAAAACAGAGGATAACAGATTTTATTTGAAAGAAAGTGGATTAAACATATATCGGTTAATTAAGCAAAATCTTTCGGACCTCATTTTCAATGACAAAAAAATAGATGATGTATTTGAAAATAATAAGGGTTCTTTCCTACAACATTTGCCGAAAAGTGTGTCCCAATCGTGAGGGAGTTCGGAAAAATTTTTAATTTTAATATTGAGTCACCTTGAAATCGGTCTTGGCAAAGTTAATGGATTTTATCGCATTAGATACTTGTTCTTTTTCATCTGAACCATAAAGCACGAGAGGATCCCTGATCGCAATGGCATTTGGTGGAACGAAAAAGTTGGGGGGAACCACGCTATTGGCATGGACTAGAGTGCTTACCGCCACCGCTGCTCCAGAATGAATGCCCCTTGTAACACGGTTGCTCCCGTGGCAATATAAGAACACGATTCTACTTTACAGCCGATCAAAGTAGCATGTGGGCTAATGAAGACATTATCCCCGACTATCACGGGATACTCTTTATCTCCGGGCGCCGTAGCTCGAAGCACGGCATTTTCAGAGATCATGGAACATTTTCTAATTTCGACTCTTGATCCTTCTGAATCAAGAATGGATCCGTACATTATCCTGGACCTTTCCTTTACCTTAACATTTCCGATAAGAACAGCTGTGGGGGCTACAAAGACAGAGGAATCTACCTCGGTTTTAAATTCTCGATGTTTAATTAAAATAAGGACCACCTTTTTTACCATGTATTTTTTTATATTAAGATTTTTAATGATTTATCCAACTTTAATATCTTTTTGAATTTTTTATCTTTTCTTAGCAAGATCTTGGAGTAGATTCGTGATTCCTTTGTAAAGGAATTAATTCTCTAATTTTCTAATGATTGATACGATACTTTTAAAGTGAATGAATTAACATTTCTTATAACCCATCTTTAAATAGACACGCTCTTATTGAAATACATGAAAACTACAAAAAACACGATCTTGGTAACGGGGGGAGCAACCGGGATCGGATTCTCCATCGCCACGCATTTTTTAAATGCAGGCAATGACGTCATCATCTGCGGGAGAAGAGAGTCCAAATTAAAAGAAGCACAAGATAAATTCCCGAAATTACACTATAAACAGTGCGATGTGACCAATACGGAGCAAGTCAAGTCTTTATTCAACTGGATTATATCAAATTTCCGAGGGTTTAATATCTTGATCAACAATGCGGGCATCCAAAGGGCGGTGGATCTCAAGAAAGGAGTGGACCAGTTGAACGGCGAAGATGAGATAAATATTAATTTAAGAACCCCTATCTATTTATCCATGCTTTTCATTCCCTTTTTGTTAAAACAAGAAGAGGCTGCCATTTTTAATGTATCCTCCGGACTGGGGTTCGTGCCCATTGCGTCCATGCCGATTTATTGTGCCACTAAAGCGGCCATCCATTCCTTTTGCGTTTCCTTGCGATATCAGTTAAAAGACACGTCCATCAAGGTATTTGAAATTATCCCTCCTACCGTGGACACCGATTTAGATAAGGGCAGGAGAATTTCATATCGGGGTATAGAACCCTCGGAAGTCGCCATCGCCACCTTGAAAGCCATGAAAAAGGATGAGTATGAAATCACGGTGGGAGAATCCGAAGGACTGAAAACTGGTGCGATGACCAATTTTGACCAAGTGTTCGCCAGGATGAATCACTGAGCAAAGTAATCAAATTAAATGAAGCAAGGGAAATCCAAATGGATAATAAAAACATCTTAGAAGTGATTAAGACCAGGCAATCTGCTCGATTTCCTTTTGATCCAAATCGGGTTCCCTCAAAAGAAGAGGTAAATCAAGTTTTAGAAGCAGCTCGGTGGGCACCCACGCCTCATAACATGCAGAATTTCGAAATAATCATCCTTGATGATAAAAAACTCCTGGAGACCATCGGGAACTTGAAATCGACCCTCTCGGAGGATTTCGTTAAGGAAAATTTTCTGCAGCTCTCCTTTTCGGAAGAGGAATTCAGGAAAAAGAAAGTAGGATTATTGGGCACGATGTTTCCTCCAGCCTTAAGAAAGCCAACCCTTCCTCCAGGAGAAATAATCACATCTACTATTGGACAATTCCTTCAATCATGCCCCCTCTTGCTCATCATTCTCTATGACCCGACTACACGAGCTCCCGCTTCGAAAGGTGATTTATTTGGCATTATGGGATTGGGATGCGTCATGGAAAACATGTGGTTAATGGCAGAATCCTTAGGCATCGCGTTTCACGTGATAACTGCTCTCAATCATGATCCCGTGGCAAGTGAAGTAAAAACCCTCCTTAATATTCCCACGAAGCTGCAAATTGTATTTAGCGTCAGGCTCGGATATTCCATCCCTTCTCCCTTTAAGTATTTACGAGTACGCCGGGACAAGGAAGATTTTGTTTATCATAATGGGTATAAAAAAAATAAATTAGAGAGCTTTTCTCGACTCATCCAATGATCTGAAGAAGTGGGGAATATATTTTTCCATCAATGAGTAAAATCTTCCTTCATTTTCTTGGTTTTATTGTTCATGAGCTAATTTCTATTGGAAATTAAAAAAAGTAAGTAAAAAAATGGAAAAAACTTCAATTTAGAATTGTGGAGTATGTTTTTTATTTATCTTTTTGATGAAGTTAAAGAAGCAATTAAGAATCCACTGATAACGAGAGTTGGCCAATTTAATGAAATAATAACAAGTTCATAGGTATATTCTAGATCATTTCCCATAATTGACGTAAGAATGATGAAGAGACTAATTACTGCTAAAAAGTTCACGATAAACATAGCACGTAATACTCGCTCAGTCCGAGAAGGTCCATTAAATACCATTGCTGTAAATAAAAATCCAGCACTCATCATTAAATATCCTAAATCCTCTAAAGCAATAAAGAGCCCATGGGAATTATACTGAGTAAGAAGTGAGATTCCGTCCATCTCTCCTCTTATAACACTTGGTTGAATTACCGAAAATTGTACGAAATAATCCATTACCAAAATAGCTGCAGAAATAAGTGCAAAATTTTGCCCAATGCGACCAAAAAGCTTCTTCTGGTCCATTGAATAATGATGGACAATCGTCATTACGATCAGGTAAAGAAGCATCATTATAATGGCGGGAATCATCCAAATATAATCAAATGGATAAAACTGAGCAATATCCGAATAGGGATACTCCACACACGGTCCGGGACAAGAGGGTCCAGCTTTTGGAATCGCCATAATCGCCAATCCAAAAGATACGATTGTCACCAAGCTCATCAAAAGTGCCATCCAATATCCAAATTTCCCTGCCTGTTTCCAATTCGAATTAAGCTTAATGTTGTTCGATTTTGATGGGTTATTATCTGTCATTACTAATTTTAAATATCTTCCATTTGTATATATAATTTTTGTATGGAGATAATTGATATTGATTGCATTTCGTTAAATACCTGCTCTCAACACGGATCTCGTGGGAAGTGATGAAAAAAATCTCCTTCATGACTGAAAATAAGTAATTATTATCTTTTATTTAAAAAGAAAAAAAGGTAGCGCATGAATAGGTAATGCGCTTGATTAATTAAACATGATTGATCACTCTACTCTCTCAAATTTATAATTCCCCGTTTTTCCCATTTCTTCCACCTGATCAGCTGTTTTATACTTTCCCTCCTTTTGTAGCGCTTCTAAGCTTTTTCTAACGTGTATAGTAAATTCATCCCAACTTAAGGAATCGATTTTCTTAATGATTTCTAGATCATGATTATTATAGTTTAATTTTTCTCCATTTTGGAATAGGGATTTGTCTAATTTTAAGTTCAGGGACTTTAAGAAGTAGCACCAAACATCTTCAAGTTTAAAGAACATTTCAGAAAAATTATCAAGCATTTCATCATTTATTAATATTTTTTGAAATCTCTGCTTCACTAAACTTAATTTCAGCGCGCCGCTGAAGCCTTCAGGACCAAATAAGTGAGTTGATTTTTCAAGATCCATCAATCTCTTTACTTTCCCTTCATGGATGCAAGTACCTGCGATTCTCTGCAATATTTTTTTATCATCTTGAAAAAATTTCATGATTCTATCCCAGAGTTCTTTATCCTCAAAAATTAGAGAATAGTTCGTTTCCATTACCCCTCTATAATGCTTTTTTGCTAGGGGGATATCACCGCTTATTTGATGTAATTTAGCCAATATGAGGAGCGCATCCACGTCTTTGGGATCAATGTCCAAAATTCTTGCATTCATTTCCCGTGCTTTCTCAAGATTTCCGAGGTGCTGATAAATTATACCCGTGTTATATAAAACATCCGTATTCGAGGGATCCAACTCTAAAAAATGCAGTGAGAAGCTTAAAGCTTCCTCTTTTTTCCCCTCTCGCATGGATTTATTAATCTGCTCATGTAGTTTTTTTTTCTCGTTCTTATCTAACACTGACACTGAACATCCTCCCTTTAATTATTGGTTAATTAGATTTCCCCATTCATGGGAAGGACTTTAAATTTGGAAATGTGTTGCTCTAATCTTCTATGAATGGGACCCTCGCATGATCCTACATATTTTTTTCCAAAAAACGACATGCCGTACACGCGATAAGGTGCGTCGCTATCATCGCTCTCTTGAAGATCTAATTGGTCTGTTTTGGATTTAATGTTTAACGTGTCTAACCAAAAATTCTTCATTGTTCTCCTTCCGTTATAATGATCTTTCAGTGCCCGCGTGAACATGGAAATTAGTGATTCTTCTCGCCCTAAAATGCCACACTCGATAAGATTTTCATACTTTACAAGGTCAGCCATGAATTGATGAATTTTAGTTGGTGTGGAGCATCCTAATTCTCTAAATATCTCATTGAATGGCGCACTCAAATTCTTCATCATTAAGCGCAAGAGTTTTTGAAATCGCAAGGGCGACACTAATAGCTTAAGTTCTTTTAAAGTAGGATTTAAAAACTCTTGGATGAAGGTTAGTCCGAAAAGTGATTCCTCTCTTACCTCTTGCCTAATGCCTTCCACGTAATTCTCGAGTTGGGATTTAAATTCCTTTAAATAATAATGCCGCATTTGCTTTTGACGTTCACTATCATAGGTATAGTTGTCCAATTCATGCTGAACTTCCTCAAGTACCGCATCTTTACCTTCTCCTGGGAAATACCCGCCATGAGTCATGATGAGCACGCCTAACGCTAACGTTCCTTCATGATACTCTCGATTTAAAGCATGATCCACGATCTCGCTAATGTTGGCATCCAGTAATTCTGGCGTCAAGAGCGAACTATCCGCTAAATAGCGGTCTAAATCGATTCCACAAGTTTCCACTGCACGGGCTTCGATATCCAAATATAAATCGTTTCCTCCTATCGTTTGGGACCATAAACCCATTTTTACCTCCTCCTTTTTATTTAATTTCCAAATGACTTTTTAAACTCTCAATTAAATTAGATCCTTATAAATAAAAAACCAATCATGAACTGATATTTGAGATTTGTCTTTGTGAAAAAACTCTATTTTTAGGATTTTATTAATTGGAACTTTATCGCTATTAAAAGTCTAATCTGTATATCGGTCAATATTGTCTAAGAACCGATCTGGAGGATAACCTTCTTACTTTCTGGATCATATAAAATACCTTCGACAAATAAATCCTCTAAATAATGCCCCCAAATACCATATTTACCTGAGCTCTCTCGACGATTATATAGGTTCTCATAAGTACCGGGATCTCCTACTTCTGCTGCTTCCTCATCATAGATTTTCTTATACCCCTCATAGATGCTCCGATATAAATCTAATCGTGAAAAACCTCCCGCATGGGTATATTGAAATTCTGCTTTTTTCCTTAATGGGTAGGAAAAATTAATATATATCGTTTCTTCAGGGATAACAATTTCATGGGCATCCTTTAAGGTATTGCGCTCTTCTTCATCCATGTAATAATAAACGGGTGGACAACGAAAATGTTCCGTTTCTAAATCTATTCTAATCTTCTCAGGTTCAAGCTTTCTCAATTTTTTACCAATATTTTGTGTTAATTCGCATCCAATAATATCAATCCCTGCCATAATATAGTCCCAATATTTTTCTAATCCCTCATCAAATTCAAACTGTCCGGAGATAATTTCTAAATCCGCTCTCACATCTGCTAATAATTTAATAATTTCATCAATAGACATGTTTTTACTCATGATCATACCTCTTAAAAATTAACTTCATGATGATTATATTGTCTATTTTGTAGATGTATTTAAATAAAAAAGTACGATAAGAAATTTTATGTCCGAATATAAGACTTGAAAACAATAACACGTAAAGGCGATTTTCAAAAAAGCTTGTGTTGAAATATCCTATAATGGCTATCTGAATATGTATTGCTATTAATGAGAGCGTGTGAAGCTTCTGGGATAATGTACCGTCAAATCTTTTTAAATATGTTTTTTCCTTAAATAAATCCGTCTTAAGTCTTCATACAAAATTAAAAAAAGATATAACAAAAACACATTAAGAAGGAAAAAAATATGGCAGGTGATGACATGATGTGTGATTCGCTCGGGATGATTGTTAACTCGATAATTCATGAAATCCAAAAGCACCTGAGTTTCATACCAAATGAATATAATTGGCCTAATTGGGTACAAGCTAGCTTGATATTTGATATTGCCGTGGTACCATGCGATCACGGAACGTATTATAACGAGGAACTATATGATTTGGCTAAAATATTGGTGAAAGAATGTAAGGAGCACAACTATAAAGCGGAATACTTTGGAGATGAGGAAAAAAAGCATAAGGTTTATGAGCAAGATTTAACGAATACTGCAATTAATATCCGTGAATGGATTAAACGATACAAAGAATACAAACAATATTAATTAAGGGCAGTAAATTCATATTTAATTTCCATGCAATTTAAATCAATGATGCACGATTAAAAAGATCTTGAATCTTATAAAATAAGTTTTTTTT
>CAYLZE010000116.1:0-15309 GCA_964388035.1 uncultured archaeon
TAAAATCACTCCTATTGAAGAAGCTCTCCAAAAAACCGTTGATTGGTATAAAGAATATTTACAAAAAAAGAATTAATCCTTGTTCCAACCCAAAAGTCATGAAAATAGCTTCCCTGAGGATAGGGTTTTTAATAAATGAAATAAAAAGGGTAATGTTAATAAAATGTTAGAAGAAAAATTATCAAGCCAAATAATAGATATAAATACCTACAAGACGGATATCACGAGAAGATACACGACTTTTCTTTCCCAATATCCGGAGATTTTTTCAGATTTGTGTGATGGTTCCGTGTTCGATTTCTGCATCTATGATTCTCTCGGATCTTACGAGGATCATGTTCCCGTGGATGCATTTAACGTGCTACGCAATGGAAATGGAATTGAAATTAAACCGGGAAAAGCAGAGGACTCCGACTTGGAATTAGCACTTTCGGTGGATGCCATTGAAAAATTAATCCAAACGAACACGAAGGAAGAATATGCTCAACTCCTCGGAAACTTTTATAATGAACCCGATGAGGAAAAGGGCTGGATTGATTTTGCTTTGTACAAAAGAACCCAGCTCTTGATTGAAATGGGGTATGGCAGATTCGCAAAAACTGCCGGGATACTTGAAGATGAAGACAACGTGTATTCCATGTAAATTGCTTTATTTTATACACTTTCTAAATTGAAATATTGATTAAACATGAATAAATAAGTTAAAATGTCAAAATCACAAGAATTAGAAATTTTTAATAAATATACTGGCGAAGTAATTAAATCCATACCAGCAGACACGATACAGACTGTCCGGGATAAGATTATAAAGGTCCATAAAAACCAAGAACAGCTAAAAAAGATGGATTTCTTCGAACGCGCTAAGCTTCTCTCTCAATTTGCCACCAAATTGCGATTCAATAAGAACAAGCTAAAGGAGCTAATAGTGGCAGAGGGCGGGCTTCCGATCAAGTATAGCGAATGGGAGTTGTCCATAGTCACTCAAGGATTCAAATTTTGTGATTGGTATTGGCCCTTCATTGAGGAAAAGCGCTTGACCAGTATCGAAGGAGAGCAGCTAGCAAGCATTAGACGTCTTCCTCACGGATTAGCAGCTTGCATTTCTCCTCGCAATACTCCAATAAGCCTCCCCCTTTATCAATTAGGAGCAAATTACCTAGTAGGGAACAGTGCCATCGTCAAACCATCTACCGCTTGCCCTTTAACAATGTTAGAAGCTTATTCCATGATGGAAGAGATGGAATTACCCGGACTTGATGCCTTAGATATTGTAATTGCGCCTGGAGAATGGGCTGTGGATGAATTTCTTAGTTCACCTTTAGTTAAAACTTTAATGACCATTACCGCATCCCACACGGCAAAAGACATCATTGTTCGATACGCTAAAATTTTAAAAAAGAATACCGACAAGTCAATGGGTGTCACCATGTATACCACTCCCTTCAAACAATTCTTTTTTGAATGTGCTGGGAATGATGCCGGTATCGTGATGGATGACGTGAATTTAGAGCAAGTAGCAAAATGGAACGTGATGGCTTCCTATACCAACTCGGGCCAACAATGCTTCTCGATGAAAAGAATCATCGTGCACAAGGATATCTATGATGAGTATATTGAGTTATTGATCAAGGAAATGGAGAAATTGAAATACGGAGATCCGACCGATCCTGACGTCGATATCGGTCCCTTGGGAAGTAGAAAAATCTTGATGATGATGGAAGTAATGGTAGAAGACGCTAAAAAGTATGGGGTCAAAATTTATACGGGAGCGGAAAAGGTTGACACGGGCAAGGATTATGGCTTATTTTACAAGCCCACTCTGGTTGAGATTAAACCAGAATTATGTTTCGATTTAACTAAAGCACCTTTCTTGTGGCGTGAAGAAGCCTTTGGTCCCGTTCGCTCCGTGACAAAAGCTAATGATATGAAAGATGCAATAAGATTAGCTAACGCGAGCAATTACGGCATGCGGGCGGTAGTGTATACCACTAATTTGGAAAATATTGAAATCTTTAAAAATGAGCTGGAAGCTGCAAACATTTATATCAATGCACGCCCCATGTTGGTCGATATCACCGTGTCCTTGGGGGGAATCAAAGATTCTGCATATCCTCCAGGATGTAAATATTATCCCCAAGAATTAACGTACGGTAAATATATTTACGATGGAACCCCCATAAACTTGGATAAAATTAAATAATTGACAGATTTTGACCTGCCATGGACTCCGGGGAACTATTCAACGAATTAGCTTCTTATTTTCCAAAGACTTCAGATTTAATGAGGCATCTTCAAATAAACGCTTGTTGGGAATATGTTATTACTGAGCACTCAACAAATGATATGGAAATCAAATTGAACTATTTTTTATATAAAAAAGACGAAAATAGGTTAGAAATTTCCTTGAAAAGTCCCGGAATTAAGCCAGATTTAACTTTATATTTCACGGAAAAAGCCCTTTTAAATCTAATCCAAGGCCATCCGAGTGCGGATGAGTATTATGCTCGCTATCGCGAGGTAATGAACCATCCAAAACCAGAGATTGAGGTAGACAATAAGGTAAATAAACCTCGACTCTTGCTTTGGAAAATGGGGTATAAAAATTGGCAAAAGGACTTTAAATTCTGAAAATAGTGCCAAGATTAGGATCAAGCATTAAAATACAATTTCAAAAATAGATAAAAATACTTTAATCGTGATTTCATGAATTTAGATGTTATTAATAAATATAATGGAGAGCTTGTAGGCTCGATAGAAGCAGATAATGAAGAAACAGTCAATGAAAAAATAGAACGGACTGCTAAATGGGAATATCGATTGTTAAATACCTCCTTGGAAGAAAGAATAGATGTTATTAAAAAGATAGCCTCAGATCTCATCGATTACAAGGAAAAGATAAAGAATCTAATCGTTGCGGAGGGGGGATTGCCAATAAAATATGCCGAATGGGAGTTTCAGATGATAGAAAAAGGATTTAAATACGTGGATTGGTTTACCAAATTTATAGATGATAAGAGCCAGAAAGACCTTGAAAGCGGTAAAGTTTCCACGATCTATTATCAACCCAGAGGACTAACGATCGGAATTACTCCGAGAAACACTCCCTTGAGCTTGCCCATGTATTTTTGGGGATCCAGCTTTTTAACGGGGAATCCTGCCATTATTAAACCATCCATAGCTTGTCCCTTAACCATGAAATTTTGCCTCGATAAGATAATTGAGAATAAGTTTACTTTTTCTGCAGCTTATGATATCGTGATTAGTCCCGGAGATTTCATGATAAAGCAATTTATTGAATCTGATCTCACAAAAAATCTCATCTGCGTCGGTTCTTCCCATACAGCGAAACAAATATTAATAGATTATGCGGATTTTTTGAAAAAAAGCATCCAAACCTATCAAGGCATGACCAGGATTAATAAACCCTTCAAGAATTTCGTATTCGAGTGTGCAGGAAACGATGCGGGAATAATCTTGCCCGGAGTGGACTTGGAAACGGTTGCAAAATGGAACATCATTGCTTCCTATACCAATTCGGGACAGCAAAATTTTTCCATGAAGAGAATCATTGTCCATCAGGATATTTACGATGAATATGTCGAGCTTTTAATAAGAGAAATTGAGAAGTTGAAAATGGGAGATCCTATGGATGAATCTACGGACATTGCTCCGTTGGGCTCACGTCGCATTTTAATGCTAATGGATCTCATGGTGGGAGAGGCGCAAAAGCATAAAAATGTAAGAATATTATGTGGTGCTAAGAAGGTCGATACTGGAGAGGCATATGGTCTTTTCTATGAACCCACTTTGGTTGAAATTCCTCGAGAAAATATCCTTGACTTTAATAAAGCCCCTTTCTTATGGCGAGAAGAGGCTTTTGGGCCGGTCAGAAGTATAACTAAAGCGAAGAGCGTGGAGGATGCAATCTTCCTAGCAAATCATTCAAATTAC
Organism: uncultured archaeon; assembly: GCA_964388035.1. GTDB lineage: Archaea > Asgardarchaeota > Lokiarchaeia > Sigyniarchaeales > SOKP01 > JALGVJ01. The sequence continues at coordinate 3,952 of CAYLZE010000116.1, forward strand.
GGCATGAGGGCAGTGGTTTACTCTCCTCCAGAGTATATTCAGAGGTTTACCAATGAATTGCAAGCTGGCAGTGTATATATTAATAGTGAGCCCATGCTAGCAACCATTAGCACCGCTCTCGGAGGATGGAAGGACTCCTCATGGCCAAGTGGCATTAAATATTATCCTTCGGAATGCGTTCGAACCAAAATTGTCTATAATGGTTCCGAAGATAATGAACGAGCACTATTCGGTTCCAATATAGAATCCAATCCAGCATCTGTGAAAAATTAAATTATTTTTATTACTAAATAAGTCCAACCCGTTAAAATCATTTAATCTCCTTATTTTTACTTAAAAAAGCTCTTTGATTCTTTTTCAAGGATCAATAAAAATTATCACGCATGATAACAGGATATTAATAATAATTAGGAGGAAGGAGTTCCATGGGGTCTACCACGACATCCACCAGATTAAATCCTCTAGAATTCATGGCATTTTTGATTGCCTCATCTAAATTACTCAATTTTTCCACGCGTATTCCATTTCCCCCATGAGCTTCGGTGAGTGTAGCAAAATCGGTATTTGGACGATCCGTATCATAATATCGTTTTTTATAGAGCATTGCTTGTCCAAACTTTACAAAACCTAAAGAAGCATTATTAATAACCACGATAGTGCAATCTAAGTTTAATTTCTTGATGGTTTCAAATTCATTAATCCCACCATTCATCAAACCACCATCCCCCGTGAATAAAACTTTTTTAGATTTGAATGCATCTTTATAAAGAGATTTTACAGCAATGCATGTCCCAATAAGTGCCCCCACGCCAAATCCCGTTGGGCCCACACCTCGAGCGGTTATGATATTCCTGCCAATTGCTTTTACAGGAAAATACGGTCCTATCCATCGCGAGCTGGCACTCGCATCCGTGACCAAGTAATCATCCTTGGTAAAATTGTCCGAAATGGCTTTTAAAACCCTTTGAGGCTTGATTGGTTCTGCAGATAACCAAGCTTGTTCATCGGATTTCCTATATTCAGCATGGTCTTGTTTTAATTTTTCCATGTTTTCCTTTCTTTCTTCAAGCAACCCGTGTTGATCAGATCCATCCGTGATCCCGTGCTTGGCGAGATCTTCTATTATTAGCTGTAATGCTGCCTTGGGGTCTCCAACTATCCCCCATGGATGATAATACAAGCCAATTTCGGCTGGATCGATATCAATCTGAATCATTTCCGTTTTCTGCGTGGGTATCTTGAAGTTTGCTGTATCATCTTCGGTTAGCCGATTGCCCACGACTATCAGCAAGTCGGCCCGTTGCCTTATGAATTTATGATTTGGCTTTTCCCCGAATAACCCGATCGTGCCAAAATAATGACTGTCCGGTTGAATCTCACGAGAAAGCATAATCCCTTTTCCCGAAATTGTGGAAAATGCGGGTACCATGAGCATTTTGCTTAACTGATCAATTTCAGCGAAAGCTCCAGAAAGTACTGCACCTCCTCCTGAATAAATTGCGGGTTGTTTTGCCTTTCTTATGAGTTCGAGTGCAGTTTCTATTTCGTTTATAGCGGGAGCCGGGCGGCAACCATTAATAGAACATGCTCCCCCCGCTCGGGGAATAAATTCCTGTAATCTCAGCTCCGAGGATCGCACTACATCTTCCGCGATTACCAGCGCTGCAGGACCGGGTTTTCCATTTACTGCTTGTCGAATGGCAAATTTCATGAATCGTGGTAAATATTCGGTAGATAGCACCTTTCCGGTCCATTTTGTAATCGGCTGCATTACTTCTGCTACGGGAATATCATGTGGTATGTTTAAAAGCATTTCTTTTGACTTGATCACGCCAATGATAGCAAGAACGGGAGATCCCGATCCTTTTGCTTCTGCTAAAGCTACGGGAAAATTCATGGCACCTGCAGCTCCTGCATCACACACGCCCAAATTTCCCGTTATTCTTGCATATGCATCCGCTCCAAAGGCAGCACTTCGTTCATCATTAAATAAAACGTGTTCAATTCCCTCTGTTGCGAGTATTCCATCATAAAATCCCAGGGTGTGCCCATCAGGAATTCCAAACACGTGTTCCACGCCATGAGCTTTCAGCAGTTGCGCCATTCCAAATCCTGTTGTTACCACATCTTTTAAATTATTGGTTGTCATATTTAAACAAGACTGTAATTATCCGTTACTTTTGTGATTTTTTCAAAAAAATAAAAAACTTATGATAATAAAATTAAGCTGAAAATATTACGCGAATCGTATTAACGACTCTAAAAATTCATCAGGTTCTTGATATCCTAAAAGATTTAATATGGTTGCGGCTATATTTCCCAGTTTAGGTTCTTGAAGGTCATTCTTAATTTTATATTCGTTTTGATACTGGCTATCTACAATCGCGAACATTACCGGATTACAAGTATGAGAGGTGATATATTTTCCCTTCATTTCTTCGAGATTTCCATGATCTGCCGTGATGAGCGTGATGCCTTGCTTCTTAGACACCTCTTTTACCACTTCGCCCACGCATTCATCGACAGTTTCAGTCGCAATCACTGCTGCATTAAAGTCACCCGTATGACCCACCATATCACCATTAGTGAAGTTAACGCGCAAGAATTTGTATTGTTCCGAGTCAATGGCGCTTTTTAGTTCATCTAAAATTTCCTTCGCTTTCATTTTTGGGTTATCTCTTATCAGTTCGGACTTAAAAGATTTAATTTCGCAATATTTTTCCTTGTATTGGGAGTCATAATAAACTATTTCTTGCCCGTTTTTATTGACAGTCTTAGAGCTTGTCCTGAAATCCCGATTACCTTCAAAAAAGTATGAAACGTGTCCGAACTTGAAAGTTTCCGAAATTGCAAACATCGGCACGTTTTCAGCGCTTAAATAATCCACGATGGTTGACTTAATAATTGGAGGCTCTAAAAAGTATTTGTTTGGAATTTTCGCTTCCTCATCATACTCAACTAGCCCATAATATTGTACGGGGGGATTGCATTTTTTGGTGAATACTTTAAAATCTTTCTCATCAAATGCTCTCGAGATCTGAATGGCTCGGTCCCCCCGAAAATTAAAATTGATCACTCCGTCGCCCTTCTCCATTTTTCCGATAGGGTTGCCCTTCTCATCAGTGATTACGAAGGATGATAAATATTGATCAGAAATATCCGGTTGATTTTCTCTGGCTTTCTTGATTGCTTGTTCTGCAGAAGAAAAATAGCCGGGATAATTGTCTTCTTGCTCGGGTATTCCACAAACGTGAGCTTCCCAGCCCCTTCTAACAACATCCCAATCAGATTCATATCTATCCATCGTAACGTGCATGCGCCCGCCTCCCGAAGCAATCTTGTAATTATATCCCTTACTTTTATTGATTTCGCCTAATTTTTTTTCCAATTGACCTACATACTCCAAGGAAGACTGAGGAGGAACGTCTCTCCCATCCAACAGGACATGGACTCTAACTTCCGGGAGATCGGAAGAAACTGCTCCATCCAATAATCCAAAAAGATGGGTTATATGGCTATGGACATATCCATCCGATAATAATCCTAAGAGGTGGAGTTTCTTGTTCTCTTTTTTAAGAGAGGAGGTTAATTCTTTCCATTTTTGGCTTTTAAAAAGTGTTTTACTTTGAATTGCTTCTTTTGACAATAGAGCTCTTTCTTTTATTAGAGTACCGGCACCAAAAGCGTTATGTCCGACTTCTGAGTTGCCCATTTCTTCGTCGGTTGGAAGTCCAACAGCCGTTCCGTGGGCTTTTAACTTAATATATAATCCTTTTTTGGGACACTGCTCGATTACCTTGTCGAGAAAGGGTTTTTTAGCCGTATAAAAAGCATTTGCATCCGTTTCATCTCGAAGTCCAATTCCATCCATTATCACAAAAACCAAAGGTCCTTTTCTTCCTTTAAAGGTTTTTAGTGGTTCTAATTTAAATTTTTGTGTCATGTTCAATCCATTATTTTAATTATTATTATTGAAATACATTTCAATTAAAAAAATATCGTGATACTTGAAAAATGTAGAAATTACATTATATCATGCCATCTTACTTGAGATAATGCTAAGATTTTGTTAAAAAAACCGATTATGAAATATTAACCACTTTTAAATTCAAGTTTCTTGTTTTTTAATATCATGAGAACAATGAAGATAACGGAGACAAGCATGATGCCCATGAAGGAAGTTCCCAGAGAGATTAATCTAAAGTTGCCTTCTACTTTAATCAGAACGATCCCATCATCATCGATGTATGTTTCGGTGAGAACTACCCCACGCGGATGATATTCTAATACCGAGGAGTAGTTTTGCATCAATTTAGTTATGGTGGACCCCTCTACCGTATAAGAACTCGGTAAAGTCTCCAAGGCATCTTGGAGAAATCTATCTGTAGGGGTAAGAATGAACAGGTTATCCTTGTACTCGGTAGGAGTGGAAGGCACGGTGTAGTATTTTATCACACCTTTTTGATTGAAATCGCTTCCATAATCCCAAAAATCAGCAACAATCGTGTAATCTCCTGTATCCGTAGGAGTTACTATGCTATCTATTTTTATCCGGAGCTGATCACCTACTTCAAAAAAGGGGTTGAATCCAAATGTTCGTTCAAAATTATGTCGATTCAGCTCAGTAATTTTCCAAGTGTATACATCATCTTCATGGACTCCCAATTCAAAAGTGGCTTGAGCTCGCACGAAGAGGCCTTTATTTATTATCAATAATCCTACCACGAAGATGAGGAAGATGATGCGTTGAGTGCGTTTCAATTTGTTTTAAAATTATAGTAATTTTCTTTGATCTTTATAATTCAAGTATCTTCAAAAAGTTTTCATAAAGACCAAGACGAATTAAAATCGTAAAAAATAACTCTTGAATTCTACATGGAAGGAAAAGAACATCATGATAATTTAAATGATCATGTCTCTTGAAAAACATTAATTTATATTTAATCATGATAAAATATCTATAATGAAGAAATTTTAGTGATCTCATGAAAAAAGAAGATATCTGTTTCATGTCTGCCCTTGAAATGGCGGAAAAAATTAAGACCCAAGAATTGAGTTCTGTTGAAATTACTGAAATATTGATCGAGCGAATCAACAAGCTAAATCCCTCAATTAATGCTTATTGTACCACAAGTTTTGATCTTGCGAGAGAAATGGCGAAAGCAGCAGATGATAGAGTAAAGAAAGGAGAAAAATTGGGCGTATTAAATGGTATCCCTTCATCTGTCAAGGATCTCATGCAAACCAAGGGGATTAGAACCACTTATGGCTCTAAACTTTATGAAAATTTTATTCCCGAGGTAGATGATATTGCAGTGGGGAGATTAAAAAAGGAAGGGTGTGTATTACTGGGGAAAACGAATACACCGGAGTTTGGACATGTTCCCTTGACCCATAATCTCGTGTTTGGTGTTACCAAAAACCCGTGGGATTTAAACAAAACATCGGGCGGTTCCAGTGGAGGAGCGGCTGCTTCCGTGGCAGCAGGACTCGGTCCCTTGGCTCTTGGCTCTGATGGTGGTGGTTCCATACGGATACCCAGTTCATTATGTGGCGTTTTTGGTCTTAAACCCACCTTTGGAAGGGTGCCGCGTTATCCACCTATAGGAATCGCATTTTGGACCATGGATCATTACGGGCCGTTAACAAGATACGTGAAGGATGCAGCCCTCATGCTTAATGCCATAAAAGGATTCCACCCTTCTGACAAAAATACATTTCCAGATGAGGGAATTGACTATGTTAAATCATTAGATCAAGTCCCGAATAAATTAAGGATTGGCTATTCCTTTGATTTAGGCTTCTTTCGATCCACCGAACCCGAGATAGAACAAATTGTACAAAAAGGGATTGACCATTTGAACCAGCATGATTGGGTCCTTGAACCATTAAAAATGAAGGTAAAAAAACCAGAATATGCATTCAGTCTTTTGGTCAGTTCGGGATACGCATATGACCTAAAGAAGGATATCGTTGAAAGAAAAGAAGACATTACTCCCGGCTTAGCCCGCATCATTGAAGCGGGGTCCACTTATAATGCTATTGATCTTGGAAAAGCAACGGCTCAACGTCAAGAACTTTATGATACATTTTACCAGATATTCGAGGAACATGACATTATCATAACACCCACTACTCCAACTCCCGCTTTTGAAGCGGGTACCGATCAATTTCCAAAAGTTAAAGGAAAACAATTATCCACGGTGAGTTGGATGTCTTTCACCTATCCTTTTAATCTCCTTGGACTTCCCGCTGCAAATATTCCTTGCGGCTGGACAAAAGAAGGATTACCTGTCGGCATGCAAGTAATAGGGAAAAGATACGATGAGCAAACCGTGCTCCAAGTGGCAGCCGCTTATGAAAAAGTAGCCCCTTGGCAAGAAAAAAGACCCAACTTTTCGTGAATTTCTCTTGTAAAGGATAATTCAACTATTCTTTTTTTTTTCTACATTTATTGCAAATTCGATATACATCAATCCTCTTACTGATGGGGTCAAAATCAAATTCCTTTTTTATTTGATTCCAAAATGCATTTATCGTTTCGGTCTGATAATCCTCTATCTCCCCGCAAATCGGACAAATAGCGTTAATGTGAGGAGAAGTGTCCGTTTCATACCTCGAATCTCTATTAACAGTTTTGATTTTCGTGACTCGCCCGAGGTCTAACATTAAATCTAAAATTTGATAAATCGTGGATAAACTAATGGTAGGATACGTCAATTTAACATCTTGATAAATGTCCTCCACATTGGGATGATCTTTTCTTGTTCTTAAAGATTCAAAGACTGCAAGTCGTTGAGGAGTGACCTTTTTGTTTTTTTCCCTCAAGGACTTAATAAACTTTTCTCGTTCTAAATCTTCCATTACTTATTTAAAACCCTTTTTAAATTATAAATGTAATTTTTAAATGATATAAGTATTTATTTAATAATGATTTTTAAGTACTAATCATTCTTGATCGTTTAAATTATAAAAACAATTTTTAAAATAAAGAATGAATATTCAAAAATTGGTGAAATTTAAAATGTCAAAAGAAATAGGCATTCCTTTAATAGGAGATATGTTTCCCACCATGGAGGTTACTACCACCTTCGGACCGATGAAACTCCCTGATGATGCAATTGCGGGAAACCACTGGTTCGTATTGTTTTCCCATCCCGGAGACTTTACCCCAGTTTGCACCACGGAATTTTATTCATTTGCGAAAAGAAATGATCAATTTCAAGCGTTAAACACAAGGTTAATTGGACTTTCTTTAGATCAAGTGTTTTCCCATATTAAATGGGGAGAATGGATAAAAGATAATCTGAACATTGAAATTCCTTTTCCAATCATTGCCGATCACGGAAGTGTCAGTCACAAGCTCGGCATGATCCATCCTGGTAAGGGTTCAAATACCGTGCGCGCTGTTTTTATCGTGGATAATAAGGGAATAATACGGTTAATTATCTATTATCCGCAAGAGATTGGACGCAACATGGATGAAATAATACGCGCAGTCAAAGCATTGCAGCTCTCAGATAAGGAGAAAGTAGCGGTCCCGGCAAATTGGCCCAATAACGAGTTAATCAAGGATCGCGTGATCATTCACCCCGCCAGAGATGTGAAAACAGCTAAAGAGCGCTTGGCAGGTGCGGGCAAGGATTATGAGTGTTATGATTGGTGGTTTTGTCATAAAAAGGTGTAAAAAATACTCGAAAAAATAAGGCTTTAACTTAAACCATCTTTTTTTTCCTCTTTCTATTCTTTCTATTAAGAAGATTTTGAATTCTTTAAAGGGATATCAAACAAGCGGGAATTTGGTTCTTTTAAAAAAATGAGGAATTTTGGACGCTTGCAATTTGGCAAGAATCGCCGATGGTTATCTTTTTCTTGATTAAATCCTCTAAAATTGCATAATCTCCAATGATACTCTCGGATGAGATAATTTTTTTCAAGAAAACTCCATCACTGATGACTGCTTCGGAAAGGATGCATTTTTCTATTTCCACGTCATCACCGATAGATACATTAGGTCCAATGATAGAATCCGAGATCTTGGCATTTTCTCCAATAAAAACGGGAGGAATGATTTTGGAATCGACAAGGTTCTTAGATGGGATGAATGCTTCATAGGAAGGATCGTTTAGCTTGACTTCAGAAAGTAAGTATCGATTTCCGTCCAATAAACTCTCAGGTCTTCCAAAGTCCAGGATTTCCTCTTTCATTTCATTGATGCTTATTTTTTTGTTTTCCTCGATGAGCTGCTCTATAACTGGGGTTAATTGATGTTCTTTTCCATTTTCTAAAGGGATCTTACTCTGAATTTCTAAGAGTTCAAATAATCGGTGGGTAGTATCTTTACTGAATAAATATGCTCCAGATACGGCATAATCTGAGATATATTCTTGGGGTTTTTCCACTATCTTTATAATATACTTTTCTTGCTCATCTAATACCGTGACTCCATAAAATTCGGGATTTTTCACGCGCTTGACGTTAATTACGCCATCACACTCATTTTGGTGAAAATTCAAGAGAATAGTGGTATACTCTTCCAGGGGTAAGCGATCACTCAAGAAAATGAAACAATCATCATTTTTTACGTGATTTTTTGCTAATAAAATAGCATCTCCCAATCCTGAAAAATAGGGCGTCTCATTGCTATAACCAAGAGGTTCTTGTACTTCAAAAAATAAATTAAAATAATCAGAGTAATTTGTACTGAGGTAATCGATAATTTGTCTTTTTTTATATCCTACTATAAAACAGAGATTAGTTCCTCGAGGAAAGGTTTTCTTTAATTTTAATATAATATGATCGATTAATCGCTTTCCCGCTACTTTCAAAAATGCTTTTGGTTTGGAATAGGTAAAAGGTTGCAATCGTTTTCCAACCCCTGCTATAGGACATATCAAATACATGGGAGCTCCCGTTTAAAATTTTGAATTGCGGTTTATATTGCTATAATGAATGTATTTTTATAACTTTTCTTATAGAAAATCCAAAATTGGGTTGGAAAAAAAGTTTCTGAAGAAAATCATTAAAAAAATGAACTTATTATAATATTTTTATTGAAATTTCAAAGGTCATGATAAAAATTTGAAGTGAGAGTGCTCAGATTAGCGAATTGTTGGGTTAAACTGTTCTTTCAATTTCTTCGGAAATAAGCATCGGTTCTTCGACTATATATTCGGGTTTTATCTTTTTATTTAATGCGCTTATTTCTTTCAATTCTTTTGAAATTAAATTGGTAGAAATCCCTTGAGTAGATAACATTTTATTCCCCTCTACGATTACACTCTTTACGAATTTTGGCATTGCATTTAACATCCACTTGAATTTTCCAAATGGATTCAAATATCGCTTCGCCATTGTCTTTAAATACGTATTATCCAAATAATAAGAAGCGTAAGCTTCCCCAACCAAGCGGTAAATTTCCCTGCTTGATAATTGTTCTGTTTTCATCATGCTATGAAAGAGGTTGTAATGTCGAAAATTTTTACTCGTGATCATGCCTTTCTGTAGCATCTCGTCATAGAATTCCGTTCCGGGAAAAGCCGTGATGGGTGTAAATTGAACGCAAGAAAGCTTCAATGTTTTCGTGTAATTAATGGTTTGACGTACCATTTTCATCGTTTCTCCGGGATAGCCAATAATAACTCCTCCAAAAATAGAAATTCCTCTTTCCTGTAACATCTCTACTACCCTTCTCGTCATAACGGGGGTGGTATTACGCTTATTCATGGCATCCAGGCTTTGTTGATGCACGGATTCAATTCCCAAAAAGATCTGCCGAAATCCCGCCTCATCTAATAGATCGATGAGCCAAGGATTTCGATACAAGGTATCAACTCGAGATTGGCAGCTAAAATGCAATTTATTGGGAATTCCTGACTTTATTATCGCATCTAGAATTTTTTTTGTTCTTTTACTATTAATTGTGAAATTATCCTCGCAAAAGAAAACGAAATCATTTTTCCAGTCGACACTATAAAGTTCTTGCATTATTCTATGCACGCTTTTGGTACGATATGAAAGATGATTGTAGGGATCTTTCCACATTTTGCGGATACAACAAAATTTACAATCATGGGGGCATCCTCGAGAAGATTCAATTAAATCTACACGGTTTCCAAGATAAAGATATTTCTTATGATCAATCAAATCCCTTCGGGGTAAGGGAAACACATCCAGATTAGTTTCCAAGGGACGATCAGGATTATGATGAATTTTACCCTCATTATTCTTATAAGAAAGGCCTTCAATTGTTTTCAGTTCCTTCCTGTTTTTATTCTGTTCAAGATAATCTATTAGTTCCTTGAAAGTATGCTCTCCTTCTCCTCGTACGATATAATCCACGTAAGGTCTCTTAACGACGAAATTAGGAGCTAAAGTGGGATGGTATCCTCCTAATACAGTGGTACATCCTTGTTCTTTAGCAATTTTAGCTATGTTAAACGCTTCGAATATTTGAGGGGTGAGACTACTGATAGCTACTACATCGCAATTATTCAATTCATTTTTAAAACTTTTTTCCTCGAACTTATCCACTTTATAATCCAATAGTCTGACGTGGTGTTCTGGTACTGTTGCAGCAATGCTTATTAACCCCAACGGAATACTTTTTATGATAAAATCTAACCCAGAATCTAATCTTCCGGGATTTATAAATAGTATATTCATTTATTCACCTAATTATTGAAAAATTACTAATTACTACTTTTACCCAATAGAATTTAAAATTTCTATCGTATTGTAAAAGCAAAAAATAAAATGTTATATGATTTATCTTATTATGCATTAAAGAAAAAGCTAATCTTTGTCCAGAAAATACTTTATTTCATATTCTTATTAATCTGTATTGGAGGGAAAGCTTTAACTACATCCATAGCGATTTCATTCCCAGTTCATTTCCTTAAATTACGAGATAAGGGATTTTCATATTCGGGAGAGCGAAACCTTTTTGTTTTCTACTTTAATTATTTATTGGCACACTATGACCTCCAATGGGGAATTATAAATCTCTCGTTTAGTTTCTTTACTATAGCAAGTAGAGGATTAACAATAACTTCCCATGGCCAATCATTAAATGCCCTCGATATCTGTTTTCGATACGTTTTTTGAAAGTACAAGTGTTTGTTGAACAAAAATTATAAAAGGAGAAGATTTCGAGATTTAAGGGTATTACATGTATTTAATTACATGAATGTTAATCTAAAAGCGTGATAAAAAGTTATTCATGTATCTCTAAATTCTAAATTAATATCCCAACATGTGATAAAATTCAACCCCTTCAAGATATAAAATGCAGGGTATTAATACTTCTTTTTTATTTTGGTCATTCCCTCTTAAATGAATTTTTGTTTTTTTTTATAA
>CAYLZE010000117.1:0-4793 GCA_964388035.1 uncultured archaeon
ACTGAAGAAAAAGCATTTCCCGAAGTTTGCTTGGTATCAATGAATCCTCCATCATAAGAATTTTGCTGGTTTAAAACCCAGTCCGTTGTACTCGTTTCTTTCTTATCTAGTTTACTGCCGTTTATCATGGAAATGGCTTTAGAACAAAAATAAGTACTGCTAAGAAGGGCAAAGTTAGCTCCTTTATAAGGCAGGTATCCACCATAATTTTGCTCATTTATGCGATCATTTACGAAAGTCTTATTTAGATAAGTTGGAGTTTTGTCTAATTCTTCATACTTGCTGAGATTATATAATAAGGATAAAGAGGATACCGCATAAAAGGTACTGATAATGGATGATGATGCAGTTCGCGTTCCTCCAAAACCTCCATCAGCATTCTGGCAGGATAAAATCCACTTTTCATGAGTTTCTTTATCTTCTATATTTTTATTTACTAATGAATGCAAAGCTAAAGCAAAATAAGTTGCAATTATATTTGGAGAGCTCGATGAATTCACCATGGAAAAACCTCCCGACTTTATGGTAATCGAATCCAAATAGTCTTGAACTATTATAATATCATTCTCACTAATGGAAATTTCTAAAACGTTCAATGATTTAACTAAATAATAGAGATCACTTACTAATAAATTGGAATGTCTCAGCGATTTTTTAAGGGCAGTTGTTAATGTTTCTTCTAATATTGTTGCATTAATCTTATCCTTATAATTTACATCGATTTCCTTGAGCATTTGTACTGCGTACGCAGTTGCCTCGTAAGAGATTTCTTTTTTCTGTTGTGTTGAATCTGAAAATCCTTTTTCATCTACTTTGCATTCCACTAAAAAATCAGATAAATATGTCTGACGAGTTTTTGCTAAAACCAGAGGAATTGAATTAGAGAATATGATTACCATTAAAATTAAAATGGATAAACCTTGAATTCTTTTTAGTTTCAATTCTGAATCAAATGATGATGTTAAAATTAATTCACTTATAGATAGGAATTTCAATTAACATTAAAAATTATCGAATCTCGTATTTTAAAAAAATGTAATAGCGGGAAAAGATAATTTTGATAAAATTAGAAATAGTAATCCATTTCTATTTGATTAATGAGTATTAAAAAATTTCACTAAAATCAATATATAACGCATTCTTGTTTTCAAGAAACTGTTGATAAGTAATAAATAATCTCTGAAAGGATGGTAAGCTAGCTAAAATTGCAGCTCCAGTAAAGATAGCAGTTTGTGGATCATCTGGAACAAAGAACTTTATTAACTCTTCTGAGGGTTCTTGATAATCGTTAAATTCTCCCGCAAAATTCAGATCGATATTTTCTTCAGAATTCAGTTGCCCTTCAGATTTAAGCATGCTTCCACAGTAAGGGCAAAAAGCTGATGAAGAATCCTTGATTTCCTTATTACAAGAAGGACATCTAATTTCCTTGCTTTCTTCTGGTTCTTCCGAATTTTTGGTATCAAGGTCAATATTAATTTCCGGAAGTTTTATTCTCCCATTGCAATGGGGGCAAAATTCTAAATCTTCAGTTATTTCCAATAGCGCGCCACAATGAGGGCAATTATCTTGTTTCTTTTTAATAAAATTAACACTTTGAAGCTTGTTAATCTCATCTTTTAAATCCTTAGTTAATTCAGAGATATTTGATGTTGGAGCTTTAGCAGGAAAAGAACCTAATTGATGTAATAATTGGGAAAATTCTGTTCTAAATCGTTCTTCAAACCCACTATATAATACGTTCCCACCCGATAGGACAATGTGAGAGATTAACTTATTCCAGTCCTCGTTTTTAACCGATTTAATACTAGATATGGAAGCTTGGGGCAAATTTTGAATGTTATATCCCAACATGTTAGGTTGAAATAATACTTCGGGAGCTTCATATATAATATGACTTGGAATACTCAAATTTGAACCATCAGGCAAGCGATAGATATAGTCATCGTCGGTTTTTGGTGGCTTGCTAGGATCTAACACGAAATAACAATTTTTTTCCTTAATTTCTCTTATAATTTCATCGACAGCAGAAGAAGAAATATTGATACCTTCTCGCATTAATAGAGATTTTAGATTGTGATTGACATCCATGCCAGCTAAATTTAACCTTTGAACTGCCTCTTGAATAATGTGTCCATTTATAATAGGCACGATCCATGTTGTTCCATCCCCGCTTTCAATCACCAATCCGGTAGTTAATCCAACAGAAAATAAAGATAATATCGGAGTAGGTATAAATATAAGACTATGAACGCGATGTGTTTCAAATAATACTCTTGCGATATACTCTTTGATATCATTCTGTACAAATAATGATTCCGTATATACTACGGGATATTGGGAAAGATCTTCAATCCGTAACAAAGTATAAAATATGTAATTAAGAAGTTCATAAAAAGCGTCCCAATCTTGAATTATTCCTCGCTCAATTGGGTGTAAAATTTTTAATACCCCCCGCATCTTCACTGCATCATTACCTACATACATGCTTCTTGCGCTTACGTCAACCATTACTGCCTTAAATCGCTCCGTACCTACAATACACGGAAAAATAAAACGCGGGGTAGGATCTCCAGCATATCCGACTTTAATGTATGCAGACCCAATATCAATGATTATTGGAGTACCTGGAGGAGGCAAAGACATTAACTTCTACTTCTCTTTTAATTATGAATATTTTTTCGTGGTAATTATAAATATTATAACAATTATCGTAATTAAAGTTAGTTTTCGAATGGTATTATAATAAAAATACTATGTTATAAATTTCACTTTACTAATTTGTGTAAAGCATGTAAAATGGTTCTTTCTAAAATTAATCCGACTAATTGATGGTTGTTTGAAACAACGGGTAATCTTTCAATATTAAATTCAAAAAATTTTTCAAGCGCATCTTTAATCGTGTTGTCTTCAGTTATGACAATTGGTTCGGGAGTCATTAAATCTTTTACCAGAGTAGAGGGGTTATCCAGAGACATGGCAAGACGAGCTAAACGAATATCTCTTTGCGTGATAATACCAACAAGCTGGGGATTATTCTTATCTTTGACAACAGGTAGACCGCTTATATTTTTTTTAAGCATGAGAAGCTCGGTAGTACTAATTTTTTCATCGGGTGTGGTAAAAAAAGGATCTTTTATCATTATCTCTGAAATCTTGATATTAGCAAATTGATTGTATCCACTTTGCTCTTTCTCCATAATCATCCTATTTTGTATGTTTTGTCATTAAATTCAAGTAGAGAAATTATTTGAACTAACTCTCTAAAAAACATAATTATTTCATATTAATTTTTCTTTGGGTTTTAATTTTCTGTTCTAATTGAAGAATCTCTGATTTCAATTCTAAGAACGTTTCGAGTAAAAATTTACCCCATTCGTTTAATTTCACGTATCCACCTCCTCCGCGACCCCCCTTCCCTGTTTCTACAGGTGACATTCCTGTCCGTTCTTCTATCCTCTTTAATATGTTCCAAGCGTATTTATATGAATAATTACATTCTTTGGCAGCATGGGTCAGAGAAGTCTCTTCATCCTTGTCTAAATATTCTAATAGTTGTGCCCAACCGGAACCAAGGATGCTTTTATTCTCAAATTCTAACCAAACCTTGATTCCGAATCCCACTTTTGATTTTAAAGATTCCATCATTCACACACCATTTAAATTTTATTGGATTCATTTTATAATCATTACAAAATTATCTACTCGTTCATATATAGTTTGACTTCAGTACTTTATATAAATTATTTTTTATAAATAATTAATAATTTCAAAGTTATTGATTTAATAAAATTGAGATTAAAAACATTTCTCCATATTTTAATACCATTTTCTAATTTTTCTTTAAACATGTTATATAATTAAATAATCCGATGATTTTATAAGGAAAAATATTATAATTAAATGAACATTTTCCCCATAAAAAGTTAAAGAAATTTACTAATGATGTTTAATTCAGAAAGCAGTAGTATAAAAAAGGGAACTGAGGTTTTAAAAGACGTTTATTTCTTTAGTGAAAATCAGATGTTAGATTGCAATCAATATTTAATACGTAATGAGGACACTGATGAATTAACTCTATTTGATGCGGGGAATGGAAAAAGTTTTAATGGGTTATTAAATGGTATGAAAAAATTAAATCTAAATCCTGAAAAAATAACTAAAGTGTATCTTACTCATGAACATGTAGATCACGTACTTGGATTATACTTTCTGATTGAACATTTAACAACAAAACCACAATTATTCGCTTTTGGTGAGACAGCGAAAATATTGAGTAAAGGAGACGAAAAGAAAATATTTCCGGGTAATTTAGGGATCACTGCTCGGATGTTTGGCGTTCAAATTAAACCTCTCGAAGTGTTTGAACTAACAGAAGGGGAAGCGTTTGAAGGTAATCCCAATTTTAGCTTTAAAGTTTTATACACCCCTGGTCATTCTCTTGGTTCTGCTTGTTATTATTTTCCTGAAAGAAAAATGTTAATTCCGGGAGATGTGGTATTTATTCAGGGAAGTTTTGGTCGTTATGATTTTCCGGGAGGATCCTTAAACCAATTAATAAACTCAATTTCAAGGCTCACATCATTAGATGTTAAATACTTACTTCCCGGACATATGGGCATAACTGATAAGGGAAACCAAAGCATTCAGTTTTCTTATAAAATGATTCAAACTGCGACTTTTTTTTAATTGGTTCGTATTTTTTCCTTATTTCAATAACGTTAAATTCAATTTCCATTAAAAAGGAAGAAGTAAAAAGGAAGAAGTAAAAAGGAAGAAGTAAAAAGGAATTA
>CAYLZE010000117.1:4893-15120 GCA_964388035.1 uncultured archaeon
TAAAAAGGAAGAAGTAAAAAGGAAGAAGTAAAAAGGAAGAAGTAAAAAGGAATTAAAAAAAATTAATGGTTTAAAAATTGGTTTTATATTAACATTCTTGATGTTTGTTATGAAATTATTTATTATCTAATTCATCTGCCTCAACTGACACATATGAAAGCAGTTTATCGATTGCCTCGGCTTTCTTATTGATATTAGGAACTGTTTTTAGACTTATTACATTTCCTTTCCCTAAAACGATGGTAAGTGACCCTGCTCTCAAGCTGAAATACTCGAATACATCCGGAATTTCTTTTAAGATATGAATATTTTGAGCGGGAAATCTTTCAGCAGAGGCAAAAATGCCCTTCTTATGATAGATTTCATTCCGCTCTATTTTCCAGTAGTCAAAATAGTTTCCGATAATAACTATAGCTAAGATTATCGCTAAAATTAAAGTAATTAACAAGTAAAAAGCTGCAGGAAGGGCTAAATCCAACGAAATCCCCGGAGTTGATGGAATTGTAACATTAGGCAATACAAGAAAAACCACCAGCAAAATGATGACTACTATTGCCAAAAGAAGTACAAAAAACCTAGTTGAGGAAAAATCAAAGGCTATGACAAATAGATTTGCAAAGAAAACAATGAACCAGATATAACCAAAAATGCTATTCGGAGTTATGAATAGTTCGATGATCCATAGAATTAACGAAGTAAAGATTAGGGGGTAGAAAAAGATAACTTTTGGGTAGCTTCTTAGTATAATCTCTTCGGTATACTTACCAGATTTTTTAGATTTTTTACTCGACATACCTATCACTCATTAGTTTTATAGTATTTTATTTTTATAGCAAATAACACATTTCTTATAACAATATATATAAAATGAGTTTTTAAAACTTTGGCAAAAAATCACTAAAAAATAAACAGCAGACCCCTATCTTTATTAATGTATTTCATGTTATAATCCGTTTAAAACGTTTTAAAGAAACTGAAGATAATTGTTTTTTGTATTCCTTTAATATTTACTGAATTCTTAAGCGAGAGTAATCTTAACAATGGAAATTTTTAAATGAAAATTAGGGTAAAATTCGATAAAGAAATAGTGTTCAGAGAATAAGTAAATATTAGAGATTGAAAACCATGGATTACTCCAAAAATTCATCCAGATTATAGATTCAAGAAATCTGATTCTTTCTCTTGTCAAGACTAACCAAGAGAGATTAATCCTCGAAAAATTCTTAAGGTTTTTTGACATTAAGTGCTTGAGAATGTTTGACCTAGAAGATTTTCAACAATATCCTTCGCTAATCCCAATTATAAAAAAGTTAGAAAAAGTCATAAACAAGCAAAATAACTCAAAAATAGTAAAAGAATTAAACAAATTAGAAGAATTAATTAAAGAAAAAGACTTACAGATTCCAATCTCATACATTTTAAGTTTGGTTGTTGAAAATTATCCGGATACCCTTTCAGAAGCTCTTCTTCAAAAAGTGGTTCCCTTTTTAGAAAATAAGAATGAAAAATTAAGAATTAATACTATATTGATAATTGGGTTTTTCTCGCTTCATGATTCAGAACAAGGCAAGAAATATTTTCCTTTATTATTTAAATTTTTAAATGACTCTTCAGAAGATGTGAGGATTAACATTCACTATTTTTTGGGAGAATTGGTAAAAAAAGATATTTATAATGAGCTCTTGGATGAAAAAACTATTATAAATTCTCTCATGAGCGAATCAAACTTAGAAAACATTAATGCTTTATTTTCTTTATTACAAAAACTCACTTCATTAAATTTTAAAAACCTATTGCTTGTAAAAAAAAGATTACAAGAATTAAGCCCTCAATTTTTAAAAGACAATCGCTTAGGTAATCAAACGAATTTTATTCCAGTTATAAATAGATTTTTTCCATTATTAGGCAAATTAGATTTAAATAAATTAAGTTCTGAAGAATTAAATAAGCAACTTGAAAACTATTTCTTAATGTCAAGAATTGAATTCCATCTAAATGAGAAGGAGGGAAGAAATTTCCAAGAATTTTATTCGGAATTTAAAAGGACCGTCATTGAAAATGATATCATTTACAATTTTTTCCCATATAAAGAGAGAGGTATTACAGTTTTTTTACAATTCGAAAAAAATAAACTTTTAGAATTTTTTGAAGAAAATAATAAGATTTCTCAGCAGGAATTATTAGATACTTTCTCAATAATTCAGAACACGAAAGAATTAAAATCGTTCATTATTAGATTAATCAAATTAAGCTTCATTAAGGGGTATTACTCAGATTTAGGATATTTTTACCCACATAATTTTATTAAAAAAGAATTGACGGCTACATATTATAATGATGGAATGATAAATTTTAATGATTTCAATTACCTACCTAAAAAGTATGTAATGGAAATTTTTAAAGAAATTCTTCTTGAAAAGAAAGATAAAGTACTCATGGGCAAAGATCAGGATATACTTTATTCACTCGGAAGAATACAGAAACAAATTAACTCAGAAGCACCGAAAGTAAGTTGTATTGATCTTCAAGACTATAGAAATAAATTGACAGATAGCGATTTTATTAATTTGATAAAAAATTTACCACAAGGTTATTTAACAAAATATCATAAGGGTACTAACTGGTTAACGAATCTAGGAAAATTGAAAATTGAACAAGAAATTAATAATTCTAAATTAATCGGGTTTTTTGATTTCCCCCGTGCTGCTAATAAATTAGGAATTCAGGCTCTATTATTATTAGATATTTTTGATCTCATTGTGGATAAAAGAAGCGGAATTTATGATAAAAAGGGGGAAATATTCTACTATACAAAATATTTGAATCAGAAAATACAGGAAATTAAATTTATTTCCTTGGAGGAAGAAAGAAAAATCCGAATTAAAACGCTAGCTGATGATTTAAATATTAATGAGGGACAACTTACTAATCAAATCGATGAAAATTTGCAGCTTATCGGGCAAGAAATTAAGAATAGGGATCAAATCAAAATCAGCGAATATCTTGAGAAAACGGGGATGGATCGATCTAAATTCTTAGACTTTATCGACGGGTTGGAGATCAAATATCTGATAAAGGGAGATTTATTGATCATAAGTGAACGGAAGATTAAAGAGGCCGAGGCCGAAATTAAAGATGATATAATTAAAAAATCTGAGATTTTAAACTCCATTTCTTTTAAAGATTTCGATATCAGCTCAGAATACGCAAAAGAATTAATCGAATCATTAATCAAGGAGCAAAGATTAAGAGGAATCTTTTCAAAAGGTGAGGATGAAGAAATATATTTCACGGAACGAGGAATAGAAAAATTGATGATAGAAAATAATTTCCTTTTCTCTTTCCGCGACCTTTTTCCGGGGAAAGAACTTTCAGATGAAGAAATAAATATATTAAAAGACACGATGGGTAGACTTCAAGGCAAAAAACTTTTAAAAGGGAACTTTAATGAACAAGAGTTATCTTTTTCAAGTAATGATATTTTATTCGCTAATGATTATAACTCTTATCTTTTTCAGTTTCAAAAACTCACGAATAATTATATACAGATATTTAACAGAGAGTTCGAAAAAATTAAAGGAGTATTAATCAAGAAAGATCAGACCATTTTCCCTCAAGAAATTAAGAAAATTCAAGACATTATTGATGGAATGAATGAAAAAGTAATAAGGTGGAGAAATAATTTGGATTCTTTCATTAATAATGCATCAAAAAAATTATTAAAAGCTCAAGGCATGACTCTAAAAAGAATGCGTTCCTTTTCTTCCGTTGAAGAAAAGAAAGAGATTAAGGTCTTTAAAGAGGATGCCGATGTAAGAGATTTAATGGATGATTTCACGTTATGGGTGAAAATATTTAACAATATAGAACTTAAATATGCGAATGTCATATTTTATCAAAAAAGATTGATTACTAATCCCGGAGATAAGGATTTAAAAGAGAAGTATAACGCGCTTTTAGACGAATTATACATGGAATAATAAGACAGTAAGTCTTCTCTATATTGGAATTAATCGGGAGGAATTTTTTTATTTTTAATGTCATCTAGATATTTTGGAACATCAATTTTATCCAACCTGTTAATTTTGTAATTCATGGGTGAGTGGGTTCCATTTTTTTCTAATATGCCTTCAGCTTCAAGATACTTCAGAGCTCTCCAAATGAAATTAATTTTTGAACGATTGCTTGATTTAACATTATTACATCTCCTTATTCGTTTTGTATTTACTACAAAAACTGAATTATCGATTAATTTATTAATTACATCAAGAGTCTCTTCTAAATTTTTGAGAAAGAAATCCATTGTCAAAACGTACCTTTATAAATTGAATTTAAGGGGGTAACCAATAAAAGTATGGACTAAATGAAATGAAATTTTATTTACTACTTTCTAAATCTTATTATTCACATTAATTTATAAACTTTTTTTAGTTGAAAGAAAAAATTTCCCAAAACATGATTTGATAATGTCATTGTACCAATTCAGTGATATTGTAAAAATTTTAACAAGAGAATTTAAATTTAAAAAGTAATTTTTAAGATATGAGTTTGTAGGTATTGTCAAAATAAAGTAAATTAAAAGGGTTGTATAATCAATGACTAATGCCTGAAAACTCTTTTTTTACAAAATACTAAAGCACAATTCAATTCATTTGCCTTCTTGATAATCAGATCATCCCTGATTGATCCTCCAGGATTGATAATTGCTTTTGCCCCCGCTTGTACTGCAGCTTCTAATCCATCTGGAAAGGGAAAAAAGGAATCAGTTCCCATTAAAGAATTTTTCAGGGCATCTTCATGCCCAAATTCTTTCGCTTTCTGAATAGCTAATTTAACCACGTGAACGCGGCTCTGTTGCCCGGCGCCTATTCCGATGGTATAGATCCCTGTATTATAAGTTTGTACGAAGGCCGCAGAATTTGATTTTGCCCATTTTGATACTTTATAAGCAAAAATTAATGCTTCTTTTTCTTCTTCATTCACATTTCTATTGCTTACAACATTCCACTCTTTAATGACCGGCTTACTATCATATTCTTGTAGAAGAACTCCTCCAAGCACGCTTTTCAACTCTAAATCTTTATATATTTCTTCTTTTTTAGATAGAAAATCACCAAATTCTAGAACTATTAGATTTTTTTTAGTACGAAGAATTTCCAATGCGTTTTTCTCAAAAGAAGGTGCCATGATCACCTCTAAAAAGATATTTTCTTGGTTAACGATGAAGTCTGCAACTTCTTCTGTAAGCATTTTATTAAATCCCCAAATTCCCCCAAATGCAGATAAAGGATCTGTACTGAAAGCTTTTTTCATCGCCGTTAATTGACTAGTATTATCAGTTGCAATCCCGTTTGGAGAGGTATGTTTCAAGATAGCACATGTTTGCTGATTGCTATCAAAATCTATTAAAATTTGAATACAAGAATCTATATCCAAATAATTATTATAGGAAATCTCTTTTCCATTTAATTTTACAAAATCATACAATCCATATTTTGCGGATAAATCGCGGTAAATTGCAGCTTGTTGATCCCAATTTTCTCCATATCTTGTATCCGCAATTTTCTGATAGGTTTTGATAATGTAATTTCCAAATTTTTCTGCGGGATAATAATAAGTTTTAAGATAATTCGCAATTGCTGCGTTATAATCAGTCATGAGGGCAAAAACTTCAATGGCTAAATCGGCTCTTAATTTATCAGAGACTTTTCCTGCGTTTTGTCTCAATTCTTCTATAATAATCGAATAATGCTTGCTATTGGGAACAACTACCACATTAGGATAATTTTTAGCTGCAGCTCTAATCATGGTAGGACCCCCGATATCTATCATTTCCAGTGCATCCTCAAGTCTTATATTCGGGCGTGCTATTACTTCCTTAAAGGGATAAAGATTGCATACAACCATATCAATGGGGGGTATATTAAAAGTTGCAGCATCCTTGAGATCCTTTTCTAAATTTCTGCGATATAATATCCCACCTTCAATTTTAGGATGTAATGTTTTAACTCTTCCATCAAACATTTCAGGAGATCGAGTATATTCCGAGATTTTGATATAAGGAATCCCATTTTTTTCTAATATATTTCCCGTACCACCGGTAGAAAGTAATTCTATTCTAAATTCCTCCACGAGTGATTTGGCAAGATCTATCACGCCCGTCTTATCATACACGCTAATAATAGCTCTCTCTATTTTTTTCATGTTCAACCTCTTTGATAAGATAAATTAATAGTAGATTAGCATCCAATTTATACAAGAAATAATAAATTTAGATATAGTAAAAAGATTCTTAATTGCTATTTAATAACCACGAAGAAGATTTTTAATGATTCTAAAAGCGAATTTAAAATGAAATAGAAATTTTTATTTCTGGCATGGAATTAAGACAACGATTATTAATCTCTTACAAGATCATGCGGTTTTTCTTCATTATATCCTACCACGGAAATAAATCCAATATCAGCATTCTTCATTTCTTCAATAGTTTTTGCCCCTGCATAAATCATACCATTCATTAAACCTTCCTTTAAAGATAACATGACACCAGAAACATCGCCGACGAATGGAACGTAATCAGATACTCCTTCAGGGAGCATTTTTGACCCTTCGATATATCTATCGGCCACGTATCCAGAAGTGCGAGCTTCTTTGCTTCCCATACCACGATATATTTTTACTTTTCTGCCTTGAATAGTATCCACATATCCCGGACTCTCTGTACAACCCGCAAAAAAGTGTCCTGACATGATGAGATCGGCACCAGCTGTAATTGCTTTTGGTAAATCACCGGGATTTTTGAATCCTCCATCAGCAATCAAAGTCATATTCGGATTATAATCATGAATCGCATCTGCAACTTGGGATGTAGCAAAGAGCGTAGGAGCTCCAACTCCGGTCTGTATTGATGTAGTACAGATGGACCCCGAACCCATACCCACTTTTAATCCCACGAATTTTTTCTCAATGAAATCGCATTTAGTTATTAAATGTTCTGCTGCTTTATAAGTACCAATATTTCCCAATACGAAATCGGATTCTAAAAGATTCATTAGTTTCTCAGTTCCTTTAATGTCTTGTTCCTTGAAAAAATCTGCCACGTCTATAAAGAAAAAATCAACGTACTTATCAATTTCTTTTAATTTATTCTGCGCTTCCAAAGATTCGGGAAATTTAGGAGATAATGCTAATGCACATAATAGGTGACCTTCTTCATCTTTTGAAGCTAAAGGAAAGTCAGGAGTTAAATCTTTTTTGGTAATTAATCCCTTTAAGTAGCCTTCTTTATTAATAATAGGTAGTTTTTCGACGCGATTTTGAAATAATATATCTAAAGCTTCTTCACGAGAAGCACCAGGTAATATTGAAATTACCTCTTTCGTCATGAAATCTTTAACCCTTCCATTTTTAAGGTTACTATCCATGAAAGGGATGTCTCTTCTAGTACAGATTCCACACACTCTATTATCATTATTTATAACCACAAGCCCACTGATTCCGTACGTCTCCATAATGTATTTTGCCTTAACAATAGGCTCCTCCAGATTTATTGTGGCTACATCCTCGATTACAAATGAGCGTGCTCTTTTTACCATTTTAACCATTTCTAATTGGCGATCAAAGGAACAATTACGATGAATCACTCCCAGACCCCCCAATAGAGCCATTCTGATCGCCATGAGTTCCTCGGTTACCGAATCCATTGCTGCGGATAAGATTGGAATATTTAAAGTATATTTACCTAATTTAGATGAGATATCAACATCATTAGGGTTGAAGTATGTGTAATTGGGAAAAATTAAAATATCATCAAATGTCGCAATAAGCTCTTCATGGTGAAATTTTTTTCTAAATTTATCTGACAACGCATGATCACCGTTTTTATTTAAAATATAAATAATAGAGATTAATAATAAGAATTAAAATATAGTTATGAATTCATAATTATAAGATAAGCCCATTAATAAAATTTACGATTTTTCCAAAATCACGTTTCAGTTAATTATTTGAACTCTGATGAGACTTCAATGCCCCTCTTCTTCAATTCCTCTACAAAGTATGTTCCTGGTACGGCTTTTTCAACTGGGATTGCACCTTTCGGTATTTTATTTTGTGCCATCATTTCTGCTACAATCGCAGCGTCCCATCCCGTAGTCCTTTCCATGGCAGTGAAACCCGTGGAATCATCATAAAAATCCATTAAATTTACAACTACCGCCATTTCTTTACCGTTCTTCTTACCGGTACATTTTATTTTAATGACGACTAGATCTTTTTCTCCCGGAATCACCACTTTTGGTTCGAAAAGTGCATGAAATACATCTCTTGGAACGATTTCTTTATCTCCTATTTTTAAGGGAGTGAGATCCCATAATCCTAAATCCCAGTATGCTTTTAATTGGCTAAAATGGCCGGGGTATCTCACAGTTTTGTTTTGATACGTTTTTAATTTCCCTTCAAAGGTCCAAGGAGCAGTGGATGTTCCCCCTCCTGTAGTGAACGCTTCTAATTTACCAACTGGTTCGGGGAATTCTACTTCCTCCAATTCTTCCATGGGTTGAACTTCCACGAGTTTTCCTTCTCTAATAAAGACGGAAGGCTCTGCATATTCGTTTGTTAATCCTTCAATATTGAAGGTTAAAAGATAATTAAAAGGTGGCTTGGGGTTTTGAGGAAGTCCCCCATCCCACATGAATACATCTTGAGGCTGATCTAGTAAACTCATCGCATACACGCATAGAGTTGTGCCTAATCCAGGCACCTGTCCGCAATCAGGAACAATACTAATTCCCGCTTTTTTAGCTTCAGAATCCCGTTTAAGCTGCTCTTTTACTATATCGGTATTTCCCCCCAAATCACACATTGAGGCACCCGCTTCAATGGCACATTGAGTCAATCCGAAATTATTATAATAAGGAACTGCACTTAGAAACGCATCAATTCCTCGAAGAAGTTTTGTCGTTTCTTTTTGATTTTTAACATTGATTTTCTGAGGGATTGCAATTTGTTTATTTAATAATGAATTGACCCTTTTTGTTGCAGACTTGGCATTTTCCCAATTTAAATCCGCAATAATGATTTTCTCCGCCTCCCCCCATTTACCCATATCATATGCTGCCGCAGTACCCTGTCTTCCGGCTCCTAATACGGCATAGCTATAAGTCATGATTAAAGTTCACCTATAATACTTATTCATCTACTTGTAAATTATTGAAAATTAAAATTTTTTTAAATTTTTTAAATATAACAATCTTTTTATTAGAATTTAGAATGCTGCAAATTCTTTAAAAATGATTAAAAATAAAATCCCATTATTTGTGAGGAAACAATTCACATGTGAGTTAAGTTTTTACGAGGCAAGTTAATGATTCGCGGGTCGTTAAGATAGTAATCTAAAGTCTCTAGGAAGGATTCTCTATCTTCCTTGATATTGGAAGACTCAATAGAGCAATAATTCGACACGTGATCGTTGAAGACTTGAGAAGTAACGTTCGGACCTAAATTTGCTATAATATCCCTTTCTTCTTTCAAGCAATCAACTGGTTTTAATAACATGAATTTTTTACTTTTATAATCTTCCCATAAAGGCGTATTAGGTAAGATATTCAATGTCCTAAATCGGAAAATAGTGGGATTAATTTCTGTTAATACCCTTGCCGTCTCTTTCACGTGATCTTCAGAAAGTTCATAACTTCCTAACCCCAAAATAATATATAATGAAAGCTTTATCCCAGCTTTTAATACTCTCTTTCCTGCCGTTATCATAGATTCTGCGTTGGTTCCTTTCTTCATTATTCGTAATATCTTATTAGAGCCACTTTCCAAGCCCATGTATACGATATTAAGTCCAGCTTCGGATAATAATTTCAACTCCCCATCTGATTTTCTTAATATATCTAATGCTTTTGCATAACAGCTAATTCTCGGAACATATTTTAATTTTTCTCTCACGTACTTTAAAATTTTTACTAAATATTCTGTTGGAGCCGAAGTGGGATTTCCTCCTGTAAGAAATACGGGATATCCATGATAATTTCTCTCTGCATAACTATCTATATCTCTCAATACATCCTCCAATGGTCTAATGGCATATTCTTGAATTACACCATACACTCCACCATAGGTCCCACAAAAACGGCAGCGATTCCAAGAACACCCGCCTGTCACGGGAATCAACACGGAATATGCTTCAATTGGGGGTCTTATTATTATTTGTTCCGGGGGAAC
>CAYLZE010000118.1:0-8036 GCA_964388035.1 uncultured archaeon
TTAATTTTTCGGAACGATTTGACACTTCTTTTTTAAATGATATAACTTTCTGGTTATCTGGCCAATTTTATGAAGAGATATGAGTATCGCTTAATCTAAATTAACGTACTCGCGGCAAAAAGAGCTAGGCTACAACATTAGTAACCTAACATAAGAATTGGTTTATAGAAGTTTTTTATATGGACGGAAATAATTCTACTAAACTATAACAATTTAGTACAAATTTGCTAAAATTAAAAAAAATAAGCAAGTAATCATGTCAAAAATTAAAGCGAAATTCAATTCTTATTCTCGGCGTAAAAAGGTTGGGGTATCTTGTTGTTCGTTTTGCTGTATTTTGATGATTACTGGAATTGTCATAGCCATGATAGCTGTGCCTTACATGTTAAATACGGTTAATAGCGAGATAATTAATGATATCGAAACCATTAATCCCGGTGGTATTAAAGGTAAAGCTTTTGTGGTCTATCGTCCAGGCGTGAGCAGTTTTCAGAGAGATGTGACCTATGCCTTTATAGAGGGATTAGAAGAGAGTGGGTGGAGCATACAAGTAACTACCGCCAGTTCCCAGACGCCAACCTCATTATCTCAATATGATATTTTGGTATTAGGAACGCCCACATACGGTGGGAAGCCTCACCAATCGGTATTAGATTATTTGAACAGAATAGGCAATTTAAAACATAAAAAGGTCGTGCTCATAGTGACAGCAGGCGGCTCGAATGCGGTTCCTGAAATAATGAAAAATGCCGTCGAACAAGTCAATGGAGTAGTGATAGAGTCTCTCCTTTATTATAACATGGTTCCTAATCCAGGAGTTCCCACCGATTTGAGTCGTGAGGCAGGAAGAAACCTTCAAATCTAATTCATGGAGTATTGCATGGTAAAATGATAAAACGAACTGAGACCTCTTGGATATTTGGAATGCTACCCAATATATTGAGTCTATTTAGAATCGCGTGCGTGCCGTTTCTATTTTTTTTCTTATTATTTGACATTCAAATTATTTCTATTTTTCTTTATATTTTCTCTACTCTTTCCGATTTTTTTGATGGGTATTGTGCCCGTAAGCTACACCAATGCTCTAAATTGGGTGGTTATTTAGACGTTTTTGGAGATTTTTTCTTAATTTTTTTCTCAATATTTGCATTTGTCTTAAAGGGTAGTTATCCCTCATGGATTTTATTGTTGTTAATACTCATGCTATTACAATTTTTTCTGACTTCAAGGAAAAAAAGGATCATGCTATATGATCCACTTGGGAAACATTATGGGACTTTTTTGATGGCTATTATTTTAATTAGTTTGTTTGATATCCATTCATTGCTAAGTAATATAATGTCAATGGCGGTTTTATCGTATACTTTTCTTTGTCTTAGCACCCGGGCTTATTTTTTAAGAAAAAATAATAAATTAATAATTGAGAAAAAAGATCTAGATGAAAGACGAAGAAAGCATGAAATTCTCTTTTTTTATAATTTTCATGGAAAAATTAAAATAGAGAATCTAAGAAAGTAGAAGAAATTATAAGAGTTTAGGAGGCGCAAAAGGGAGGGATTAATCAATTATTCTGAATCCCTCCTTAACAGAGATGGAAATAAATAAATGAGGGTTCTTGATTTTCTTTTGGATAGGGCCTCTATAGGATATAAAAAAACAGGGGTTATAAAGTTGAAAGAAACTCTGAGACGGCCTCATCTTGGCTTTCCGCATCGATATCTTCTTCCCCGAACATTTGGTTTAATAAGGTGAATTTAAACGTGCATTTGTCCGCTCCCACTAAAATACATTCGATTTCTTCACTTTCATTTTCAATTAATAGCATGTCCAGAATTCCCCCTAATAACCCTTGGTATAAATAACATAAATTTTTAGCCATGACATTACTTTTTTCTTCTTCTGCGATAGAATGTATCACGCTAATTAAAATGTGGTCTTCTTTAACATTAGCTTTCAGAATGCCAAATCCTAACAGGCCAAAGCCTTCCAACACGCCTAAAAGTACTTGTTTCTTCGTAGAAAGGTCCACATCTTTCCAGTCTTTAGCATAAAAAAATTTTTCCATGAAGCTTTTTCCGATGCTTTTTCCCGCCCACACAATGATATCTACTGCATTCGAACCCGCGAATTCTAAAAATTCAATTAAATCGATGGGACGAAGCATCAATAAGCGCAAATCTTTTTGAGGATCTCCAAGAAATAACTGTCCCTTTTTATCATCCACCATTATTTCCAATTCTTTTCTAAGTTTTTTAAACATGGTTGGAGTAATGAGAGAGATTATTATTTTATTAAATTAATATAAGTTCTCATTCTATATAAAGGAAGTTTTAATATTTAACCTTAAACCTTTTAAAAGAAAATTGTAGTTTAATGTATCCTACAGTTGTCTGGATAGGCATTAAATTAGAGCGAGGGAAAAAAAGAGGGGATTTAATCGGTGAATTGATAGATATAATCAATAAATTCTTTAATGTTATAATTGGTTTTGACGGAAGTAAAGAGAAATTTCCAAGCTCTATTTTCAATAGCAGATAATTCGAATTTCTCAAAAATCTCCCTTTTTAAATGGGATAACATGTTCTCTTCACTTTCCTCTGAGATTTTTGGGATTAAATCAATTTTATTTGCTAAAATAACGAGGGGGACTCCCACTAATTCATATCGATTTAATATATTCCAAAATTCTTCTTTAGATTCTTCAAATCGCTGGGAGTTTGCGACATCGATCATGAAAATGATGATATTTGAATCTTGAAGGCCTAACAACCATTTTTTTCGAAACGAGCGCTGGCCCGGCATATCCCAAACGGTTAATAATCCGTCGTTCTTATCTTCAATATACTCTATATTAAATTTCTTTGTAGGGGTAAAAAAGTCATCAGTATATTCTCCAGTTTTCATTCGCCGAACGAGAGAAGTTTTTCCGGCATTGTGAATTCCAAATAAGAACGCTTTAATCACGTTCGTTTTATAAGATAAAGCGATTTTGGGATACTTTTCGAGCACTTCATCCCCGTGTCTTCGAATATCAATAAAAAGCGTGATTAAAAGATTTTCAATCTCCATTTCATCAGTGAAATTAGTGATTTTTTCGCAATTTAGGTATTCATTCAATAAATCCTTGAAAAGATCTTTATAATCAAAAGGATTGTCATCGTTTTCGAATATCAACCCTATATGGATTTGTTGATTAACTGAAGCGGAGAACACGTTGAATCCCTTAAGTACTTGTGGTTTCGGTTCAGAGATACAGTATAACGTGTTTTTCGTTCTTTCAATTGTTAATTGATCTTGGTCCTGTTCGAGAAACATGTTTTTTAAAAATTGTTTATCTTGAATGAAGGAAAAGTTCTCGGGATAACAATATATGTTCAAATCATCTATTTCGTTCAGGTTATTTCCTAAAAAGCAAAAGATATACTGTAGCAAGTTCTTACTAACTTTTTTATCCCTCATGAATGGGAAAATTCTAATTATTAGAAAAAAGGCATGATTCGAAAAAGACTTTATTATTACTTAGGTGGTATGGATTTACTTTGATTCATCTACGACGGGGTGATTACATATGGGGCATTTCTTCCATGACGGACGTAAAGCATAACCACAATGGGCGCATACTTTCATATTTTCATCTGGTTCCCATTTTGGAATATTTAAGCCTCCCTTTTGCCTTTCTTCCGCTAGCTTTTTCAAGGATTCCTCGTCCCACACGTCCATACCTTCCGGAATACCCGTACCACGTTTCTTTGCCAGTTCTTCTAATTCTGCTTCGGTCCAGACTTCCACATCGGGAGGGGTTGCATTTAGATTTCTCTTACTTGCTTCTTCAGCTAGTTCTTCTTGCGTCCATACATTTATTTCCTGACCACCGGGTGTTCTTATAACAGATTTGTTATCTCCAGAAAGTTGGGAAGACTCTGTTCCATTAACAGCTTGCTCTGAATCTGCCCCTAAATAATTCGATGCCTCGCAACAAGAGGCAGAGAAGGTTAAAAGTGCTTCAAAACAAGTTTCAAATCGATTTTCTTCGGGCGATTCATTCAAGACAAGAATCAAAGTCATTTTTTTGGAAGGCTGAGGAATTGCAATAGCTGATATAGCAATATCTGATGCTTTGCGATGGGAATCAATGCTCGTGGTTAGCTTACTCATTACTTCCAGTAAATTATTCTTTTGATTTAGGAAATCACATGAGGGATTTCCCCTTCGTTCGAAATTTTCATGAAAGTTTATCAAAAAGCCTTTTAATTCAGGTGATTCTAATTTTTCAACAATAGTTTCAATATATTCAAGCTGTTTTGATTCTGGGTTTTCTGTTGATGGTTGTTCATTGGAGGAAATTTGCTCAATATCTTTCATTACAGGAGCAAATAACGGATCAGCACTTTCAAATTTTCCATAAATTATCCCCCGTGGAAGGAGACATTTAATTTCTCCCAAGTACATGATTAGATTGTCAAATAATTCTGGTTTATCATTTTTCAAGGAAATATTGGGTAAATTTATAAAATTTACATCTGAAAAAGGCATTTCTTTAACAGGTATAGTTGCAAAAGCCGTTTTTGCGATCTTTTGCTTCAAAGTCTTAAAATACAGTTTTAAAAAGTCTTTACAATCATTTTTTTGTTTTTTATATGGTTCTTGATCTAATTTTTCCTCAAAGCTTTTCAGGAGGTTCTGATATTGTGGTTCACTATTTTTAATATTTCCCCCTTTTTTTATCACTTCACCAACGGTATTTAATTTAAGAATGCTTATAGCTTGATTTAACACACTTTCCTGATAATCATTCAATTTATTTGAAAAGAAATCCTCATAAATTACTTTCACAGATTTCATTAAATTAACAAAAAGACTAAAATCGCTAATAATTAATCACCTTAGATATAACGGTTTAAGATAATTCCTTCTTATATTATGATTAACGCATTGGATATAAAAATTTAATGATATCGTTCTAAGCTTCCTTAGATTAAATTTCAGTTATATCTTAGGTTAGAAAAAAGAAAAAAAATAGTTTTTACCATTTGAATTCTAAACAGGGTATTGAAAAACAAAAAAATAGAAAAAGAATTTTAAAAAAAAGAACCCTCCCTTTTTCTTTTTACTTTTAATATTCTAATCTCTTTATAATCTTATATGTTTTAAATTGACGAATAGAATCATCATCCCCTTCATTATCAACGGGGATCCTTACATATTTATCCTCATCTAACGATTTCTCAAATTTGGGTTCAGTTCGCACGGATAAGTCCTTGCTCATCTTTAATTCTTTTAAAAGGAACTCTCTCACGGCTGCTCTTATTAACTCAGAACGTGATGGGTACAATCCATTTTCCCCAATGAGACGCTCTATAGCATCGATAAATGATTCTGGGATATTCACAGTGACTATTTTCATTTAAAATCGCCTTAAATCCTATTATCTGATATTTTTTTTGTATATAGATAATTATTATAATATGATATTTAAATCTTTTTTTTTATCCGGTTAATATTTCTTTCATTTTTAAAGCAATCACGTTTAATCTTAGTTGATATTTAAGGATTACTTATAAAAGTAATGATTTTCACGTTAATAGGTTAATGCTTAATTTTTATTAATTTAAATTTTATTTATTCATATTAAAATAAGATAAAAAAAATATAAATGAATGATAAAACCGAATGAAATAAATTCATTTTAAATTTATAAAGTTAATAATAATTACATTTTAAATACATCGTTTTTACGAAAGAGAGATTATTTAAAGTGATTATTAAAAAATCTCGTCCTACAAATTTTAAATATACCCCTTACCTTATTTCTGCTTTTTTAGGCTTCGCAGTCTTTAATATTGGGTATCATGTTTAAACTCAAATCAATATTATTTTTAATGATATGCATATTCTAAGCTGTTCGTGAATGCTTTTGAAAAGATAAAATAAAACATTGACATCTAACGTATAATATAAAATTTTTTAAGAAGATAATTCTATAGATAAGATAATCAAGATATGCTAATTATTACTTATTTCAACCGGATTTTAGGCTCCGAAATCTATCTTACCGCACCCAAAAACCTCCTGGATGAATTAAATGAGGAGATAGTTGACCAATTGAAAACGATGATTTATAATGAAGAGGAGGGCTTTTTTGTCCATAATTTTTCAACCACTCTGAAAACGGCTAATAGAATATTTAAAATCGACTCCAAATGGGCGCGAGGCAGGACGGAATTAGTACTAGCGTCGGTAATTGTATCGGAAGAAGAACCAGACTATTCTTTTTATGAAAGTTTATTGAATGATTTTGTAAATACTTTAAAAAGCCACGGGGAAATTTATAAAGCTTTTTATAAAGGTAATGCACCCGAAACCGAACAACAGAGTGTCAAGCATAATTTTAAAATTCTGAAAACAGAAGTAAACAAGCTTCAGAAGCGCTTGAGTTTGAAAAATATTGAAACAGAAGGAATGCTCACACCCCATGATAAAATTGTTAAAAACAAGTATATTCAATTATCGGACAATTTTCTTTCCCGAATACAAGAAAAATTGAAAAAAAATCCAAATAAATCAAATTTCTTCATTATTTATCGAGCCCGGGGAGAAACCATTAAAATTGAAATCATCCCCACGAAAGAAAATCATATAACTAAAATAATGATAATATTTGGGGAGCAAATGAACATAAATGTATTACATCAAATTTCAAAGGTATTTTCGAACCATGAAGAAAAAATAAAGCTCATTTATACCACGGGAGTATGTCGGGAAACGGATAAATGTTTATACGAGATCTACGTTCACATGAAAGAAGGGCAATTGCACAGGATTCAAGATCAAATTAAAAAAATCCCCGGGATAATTTCTATAGAATCTAGAGAAATAAAATTAAATGAATGATATATTGGTTTAAATAGTAAAAAGAAATTAGATGTTTTGAACTAAAATCGTATTATATATTTAGAGGTTTTATATATGGAAACACTAAATCCTGAGGATATCCCTTTCATGCAATGGGGTATCATAAATAAATACAATTTTAAAGATATTTATGATATTCCCCTGAAGCGATGGGACCCTTTATCGACGGTGTCTATCCAAAGAGAGGATTTCGGTCTCAGAAAAGAACATAAAAGTTACTATGGGCATTATAGTTATCTCAGTCCCATTCGTGGAAAACGTCCCAAAGGATTCACGTTCATAGAAAAGAAAAGTGATTCTGGTAAATGTTCAGAAATGGTATTGTCTGAAATAAAAGATATTTTCATGTCCGTGACCGAGGGTAAGAAAATTTATGATATTGATGGAAAACAAATCGGGGATGGGTTCACGATCATTATCGCTGAAGATGAAAAGCACGTGGATAATCCCTTTACTGACATCCCTCATAAACTAGAGAAGGTCCCCAAAACTTGCAAGGCAATAACACTAATTAACAGGTATCCTGCCATGAGCAGGATTATAGACAAAGAAACAGAGGATATCATAAAAATAAAATTACCCTCTCATCTCAAGCTAGCGCGGGGTATTAATTTAATCACTATTTCCCGGGATTTTTATCCCTCAGCTTGTTTTCATTTGATACCAGTGGAGGTCTTATCTGCGATTATTTCCTCAATGAAAGCAGCCATCCTTTATTGTGTTCAAGAAGCAATTGAGAGGGATTATTATGATATTCCCATCTCTCCCTTTTTTAACATCGGGACGAAAGCCGGAGGCAGTCAACCCAGAATTCATAGTCAAGTATACATAGATCTTAACATGGATGGGCACGGAAGCCGTTTGGAAGGCTATTTAGAAGCATTCAGGGAGATGGGAGATAACTGTCATTTATGCGAGACGACTCATGGGGATAGCGATCGTATTATAATGAAAACTAAATATTGGATATGGTATACCACGGGGAGTCCCGTGAGAAATTATCACATTCGATTTCATCCAAAGGAACATATCCGGAGATTTTCTCAAATGAACATAAACCAAATCGATGATTTGGCCTTAGGGTTGAAAAAGATTTCCATGGCTTTAGATAAGATAGACGTTGA
>CAYLZE010000118.1:8136-15091 GCA_964388035.1 uncultured archaeon
AAAAAAGAATTTACAAAATTATAAGAAAAGATTTTAAAACTAAGGAGATAAATATTTTCGTAATCTTCTATTTCTAGACAATAAACTTAAAACTGTAAAGATAATTTCAATATTAATATTAAAAAGAATTACTCATGTTTCACACGGATTACTGAATTGAATTTAATTCAAGTTTAACAAATATAATGAGGGGAGATCTCTAAATGACCAGAGACTGGAGTGCGATGATATTAGCGGGAGGTAAGGGTTCAAGATTGATGCCATTAACTTCAGAAATCCCTAAACCTCTGGTTAAAGTTACCAATGTCCCCATGGTCGATTATAGTCTAGCACATCTCATTTATGGGGGTATAAAACACATCATAATTGCCCTTGCATACATGGGAAAACAATTAGAGGAGCATATCAAAAAAACATGGACCCCTGACCGGTTGGGGGATGTAGAGTTAGAATGCGTGATAAACGCTAGTAAAGGAACGGCGGATGCGTATAGACTCGTCACGGATAAATTTGATTCTGAGAATGTAATCGTCTCGATGGCAGACATCGTTACCAACTTGCCCATTAAAGATTTCATGAGCTTTCACAAAGAAAAAGGGGGAATCGGCACGATTTCAATGAAATCGGTGGATAGCCATATCTCTCAATACGGGGTGGTACTTTTGGACCGTGATCGTAAAATTTATCTATTCATGGAAAAGCCAGCCCCAATGGAATTATATCTCAGTTCCATGTCTCAAAGAACGGATCTTTTTCTTCATACCAATGTCATTAATACGGGCATTTATGCTTTCAACAGGAAAATTGGAGATATTCTCCATGAAACGGGGTTATTAGATTTTGGAAGTGAGGTCTTTCCCTATCTATTAGATAATAATTATGATCTATATGGATTCGTCAAGGATTATTACTGGATTGACTCGGGCAATTCTCAAGCGTATCTATGGGCAAATTGGGATTTATTGAGGAAATATGCCTGGCCCATCACGCCCAATGGTGCGGAATATGATGGATTGTTCGTGATGGGGATTATAAATTCCGGACAGGATGTAATCATTGAAAAAACCTCGTGTTTTGGAGAATTCGTGAAATTAGCAAATAGAGTCAAGGTAAAAGAACTAAGTAGCATTGGAAATCGTGTGATCATTGATCAAGATTCGGTAATTGAGAAGAGCGTGATATGGGATGACGTTCGTATTGGTGCAGGATGCATAGTAAAAGAATCGATTATTTGTAATAACGTGGAAATAAAAGATAACGTGGTGCTTGAAAGAGCTGTTATTGCTCCTCATTGTAAGATATCCGATGGGATTCAAATTAGGGATAAGACTCTCGAATTAGGACAACAAATATAAGGGATCTTCTATTTATATGATTTTCATGCTTGCTTAATCCCTTTCATGTTGTTGTTTTACTAGTTCTATTAAGTTATTTACTTGATAACTCGATCGCCTGGCAGCCGACTTCCAAGATGACATGATTTTTATGAACATGTTAAGTTGATGATATAACGCTTCTTTATTTAAAATCAGCACGTGAATAACCGCAAGAATGGATAACCATTTAATTAGATCATCAAAAGCTTCTGCATTGAACCATAACTTTTCCTGATACCGGTTAATTTTCAAGAATTCTTGAACTTCCGGATTGCTTAAAAGAGATATTAAAAGCTTATTGGAAGAAGTAAGATCTATTTTCTCCTTGATGAATAGATTTTGAAAATTCGTGATTAACTTGATGAGGAGAAGAGATTCCCAGATTTTTTCTTTATTTTCCGAATCGACCGTTTCCAAAACGGGTCGGATCAGTTTAGTTAGGCGCCATTCGTCGATCCAACTCCTGCTTATGGCTTCATAATCATCTTTAGAAATTAGCTTTCCCAAGTTATGTAATATGCTCCATGTGAGGAGAATTGCCTTCTCAAAAATAGAACGTGGAAGGTATTGGCTAATAAACTTCTTTTCTTCATCAGAGAGCGGAATATTAACAATGAGATCATTTAAATTCAAGATTACTTTGAGCTTTTCTACAATTTCATCCTTAAATCGTGTTAAATCCTCTTCAGAGGTATTTTGATTGGAATAATTTTTGACATCATGGAATATTGATAAAATTTTTGAAGCGAATTCCTTTGATTTAATAATTTTTCCGTCATTTTGAATAATGTTTTTGTAGATAACGGGATTAATTATTTCCTTAAAAGAATCATGTAGTGGTTGATAAATGACTTCTTGAAGAGTTTCTTCGATATTTGGAACACCCCTTCCGTTTAAATATTCATGTAATTGAGCAAAATGAAAAAATTGATTATCGTTTACTACTCGAAAATCCATGAATACAAATACTTTATAAGCGGAAAGTTCTACATACAAGCCTTTATCATGAATTTCATTATTTTTTCTGATATATTCCAGTCCGGATTTAAAATCCCTAAAAATGCAATAATTTTCATTGGGAAGATTTAATCCTCCTGCTAAAGAAGTTTGGATGAGACCTTCCTCTCCTTCCCTTCCTTTATACCCCACGGAATTTTTGATGAACCCTCGTGTTTCTGCGAATTTATTATGATATATAACCAGGGCTTTCTCATCATTAAATCGATTCGAATATGCAAATACATCCTCATTTACAAAATTGCCCGTCCAGAAATCATATAATACAAAATTTTCTACATTTGCAAATAAATATCTTTTTCTCATTAATGGAAAAATTGTGCTTTCATGATTGTGCACCAAGCCCCAATCGGCTTTTTCATCCCAATATGCACGCCGGAATTCCATGCCGTATTTTTCCTCAAAACCTTCAATTTGACCATGTCCAAACATTGGCAGACCAGGCATCGTTACCATTAGCGTGCAAATTCCAAAATATTTATCCCCCGTTCCAAATTGTTTAATTGCCGTTTCTTCATCCGGATTGTTCATGAAATTGACAAAGCGCTTTAGGATTTGGGGATCAAATTCTAACGTATTTTTTAAAACAGCCCGGTATTTGGCATTATCTTCATCTCGAAGCATGTTCATGAAAGCAGAATTATATACACGATGCATTCCCAAAGTCCGTACGAAATATCCTTCTAATAACCAAAATGCTTCTGCTAATAACAAGGTATCGGGATTTTCCTTATTAATTCTGTCAACCACTTCTCGCCAGAATTCTTCGGGCATGGCTTTAACAAATTCACCGGTAGGAATGCCATGTTCTGCTCGCGAGGGAATGGCGCCACCAGTACCCGGCTCGGGAAACCAAAGTCGTTGATAGTGCTTTCGAGTTAATGTCATGGCGGCATCAAATCGAATGATTGGAAATAATTTAGATACATCCACAATTTTCCGGATGACTGCCTCTCGAACTTCAGGAATTAAATAATTTAATTGTGCCGTATCATTCCAAGGCAGATGCGTTCCATCATTTCCGTGATAAATATATCGCGTCATCCCCGAATAAAAATCAACGTGTTTAAAAGTGACTGCTGCATCTGTTCTCGAAAAATATTTATCTTCCAAAAAAATTCCAATATTTGGATTGCCTGATAAGTTAGCTCCTGAATAACTATAGGAAGGAAAAGGAGGATAAGGTAGAGAGACAAACCAATCCGGATGACTAATTGACCAGGCTGAAACGATTCCCATGTGATTAGGTACCATGTCGCATGCCAATCTTATTCCTCGCTTCCAAGTTCTCTCCCATAGATTCTTGTAAGAGTTATAACCACCAACATCAGGTGAAATTGCATAATCATAAATTGAATACGCACTTGCTTCCGCTTCAGGATTTCCACACCATCTTTTTATGGTCTTAGAAGCTTGACTTCTATCCCAGACCCCAATTAACCAGAGAGCAGTAAATCCCCAATTTCGCAATTTATCCAATTCTTCATCGGGAATTTCATGGAGCTTGCTGATTGACCTTCCATATTGTTTAGAAAGTTGATCCATCCAGACTAATGCGTTTTTTGCTATCATTACCACCTTCGGCATCCAAAATTTATCCGGTGTAAAGTGTTCTTCCTCTGAAATATCATAGAGATAAACTTGGGATTCCCCGGGTCCAAATCCACGGAATTTTTCCTCTTCGCGAATTAAATCTAACGCCAATAGAATTTGGTATAAAAAATCTCCCAGTAAGCTACCCCATGTTTTTTGAATGAACTCTAATTGTTTTGTAATGGAATGTGGAAATAATTCTGCAGGTTCTCTTAGCATATCAATAAGATCTTGGTTTTTTGGGCCAAATACCGGCTCATCTTCAAAAAAATCTTCAACATTATCAACAATCTCATTAAATTGAGTGGTTTTTTCCAGATATCCATCATCAATAAATTCATGATAAGTAGAAAATGCGGGATTATTATTCTCTAACCATAATAATATAAATTCATCCAAGATGAGATATTTGTTTTCTAATCCATCTGTCTCATCATTCATGAATTCTTCCGGGGTCATCTTTTTATCATAGATTTCTCGAGGCTGAAATTCTTTTAGGAAAGAAATCATGGATTCATGTAATTTTTCCTCTCCGATTTCTTTTTTTAGGTAATTATATAATTCTTCATTCAAAGATGGAGAGGATACATTTTTCCTATAAAGACCTAAGAGATAATTATCAATGTTAAAGATCAAACTAATACCATATATTTGTCCCGAATGGGCAGCTAGCTCGGGGAAATTGATTAAATCTAATTTATCATTGATTAATTGAACAAATTGTCTTACAGCATGGACATCTCCATGAAAATTGATATTTCCCATTGTTGTAAAAAGGACGGGAGCCAGTTCATATTTTATTCTAGTTTTTTGATTTAATTTCATTTTGCAATGCTCACACTCTGAAAAACTTTTAGTTTATTAGCATTATTATTAATTCATTCTTTTTCTTATTATAGAAAGAAATGTATTTTAATAAAATTACGCGGAAAAATTATCTTTACGCATAGTTTTATTATTTTTCTTTAATTATATTTAAAAAGAAGTTTCCAAAATTATTGATTGAAAGATGGTTGAGAATTTATCCAATTTACTGAAAGACGGAAGGATCATTGGAAAAGCTAATTTCTTATTTACTCCCGAAATTGCGAGTTCCTTAGGCTCGATACATGGAAGCATGTATAAAGAAAATGAATCTCTCGTTATGGGACGAGATTACCATAATGATTGCCGAATGTTGAAAATAGCATATTCAGCAGGAGTTGTATCTACGGGAGTTAGGTTATTAGATTTATCCGTATGCACATTTCCCCTTTTACAATTCACCATCAGGCGTTTTGGAGCAAGCGGGGGCATTTATTTTTCTGGAGGACATTTATATAGTTCTGATGTTGGGATTCGTTTTGTGGACGCGGGAGGCATTGAATTTGCTCCCCCCGAAATCAAACGAATAATCGAAGCATATAATAGCTATCCGAAAAGCATAAGAAGAATGGCACCTACCGACATTTCTGACATCACTAATATTCCTCAAACAGATGAGATCTATATAAAATCATTACAGCAATTTGTCAATAAAGAAATGATCAAGAAAGCTAATTTAAAAATAGTTGTTGATTGCTCATATGGTCCGACTGGAATAATCACGCCCATTTTAATTAATGATTTGGCCGTTGAAATAATTGCTTTGAATACCCACTATAAAAAACGCTCTGATCAAGCTATTCCTAGCATAAAGACAATAAGAAACACGGCAGATATCGTTAAAGCATCTCATAGCCACATGGGAGTTTGTTTTGATGTAGATGGTTCCCGCATACTTGTACTGGATGAAAATGGGTTAGAAATAAGCTACGACGATTTGATAATGCTTTTTATCACTTATGATGAAAAAATAAAAAATTCCAAATCTAGTTCCATCATTCTATCTACTGCAACCTCTCCTATTGTAAAGGACTTCATAAAAGATAAGGGATATCCCATAAAAGAAGTAAAAAATTATCCCGGAGAGATTTCACGGCAAATAAGAGAAGAGCGAGCATGTTTTGGTACTGCTATTACCTTGAAGTTTTATTTCCCTCAATTTGCTCCTTTTAGTGATGGTAATTTTGTTTTACTTAAGTTATTGGAGATCATGACAAAGGAGAACGATCTTTTAAGTTCCCTCATTAGAGGATTTCCAAAGGGTAAAAAAATTAACAAGACCATTAATATCTCTTTAGATGATATTGATAGCATTCATAACAAATTAATCGAAAAAGCTAATGAAGGTGGGTTAACTTATCAAGATATCATCAATGAATTACTAATAATCGAAGATGATGTCACGTGCAGCATTAAATTGGCTCTAAATAGAGATGCAATCTTGCTTTCCGCGGAATCCCATGATGAGGAAAAAGCGGAGCAGTTAATCAAAAATGTGGAAACGATGATTTTAGAAATGTAAAAATCTCCCTTAATAAAATCATTGTATTTTATGTTCTACTAGGTTAATAGGAATCTCTTTTGGAAACTTATTCTTTGCAATATCATGTTCTAAATTTATGGTATATGCTCATACCATGAGAAATTCATGGGTAAGAATTCAGTATCCTTGAATATTGAATTTCAATCTAAGGATGATTTAAATATCCATTTATATTGCTTTCTATCAATGACCATTCCTGATTATTTTAATTTTATGATCACTCTTTAAATGGATTAGATATCTTTATCATCATAAAAATTTATAATTATATTAATATTAAATTTTAAATCACAAAAAAAACGAAGTGACATCCAAGTGGAATTGGATTTAAATTCGATCATACTTTTAGGCGTTTTTTTTATCATATGGGCAGTTTTCCTTTTCTTTGATTTATTTCAAAGAAATGAAAAGTACGGATATTTAGCTTACATTGTTGCCACGCTTCCCGTCAATTATCTCTGGCTACTAGGCTTCGATCCTTTGGGGGTATATGTCGTTTTAGTTTTCCTTTGGATCATTCTAATGATTCGGGACTTAGTCGGAGTCGTGCGAAAAAAGAAAG
>CAYLZE010000119.1:0-14691 GCA_964388035.1 uncultured archaeon
TATCATAATTTTCTTCATGGAATTCATTTTCATATTCGCCTCTTTCCTCATCTTGTTTTTTATTCCAGTCATTGTCCTCTTCTTTTGTTTTCTTTTCTTCACTATTCCTGCTCCTTTCATTCCATCTATCTGTTTTCATTTTTTTATTAATTTTTTTTTTCCCCATAACTTTATCTCGTAAATATATTTTCTTAAACTGCTATCAATGTTATTTTAATATTTTTAAATATGATGGTTATAACATATTAGAGTTCCAAACATGCCTTTTTATAGGGGTACGACCCTACTTCCTCCCTTCA
Organism: uncultured archaeon; assembly: GCA_964388035.1. GTDB lineage: Archaea > Asgardarchaeota > Lokiarchaeia > Sigyniarchaeales > SOKP01 > JALGVJ01. The sequence goes on from CAYLZE010000119.1 coordinate 300, forward strand.
TATCTGAGAGCTAGGGGCATCTTTATTTACTCATCAAATCTTAACCGATTGCGGAGAAAGAAGCAGACTTTTAATCTGAATGCTTTTATTTTGGAAAAAATGAACTTCATTAATGTAATGTGTTAGGTGATGATGTTGGGAAACTACATGGTATTATTAAATCATTTTAAATGAATTTTGCGGATTTTGTTGTCATCCAGATTCTATTGTATTTGGGTCAAACTTTAATACTAAATTTTCCCTTTAGAAGGATTGAAGCTATTCCTTCTGGAAAGAGTAATTCTTTAAACCTTTAGAGATATTATTCATCTATGGTCAGATCCCTATAAAAGCGGATATGAAAACACACTATTGTGAAGCAGTAAATTAATTTTCTCACATTTTATTTAGAGAAGCTCATGATTAGGTATCAATCAACCTTCTTGATTTTTTATTTTTTTTTGGTAAAATTTTTCTAATTTTTCTTTATGTTTTATATATTTATTAGTTAAATGTTCTAGTTGTTCATTCATTTTATTATATCTTTGATTTGGATCTAAAGATTGTATAATTTTAACATTATAAGGATCTTTTTTCATAATTTTTCTCAAATCTTCAGAAAACTCATTAAATTGATTAGTATCACCATTCCAACTTTCGAAATCTAATACAGATTGAAATTTATTGCTAAATTTTTCATTTAATATTTTAATAAATTTCCTTATTTGCATTTCATTTATTTGAAATTCATCATTTATAGCAACCACAATAAGTATATACTTAGAAAAATCAAAGAATATTTTGTGATTTAATAAAGCAATGTGCTTTATTTTATCAGTAAATACTTCTCCAGCAAAACTCAACAAAGCTGAAAGAAAACTAAATACTAAATTTGAATCTATATTATCTTTGGTTAAATCCTTATAAATTTCTTCAAAAAGACAGATACCAGATTTAATTTCTAAAATCCAAATACTTTCAATAATATATTCGAATCTCTTTTCCATATTTTAAAAACAATTTAAAATATTTAAAAATTTTTACCTTAAAAAATATCATCCGCAATTTTATTAAAAATTGTCTGCGATTGGAATTATCTCCTTTTGGGATTCAAGCAATCTCGATAGAACCCTCAAAAATGCTTTTTCAAAGGATTGTAAAAAATGATAGCCAGATTCCCAGACTTAATTTAAATATTTATCCTAATAGTACGCCCATGTACTATATACTTTTATCATTAGACCTTATTTTATATATCCCCTTAACCAAACCATAGATAATACTGGCAATAATGCCAAAACACCCGATAGGAATGGAAAATCCACACTCGACTCCTTCATTTTACAAATGCTTGGCGCTAAATTTAGCCGAGTATCAGGCGGCTCTTAAAAGAAACAGAATTCCGTGTCTGGTAATTCATGATAAAAATGATCCCATCGTTCCATTCAAACATGCTGAGCTTTTAGCTACCAAGACCAGCAGTCCCACATTTTTACTTCACGATTATGGTCTTGTTTTTGGGATCACTGAAGATTTAAGATGACTTATTGGACGAAATCATGAAATTTATTAACGAGAACTCTGAAAGTTAGTCCAAATCTTGTCAATCAAAAGAAGGAATATTTTAAAGGAGCAATGTTATTATATAACTATCATCATGGATGTCATTAGTAAATAATGTTTTCGGAATGAAGTTAAGAGAAGATAAAAAAAAAGGAGGGCTTATATACGTCTCTAAAAATGCTAAAAAGATTGAATCAAATGAACTAATGGACCAAATTTTTAAAAGGTCGAAGGGTAAAGCTATAGATTTAGTAGTTGATTATGAACTTCCCACAGTCACACCAGAGATGATTGATTGGTGGTGGGATAATATTGACTCTAGCGTCCGCTATCAATTATGGCACCCAGAAGATCATAAATCCTTTGAGTGGGAAGTATCCCCTAAAAAAGGTCATGTTGGAGCCATTCAACGTATCGTCGAAAATATTGGACTCCCTACCATGTTGAGAATTCGATGGGAAGATCCTAGTTCCTCACCAATACCAATAGAGTATAGCCATGCTCTTTTAGGGAATAGACTGAATCGAGAGGATAAGCCCATGAGCTGGCTTTTACATGAATATGAACAAATTGAAAATAGAACAAAATTACGAACAACTTTTCGATTACCTGCCAAAACTCCAAAATCATTTATAGAGGCATTACGCAAGCATAATATAGAAGAAATAAGTCAATTTACAAATTTTTTACCAAAGTTATATGAAGAGAATAAGTAAATTAAAAGAACCATCATGAACCTGGGCATTGTTCGAAAAAAAAGTTATCTTAAGCCAATTAAAATTCCCTTCACTGTAAAATAAAATATAAATTAAAAAAATTAAAAATATATTTTTAATAATAGTTTTTACATTATTCTTCCGACTCTTTCTTCTTAGGTTTAACAATCTAGAGAAATTGAGTTCATACAGAATCTCTGTCTGGTTTGAACACATGGCCCAAATGTCCCTTGCATTTGCTGCTCTTTTTTTATTCATCAAATCTTGACCGATTGCGAAGAAAGAAGCAGACTTTTAATCTGAATGCTTTTATTTTGGAAAAAATGAACTTCATTAATGTAATGTGTTAGGTGATGATGTTGGGAAACTACATGGTATTATTAAATCATTTTAAATGAATTTTGCGGATTTTGTTGTCATCCAGATTCTATTGTATTTGGGTCAAACTTTAATACTAAATTTTCCCTTTAGAAGGATTGAAGCTATTCCTTCTGGAAAGAGTAATTCTTTAAACCTTTAGAGATATTATTCATCTATGGTCAGATCCCTATAAAAGCGGATATGAAAACACACTATTGTGAAGCAGTAAATTAATTTTCTCACATTTTATTTAGAGAAGCTCATGATTAGGTATCAATCAACCTTCTTGATTTTTTATTTTTTTTTGGTAAAATTTTTCTAATTTTTCTTTATGTTTTATATATTTATTAGTTAAATGTTCTAGTTGTTCATTCATTTTATTATATCTTTGATTTGGATCTAAAGATTGTATAATTTTAACATTATAAGGATCTTTTTTCATAATTTTTCTCAAATCTTCAGAAAACTCATTAAATTGATTAGTATCACCATTCCAACTTTCGAAATCTAATACAGATTGAAATTTATTGCTAAATTTTTCATTTAATATTTTAATAAATTTCCTTATTTGCATTTCATTTATTTGAAATTCATCATTTATAGCAACCACAATAAGTATATACTTAGAAAAATCAAAGAATATTTTGTGATTTAATAAAGCAATGTGCTTTATTTTATCAGTAAATACTTCTCCAGCAAAACTCAACAAAGCTGAAAGAAAACTAAATACTAAATTTGAATCTATATTATCTTTGGTTAAATCCTTATAAATTTCTTCAAAAAGACAGATACCAGATTTAATTTCTAAAATCCAAATACTTTCAATAATATATTCGAATCTCTTTTCCATATTTTAAAAACAATTTAAAATATTTAAAAATTTTTACCTTAAAAAATATCATCCGCAATTTTATTAAAAATTGTCTGCGATTGGAATTATCTCCTTTTGGGATTCAAGCAATCTCGATAGAACCCTCAAAAATGCTTTTTCAAAGGATTGTAAAAAATGATAGCCAGATTCCCAGACTTAATTTAAATATTTATCCTAATAGTACGCCCATGTACTATATACTTTTATCATTAGACCTTATTTTATATATCCCCTTAACCAAACCATAGATAATACTGGCAATAATGCCAAAACACCCGATAGGAATGGAAAATCCACACTCGACTCCTTCATTTTACAAATGCTTGGCGCTAAATTTAGCCGAGTATCAGGCGGCTCTTAAAAGAAACAGAATTCCGTGTCTGGTAATTCATGATAAAAATGATCCCATCGTTCCATTCAAACATGCTGAGCTTTTAGCTACCAAGACCAGCAGTCCCACATTTTTACTTCACGATTATGGTCTTGTTTTTGGGATCACTGAAGATTTAAGATGACTTATTGGACGAAATCATGAAATTTATTAACGAGAACTCTGAAAGTTAGTCCAAATCTTGTCAATCAAAAGAAGGAATATTTTAAAGGAGCAATGTTATTATATAACTATCATCATGGATGTCATTAGTAAATAATGTTTTCGGAATGAAGTTAAGAGAAGATAAAAAAAAAGGAGGGCTTATATACGTCTCTAAAAATGCTAAAAAGATTGAATCAAATGAACTAATGGACCAAATTTTTAAAAGGTCGAAGGGTAAAGCTATAGATTTAGTAGTTGATTATGAACTTCCCACAGTCACACCAGAGATGATTGATTGGTGGTGGGATAATATTGACTCTAGCGTCCGCTATCAATTATGGCACCCAGAAGATCATAAATCCTTTGAGTGGGAAGTATCCCCTAAAAAAGGTCATGTTGGAGCCATTCAACGTATCGTCGAAAATATTGGACTCCCTACCATGTTGAGAATTCGATGGGAAGATCCTAGTTCCTCACCAATACCAATAGAGTATAGCCATGCTCTTTTAGGGAATAGACTGAATCGAGAGGATAAGCCCATGAGCTGGCTTTTACATGAATATGAACAAATTGAAAATAGAACAAAATTACGAACAACTTTTCGATTACCTGCCAAAACTCCAAAATCATTAATAGAGGCATTATGTAAGCATAATATAGAAGAGATAAGACAATTTACAAACTTTTTACCAAAATTATACAAAGAGAATAAGTAACTTAAAAGAACAATTGTAAACCTTGGCATTGTTCAAAAAAAATAGTTTTCTAAAATAAATTTAGATTCCTTTTAATAGAAAATAAAATAGAATAAGAAAATTAAGATTATATTTTAAAAATCATATCTACCTTATTCTTCAGACTCTTTCTTCTTAGGATTAAAATCTGAGGAAATCGAGTTCGTGCAATATCTTTACCCCGTGGGTTTGGGACCATCATTAAAAACGTGTCCAAGATATCCCTTGCATTTTTTACACAATATTTCATTTCGAATCATTCCATGACTATAATCTTTATTTATCTCAACGCTCTCATCGCTAAGAGGAGCATAAAAACTGGGCCATCCCGTACCAGATTCAAATTTTGTTTCCAAATCGAATATTGGATGGAATACAGGATTTCATCTTGGAAACAATTGGTCAATGACACGTCTTTCTAAACACATAAATAGCCCACCCAAATGCCTCCCGCTCCCATTTCAAATATAATTTTTTCTCTTTATTTAATTTGGCCAAAAACTCGGGAAGGTCGGGATCTTCTGGATATTCCTGAGCATACTTGTCCATTGCATACCACTGAAGCCCGAGATATCTATCCCACTCATCATGGGTGCTCACGAAAGTGTATAGCAGTTTTAGACCGAGATTCTCTCCAATTTGCACGTTCCCAACATGATTGCTGAACATTTCATATTTCATTTCCGAGAGATCGAAATACTCTTTTGGAGGCTTGCTGTTCCAAAATGGTTCTCCCACAATGACGAGTCCGTTACGCTTTGTTTGGCTCATCAAATACTTAAGTGTACCCTCATGTCCGTTATAAATCCAACTGGCACCTAAACAACATGTGAGGTCAAAGCTCTCTGGTGTATCGGGCTTATAATTGGCACCATCCATTTCAATTAGTGTTAAATCGGCATTCGGGGCACGTTCTTTCGCTTTTCTTTTAGCATCACCGAGATGGTAGGGCGAGATATCAACACCTATTGCGGATACATTATACTTTTCGACGAGCAGAATCAGAAACTCTCCTTTACCGGTGGCAATTTCTAACACTTTTGAACCTGATCTTAACGCCAAGAGGGTGATAAGCTCGTTTAATTTTTCGATGCTCATAGGATTGCATATGAGATGCTCCTTGTGCGTAACATCGTAATATTTCCAAAAATCCATAGTTATCCGTTTTGTAATGTTTAAGATACCTCTTTAAGTTTTTGAATTTGTTCATCCAGAATTATGAGTTAACAGTAAAAAAAATAATTGCATTTTTTTTGGAAAACTTAGCATCTATTTTAGAAATTCACAAGACCTTATGATCTTCGTTTGATTTATGCCAATAAAAAATGTGAGAAATGTCTTTAAGTCGTTTTCTACGATTGCTAGAAATAAATAGATGGATTGCTAAAGATTTCCATATTTTTCCGTCTCAAATTAAGAAGTATTTGATATGAGGCTTATGAAAAATGGTGAGTTCAAGTAAAATGTTCTGGTTCAAAAAAAAAGTTCGCAAAGTTCAACTAAGATGTTCTCGTATTACTCTTTCTTCTTAGGATTAAAATCTAAGGAAATTGAGTTCATGCAGAATCTCTGTCCAGTTGGTTTGGGCCCGTCATTAAATACATGACCTAAATGTCCCTTGCACTTGCTACATAATATTTCGTTACGGATCATGCCATGACTGAAATCTCTTTTAGTTTCTACAGCATTATCATTAATTGGTTTATAAAAACTTGGCCATCCCGTTCCAGATTCAAACTTTGTCTCTGAATCAAATAAAGGATTTCCACATCCCGCACATCGGTATATACCATCTTCATGATTATCCCAATATTTGCCGGAAAATGGTCTTTCTGTTCCTTTTTCTCGAAGCACGTGATATTGCTCTTTAGTAAGGGTTTTCTTCCAATCTTTTTCAGATTTTTCTTCTATCGACTCCATGGTTACATGGAGATGAATCAATAATTTTAAAATTTTGCTTCTAAATTATTAGTAGAAGAAGGAGGAGGCTTGGTAGAGTAAGAAGGGATTCTTTTTCCATTTATTTTTTATAAACGCACTTAGCAATACGGAATTAATTGAAGCTTGGATTAGAACCATTTTTGATATAATTTTTTATCCCTTCCTGAGCAATTCTATCGGGAACTCAATCTTTTTTATCGTCACAATTTTCCGCCAATTCTGGGATTGTTGCTTCTAAAGGTAAAATATCAACAATTCCCAATTCAATAACGCCCTCCACTTCATTTAGTCTTTCAATCTATTCAATTACAGATATCCTCTTTTGCCATATAATGATGAGCGAATTTGAATTATTTCTAAGGAGATTCGTATGTTTCAAATTGAGATTAATATTAATAATTTCCAAATCCTATTGGATAAGTTCAGTTTGTTCGTTTCTAAGGGTTATTTGAATAAGTCTTTTTTTTCTCACTTCCTCGTCACTTTATATAATACTAAAATAGTACTACGAGATTATTCATCATAGGATTCTTCATGGAATTCATTTTCATATTCACCTTTTTCCTCATCATCTTTTTTATTCCAGTCATTATCCTCTTCCTTTGTTTTCTTTTCTTCGCGATTCCTATTCCTCTCATTCCATTCATCCGTTTTCATTTTTTTGTTAATTTTTTTTTTTTTCATTTTTTTATCTCCTAAATAGCTTTTCTAAAACAGTATTCAACCTTCATTTAATATTTTTAAACATGATTGTTATGACTTATAAAATTTCCAAAAAAAAAGTCCTTTTAAAAACTTAATATAAATTTTTGCGAAAAAAAAATTCGATTGGTTGATATAAAATTATCAAAGAAAAAAATTCAATAATTCCAGCCTAGTGCTTCAAAATTATTAGTTGAAGAGTGAAGAAGGTTGTGGAAGTAAATTAAGCTTGTTCTCTCATTTATTTTTTATAAACCTCGTTGGGATCAAATTTTTTTTCTGCAAAAGTTATCCGATTACCTTCTTTGAATTCGCTATAAAAGCAAGAATAATATCCCTCATGGCAAGCAGCCCCAACTTGTTGTACTTTGAATAGAATAGTATCTGCATCGCAATCTGTTAACACTTTTTCTATTTTTTGCACGTGCCCCGAAGTCTCTCCTTTTTTCCACAGGGATTTTCGGGATCGCGAATAATAATGAGCATAACCTGTTTCCAAGGACTTTTTTAAGGCTTCCTTATTTGCAAAGGCTAGCATTAAAACTTCGTCCGTTTCATGATCTTGGGTAATGATAGGTATTAAATTACCTTCTAATTTTGAAAAATCGATTTGGGCAAGTATTGCTTCAATTTGTTGTTCCGTATATTTAATCATAATATAGTAAATTTTTTTGACCATATTTAATTTATTAATTAAAACTTAATGGATATTTATCATGGCAGATGATTTTAAATTAGATCCGTGGAGTTCCGATAATATTCTCGAAGAAGAGTATAGTCGCTTGATTAAAGAGTTCGGAATTGAAGAACTCTCCGACATTTTAAGAGAGAAATTTAAAAATAATCGATTCATTCGCAGAAAAATTATTTTCGGACATCGCGCCTTAGACGATATTTATAAAGCAATAGAAAAGGGTAAAAATTGGGCGGTCATGAGCGGAATTAAACCATCAGGTCCCTATCATTTAGGTACAATGACTACCGCTTTAGAAATCATAGAATTCCAAAAAATGGGTGGAAAAGCTTATTATTGCATCGCGGATATTGAATCATGGGAAGATAATGGCATCACATATGAAGAAGCGGAAGAAACTGCTATTGATAATGTTGCTGATATATTAGCTCTTGGCCTGGATCCCTCTCCAAAAAAGTCTTATATTTGGAGACAATCCCAAGAAGACGCGGTTAAGAATGCATGCTTTAAAGTAAGTCGATTGGTCACCCAGAACATGCTGAATGCGATTTATGGTGAAAAGACGTTCGGCTTATATTTAGCTGCTTTAATCCAAGTGGGAGATATTCTTTTACCCCAAATCTTAGAAGGTGCTCAACCGACAGTAGTTCCGGTTGGAATCGACCAGGACCCTCACGTTCGGTTAACACGGGATTTAACTCGGAGATATTATGCAGAAGAGAAATTTTTCCTTCCGGGTTCAACCTATCATTACTTACTCCCGGGATTAGATGGTTCTGACAAGATGAGTAAAAGAAATCCAAATAGTTGTTTTTCATTTGATGAAGATCCAAAAGTTATCGAAAAGAAAATCAAGGGAGCTCTCACGGGAGGGCGTAGAAACAAGAAAGAGCAGCAAGAGTTAGGGGGAGAACCACAAAAATGCATGATCTACAAGATCTTGATGTATCACTTTGAGGAAAGCGATGAAAAATTGAATAAGGATTTCATTGATTGCGTGAATGGAGAATTAATGTGTGGTACACACAAAAAAGAATGCGTGGAAAAAGTCTTGAAGTTTGTTAGGGAGCATCAAGAGAAAAAAGAAAAGTTCATCGATATGGCCCGAGAATTACTTCGTTTGGATTAAATTTTAGGCTTTCTTTGAATATCAAGTTAAAGTAAAATTTATAATAAGGAACTTTTTTCTTTAATTTTTCAAAATATGTAATAATTAGTTAGTATAAGTTTCAGGGCAATAGGCCATTTAAGACTTTCAAGCACTGATCGATTAGATCTGGCAAATTATCCAAGATTCTCTCTTTCGATTTCTCTTTCAAGACTAAAGATAGGAAAAACTTTTGATCCTTACATTTCACTTGGTGAAGATATGAAATAAGATTGTTTTGTTCATTAACGAAATTATAATAATTCATGTAGGATTCTTCTTCTATCCTTCTCAAAATAAAAAGATGGTCTTTTATAGTACTCAAGAGTTCCAAGTAATTTTTAGGATTTAACCCTGCATCGTAAAACTCACTGATAATAATCCCTCTTTCATCGAATAATACTAAGGAGGTGCAATCAAAATCGAGTAAAAATTTCTTGATCAATACAGATAATTCTAAAAAGTTATTATTGAAAGTTGAAAGTCCGTAAGAGATTAATTGGACAATAGAAATGATATCATAAATGGAAGTTTGTTGAAATACTAAAGAAAAGGAGGAAGCATGTTTTTCTTTAATCAGATCGGTTAATTTGTAAACATCTTGATTAATTTCCTCATATTTTCTAACTGTTGGATCATACTTATGGAAAGTCACGATTATAGGAACTTTCATTTTTCTTTCCGAAAAATATGATAAGATCATGTCCAAATATTCTAAAGAAGAGGAAAATTTCTCTCTATCTTGAATATCAATCACGTACACTAATAAATCCGTTTCTCCGAAAAATATGTCTTTATTAGAAGTATATAAGTTGCGATAAATCGATTGCCCTCCCATATCCCAAAAGCTCGCTAAATACCCCAAAAAAATGGTGCGAGAATATTGAACCTTGATGGTGGGTTTTAATTCTTCCACTTCTTTTTCAAAATCAAATTTTTTATCTAATGCCGTTAAAATGGAAGTTTTTCCGGCATTATCAAGACCAGAGATCATTACTTTCTTAGCAACAAGATTTTTATGTAAAATATTCATTCCTTTTGTATCCAATCTGTAGTAATTTTCTGATATATAGTGGTAATTATATTGTTTCATAAAACTCAAAAAAAAACTTATTTTTAACCTTTTAGGTTCAAAAAAGTCCCTAAGATTTTCAATTAAATTTTCTCCAATTTTTTACTAGTTTCTAACTCATGAAGAACTGCCCCATAACTATCTGGAGATTACAATGTTATCTACATGACATTCGCGTTTAATAACGTTTCCTTCGATTTATTTAACAATAACTATCCCCATAAAGAAGGATTAGCATTGATTGATAAACACGATAAGTTTCTACAAAATTTAAGCTATCAAATTAGTTCAAAAGAAGACTTTTTCGGAAAGATAGAAGATTATAAAGCAAAATTAAATGATTGTATTTTAATGATTGAAGAGAAATTGAAGTCGACCGTTTATAAAGATTTGTATCGGGAAGTTTTAAACGAATTAATTTCTCGATTTAAAAAATAAATGTCATATCTTTTTTTTCCTATTTTTTCACCTTCATTATTTTAAAAATCTCGATGGTGTGAGGTAAAAACAAAACGAAAAAAGAATTAATTCATGAATTGTTCTGCAAAATAGAAAGCTAAACGTATTTGATGCTTTATTCACCTATAACGGTACAAAAAATTGATCTTGTACGCGCTTTTTCATCACATTCACAAAAAATTATTTGTTCCCAAGTTCCCAATTGAAGCCGTCCTGCTTGAAAGGGAAACGATTGAGAGGTCTTGATAAGAAAGCTCCGTAAGTGTCCTGCTCCATTATGATCACCCCAAGTATTATGGTGACGATAATTCTTATCATATGGGATAATACTTTCCAAGAATTCTTCTATATCGCTTTTTACAAGACCGGGCTCGTATTCCGTCGTTGAAATAGCACCCGTCGACCCAGCGACATGCACATTTACGATTCCATTTTTAAAATTACTTTCCCTTATAATTTCTTGGACTTGAGAGGTAATGTCTATTACATCGCAGTACGGTTTTGTTCTGATTTGAAATGATTTTTGAAACACGGTCATTTTCAATACACTTCTAATTTTTTAGAAAGAGATCGATTTTTCCAATTATTTTTCGATATTTTAAAAAATTTAATAAACATGCATCTTTAATTTAGATAATGTTTTGAAGTTTTAGTCTTATTTTTTAACAATACATGTTTTCGCAAATATGAATGAAAAGTTGAAACAATTTTATCAAAAGATCCACGATCCGAAGAATAATATTCCAAATTATATCTCCATAATCATTCGCGAACCTAAAAAAGAGCTTATAGATTTTAAGATAAAAAAGGAACCGAGCAATATTTTAAAATTAATTGCTCATGATTCTGACCAGAAGGGCTGGTATCCTCATTCAGTGCATATTCCGCTGAAAAACTTAGGTTTGGATTATAGTGCCAAAAAAAAAAATATTTTGAACCTTCTTTCGGAACCTTCCTTAATTACAAGCGATAAAGCGACAAAAGAATATGTCGAGGATTTATTGAGAAAATATATTGAGATTTTACCCGAAAAGAAAAAACACTTTTTCCGAACCAAACGCTTCAAGAAAAAGAAGGACATGCAAATGGGCATGAAAATGAAAAGTTTCTAGCGGAGCAGAGTGCACTTCAGCGGATCCTTGTTCCTGGTGGAATTTCTTTATTCTCCTTATCCTCCACCTTTAATAAAAACGGCTCTCCTTGCACATCTGCAGCAAGTAACATGCCTTGACTTTCAATTCCCATGAATATCTTAGGTTTTAAATTAACAAGAATAATTATTTTTTGCCCTATTAGCTCCTCAGGACTATAAAATGGTGCTATTCCACTTACAATTTGTCGGAAATCTTTTTCACCGCAATCAACCATTATTTTATAGAGATTGCGAGATCCAGGTACTTGTTCGCAACTTTTTACCAAGCATACCCGCAAATCTAACTTTTTAAATTCTTCGGGATCGATTATCATTCTAAATACCTCTAATGGGCATATCGCTCATATCCACAAATTCAGGTGTTTTTGGCTTTCTCTCCCGATAAGGATTTTCTTGGACATCCTTCACCTTTCTTCCAAAAGTAATATAGCCTGTATGCCCAATCATGCGTGTCTCTGGTCTCGTGGCGTTTCTTCTCACTTGCATGTGTCGTTCTATCAATTCAACGGTCATGATTTCAGTAAATTCATTTTCCTTCAAGGAAAAAGTATTTTTTTTCACTTGTTCTATAGTTGGTGAGAAACAGGCGATAGTGCCGCTGAGTTTTAAGTAACTCTTTACTTTTGGAATAGCTTCCCAAGGAGTAGGCATGTCCAGTACGATTGAATCCATATTTTCATGTTCCAGGTCATCCTCCAGAAGATCTCCTCTTTGAAGACTTACGAAATCACTCAGACCTGCTTTCAAAATGTTCTTTTTTGCTCGTGATAATGATTTATCTCTCACGTCATAGGAATACACGTGTCCATTTGGGCGAATGTAATTTGCCAATATGCATGTTAACGCTCCAGAACCGCATCCTGCTTCAATTACCATGCTTCCGGGTCCAATACCGGTATATAATAGTATAATTCCGGCATCTTTCGGGTAGATAATTTGAGTTTTTCTCGCCATATATAACATGAAATCAGAAGGTAATGGTCTTAAGACGAAAAATTTGTATCCTTGAGTCTCCAAGGGTTTTGAAAAAATACAAGATCCAAAAGGTACTTTATCTATGAGATCATCAAATTCAATGATACCAAGATGCGTGTGAAATGATTCTCCTCCTTTAGCTTGTACGAGCCATTTCTTACGATCATCTAAAACTAAAAAGATTAAATCATTCTCTCGTATCAAAGACGTTTTATTCATAATTGACATTTATTTGGAGTAAATGAGCAATTTTTGATTAATCTTATTAATTTTGCTTAATTTGGGTTAATTGATCTTAAAGTTATTATAAAAAGATATAAAAAAAATAAAAAACTTAATGCAATTAAATTTACTTTTATTTTTTAGGATAAATCTATGAGCAAGGAAAAAACCGTTAGTAAACATAGTCAATCCCCTTCTTATAGAGATTTACAAACTAAAATTGAAACTTCTCGCTCAAAAAGGGATAATTTAAATAAGAAAACTAAGGACTATATCAATCGACTTCAAGAAATTGAAAATCAAATTAATGAATCCTTACGAATCGCCAAAGACGTTTATAAAAAGAAAAGAGACTACTGGAATGAAAAAGTTGGGAAATTAAAGAACAAGAAGATTGAATACAAAACCTTAATGGACCAATTATTCGAAGAAAAGCAAAAATTACAAAAACAAAAAGGCGATCAAAATTCCAAAAATCGCTTTCTTACCATCAAACAAATAGAACGAAAAATTGAAAATTTTGAGCGCCAAATTGAGACCGAAAATTTAGATATTGCGGAAGAAAACTCAATCATAGATAAAATCAAGGATTTAGCAGGGCAAAAGCAAGAGATCTTGAGCGAACAACTGAATGATGATTTATATAAGATTGAAAGAAAGCTTGAGATTGTCAAGATAAATCTTAATAAAATCTATGAACAATTGAACAAGTGGTCAAATAAATCGCAAGAAAATCATAATAAAATGCATGAACTTTATGATATCGTTAATAATCTCAAGAAAGAGAAAAAGAAAATCGAAGAAGAATTAATAGAGAATAAAAAATTGGCTGATCAATATCATGAACAATTTTTATCGCTCATGAATCAAATGAAAAAAAACTACAAGGGACAGCGGTTTAAACGTACCCAAGATAAAAAACGACAATTTAAACGAGACAGACAAAAAAATATGAAGAAAGAGATAGAGAAGATCAAGCAAGATAAATTAGCAGAAGCTTTAGAAAAACAAAAAGCGGGAAAAAAGCTTAATATTTATGAAGTTCGGCTTATTTTAGAAAAATCAAAATAGTATATTTCTAAGAATATTATTTAAAAAACCTTTATATTAAGGGAGATTCCACTTGATGAATCGGACTTTCATCAGAACATTTAAAGATGTATAATCTTTCCTCTTTTAACCTTCAAAATTCATGTGATAAGTAGAATTCAAAAAGGAAAGAGTTCTTTTTATAACTTGTGGATTTATCCCCCATTAATTATTATGATT
>CAYLZE010000120.1:0-14626 GCA_964388035.1 uncultured archaeon
ATTATTAAATACGACTATAACGTTCATTAAAAAAAAGAGAGAAGACTTTTATTTCACGACAAAATTAAGTTGAATTTCAAAGTCCTTACTCAAGAAGAACATGGGAACCACGCATATCCCTTGATAAATATCCTTGTATCCATCTTCCGTATAAGCTCGTGCTATAATTGGATACTTGCCAATCCGGATATCTTCATTATTCGACGAGATCATGATTTTAAATTCTAAATCATAAGTATTGTCATGAGCCGTGAAGTCAGATCCCTTATATTCGAGAAGATCTAATAGATTTTCATGACTATTTGATTCCGATGAAGAAATTAAGTCCGTACTCTCCCAACTGAACTCCTCCGTATCTCCATTAAAAAAGAAGGGAAGATCAACTGCTATTTTTACTTGTTCACATAACTTAGAGATTTCCTCATTATTTGACCCCTTTTTGCCAAACGTTCCTTTTATTGCTACTAAGATGCGATTCTCCTCAATTAATATTTTCTTAACGATTTCGCAGGGAATTTTAACGCCATCATGTGGTAGCTGAACATTTCCTTCCCTTTTTAACTTTAATATTGCAGCTTTTACTTCCTTTTCATTTTTAGTAATTTGAAAAGGTCCATTAACAAAATCGCCCAATTCTTGGTAAGTGCTCGTATTCAAATCAAAAATGGAGTTTCCTTGTTCAAAGAATCGAATTCTCAACATGTTTTTCCTATACTGATCAATTATAATTTCGTTATTTTGAATCTTTTCCTCATCGTGATATGCTTCTAACCAGCGGGTTAATGTATTCAGCAAATTATAAGATTTAGGCTTATAATCTAATTCAAAAAGAGTGCCCCCGTCTTGAGGATCGAAATAAGCATTAATATTCGTTGATTCTATTAGCAATTCCATCTTGCTATTTTTGGTGAAGTCCTTGGGCAATATAGTAATATAATAATCTCCAACAGGATATAATTTACCATTTATCTCATCAATGATCTTTTCTGCATTGATTAAATGGGTATAATTGGCAAATCTTAGAAATTGAAGATACACGCCGCCAAAAAGGCCATGCCAATAGGCATCATTGCACTGGGCTTTATAAATTTCCTCCCACGCTGCTTTCAAGCTTTCTTGAATATCTGCGGATGTACTTTTATCTATTCTTTTCGCTAATACTTTTTCGATCTCAATCAACTTTTCTCTCACATGCATCATTTTCTTATGCATGTTATTTGATTCCGGATATTTCACCAGAAAATACCGCCAAAATCCTCCATGAAGAAACTGTATTATTTCATCACTTGGATTCTCATTACGGTACTTTTCGGTTAATTTTTCAAATTTTCGTCGCATGGGGGTGGGAAGAGCCCATTCTTCCATCTTATCATAACTTGCCGTAGGTAGATAAATTAGTTCCTTTGCAGGATAATTCTGCATGTATTCCGATAATGTAATTGATTTAAGCCAATCATTTTCTACTATTTTAGAAAATAGCGTGGGAATGAAGGGCTTTCTTCCATCTCCGTCAACGTGACCGCTCCCGTCGACATAACAGATTTCATGAGTGGAGCCCCACACGCCCATTTTTTCTGCATCTGAAAGCATGATTGCAATTCTATTACCCTCTTCATCGACCAACTCCTTAAGATAATTCATAGTATTGAAAGAAGGCTTCCATGGAATGAGATATCTAATTTGTTCATTTATTGGAAAAATTCTAATTGCATTTCCTTGATCTTCCGTGTTGTAAGTATAAAGGGTATCTACCTCCGTGAGACCGCAAGATCTAAAGTGATTATCATCTACAATGACATATTTTAATCCCGCTTCATTAAGAAAAGAGGGATAGTGAGGTTCCCAGACTCTTTCCGATAACCACGCCCCTTTTACTTCTAATTGAAACTGTTTTTTAATCAAATGAGCCAATTTTTCCATTTGGGCTATTTTATCCCGATCGGGAATTATTGCATAAATGGGTTCATAAAAACCCCCACCAATGATTTCAATTTGATTTCTCTTGGACATCACGCGCAATTTTTCTATGAGGTCTGGCTTTTTATCCAAAAACCATTGTAAGATGTTGCCAGAAAAATGCAAGGTAAATTTTAATTTCGGAAAATTAAACATGTTAGTTATTAAGGGAAGGTAAGCTTTTTGATAGCAATCTTCGATTACATGATCGAAATTATCGATGGGTTGATGGAAATGAAAAACGATTCCAATGAATATTGTTTTTTCTTTCACCATGGTGCAAAGAACTCTCGTTTAATAGAATATCTATACTTAAAATAGGTAAGCATGGCACTATTATAAAGATTTGTTAAATAATTTAGAACTTAATTATTAGATTTATAAAAAATGAGAGAAAAAAGAGTTAGTGAAAGGATTTTGGGTAAAAATTTTCTCTAAATTCTCTTTTATCACCATTTCTATTGCCTTCTTTCTCCCTCCCATTAAATAATTTATAATCCTTGATTATAGCCATTTTCCATAAATTTATTCATATTTTTTAAAATAATAGATAAAACATTTTAACATGTCTGTATTAATTATTTTACTCCATTTTAATCTAGGATGAAAATTATATTTGAAAATGTACATTGTTATTTAATATAATATAAAAAAAATTGATAGGAAATAAACATGTCCGCTTCTTATATTGATAAAAACTTGATACAAGAGATCTTCAATTCCAACGAATTTAAGGGATGGATCTTGTCAAAACGTTGGTTTAGCGACAAAACCCAATTATCTAACCTCGATTTTAAAATAAAAATTGAGTATTTTCAACTTCTTGAAGAAGTGATTTTACTAATCAATATTGAAATCACGAAACCGGGATATTCAAAATTCTATTTTCTACCCTTAATTTCTTATGAAAAAAAAGTACAAGAAGTTCTTGAACCCGAGGAGCAATCAACGGAAAATATCATCAAGCTCACCAGTAATACCTTCAGTAAAAAAGTTGCCATGACGATGGAAAATAAACAAGAAATAATTACTCTCAATTTGGTAGAAGCAGAATTTTGCTTATTCTTTTGGCGGAAAATTCTGTTTGATAAGAACCTTTCAGAACAATTTCCTTCTTATAATTTAAATTTAGAGTTATTCCTCGAGCAATTCGAAGATCCCGTTAACATGAAAAAAGTGCAAGAACTTATCGAAGCCAGTTTGCATCCCAATAGATATACTCTTTCATTAAGCCAATTAGGAAAGGGGAATACAACGAATCTGGTATTCCGATTAGATGTGATCAATACAAAAAAGCAAGAAAAAAATCCTACTTCCTTTGTATTAAAATCATATAAGGAATATACAGAAAACATTGAAACGTCCACTCTCTTTATTTTAGTTAAAAATTCCTTCCCCAATGCACCCAAAATTTATGGCACCTTCAAAATTCAAAATAAGGATTCCATTGGAATACTTGAAATGGTTGAAAATGATGGAAACATCGGAGAAATCTATTGGAATGAACTAAATAGCATGATCAATGACATCTTTAAAGATATTCATGGTAATTATTCTAAATTTGAAGATAAAACCACCATCTCAAATAACATTAAACAATATTGTGGGGAAACCCTCCGCGTTTCAAAAGAAATCGGGACTTATATTAGTCGCTTGCACCAAGCTCTCAAGCTTCCCGAGAATAAAGATCAACAAGATACCATCATGAGCAGTAAGGAATTTTTTGAAGAATATTCTAAAAAATTGAGTTCCCAAATTACAAATTTACAGAAAACCATGAAAAAGGAATCAAAACGATCCTATTATAATTTACCTAAAATTATTTCTATCCTCATCGATACGCAAGATCTAGTGGAAAAATTTATCACGGAGTATACTTCTGAAGAGGTTCACGTTCAAAAAATTCATCAAGATCTTCACATGGAACAAGTCCTTTATAAAAAAGAAAATGGGGATTATATATTTTTCTTTACCGACTTCGAAGGAGACCCACAACTAGATATCCAAGGAAAGAAAGGAAAGTTTCCCGTGGAAAAGGATTTAGCTTCGTTCCTCAGAGCCTTAAGTTATATCAAATTTAATACCCTTCTACTTTATATTGAGAAAAAGTTAATAAAAAAAGGAGAATACGAGGTTCCTGAAGAAATCCTTTATAGAATGTTCTTTCGAAGATCTGCAAGACCTTCGAATCAGATTGTTGAAATCGTTTTAAGGGTTCTTAATGCTTGGGAAGATAAAATGATGGGGAAGATTTTAAAGAATTTAAACGTGAATATCACCTTGATTAGCTTCTTTTCCATAGAGCGGGTCCTTCATGAAATAAATTATGAAATTCTCTATCGGCCAAATAAGTCCATTGTTCCCATTCTGGGATTAAAAGAAATTTTAGATAAAAATTAAACCCAAGCACCATTCTTATTCATTTTAACTCATGAGCTTCAAAAAGTAGTAAATCCTCTCAAAAAGTTAAAATAAAACTCATACTTATTCGAATGGTTTTTTTTCTTTATTTCTCTTTAAAAATGCGGGCTTTCTAAATCTAATACGATGTATTTTAATTTTTTTCCCGTTAATAAGTTTGAAGATAGTAATACTTGATATAATTCCAATAGCTATGACTATTAATAATAATCCAATCATGAGATCAAAATAAAGAGAATAAAGAATTGAAACCATGCATAATTGAAATATGGTGATTTTGGAAGCAATTCTAAAGAAATTAAAAGGGGTGATATGGCATTTATTTTGTTCTGCTACATTTATAAGAATTATGGTGTCTCCAAATGGGGTCAAATTATCCCCCCAATTAATTCCATAGGTCATTCCTGAATAAATCAAGATTCTCTCTTGAACCGGATATCCAGATGTAACAATGCCAATGGCAGGAATAAACATTTTTGTCGTCGTTATATTGTCAATAAATGCACTAAAAAAAGCAGAAAACCATAATACGATGACAAAAGTAAGATACACGCTATTTGGGGTTATCAATTGAACAAAATCGCCGATGAAGGTTATTATTCCCACATATTCTAATCCCCCTACCATTATAAATATTCCAATTAAATATATTAATAGCTTAAAATCGATTTGTTTAAATATATGAGTGGAATCCAAGCTACTGATAATCACTAAAACTATAGCGCCAATCAATGCAATTATATCCGTGGAAAGAATTTGGGGGGGTATTATAATAAAGCAAACAATCACGGCACCTAAGGTGACGATTGATTTTATCATTAATTTTTTATCATTAATAAAAGTCCATACGTTATAATCCCTCAAGAGATCAATTCCTTGTCGGGGAGCTTTCAGTTTATTACGATAAATTCCTATAAGAACAATTAAAGAGAGAGCGAAAATTGCTAAACTTGTTTTGCCTATATCTAAAAAAAAATCCATGAAAGTAAGATTTAAAAAAGTAGCAATCAAAATGCTTGGGATGGAAGAAATGAGAAATAAAGAACATCCCACTTTAATGGTTATGGCTTGAGAAATTATATAAGGAATGGGATCGATATCTAAAATTCTGCATATCGTAATCGTTAAAGGAATTAATAAAATGACCGCCAACATATCATTTATAAGAGCTGTAATGAAAAAACTTAAAGTACAAAATACTACTAATAAATATATTGGTTTGCCTCCTGTCATTTGAATTAATCTGAAGGATATGAACTGAAAAACACCGGCCTCCACACAAATTTGGATGATAATCATGATTCCAAAAATTAATATTATTGCATGAAGATTAGTATAGTCATCACTTGGAGTTCCAATCAAAAATTCCGCGAATACCTGAAAGTCTGCGCCTTCAATGAATTTTAACACGATGAAGGCAAAAATTCCACAGCCCAATGCTGCCATGCTGCGATCAATTTTATTGATCGCAATTAGTATGATTAATATCACAAAGGTGATTAGGAGCAGAATAACGCTTATCAGCATGATTTACGCTAAATAATAGTATTTATTAATGAATTAATCTAATTCATCAAAATTTAAAGAATTTTGCTCTCGTATTTTTTAAGAAAATGTATTTAACCATTACTCCCTATCCTAATTTTTGGTTTTTAGCCATTTAAGTTATTCTTTTAAATAGTAGGTTTTTAAATCTATTTTTATTTATAAATTTGTACTTTGATTAGGGAATGGAACTCTATAACTAAGATTTAGAAAGAAAATCAATAAGGAGGGAAAATTTATCTAAATTTTATTCCATCTAGATATTAATTTCTTGCATGAATTTTCTTAAGAACGACACAAAGAGGCAAGGAGAAAAAAAAAAATGGACAATTTACTACCAAATTTCAAAAGATTAAGTCGTTCCACTTTTACTCTACTATTTTTCTCATATCTTTAAGAAAGGGAAGATTTCTTTAAGAAGGCAGGAAAAGAATTTACTCTATTTAGAATTTTTCATTTCTTTTCTTTTTCCGGCAATTTTGCAAATTCAAAGGAATAATGCGAAGCATCTCTTTGCACGGGTTGAATTATGTTTTTATATCGATTCTCCAACTTAGTGCTTTTTGATAATTCACTTTCTATAAAAGATCGATCGAAATCCCCCTCCTCACCCTTAGTAAGGAGATACCAGACAAAAGATTCCACAAATCTCTTCGGACCAAACTTATTTGAAAATAAAATATAGTTTTCCTTATCGATAAATTTAGGAAAAAATCCATATTTTTCACATAAATCAAGTTTAAATTCCATGTCATCAATTTTTCCTTGGATTCGGGAGATATCATTTATGAACTGCCCTAATTCTCTACCCAGATCAATTTGCCTTAATTCGTCAAATTGGTCAATAAGGCTAAAAAAATAGTTCTTTTTCAGAATAATTAGATCATTTTCATTTAAAGATTTAATAGAATTGTGGTCTATTGAAAAATACCGTACCATCTCTAGATAATCACGAATTATTGTCGATTTTGGTAATCTTTTTTCTTCACTAATGCTTGTTAGAATTTCATCCAAATTATTATCTATACGTATTGTCAAAATGGCATTATTATTATTATTCGTTTTATTACCTGAAGTCTCATTTTGTTTTTTCGAAGATACCAAGTTTAAACTCCGATAGATTTTAATATGAATTTATTGTATTCATTCAATTATATTGTAACATAAGTAATCATTTTATTTAAATGAATGCAACCAAAAAAATTCAAAATGATTAATAGCTTAAAAACTTCTAAAATTAGTGAAATTCTTGATATTGTAGATAAAATGTAGCACTTTTTCTTAATCTGAATATTAGAATTGACGAAAAAAGAAAAAGATTTTAATAATAAATCCCATAAAAATATATTTCAATAAATTTAACGTTAAATAGCTCGGTCTTATAATAATTTTCATTCTATAATATTTCTATTGAATTATATGAAATTAAGTAATAATTTTAGTTAACTTTTCTAAAAAAACTGAGGAAGTTTCTTGGGATATATCTAATTATGCAGATTAGTGATTCTCGAAGGATATAATATATTTTTTAATTCCAATTACCTAAATAGATAAATTCAGCTTTAAATCAAACGAGGTTTAATTAAATATCTTTTTATACTAATATTTAGTTTTTAAACCTAATTGACAAATATTTAATATAATCGAATTATTTTGCTATCATTTATATTTTTTTTAACTAATTAGTTACATAATATGCATATAATTACAAAGAAATCATTGCTCATTATTAAAGAACATTTTAAAGGGTAAGTTTATTTATTTACTTTGTAAAAGTCGAATTAAATTGAGGAAGAAATTGTAAAAGAGTTATGCAAATTTCAGATAATGATTTTTTGGAATCAGAAACTTTAGAATTAAGATTAGAAGATGAAGATAATTTTGAATCTAAAATTATTAAGGCCGACAAGCAAATTGAATTAATTGCAAAAGCCCTTTCTAGTAAAACAAGACGCCAAATTCTCGCACAAATACAGAATCAACCCCAAGATGTATCGAACATAGCTTCCAGGCTTAAAATGACCGAAGCAAATATATCCGCTCAAATTAAGATGCTTCAGAAAGCAGGGCTTATCGAATGCGATTATAGTTCGGGCCAGCACGGCGTTAGAAAACTCAGTAAATTAAAATATACCCGATTACTCATTAGATTTTAAAATATTCCCCTTACTTTTTTTTAATTATCTTCTCTTTACCAATTCGAGAACTATTTTCGAATAAGTAGATTCAAATAGTTTTTCTTTATCACCATGAAGATATAATTAATAATTCCATCATTTTCTTGATCGTTCAGGTGAAATTAAAGTTAAAGTTCATTAATGAAAATAGCCCGTGATTGAGAGAAGAAGATATATTTAACAGAATAAACTTTTTCAAATCAGTTAGCATCAAATAATAAGGGATATGATGCGAATTTTTAATAAAATATTAGACGCACTTTTTTAAGGTTACCTCCCGTTGTTAAGATTAGACAAATTAAATTATAAAAAATAAATAAATGGTGAAATCCCATAGAGTTATCATTAAAATCAACGGTAAAGTTAAATAATGGGATCGAAATACCCCGATTAGGTTTCGGAACTTGGGAACTAAAGGATAAAACGGCCTTTGACTCCGTTAAATGGGCATTAGAGGCGGGATATCGATTAATTGACACGGCAGCAGCCTATGAAAATGAAGAACAAGTTGGAAAAGCAATTCGAGAGAGTGGTATCCCTCGCGAAGACATTTTTGTAACGAGTAAGGTCTGGAACATGGATCATGGATGGGACAATACATTGAGAGCTTTCGATTATACTCTTGGTAGGTTAGGACTTGATTATTTGGACCTTTACTTAATTCATTTTCCGGGAAAATTGAATGAGGAAACGTGGTCAGCTTTAGAAAACATATACAGTGAAGGTAGAGTCAGGGCAATTGGAGTTTCTAATTATTCTATCAAGGATATAGAATCTATATTAGAAAATCAAGAGATCGTTCCTGCCGTTAATCAAATTCTGATGCATCCCTTGATATATGCAAAGACCATCGATCTTATCGAATATTGTGAAAGCGAAAAAATCTATATTGAAGCTTATAGTCCCTTAGTACATGGTTTTAAATTAGATTTAGAGCGATTTCAAGAAGTGGCGGATAAGTATAGTAAATCTGTTCCCCAAGTATTGATTCGATGGAGCTTAGAGAGAGGGTTCATTACCATTCCTCGTTCTAGCAACAAAAACCATATCGAGCAAAATGCAAGAGTATTCGATTTTGAGTTATCCGATCGTGATTTGAGCCGATTAGATGCGACCAAATTAGTAATCCCATCTTAAAAAACAACCATGAGAATCTCTTTATTTGCGATTTAAGCATCAAAAAGTTCAGAGATTCTCAATATCTTAATTTTTTTTAAAATGTTATAAATAAAGAAGAAATCCTCGAATTTGAAGGTTTTTAAATAAAATTAAAGGAAGTATGAGATCAGTCTGTTTTTAATCTTCTCAAAATGTCCTAGATTAATCTCCAATAGTTTTTCCAACGAGTCTTGGATTCCCACGCTCTCGATCCTTTCGGATATTCTGAAATAGGGGGATTCTTTAAGCTTTTGAACCAAGTTTTCATGGGATTCGGAATTTTCAAGGAGAAAATCTAAGGGATTCAAAAAGTATTCTCCCAGCATTTCTTGAAGAATCTCGATTAGCATGGTGTCGAAGGTGATCCTCAAGACAATTTCCTTATCATAATCGTTTTTTAAAGAGAACAAATATTCCTTCAATAAGCTGATGGATTTTTGGAATAATTCGATGGAACCCTTTCCAAGCTGCTTGATTTTTTCATTATGTTCTCGGTTCTCCGATGCTCTTAAACATAAAGCACCCACGGTTTGATATTCTGCTATGAAATGAATGAAACGAGCCTTCGCATTTAATAACGTGTCTTTATTTTCACCATCGATTAACTCATCGAGATTGTCAAGAGCTTTATTGAAATATGATGCGATATCAAGGAATTTTTTGGCCGCTGGTTCAAATTCATCCATCTCAAGCAATGTTAAAGCCCTTTGTTCTTCCATCTCATACAATTCATCAAATTTATTAATTTTCATGACTCCTTTTAGAATGAGACGCTTTCCCACCTCTTTTTTAATCGGAGAACGTTCATATGCTTGCCCCGCCTTTAAAAGCAATAAAGAGGATAAACTATAAAACTCTTCCGCATCTTCCTCATAGAGATATTCCGATGCTTTCACCCAACTTTCTCCCGCAGTCTCCCAATCTTTAATATCAAAAGATATTTTTCCCAATTGAATCAACAATTTCGCCGAAAGCTCATTTAATTTAAGTATCTCTGTTTTTCGAATAATGGATTTTAAACGATAGATGGCGTGTATTTTATTTTTAAACTGGGAAATTACTTTAATGATTCTAATAAATAATTGGTCTAACTTGATATAACTTCCCAAATCAATGTAAATTTGGGCTGCTTGTTCAAATAAATTAATTGCATCTTCCCCATTCCCCTTATCTACCAGGTTTTCTGCTTGATCAATTAATTTGATCGCATTTATCTCTTGTATATCCTTTTCAGAATTATTGTTTATCATTAAAATTTAATCCAATTTATTAATCGAGTTTTTTTAATTTTGTTCAATAAAATGAAAATAAAGTCTTGTAATAAATTTGTGCTTTGAGTTAAAATAAATAAGAAAGCAAAATGCAAGTATAGATTAATCAAAGATCTTTATATTCCGCTCTTTTACTATTTTCTTGAATTCATGAGATTGATAAGCTGATGAGAAACATTCTTTTGCATCCTCTATTGCGCCATAAAATATAAAATTGGAATACCATGCCGCTACAAACATGATGCTCGCTTTCCGGTATTTAGTTTGAAATTTCACGTTCAATCGCGGAGAAGAATATTTGAACAAGAATAAAGTTGGAGCTGTTCCCACGGGCAATTCTAAAGAGGTGGATACCAGTTGTTGGAATTCTAAAATATGTGCTACCGATTCCAAGTCCACCACACCCCCGTCAATCCAAATCTTTTCCACGCCCAAATCTTGAAGGCTTTTAATTAATGATTCCCCGGTGGATTCTTGCTTTTTAGTGATAAAATTAAAGCGTTGAGTAGAAGTCATGTTTCCCGAACCTAGAAATAAAATCACTACGGATTCTATCTGATTGTCCCGAATTAAAGCAACCTCATTTTTATTCTTAAGATTCGTGATAGTATTATAAATGTATTCCGAAGGTTTTATCCCGCGATCATTTAAATAGTGAATTCCCGCCATGCGTGCTTCAAACGTGCCCCCTAATACAAAAGGGGGAGAATAATTATCCAAGTAAAAAGCTAAATAGTTTTCCATGGATTCTGGAGTGATCCCCGATATTTCAATTAAACCAGGAATGTTATATTTTTCCGCCAAAGCCATGTGTTCATCAATCCTTTTTTTAGCTTTTGCCTGGTCAAAGTTCTCGGGATGAGTCCTGTCTACAATTGTTTCCCCTTGATAAAAGAGAGTAGCAATTAAAACAGGAGGGAGTTCAAAATTTCCCCGCCCTAATTTGATGGAGTCATAAATATATGGTTCCTTGCTAGGCATTTGAAATCATCTCAATTTTTTCATTTCAACTATAAACTTGTATTAAGATATATTATCATCATAATTATTTCTTTTTATAAAAGTTTTAAAGAGTTTTATAACCCTCATGAAATATAAAGCGGAATAAATAGGAATTTTGAAAGAAAAAAGCTTGAGTCACATGATTTTTTTTATGAAACATATGAACTTATCCTGTAAGGATTAAGGACTCAATCAAGCTATAAAGAGAGTTTTGCAGAACAGTGCTTACAGATGTTATCATTAAGTTTTTTAAAGCATTCTTCATGATACAGCACTTCACAATCCGGATTCCCACACATGATTACCTTCTGATCTGATTCAAAAATTAAATTGCATACGGGACAAGATTGATATAAAGCTCCTTCTCCCAATTCATTAACATTATATTTTTTCGCGGCAAATTCTCTTGGTTTCATTTCAGCAGGATCTTGAGCTTTAGCCT
Organism: uncultured archaeon; assembly: GCA_964388035.1. Lineage (GTDB taxonomy): Archaea > Asgardarchaeota > Lokiarchaeia > Sigyniarchaeales > SOKP01 > JALGVJ01. The sequence goes on from CAYLZE010000120.1 coordinate 11,973, forward strand.
GAGATAAAATCTTTAATCGTTTTACTTGGGACACTTCCAGGGGAATTTTTAATAAATAAAAGCAATGGGGGCATCTAACAACAGAAGCGATATTTATCGCACTATCTCGGATAGAATCTGCCCAACTTGAAAGACAATGAATGTGGAAGGGAGCTTGACAATTGGGACAATAACGCCCCGTAAGAAAAAAAGAACCACCGCTCGTGGGATCATTTTCTTTAAAACAAATGGAACATTTCTTATAATCCGCTTCTCCTCGAATTTGCTTGAGCCGCTCTTCTTGGTCCTTAGTGAGATCTTGGACTTTCAATAAGGGAGCGGCAATTTTTCTGAGATATGCCGGATTTTCTAACGGGGATTGCATTTTTTTTCCGAAGGATTTTACATTTGAATATGCTAATTTGCGCGCGGAGTCCATGAGGCTTTCTTGATTATTAATATAATAATACGTGCCTCCCGTGATATCCGTAAGGCGTTTTAGGATATCTATATTGGACGTCTCTCCTAAACGAAACACGTCAATTTCAATACCTAATCCCGCCGCTATTTTGGCAATTTTTACGGGATCCTTGTCTTTCTTGATGTAATTGCCATCGGATACTACTAAGATTTTCGGATTTTTTGCCCCCGCTTTTCGTAATTCGACAATTTCCATTTTAATCGCTAAGGATATGGCTCCTCCAAAAGAAGTTTTCCCCATGTATTCCGCAGAATCCAGAGCATCCTCTAAAACCTTCGAAAGAGAGGCAAAATCAACCAATTTCTCCGCTTTTTCCGAAAATTGAATTATGGCGAAAGAACTGGAATTATCTACCTGAAATCTTTCTCGCATCAAGAACTTGAGAGCTTCCATGCTTGCTTCCAGTCTCGTGGGCTTATAGTCTGTACGTCGCATGGATCGGGACGTATCGAGACAGATACAAATATTTTCAGGGGTACGTGTTGACATTTCTATATGAAGACTTGGACTATTAGTATTTAATTAAAATTTAATTATATACAATATAGTAGCCCGATTATTTAATTTTTAAGTATTCAAATTCGTTAGCTTCTCAAAATCTCATTGTTAAAATAAAATTCATGCTAATATTGGTTTTTCCTTGGTTTTTTGCCCTTCCATGGCATTTTCAAGATTTTAAGCATGACATAGATGTGATTAAACAAAAAAATCAATTCAAAATCATGTCTCAAGACAATCTTTTGAAAATTCAAAATCATCATCTCAAAACAAAAAAATATATAACCAAAAAATTTTGTTAATGATATAAGAAGAATTATTTGTTATTCAATCAAAAAAATCTATTCAAAATCATGTCTCAAGACAATCTTTTGAAAATTAAAGATTTTTTCAAATCTAGCGTTACCATTAAAGAAATCGAAGCTATTCTGCAATTCTCTCCCGAAACTTTAGTGGGAATTGATCAAATCAGTGCAGAAAGTCTCGCGGCTAATAACGTGAATAATATTGGAGATCTGGCAAAAATTAATGAATTAAATCCTCCCGAGATACGAGGAGTTCCTCCCATCATCTTGGTCAAATGGATTAAAATCGCTAAATTACTGGTGAAAAACGTTAATGAACAAGTGAAAATGCAGAAAAAATTATTGATGCTGGGTCTTGATAATGGGGGAAAATCTTCCATACTCGCACTAGCTCAAGAAAGATTCTCTGTGGTTAAAGATTTATTGCCTACAAAAGGGGTAAAGCGCGAAAGGCTTGATTTTTTCGGTTTTCCGCTTGTTTCGTGGGATTTGGGCGGTCAAATTCAATATCGCGAGAATTACTACTTTAACAAGCCAGAATTGTTCTTTACCGAAGTAGATCTCATTTTATACGTGGTAGATATCCAGGATAAAGATAGATTTGAAGAATCTGCTAATTATTTTGAAGAAGTAGTTAAAGTCGTGAAAGATTTAGGAGAGAATCCTCCCGTCGTGATTGTTCTTCATAAAAGCGACCAGGATCTCCGGAAAACGCTCCAATGGCAAAAAAATGTAACTACCGTGAAAGCCTTGTTTGATCCCATCATCGAGAAACATAAAATTAAATCAGAATACATTGACACTACCATCTTCCAGAAAGAGACCATCCTTCAAATGCTTAGTATTGCGATGAAAAGGGTGTCAGATACTTCTGAGATCATCGAGCACATCCTCATGGACTTCACGCAGGGCATTCAAGGAAAAGGCGCATGCTTGATCTCTTTAGACGGACTTATCTTTGGAAGTTATACGAGAGATAAAGTTGATGAGAAAGTACTCCATAATACCGCCCTATTATTGCAAACTCTTTCCGGTTTTCATAAATCTATTGGCTTAAAGCAAGAAAGAATTATTTCTCTCGAGTTCCCAAATAATCGCTTCACGATTCGCGGAGAAAAATTATTCGAATACTCTGATTTGCAAATCCCTGTTTTTCTCTGGGTCCTGACGGAACGACTGGATTTAGTAAAGGAAAAAATCACGTATTTTAAAGACCAATTACTTCCTTTAATTAACTTATTCCTTTAATTTTCACTCTTTTTTAAAAAAGGTACTATTGGTCAGGCAGCCTCGATAAGTTCAATAATCGTATCCTTCTAATCCAAGGTATCATGAGCCGAAAGTAGATATTTGTTGCATTCCTTCATGCTTTCAATGGCTTGATTGAGATA
>CAYLZE010000121.1:0-14611 GCA_964388035.1 uncultured archaeon
ATGAAATTATAAAAAAAAGGGGGATTTTATAATTTTTCATTCATTTATGAAATTATCCGCTTCTGGATTTATTGTATTATACTACATCTTTTCATAAAGAAAGAAAATTCACTCTTTTTTTAATATTAAAAATTTAATATAAAACCTAGAACTAATAATTTGGAAAAACTTTTCAAAAATGAGAGAAAGAATCTCGAGAAAGTTAATAGTTCCATTTCGTACTTGAAGGAAATATCTACATTATTAAGAAAAATATGCATTATTCGGGGAAATTCCTCACAGACTTCTCTTAAAAGTTTCAACTTTATCTCTAACTATCATTTATCTTCGCTATATTTCGAATAAAATATATATAGGACATTTTACCTTCTTTTCTATAATTTTTCTGAGAAATCAGTATGGCGAGATTCGCCCTTTTTTATGGTTTAATTTTCAGATAATGTAGCTCTATTTAATTTTTTTTGAAAGGGTAATCAAATTTAAAGCCTCAAATACTATAATTATTGAATAATATAGGATTTACCATTTTGAACGAGAAAGAGTTCTTATCACACTCATTTTTTAATTAAAACATTAATTTAAAATATGTAAAGCAAAGGTAAGATTTAATGAATAATAAAACTAAGACTAGAAAAATTGCCCGTTCTAAGGAAGAAAAAGATAAGCAGTTTCAGAGAATTTTAGATAAAGGAAGGGAATTATTTGTATCTTTAGGAACGGATGGTCTTAATACGCGTACTCTTGCTAAACATTTAAAAATGTCACAAGGAAATCTTTATACCTACGTAAAGAGCAAAAGAGAACTATGGATCGCTATTCGCAGAGAGGATTTTAAAAAATTTAAGGAGGAAATGGAACAAGTGGTTGAGGATCATAAGGGGTCCTATTTTTCTCTTTTAGAAGAATTGATTTTATTTTTCTTTGAATTTTCCCGCACTGAACCACGCCGATTTAAAATGATGTTCGTGATTCCTGCCCCTTCCTCTAAGATTGTTGGACCCATTGAAAAAAATTATGAAGTGATTAATCCTTTAGATGTTGTTCGGAATGTCGTGCAAAAAGCGATCGAAGCAAAAGAATTAAAAGTGGATAATGTCGAAAATTTTATCTATTTTTATTATGCCATAGCATATGGAGCGGCTCATGTTATGAGAGATCTCCCTAAAGATGATAATATTATGGAGCCGATCAATATGAGTTCAAATTATGATTCAGTAGAGAGTTTTAAAAATTACGTGATAGAGCAAATGAGAATCTTATGTAAAGTATGACTTGATGATATATCTATGTTCCTTAGAATCGTAATTTTTTCCTTACCAGAACTTTTTTCAACCAATATGATGCATCTTTAGAAAATAGTTATTATTTAACTACACTTACTATTAATTTAAAGTGTTATTGTCATTACAATCTATAATATTAAAAAAATAATGATATCTATGTTTAAACCAATTCTTTTAGATTTTGAGGAAGAAAGTGCAAAAATTACGAAATATGGTAAAAATTTTTTGATGGATTTTCCCAATTACCAGTACCATCCTTCGATCATCCATTTGCAAGGGAGTCCTTTTGAAATGGGATATTCCTACGGGTATCTTCTTGCAGATCGCATTCAAGAATTTTTAAGTGTTTATGGTACTCCTGTTGCCGCGATATTTGGAGGATGGAATATCGAATCTGGAAAAGTCCCCAAACTACGGCAAGTGAATAAAGGGATAGAGCGCATTTCCTTTTTCATTAACCGGTTCCAAATGCCAGCTATTGAGACCCAAGCTCCCGAGTTATTAGAGGAAATGAAGGGCATCTTCGAGGGAGTTAAAGCAAGGGGTTCTAAGATCACATGGGAACATCTATGTGCTCTCAATTGCAGCCCTGAACCTCAATACGTTGCACAGTATTTGGGTGGAGGATGCAGCAGTTTTTCAGCATGGAACACGGCAACCAAGGATGGAACTCTAATTCATGCTGCAAATTTGGATGAAACTCATTTTGATTACCTACATAAGGCTCAAATAGTAATGGTTTGCAAGCCAGAGAACGGAAATAGTTTTGTGGGCGTGGCAGCACTGGGTTCTCTTAATCCCCCAAGGTGGTTAAATGATAAGTTTTTAAGTTTTAGTGAAATGACGTCGATCTCCTCAAACATGAATTGGCCTCAAATTCCAGGTAACATGGTCAGACGAATGATTTGCCAACATGCTTCTAGTCTAAGTGAGGTATATAATATCTTGAAAAATTATGGAGGATCCACAGGATGGAATAATATGATTTGTGAGGGAAAAGGGTCCGATCCACATGGGATCGTGATTGAAGTTTCGGGAACGGAAATTGCACAACGGGAAGCAGATCCGGAATTTCCCGATGTCATCTGGTCTACGAATTATTATAATTGCTATCCTGGTTGGCAAGGCTATGAAGGGCATAATATGGTTCCAGGGCAAATTATGGCATTTCAAAAATTGGGACAAAATCTTTTCGTGGTGAATCAAGAGAAGATTGAAAGTTGGGAAGAAGTGGATACGATCGAAAAATGGAGAAAAAAAATAAAGTGTCCCAGATATGAAAAATATCGCGAATTACTCGAGAAGAATTTTGGAAATCTTGATCTCAAAATAGCATCTGAAATTCAAAGCGTATATGAAATGACGCTGGGACAAGTGGAGCCAATAGGTCAAACAGAAATAAAAAGAATTCAAATATGTCCTCCCTTCGAGGATATTTTTGGAAATGTGAGACCGGTCATCATGGAGGAATGTCCAAGCACCAATAGTACTCTTTTTATTCCGAGTAAAAGGGAAATATGGGTAGCGGCAGGAGCAGTTCCAGCACAAAATGGGCCGTACTGGAAAATTAGTCTACTTAAGCACTTGGAAATGCTGGAGAAACAGGCTTAAAAGATTAATTTTTATTAAAAGGAATAATTTTTAAAACAAAAAAAAAGTAAATTATTTTATCTTTCTAATTTTAAAGGTTTAATTCAGCTAATTTTTCCTTATTTTCTTTAGTTTTTTCATTGGTCAAGGAATAAAATAAAGTAAAAATCACGGAGCTCGCCAGTAATATTATTGCAGGAAGCCAACTCATCATTGCTATGATACCTTGCTTGGCCGAAAGTGGTAACGTATAGAAATCAGCATCAGGATTGAAGAAAGTAATAGTGTGAATAATTGCTATGATAAAAGGAGTCATCAAAATTCCAAATCGGTTTAAAAAGGCATAGATTCCCCCATATATGCCTTCTTCTCTAACTTTTGTTTTCAAGGTTATTTCATCGATGACGTCACTGAAAACAGGGAGGCTTACGATCGAGTTAGACCCTTGACCCAGTCCCAGAACAATTCCCATGATTATTGCCATGGTAAAATCTGTCACGAAGAACGCAATACAGAAACCACTGATCTGAACAAAAATTCCTGCGATAAAGGTGTATTTATTTCCCAATTTCTTCATGCTAGCATACCAAATGGGCATGGAAATGAAAGTAAAAAGGAAATACACTACCGTCAAAATCCCCATGTTTTCGATCCCCAGATTTAATATGAAAATGATCCAATAGACTAAGGTAGATAATAACAAGGTAAAAGCCATTTGATTACATATTCCTATGCAGGAATAAGCCAGGAGATTTTTATTTTTCAAAGCTGTCTTTAGTGCTTTGAAAAAAGCGGGTTGTTCTCGCTTCTGAGCTAAGTCCATTGCATGAGAAATCATGTCTTTATCTTCCCGAACACCGTAAAGGCCTAGAAATATGGATGCAAACCCGGGAATCATTAAAACGAGGGCAGCAAGTAAATAACTACTGGCTTCTCTTTCGACTATGAACAAGGGAGGTAAGATGCTTGGTAACACGTACCCTATCGCTAAAGTTATCGCACTTAGCCCTGAAACTTTACGGCGTTCTGAATCAGTTCGGAATTTCTCGGGAAATAGGGCTGTTAAGGGCGCACCTACCATTGTCCAGCACAACTCGTGAATCAACAAAATTACCGTGAACCAAATGAAAATAATAGTCTGAGAACCATGAGGTGGAGTCCAGATGAGAAGAAAAGTGATAGCTGTCGGGAATGCTCCTGCTACTATCCATGGAAAGCGCCTTCCCCATCGCTTGGTAATACGAGTAGGTTTATCTGAAAGGTGTCCTATGAGAGGATCATTAAAAGCATCCCATAGAAAAAATAAACCCATGGCTAAAGCAATTAATCCGGGATTAAGACCGATGACGACTTCATAAAAGAAAAAATAATAATACGCTATCATGTTCCATGTTAACATGAGGTTAACATTCATGGAATTGTAGGACAAATGCTTAAGAAGGGAATATTTTTGCTTTTCTTCTTTTTCTATTTTCTTTGTACTCAAATCATTTTTTGGCATGTAAACTTCACATTATAAAACTAATTTAGAAATCTTTGTTTGGAAAGGAATTTAAATTTTATCTCTCGCGAACAGAATTTCTTTCTGAAATTCATCTAAAAAATGGGCTAATTTTCATCCTCTCTTTTATAGTTAATGAATTGTCAACATTTTTCTTTTTTTCAGTGGAAAATTATTTTTGAGCAATGAGTCTTTCATCACTTAACATTGGAGTGAATTTTAATGATCTCTCAAACCTCTTCAAAGTTTCGACTCATGGCTTTATTTTTACTGATCTTGGCAACTATGTTATGGGGCAGCAGTTTCATCATTACTAAAATTGTAACAAAAAATATTCCCATTTTTTTTTATTTGGGATTGAGGTTTACACTTTCGCTCTTAGGATTAATCCCGTTTTTATTTCTTGTTAAAAAAGTTGAAAAAAAGAATATAATCATGGGAGTAGTCACGGGAATCATTTTTTTTTTAGGCATGCTATTTCAAACCTATGGTATTCAAGAAACAAGTGCTGGAAAAACAGGTTTTATAACGGGGCTCTCCACGGTCATGGTACCTTTCATGATTGGATTTAAGAGTCATCAGCGCTTAAAAAGAAAAATATGGATAGCCGTTCTATTATCTGTAATTGGAATGGCTCTCCTTCTATTGGAAGGAGAATCGGGATTATCATGGGCAGATGTATTAATTTTAATATGTGCCTTTTTTTTTGCCCTTTATATCGTGTTGAATGATAGATACGTTAAACTGGTAGATGTGTATCTATATACAATTATACAGCTAACACTGGTAAGTTTATTAAGTTTTGTTAGTTCATTTCTATTACAAGAGCCATGGGAATTAACATCCTTTGATTTCAATTTTTGGATACTCATAATATATTTAGGTGTGATTGTGGCAGCATTTGCATTTATATTTCAAAATTGGAGTCAAAAACACTTGACTCCTTCGCAAACTGCTATTATTTTCACTTTAGAACCAGTATTTGGACTCCTTTTTGGAATATGGATTGGGAATGAAACTATCTCACTATTGGGGGGAATAGGATGTGGATTGATATTCTCTGCCATATTTATAAGTTCGTTTAAAGATCAAGTCTCAGATTTGGTCAGCGAACAGGTGGGTTGAAATGCAATTTCTTCTACTTCCAAAATTAAGGTTCAAATTTCACTTTAAATAAATTAAAACACCTTTTATCCCGAATTAGATCCCTCACTTATCTTTTATTTCCCAAATAATGGTTCAAACACAATGTTTCCAAGATTATTCTTGAATTTAAATGCCAATTTCACAAAATCACCTTGCTTTACAAGCTTTTCAAGGAATTCAAGGTGGCATGTTTCGCCTAATGATTTTTTAAGAAGAAATTCGATAAATTCGTAGCTAGAATTTAGATTGAATTAAAAATAAGTAGGAAATAGGATTTAATAAAGCAGAAACTGATATGAATCTACTTGGCCCGAACATTCTTTTTGGTGCTTGGCCTTCTTAATCATTTTCAATCATTTTCACTCTACTTAACGCATTAGTTTAATATGGAAAAACAGCTCGTCTTTAAAAGGATAAGTTTTTTAAATCTTTGATTAAAATTTCTTACCATTTTTCAGATAAATTCAATTAAGTTAAAGATTGAGGAGATTAAACAAATTGAAATTATTCTTCTTTTCTCTATTCCATATTATTTTCCTTCTATTAAAAAATAGATTAGCATGTTAGAAATTGTGATTCATTTCTTAAATGACAATATTAAAAATGGTTAGTAACAATAGAGCAAGTGAAGGATTTAAAAAGTCTAAGAATGAAATCTAATTAACCGATGAAAAGGGTATTATATGAAAGGTCAAAAAAGATATTGACCACACCCTTGCGAGGAAGCTTTTTTCAGTAAAAAGTAACCCTTATTACAAATTAACACTTGTTTTCCACATTCAGGGCACGAGGTTACTCTCACATTCTTACAATTTTTACACCATTTTACCGTTGTTAAGTGAGGAGATAATAGATTTTTTTCATTATACAATTTTCTTTTTGTTTGATGCTTATTCATTTTTTCCATTTTACGCCGACTTCTATCTCTTTCTAACATTTCGTGACGTTTAATGTTTCCGTTTTTATACTTTAAGATAGTATCTTTATCAAATTTTTCATCCAAAATAGCATTCCCTACTTGAATTTTATCTCGCAAGGATCGCTCCGAGACATTGGTAATAGTAGCTGCTATACGTGTAAACCGTATTTTTTTTCGTTTAACCTCCTCATCCTCTTTATTCATTGAATCAATTTGAGAACTGTCTTCCTCATTTTTTTTAAGATGAACTCCTCCGTGCTTATTCTGCTTATAATTCATGAGTATAGCTCCTCTTTTCGTGCTGGGATTAAGTTCTTCATAAATCCTTTTCCACTTAGCCATGGCTATATCCACTTCATAGGGGGAAAGATCTTTTCGGCGTAAATTCTCTTGGATTTCTATGCTCAATTCTTCCAATTCATTCGTGTTGAGCTTCGTGATGGCGGGAATATACTTCCACCCCAACTTTTTACAAGCCGTTAATCGCCTGTAGCCTGCGATTAGCTTATAATCCTTATTAATAAGAATTGGATGAAATAAGCCCAAATTTTTAATTGAATCCATTAAATCATGCAATTCTTTTCCAGAAGTAATACGAACTCTTTCCTTTTCATTTATAATGATCTTATCAATCTCTATATGTTCAAGATCGGGAATCAAAGCTAAATTTTCAAGGGAGATTTTGCGTTGTATCATTTTTATTTATTTATTTGAATTAGCACTCGTTGAACAATAATCATTGATTGGTGAATAAATTATTACCAAACTATTTAAACTTTTCTCAAAATACATATCTTCTTAAAAGATCAATAAGAAAAGGGTAAATAATGCAAAATTCCATCTATTTAAATAAAGAGATAAAATTCTCAATGCTTCCATCTTTGAATTAAAGTAATTTAATGTTGAGACTCTATTAAAGCTATTCTGCGAACTAATATAAAAAGCTGTCATAAGCGCTTTTTTATTCCTTAAGTCCATTCTTTAAATTATCCAAGAATTATACTACTAACTTTGAAAAAACAATAGATTTATATATAAATTATTATACAATTATTTTTATATAAATATAATCTTTATTAATTATAATTTCTTACAAAAAATCACTTGAATGTTTTTTTGTTATAAAATTTGACTATTTATTAATTTAAAATTGAGGTTTTAAAAAAATGCAACTCCAAGATTTGTCCACATTAGATATATTGGAAGGATTTATGAGTCTGAGCTACGTTATCATCACACTTATAATGGCAATAAAAGTTCTATGGAAATATAAAACGACCAAAGACAAAGTATTTATTACTGTTGGGGGAGCTCTTCTATTTTTAAGTTCTGGTTTATGGGGGCTTACTTTTTCATTCTTATCCATTCTCCTAATTAACCAACCCCTTAGCAGATCTACTTATTTATCTCTTAATACTGTCTTTGGTTCAGCGGCTATACTTTGTTGGATGTATTCCTTTAGTGAGTTATGTTATCCCGATTTAAAAAAGAAAATTCTCTCATTCTACTTAAGTATTTGTGGAGTATATGAAGTTTTTCTAATTTCTTTTCTCATTGTTGAACCGACTATTATCGGAACAGTAACTGGACCCCTTAATCAAGAATTGACGATATATCCTATTATATTTTCTATATTCTTATTACTTTCAACATTAATCTCAGGAATTCTTTTTGTTCGTGAATCCTTAAAAGCTGAAAAGAAAAGCATACAGATAAAGGGTAGATTTTTATTATTAGCATTTCTTTCCTTTACATTTGGCGAGATTCTTGATACTATATTACCTAAAGAAGCAGTAGTTATCATTATTGTCAGATTGATCATCATATCTAGTGTTTTTGAATATTATTTGGGCTTTTTCCTTCCAAAGTGGCTTGAAATAGCATTGATAAAAGAACAAGTTAGAATGGTACAGGAAATAGCAAAATAATCAATAAATCGCAACGTTTTCTATTTTTTTTAAATTTACATTGCAAATTTGGCAGATGCAAATTCCTTCATTTTAAATTTTATACATAATATATCAATGAAACTTTATCCTATTTATTTCAAATGAATTTGAATATACATTTTTCCTTATTAGTAATATAGATCGAATAATACACGATTGTACTGGTCTTTCATTTTTTGGAAAGTTAAATAAATTTACAATCCTAATCAAGCTTGGAAAATATTATGATATGACTCGTTTAAAATATCAACCTGAATTGAGTTGAATGAGATTTAATGATTATGAGATAAATGGCTCCTTCTCTAATTTTAAAAAATAAAACTAAAAAAAGGTTGAATTGGATCGGAAATCGATTTAAAAGTAAATAAAATTTAAGAGAATAACGATATTTAGCGTCAATCCTTACTCTTGCTCTTGTAGCTTTGAATCGGCTTCCCCCCTCAACTTTGACGATTCTTTATTATTCAGAATTTTATAATTTTTGACTCTAATTGGTTAAAATAATTTATTATTAAAAAATTATAGAATTTACATTTAATTTTTAGTAATAAATTCTATAATAATAGAATTGAACTTTTGTAATAAAATGAATGGGATAGATCTTAGTGTAACTGGATAAAAGACGAAAGAGTCAATCTTCAAGTACGATTGGAAGAATGCAATATTATATGCCTTGAATATCGGATCCACGCCTGATGAGCTTTCCTTTATTTATGAGCGCGCAATTGAGGGTCTAAAAGTATATCCCAGTTTCGCAACTATCGCCACTTTTACTTCACTTCCAAATCCCGATATTAGGGTTGAGATTTCAAGATATATTCATGGAGAACAGCTCATTCGAATCCATGCATTCCTCAAAAAGAAAGATAAAATTAATCGTGTTGGAGTAATTACAAAAATCTATGATAAAGGGAAAGGAGCGGTGGTTCATTCGCTTGTAACAGGTCATAATATGAAGGGAAATCACCTTTTTGATACAAAATGGATCCATTTTTATTTAGGAGGCGGCGAATTCGGAGGCGAAAGGGGTCCAGAACCTGAAGTCATAATGCCACCCGAAGGAAAAGAGCCCGATTTCAGCATATCCTTTAAAACTCATGAGAATCAAGCCGCTCTTTATTGGCTTAAGGGAAATCTTAATCAGATTCACATTGATAAAAAGTTTGTTATTAGGGCGGGGCAAAAAAAGCCATTCTTACATGGTTTATGCACGTACAGATTCGCCATAAGAGCCATAATACAAGGTGCATGTGAAGAGGAATTGAATCGCTCTAAAGAATTCAAGGCACGATTTTCTGAAGTTGTTTTTCTGGGAGAAATTCTAACTATCGAAGGTTGGAAAGTAAATAATCGGAAATATATCATTCAAGCAAAAACAAAAAGAGTTCCTGTACTAACTAATGCATATGCATTAATTGATTGATTTTTATCCGTAAAAACTTGGTTTAGATAAAAAAGTAGAAATACAATAAATGTTTTTCAGAAAAAGAAGGGTATAAAACCGTTTTTCATCCGATAATCTTGATAATTTTATTACATTTTCTTTCTTAAAAATAATTATATCTATAAAAACCTATTTAATTCAATTAGATTCCATCCTTTTAGAGAATTAATAATAATGCTAACTATTTTACTTGATTTATTTTCTCAAATTTCTCTCAAATGGATTGATGATTGTAAAGATATTACTCGTGCTGAAGAATATCAAGGATTACTTCAGATTTTTCCAAATTTAAAGACCTTTTTTGAGGAGGGAAAAGGTAGAGATTCTTCTGAGTTCAATAGAACGCTAAGTCATATTTTTCGATGCCTTAAGATATTTTCTTTATTGAAAGAAGGGTCAGTAACCTTCCATAGTACACTTTCTCCAATTTCCCATGAAAAGTTAAAGCGAAAAATTGATGATTTATCCTATAAAAAGGAAAATTTACTGCCACTCGTCTTAATTTATCACGATATTGGAAGATTTTTCGATCGAAAAAACCATCCAAATGAAAGTTACCTTAAGCTTTCACAAAATAATTTACTTTCTCCATATCGGTTAAATGAAACTGAACAAATTATAATTTCCAAAGTCATACAATATCATTTATTATTCGCAGCAATTTATACGGGAGAATCTACTTTTTACGGAATTCATTCTCTATTAAACGATGAGGAATTCCAAAAAATAAGGTTAAAAGAAGATTCTACCAATGAATTTGTAGATCTCTTGGAGGTTTTTACATATATTGATGTTTTGGGTTATCCATATGCTAACATTTATGATCATTATCTTGATTATTACGAACAAATAAATCAAATTTTAAAAGATCTTCTAAATTCGCATCAACAAAAAGAAACCATTTTAAATTCTGCTCTCCAGATATCAGAAGATTGGATAGAGTGGCGGATATCAGGAGGATTGCGTATTTTCCAATTTATTGGAACCAAACCTCATCTTACTCGCGATTTCTATTTTAATAAACTAGAAAATAGTATCAAACACGTGAAGCTTGATTATATAAAAAATAAGGATTGGTTCGAACTCAAAAAGGAATACCTAATTTACTCGTGTAGAGTTCAAATAAAATATGGATTGGGCGTTCTCATTCTTTTGGCATTTGGTAATTTTATTAGAAAACCGATGGAGGAAAATCAAGATGTCTCCCCAAAATTGCTTCTCTTTTGGATTTTAATTTCAAAAGAAATAAAGGAGCGTTCAAAAGGACGGGAAAATTATCTTTGGAATATCTTTTTTACCGGATTACCACATTGGTCTGAATGGAATAAAAATATGATTGAAAAATTAAATGAAAAAAATATTAAATCCATAATTGAAAATTGCACGGAAAAATTAAATGGAGCTAAAGAAGAAGTAGATCTTCATCTAAACTTTAAAATAATCACCATATAAATTAACTTCAAGCTATTATCACCCTTCCTCATTAGTCGAGGAAAAGGAAAATAGAATAAAATAAAATCATACACCAATAGGTAAATTCGATCAAATTTCACTAAATATTTAATAAAGAGAAATAAAATCTTGATAAATTAAAAAAAAATCGAAATTTTTTTATAATCTTTCTTTAATTAAGTCATTAAATTCCCAGTTTTTCTAATTCATTGTCGATTTGTTTTTTCTTCTCAGGAGATAAATCATAAACTTTCCAAAAGATGATTGTAGAGATAATGACTAAAATAGCCGGTAGAAGCCCAAAATGTCCAATTATTCCTATTCGTGCTGAAAAGGGTTGATTTCCCGCTCCTAATTCGGCATTAAAATTAGTTATTGTATGAATAACAGCAAAGATTAAGGTGGTGAAGATAAATACAAATCTTGCGAAAAATGTCCTTATTCCCAGATATACTCCAGATTGTCGTTGTTTAGTAATTAAGGTTAATTCATCGCTAACATCAGCAAATAATGGCCATATTACGACATGCAAACCGCCATTTCCAATTCCAAATATGAAAAGTAAGATTATAAGAAAAACAATCAATGCATCGCCAGTTTCAATAACATATAATCCATAGGGTAGGATCATAAATAAAGCTGAAGCACATACAATATTTGATATGATAGTTACAGGTTTTAATCCTTTTTTCTTTATAATCTTGGTCCAAATGGGAATAAAAACAAATACCCCAAGAATCACTCCGAGTTGGAAGATTACTATCATATCTGAAGACTCTAGCATTATGTAACGCACGAAATAAGGAAGAGATGTTCCTGCTAAGGAACCCATGGCGATAAACACAAAATACATTATAATATATGCAATAAAATTTCTGGCAGTTAAACTCTGTTTTAAGGAAGTGAAAAAGGAAAGTCTTTCTTCCATCTGTTCTTTTCTTTTTTCGGCAGATTCCAAGTAAAATTTAGTTAATTCTGGATCATCTTTCACCCCTGGAATCCCTAACAACATGGTAACAATACCTAATATTGCGAGAACAAGTCCCATGAAGCCATAGGAACCCCTATTACCGAAAGTGAATAAGAGAGGCGGCAGTACCCCCGAAATCACAACACCGATATTCCTTGTAATGGCGCTAATTTGAGCATTAGAAACTCTTTCCTCATTAAGCTGAAACTTTTCAGGATATTCTCCAAAATAATTGACATAAAAAATGGAAAAAAAAGTATCACCGATACACAGAAATACCACTAACCAAATAAATAAACCAAATTCTCCAAAATTCGGGGGACTATACACTAAAGAATAAAAAAGGAACATGGGAATTCCCGTTCCGATAATCCAAGGCATCCATTTCCCCAATTTTTTCGTGAATCTGAAGGTTCTATCTGTAAGATATCCTAATAACGGGTCATTTATCGCATTCCAAAGAGCGAAGATAATCTGAGCCGCCAAAATATACCAAATACCTAAAAAGGTCTCTGTTTCGTAAAAGAAAATGTAGAGACTTAAAAAGCCGGATTGAACCAACTCCTGTGAAAAACCAATAGTATTGTAAGATAAAATATTCCATTTACTATGTCTTGTTTTGGGAATACCTTTCATTTGGGTTATATTTTCACTCATTTTTTTTCTAAATTTTGAATTGTTAATATTATAGTTCGTTAAGGATATATTTAAAATTTTGTTAATTTTTAATACTATAATTTATATCCATTTTTTATATATAATCTTTTGATAAGAATTATTATAGAGATTTAAAATTAGAGTGAGAGCTTAAATCTATTTAATAATGATAGGAGGATTCTATTCATTAGAACTTTGAATAACCATTTCAACTAAAACTCTTGATAAGTAAAAATAAAAAAAAAATTAAGATTGTATTTTTGCTCGTTCCTTTTCCCATTTAAAGTCAAGAGTTATGAATTTTTTTGTAAAGAGAAGGGCGATTAGAATTACAAAAGAACACCACACTCCCCAGAGAACATAACCCCAAGAGAAATCTTGTCCGGGTACGTTTGGCAAACCTAATATAAAACCTGTAACGAATAAAGCAATGGCTTGGAAAATATTCAGCAGGATTTGGGGAAACCCTGCATAGAGCCCAGATTTCCGTCCTTCACCAAATTTAACCTCTGCATCTTCCGCAGTATCTGCCAGCCATATATATGGAAAGAGATAATAACCCCCGAGAAATGCTGCAATTCCTAAAATGAAGAGAATGGCAACGATTAATCCTACTCCACCAGGAATGAGTCCAATTAAAGAAAAGGGCAATATGATGATTCCTGTAATGAGGATAATTAAGAAAGTCTGTTTTTTCCCTTTTTTATCGATCAATTTCTTCCACATGAATAGGAATACCACAATACCCAATAGAAGTGCCACGGCAGCAATGTACATGTCCGTCCCTCCGAATTTTAATACTTCTGTAATGAATCCTATGGCTGTGGGTGTGATCATGCCGATTGCCAAAAATGCAATGGCTTGCAGCCAACAGACATTCATGAAATTCTTATCTTTTAATACTTTCCTTAGATCCTCCTTGAAATGCATTTCTGCTCCTTGAATTTTCTCTACGGGCAAGGCAAGAGCGCAAATGTAAAATAAAGCGATGACTAATGCGCCAAAACATATGATTATTACCGTGAAAGCAGGATCAATTTGATTAGTTGCTTGAAAAGAGTTTATGATAGGTGGAAATACTATTAAAGTAAAAATGACCGCGATTCCCGTCCCAACAAAACTGAATAAATTTTGAAAAGCAGAAGCTTTGGGTCTTTCATTCACGATGAATTGTTCGGAGACCCATGATTGATATGGTGTCGTTAATCCTCCATAGGACCATTGGAAGACTGC
This sequence comes from uncultured archaeon, assembly GCA_964388035.1. GTDB lineage: Archaea > Asgardarchaeota > Lokiarchaeia > Sigyniarchaeales > SOKP01 > JALGVJ01. Next base: position 14,145 of record CAYLZE010000121.1, read on the forward strand.
ATCCCAGATAATAATCCAAACAAATAGAATTAAACTACCAGGATTTTGAAGAAATAACATTGGTAAGAGGGCAAAAATGAAGGACATTCCCGTAAGTGGAGCATAAACAAACATGAAAGGTTTTCTACGTCCAAATTTAGTCTTAGTTTTGTCTGATAGCCATCCCATAAAGAATTGTCCACCAGCAATGCTCAATTTGCCAATCGCAGTTCCTATACCACTTAAGATTGGAAGAAGGCCATATGCCGTAATATAAAGATAGAGAATTCCAAAGTCAATTATATCTAAAACGATTCCAGCACTAAATCTCGGGCTTCCATAAATGACAAATTTTTTAATTGAAGTTTGGTTTGTTGAATTCATTATAATACAATTATAATTTTAGTTTTGATTCTATAAAAAGTTCATGTTTTAATTGAGTGTATTTTTGATTTTTTCCTTTTGACTGAAATTTAAAAATCATTTAT
>CAYLZE010000122.1:0-14451 GCA_964388035.1 uncultured archaeon
CATTAATAATAAAATGGGAAATCTAATAAATTAGAAAAATAATAAATTCAATCCACTTTTAAACAAAATTATACATTAAAAAAGGAATAAAAATGGCTCAACCAATTGGATATAGAAAAGAAAAAGCAAGAGAGGTATTAAATAAACACAATATCGATCTTCTCATTGCTTCTTCTCCCGTAAATGTATTCTATACTACGGGATTACCGGTACTTCATGTAGCACCCAATCCCATTCTCTATGTACTTTCAAATCAATATCCTAACTTGTCAATGGTTCAAAAGAATGGAGAGCTTAGTGCCTTAATATGGTCTCTATATGATAGCGTGGAAGGATTCTCTTGGGTTCCTCCCAGTGAGGTAATTCGAGTAGGATCATTGGAAGGAGCGGTCAATACTCTTTTAAAGAAGGTAAAAGATTTGGACATGGCAAGCAAAACGATAGGGTTGGAATCATTAATGCCTCGTTATCAATCCGAAGCTCTAAGAAAAGAGTTTCCCAATGCTAAGTTCGTGGAGGGAGATGCCGCATTTTTAGACATGCGATTAGTTAAAACCGAAGAAGAAGTGAGGAGAATCAGAAAGTCAACGGAAGTAGCAGAAAAAGCCATTCAAGCTTGCATAAATGCAACGGAATTAAATCTCCCTGACACGAAATTATTGGAAACTGCACGGAGGACAATTGTAAATGAGGGAGCATGGGGCTGGGATCATTTAACCATGAGCATTGGTCCCTCGGATCCAGAAGCGCCTGGTTTAGGTATACCTGTTACTCCCAACGACTTAGTTAGATTCGATATCGGAGCAGTGTGGGAAGGATATATTTCTGATTTAAGTAGAGGTGTTGTGATTGGAGAAGTTCCGGCAAAAGCTAAAGAAGCCATGGATATCATGATTCAAGTTCAGGAATATTGTGTCGACAATATTAAGCCCGGCATAAATGCAAATAAGTTAAGTGAGGATGCAAGAAATTATTTAAAATCTATTTCCAAGAGAGGTTTTTATTTGATAACGGGACATAGCATAGGCTTAGAATGTGAGGAAGCTCATCTTTTCGGGCCAACGGGAGGAATGGATGTTCCTTTTGAAGAAAACATGGTGTTAGATATTGAAGTATGGTTGAATGTTAGAGGACAAGGCTTAGTAGGGGTGGAAGATTGTTATAGAATAACTAGTAATGGATGTGAAGCACTATCAACCCTTGATAAGGAAATTGTAGTTAAATAAACAATTTTTATTAATTTCTAAAATAAAAAATATTATAATAATTAATGGAATTTAGTTATTTTAAACAATAAATAATCCAAGAATTTAGTTCAAGTAAATGGTGATTAAAATGAAATTGAAAGACAAGATCGTAATAATGACGGGGGCAGCTTCAGGAATTGGAAGATCTACTGCTATATTGTTTGCAAAAGAGGGGGCAACATTGATTCTATCGGATATAAATGAACAGGAGCTAAAAAAAACTCTTGATATGATCAAGGAAGGGAAAGATAGAGTCACTATCATGAAACTAGACGTGCGGAAGCCAGAAGAAGTAAAAAAGATGATAGATAAAACGGTCGAAAAATATGGAAGAATTGACGTATTAGTAGTCAATGCGGGAGTCGTGCGTGTTGGACCCGTAGAAGATTTTCCTGATGAAGATTATAATCTTTTAATAGATGTGAATCTAAAGGGAACGCATTATACTTGCAAATATGCGGTTCCCTACTTTAAAAAGCAGAAATTTGGCTCAATTATCACGTTAGCTAGCGTAGCTGCTCATATAGGGCAAGTTGCTCATGCTAATTATTGCTCCACCAAAGCAGGAGTATTGGGATACACCAGAGCTCTTGCATTAGATTTAGCCCCCTACAATGTTCGAGTAAATAGTGTTTCACCAGGAGCCACGGATACTCCGATGTTACAGAGTGATGTGGGCAAGCAAGCGAGAGATAGAGGAGTACCATATGAGGAAGTTAAAAAAGAGTTTGAACAAGAAGGAGTCATGGGCAGATGGGCTAAACCCGAAGAAATTGCGACAGGGATCTTATTTTTAGCAACAGAGGATTCATCCTACATGACGGGAGCCGACTTGCGTTTAGATGGAGGTTGGACTACTCGATAATTAGGAAGCTCCGTAAAAATTGAACTTTTTCTTATTTTTAATTTTAACACTAGCGATTTAGTAACGAACAAAAAATCTTCAATATAAGGAAAATAGAGTAAAAAAAGAGTTTACCTTAACTTTGAATGTTCCTAACTTCGCTTTGAAATGAACTCTTTGGTTTTAAGTTCACATGGTCATTCCACCGTCGATGGATATGCTAGCACCCGTGGTAAATTCATTGCAAGCGAGAAATAGAACTCCTTCAGCGATTTCTTCGGGAGCTCCCAAACGGCCTAACTTTTGGCGGGCAATGAAATCTTGCCTTGCTTTCTGGGGGTCCTCAAATTTGGCCAATCTACCTGCTAAAGAAGGAGTGTCAGTAGTTCCTGGGCAAATAGCATTCACTCGTATTCCATCCTCTATATAATCTGTAGCCATTGCACGAGTCATGGATAAAACTGCTCCTTTCGATGCGGTATAAGCAGCGCGATCTTTTACACCTTTTAGTGCCACAGAAGAAGCATTATTTATGATAGTTCCCCTCGTCTTTTTCAAGTAAGGTATGGCATATTTGGAAACTAGATAGATCCCGCGCACGTTTACCGCCATGGTCCTGTCCCAATTTTCGGTTGAAATGCTATCTATGCTCCCGGGTATCACAATCCCGGCATTATTGAATAGAATATCGATTTTTCCAAAACGTTGAACGCTTTCTTCTACTATTCTTTTAGCATCTTGTTCATTGGATACATCACCTTGAATAAATAGTGCCTCTCCACCGGAACTATTAATAGCATTCACTACTTTCATTCCCGATTTGGATATGGAATTGCAGCTTACTTTTGCCCCTTCTTTTGCAAATAACAACGCTGTTGCTTCTCCTATTCCAGCTCCTGCTCCCGTCACAATTGCCACTTTATCGTTTAATTTCATTTCTCTCATCTCAGTTTAATATGATAACGTGTTAAATTCCAATAATTTTTCGGGCTTCAGAAGGATCTGCAACTTCCCGCCCCATTTCATTGCTTATTTTAATCATTCGCTTGACAATTTCTGCGTTATTTTTAGCGGGAACACCTTTTTTTATAAAGGGATAATCTTCTGTTCCTACACGAACGTTTCCACCATGAGAGATTGCTAATGTTGCAATTTTTGTTTGATGTTCACCCATGATGCTCACCGTGTGCAAACATTTATCCGGAATGTATTTAATTCTATGTAAATACTCATCTGCAGTTGCTGGTGACCATGTCCCTCCCGGCCAATTAAAGAACAAGGTGCAAATATAGGGAGGATCTAACAGTTTTCTTTCTATTAAATAATTCAAATTCCAATAAGAGCCCAGATGCCACACCTCAAATTCGGGTTTGATTTTAAATTGCCTGCATTTATTGCTATATTCTTCTAATTCTTTTATCGGATGAAGAACATCCACGATAACTTGAGTAAAATGCTCCGCATGATGATTAAGTATGATTGATAACATGTCAGGTCTTGCTTGAAAATCCCCTTCTCTTTTTGGGATGGATTCACTGGACATTCCTGCTTGAATAATTATGTCACATCTTTCTCTTATTCTTTTAACTACTTCAACTTCTTCTCCTCTAGGTAAATGTACATGGGCTAGCGATGCTCCTGCCTCATAGCATTGCACCACATCTTCTATTAATTGATCGGTTGTTTGTGGCCAATTCTTTACATCAGGATATATCCATGAATTAGCGGTAGTTATGGTCAAAACCATTTTCTCATTTTCAGACATTTATTTTTCTCTCTTTTTATTATTGGTTTATGTTTAATAGTGAAAGACTTGAATTTAAAATTTTTATCGAGACACTCTTCCGGAAGTATCTCCTCCCATTATGCTGAGTACTTCCTCCACCGAGACGAGATTAAAATCTCCGATGATCGTATGTTTTAAACAAGAGGCGGCGGTCGCAAAATTTAAGGCACTTTGGTAATCATCTTTATAGGTCAATAATCCGTAGATTAATCCCGCACAGAATGAATCTCCTCCTCCCACTCGATCTACCATGTGCGTTATATCGTATTGAGGAGCCATGTAGAGTTTATTTCCATCGTATAATACTGCCGACCACGTATTATGACTTGCAGAAAGAGAGCCTCTCAGCGTTATTGCAACCTTTTTAAGATTTGGAAATATTTTCATTAAATTCTCGCATACATGTTTATATTTCTCGGGGTCCAACTTTCCAGAAGTGACATCTGTTTCAGGAGCCTTTATGCCAAAAACCTTTTCTGCATCCTCTTCATTTCCGATAGCAACATCACAGTATTTAACTAATTCAGACATTATTTCTGAGGGTTTTTTTCCATATTTCCATAATTTACTCCTGTAATTTAAATCAGCGGAAATGGTGAGGTTCTTCTTTTTTGCAACTTTAACTGCTTCTAAGCACAAATCCGCAAGATTTTGAGATATTGCCGGAGTAATTCCCGTAAAATGAAACCATTCGACATCATTGAATATCGTTTCCCAATCAAACATTCCTACTTTAGCCGTAGAAATTGCTGAATTTGCTCTGTCATATATGACTTTACTTCCTCTGGTAGATGCGCCCATTTCAAGAAAATAGATGCCTAATCGCTCCCCTCCCCTCATGATGTGGTCCACATTAACCCCATATTGACGTATGAATTGCAAGCACGCATCTCCAACATCATTGGCAGGTAATCTCGTGATGAAATCAACGGGGATTCCGAAATTTGCAAGGGAAACTGCAACATTTGCCTCTCCACCCCCGTATATCACGTCAAACGATCTTGCTTGAACAAATCTCTGAAAACCGGGAGGAGCGAGTCTGAGCATGATCTCTCCGAATGTAACCACTCTTTTTTTCAATCTTTCTCCCTTTTCCTTTTATTTTATAATTATTAAAATACCTATTAGTATCTTATTTTCTAGATATTGTGAATGAGTTATAATGGAAGGTAATGAAAAAGATTATTTTAATTAATGGCATTTTGTAAGAATTGCTTGCATTCTTTTAAAAATGGGGTAGAGATGGGGTAGAGACAGGAGGCAGTCTAAATTTCTCCTCTTGGTTGAGTAAATATGGTAAAAATGCCAAAAAGTGTTTTATAAGCAGGAGGATCTATTTCTTCCATCTTAGCATGTCCTGCACCTAATAATTGCAGTTTTTTATTGAACACTTTTAATCGATCTTTAAATGACTTATAATTTTTATTCCTTTTTAAGCTCCATCCTGTTTCCGCTACTGCCACCAATCTTGGAAATGCTTGCCAATACAATCTTTTCCTATTAGGAACCCATTCTGTCCAAAGAGGGGCTTCTATGCCAAGGACATTCTCGTGATATTCCTCCTCCAAGTTCTTTGGAATAGGTTCATAACGATAAGATTTTCTTAAAGGTGTGAATTCATACTTATAGTCTAAGTATACATGCCCAAATTTTGAAAAAACCATGTTTCTCCCTTGTCTTAGGGCATTTATTATTTTTTTATTCCGCCCCATCCAATACTGGATAATCACATCCTTTTGCAAACCTTCTTTTAAGATTTGATTCCATCCCATCGTCGCATGTTCCTTAGATGAAAGAAATTGGGCAATCCTATTGGTAAAATAGGGTTGTAATTCCTCTACATTTTTTAAATTCTCTTCTTGAATTCGCCTCTGGCAATCAAGACAATTTTTCCAGCGATCTTTAGGGACTTCATCTCCTCCAATATGAATGATATTTGAAGGAAAGATTTCCATGACTTCTTGTAAAACATTCTCTAAAAACTGAAAGACTTTTTCTTTTCCTACACAGAATACATCTTTTTTAATTCCAAAAGTGTTAGGGATCTCAAAAGGACCTCCCGTGCAACTCAATTCGGGATACGCAGCAAGAGCAGCCATGCAATGCCCGGGCATTTCTATTTCAGGTATGATTTCAATAAATCTATCACTTGCATATGAGATGATTTCTTTAATATCCTCTTGTTTATAATGACCCTCATGGGGAGTTTCTTCAATTTTTTTGCTAATAAATCCCCCTACTTGAGTTCCTTTCCTTTTTGATCCAATTTCTATCAACTTAGGATACTGCTTGCTTTGAATGCGCCATCCTTGATCATCAGTGAGATGCCAATGAAAGATGTTCAGTTTCAAGAGAGCCATTATTTCAAGCATTGTTTTTACTATTTCTTTACCTTGGAAATGTCGACCTTCATCTAACATGAACCCCCGCCAATTAAATCGGGGATAATCTTCAATTCTTAGATGCGGAAGAAAGATTTTGGAATTTTCGCTCATCTCGAAATTTATAAGATTATAGGGGAGGATCTGTCGAAAAGTTTGAACACCATGATATAATCCAACGTCCTCCTTTCCAAGAATCTCGACTTTCTCTTCGGAGATACTCAGAAAATATCCTTCCTTATCTATATTTAAATCTCTGTCAATCTGCAAGGTAATTTTATGGGAACCTTCTTCTTTCTCCTCGAGAGCCGAAACTTGGAGGTCAAGATTAAAAGCAGGTTTCAATAAGGTTTGAAGATATTCCCCGATTTTTTTAGCATCTGTGGGAACTTGAATGAAAAAGTCCTCAGTTAACTGCAATTCCCCTTTACCTTCCATGATTTTGACAGGCTGGGGAATTATTTTCACATTACCTATCACTTTTCTACTTGTAGACATTTCAAGAATGTTTTTACGGATCTTTTTTTAAAATTCAATAACATTCAGATTTAATCTTTTATAAATTCAAATTATTTTTAATATTTTTGAAAATACATTTTGAATATTTATTTGATTGAGCATAGAGAAACATTCTTTAATGCTAAAAAAATATATGATTATAATTACTAAGGAATTCTTTCTCACCCATGCGTCCTTTATGGTTTGTACATTTATTACAAAAAACATTCCCTAATATTAAAGTAATTGCCAAATTGACCAACCTTCCCATATTAGGAAAGATCATTGATAAAATCTTTTTCTCGGGCGATGATATCCTTTATCTACCATTAGATAAGGTAATATCTATCGATCAATCCATGGGAGAATATGAGGAAATGGTATTACCTTCTCATATTTTGGAACATTTTGTGGAAGAAGCGTCCTATCATTGGATCATGAATTTTTGTATTTGTAGAGAATCAATGCATTGTCAAGATTACCCTATTGAGTTGGGATGCTTATTCTTGGGAAAAAGCGTCCTGGAAATTAATCCTAAGTTGGGAAAATTAGTTTCCAAGGAAGAGGCATTGAATCATTTAAAAAAATGTAGAGAAGCGGGCTTAGTTCACATGATAGGAAGAAATAAATTAGATAAGCAGTGGCTAGGTGTGAAGGACGGGACTCAGCTTTTATCCATCTGTAATTGTTGCGCTTGTTGCTGCCTGTGGCGAATCTCTCCCCTCTTAAATCCTAAAATAGGAGCAAAAGTTAAAAGAATGTCGGGAATAAGCTTTTTAGTAAATGATAATTGCATAGGGTGCGGTACCTGTACTAAAAATATATGTTTTGTAGATGCAATCCACCTTGTTAAAAATAAAGCCGTGATCAGTGATGATTGCAGAGGATGTGGTAGATGCATGGATATTTGTCCTCAAAAGGCAATTGAAATGACGATTTCGGATGAATTTTCCATCGATAACGCGATTAAAGAAATAAGTGAACTTGTATTTTTAAAATAATATATGTTTCAGATAAATAATAATAATTAAATTTTATGAAAATTAACGAATTCAAACTCGAGGAATTCTTTGCTAAATACGAGTTTTCGGTAAAATATGTGTTATGTGCCTCTGATTGTGAATCTTTCTCTATTGAAGAATTACTTTCACTGGAACGTGATGGGGAAGAGAATTTTAAAAGGTTAAGGTTAGGTTATACAGAAACTCAAGGACATCCCGAATTAAGAGAAGAAATTAGTAAATTATACGACGATATTAATAAAGAGGAAGTTCTAGTTTTTTCAGGAGCAGAAGAGGGAATTTTTATTTTTTTCAATACTTTTCTCTCAAAAGGAGACCACGTGATTGTCCAATTTCCTGCATATCAATCGCTATTCGAAATTGCTAATTCTCTCGGATGTGAAGTTACAAAATGGGAAATGAACGAGGAAAACAAGTGGGATCTGGATATTAACTTTTTAGTTTCCAGCATAAAGAAAAATACCAAAGTAATCGTCATTAATTCTCCTCATAATCCCACAGGATCCCTTTTCTCAAAAATGAAAAATCAAGAAATAATTAAGATTGCTCTTGAGAATGATATTCGTGTTTTCTCGGATGAAGTATATAGATTCTCCGAGCATGATGAAAAGGATAGGTTGAAAGGAGCTTGCGATTTCTCCCCAAAATGTCTCTCTTTAGGGGTAATGTCAAAATCTTTTGGATTACCGGGACTAAGAATTGGATGGATTGCTTCGAAAGATGAAGCGCTCCTAAGGAAAATGGTTTCATTTAAAAACTATACTACAATATGCAATAGCGCACCAAGTGAATATCTTTCCATACTAGCTCTAAGAAATAAAGTTGTCATCTTAAAAAGAAACAGAAATATCATTTTAGAAAATCTCAAGGTATTGGACATCTTTTTTAAAAACCATGATGATATTTTTGAATGGATAAGGCCAAAAGCAGGACCTATAGCTTTTCCAAGACTCATTATCGAAGAGGATATCGAACAGTTCTGTTTAAATTTATTGAGAGAAAAAAGGGTATTATTAATGCCCGGCACGAATTTTGATTTTGGTATGAAACATTTTAGAATAGGATTTGGAAGAAAGAACATGCCTGAGGCTTTAAACCTATTTGATAACTATTTAAAAAGATATAATTAACACTTAAGTTATTATCTATCCGGAACTACATCAGAGGGTTCCCAAAAAATATTATTAATTTTCAAGTTTTTGATGCGAGTTCTTAATTTTAATGCAGATACCGCCTGAACGGTTTCTTTAATGCTATGAAATACGGGAATGCTACTCAACTCTAAGGATTCGATGATGAGGGCGTACTTTTCCACATATGGCATGAAAGTCACAATTGGCTTCTTTTTATACGTAACTATATTTGCGATCCTCCTCCCAATTTGGAAGCTAATATTCGGGGGATACGGTAATAAAAGCAAAATGATACATTCAATCCTTTCTATCTCCGATAAATATTGGACCATGCTTTCAATATCTCGATCCAGCACCGACCCCGTCAAATCAATAGGGTTGTTGAATGAAGCAATATCACGAGCAACTTCATTCAAAATCTCATACATTTCCTTTTTTTCTTTATCCGTGAACTTTACGGGAGTTAACCCGTACTTTTTTAACATGTCCGCACAAATGACACCATGACCCCCTGAAACGGATAAGATCACTACATTACCGTAGATGATTTCATTCTTGCCAAACGGCTGTTTTTTCTCCTTTTTGTAGGATAACACATCATAGACCTTCAGAAAGGTAAGTAACTCTTGCTCTGAATGAGGGCGTATGATGTAATTTTGCTTCAAAGCAGCAAATAAAATTTTAGAATTACCTGCTAAACTCGCGGTATGGGATTGAGTAGCAATGCGACCTTGATCAGTAATCCCGCCAAAAAATGTAATAATCATATCGTCGGATTCCTTGGCAAGTTGTAAAAACTTTCTTGCCTTATTCTCCTTAAATCCCTCCAAATAAAAGGCAATATTACTAGACTCCTTGTCAACCTTACTAAAATATTCTAAAAGCATGGACTCATCTACCACGGCACGGTTCCCGATAGAAACTGCGGTAGAAACTCCAATATTTCGTTCTTTAAATTTTACGAAGAATTGATCGATGAGCACCCCTCCTGATTGGCTAATTAATGCAACACTTCCTTTAGGGGGACGAGTTATGCGCTCTGTAGGGAGAAAAATAGTATCAACTAGAGGAGGAGCATATACTCCAATACAATTTGGACCCAGCACCGCAATATCATTATCAAAAGCTAAACGCTGAAGTTTCTCTTGTCTTTTAATACCTTCTCCTCCGATTTCGGCAAAACCGCCCCCAATAATCACGCAAGAGGGAATGTGTAAATCTACACACTGCTGAATATAATCTAACGTATCGTCAGCTCCCACTGCAATAACTAATAAATCTGGAATTTCCGATAGTTTATCCAAGCGTTCATATAAGGAGACTCCTTCAATTTCACCACCTTGAGGGTGAATTCCATATACTTTTACGTTCATCTCGAATTCATTTTTTAATAAAATGATTCTTCCAGGGCTAAGAGGATTGCTTCGAGAGACGCCTATGACCGCCATGATTTCAGGTTTGAATAATTTTTCTAAATTCATCTTTCTTATTGTTATGGGTTATTTCAAGTTCATCTAACTTTCGAGAGCATTTCATTTCCGGATCTTTTGGTCCATGAGTATCGGGAAGGATACAGACTACATGATAACCGGAAATTTATTTATTTTCTCCCTAATTATTAGAGATTCATCAAGAATTTGAGTATATTTTTTGGTCTTCTTTCTTTTCGGTACTTTTCCAATTCAATATTTACTATACTCAAAATCATATTTCAATATTAAATTAAAGAAACCTTTAATTATTTAGTTTCAGTATTTAAGATATTAAAATGAAAAGGGGAAAGTAAAGAAGAGATGAAAACAGTTATATAAGAAAACTATGAAGCCCCATATGTTCTTCATCTTAAAGAAATAGATAACCCACTACCCAGAGATGATGAAATCCTCATTAAAATACATGCTACCTCAAGTATATCAATTCCAGCAGGATTTTTTTTTTCTAAATATTAATTGTAGATTTTAATTATAAAATCTAGCAATAAATCTTAAATAATTACATTCTTATTATACTACTAATATAATACAATTTAAACAAAATAGAACCAAAAAAAAATGAAAACAATTAAGAAAAAGGGTTTAATTTTCATTTCCTTGGCATTTTGTGTAGCTTTTTTTTTTATTACTCTAACATCTCCATCTTCAACTGCTTTATCAAAAAATTGTACGACCTTGACTCTTACTAGAAATAATAAAATCTATTTTTGTGGGAATGAAGATTATAATCCTCAACACATGAGAATGTGGTTTTATCCAGCCACCGCGGATAAATACGGAACAATCCTTTATGGATTCATGACATATGATGTTTTTAATCCCCTTGCGGGAATGAATGATCAAGGATTAGCTTGCGATGAAATGGCAGTGCCTTTTACTCCGGTCAAGAGAGATCCCAATAAAATTGATTATACTCAAACGCATTTATTTGTTAAAATTTTAGAAGAATGTGCCAATGTAAATGAAGTAATTCAATGGGTCAGCTCCTATAATCTGGTGACCTTTGAAATGAGTCCGGTTCAAGTACAATTTGCGGATATAACAGGAAATGCGGTTATATTAGGATTGGATTCAAATGGAGAGACTCATATCACTTATAAGCAAGGAGACTATTTATTGGGAACGAATTTCAATGTTGCACAAGGAAGACAACCCGATTGGAGATATGATGCTGCTGAGAAAATATTAAAAGGAAGCAATAAAGCGTCAATTGAATATTGTACTTCGATTTTAGAAGCCACGGCTCAAGGAACTTCCTATAGTTGGTATACAAAATATTCCTACATTATTGATCTAAATACGGAGACCATTTATTTCTACTGGAATAGAGATTTTTCGCATTTTGCCATGGTGAATGTGAATGAGGAACTAGCTAAAGGAGTTCATTCTTACGATATAGCAACTTATGTTTCACAACACGGGAATAAACCCTTCAATATGGCTCCAATAATATATGGCATCGTGATTCTTGGACTAACATTGATAGGATGTAGTTTGATATGGATGAAAAAAATAAGGCCTCAATTCAAGCACATATGAAGAAAAGGTTGTTTAATGTTATTAATTAAGAAATTTAGGTGAAATTTAACATGGAAGAACATCAAAAAAGCATAAAAGAGCAAGAGAAAAGAGATCAAGAAGGTAAATGCAATAATAAGAAGTTTATTGCTATTACTATAATATATATTGGATTGCTTATTGCATGTACAAGCTTTTTAAGAATACCATTTCGATTTAATACGGCAATCACTTATAGTATCGTGGTTCAAATGCATGTTGCTTCAATTTTAATTTTCTCTGCAGGAATAATGTACAAGCCATGGTCTGCATTTTTCATATGTGTTCTTGGCTCAGTCTTAGGAGAATTCCTTCAATGTTTAATGTTTGGATGTGGCGAAGAAATGCCTGCCTATCTAATGTACATGATATTATCCCCGGGATTGGCAGGCGGGATCATCTCCCTTGTAAAAGAAAAATTAAATCCAACCTTGAAAAAAGAGATTATTTCCCAATTGATTGGCGCCACATGGCAAATTTTCGGATTACTGCTGGGTGTTATTATTTGGTTAGCATTAATTTTGCAGTTCAGAAATGTTCTCGTCATTGTTTTTTATCCTTTATTGGCAACAATCTTTGATTTCTTTTTTATTCCGGTATCCATTCTCTTGAATGAAATAATCCGACGTGTTTTAAAAGTAAAGTACGTGAGTGATCTAGTAGAATAATTTTCAAATTCTAAATTTGGTTTGTTTTTTTTTTTTTATTATAGGACCTAAACCAATTGGCTATTCTTCAAATCTTTTTTTAAAAGCTTAAATAGATTGCAAGTGAATTAATAATCATCCAATATTATAATCATGTTAGGTGATAATTATTAATTCAAAAAACTTCTTAGAGCAAATAACAGAAGAAACCGAGGAAGGGCAATATAAAAACATTGGCCGCTTGGTAAGAAAAGCGAAAAGAGAGAACTATTCGAAGGAAGATATCGTAAAAGCTCTTTCTGAAGGTATAAAAAGTGCTAGTGATCGCTACAAAACCAAGGGCATGTACCTTGATGATATTGTTAAAGCAGCGGCGGCATTTGAAGTGGGTGCTCAATCACTAGGACTCAATTTGGAGGAAAAAAAAAGACCCGAACAACGAGTTGTTATAGGGGTGATGGGAGGACCTTGGACTATTGGTTCGAGCATTGTTGCATCCAATTTACGGGCAAATGGTTTTGAAGTAATAGATGCTGGCTCCGATATCACTCCAGAAATGATTGCTAAAACTGCAGCACAGTCAGGAGCCCGCATTGTAGCTTCAGCCATTTATTTAATGCAAACAGAGCCCGATGTCGCGAAATTAGAAGAAGAATTATGGAAAACTGGTATTCGTCATAAAGTTAAAACTATTCTTAGTGGACCCGCAGGATCAAGAACTCTTGCTGAGAAATATAATGTGGATGCTTATATGGAAAATGTAAATGATCTTATAATCAAAGTAAAAGAATTTTCCGAAGAATTAAAAACAGAGATGACCCCTTATGAAAGGGTAATGACTTCCGTAAAGCATGAAGAACCGGATAGAGTACCTTTCATGCCTTTTGCTCAAACTTTTTGTGCTAATTTTGCGGGAATCGCTTTTTCAGAATACGTGAGTAAAGCAGAGAAATTTTTAGAGGGTCAAATGAAAGCTTACAATGCTTTTGGCTGGGATGCGTTATGTTTTTCTTCAGATGTAGGAATGTATGCTGGTGCACTAGGAGCAAAAATAGCATTTCCTCATGATGATGTACCGCGTATCGTTGAGCCCCTTTTACATCATGACTCGGTCTATAAAGATTTCCAAAAGTTATCCCTTCCAGATCCCTGGAAAGCCGGTCGTTTAACAGAATCTATAAAAGCAATTGAACTTGCCAAAAAAGAATTAAAAGGGGAGGTCCCCATAATTGGATGGATAGAAGGCCCCTTTCAGGGCGTTAGCTTGTTGGCCGGGGCTAATCACTTGATGCTTTTCTACGTTTTAGATCATCCCGATGAATTCAAAGAAATTCTCGATTGGTATGCTGATTTTCAAATCGAAATCGTTAAAGCCATGCATTCTGCTGGCGCAGATATCATTGGAGTGGGTGAAACTGCCGCCTATTTCATGTCACCCACCTTCTTTAAGCAATATTGTCTGGAACCCGAAAAAAGACTCTGTAAGGCCATACGAGAATTAGGAATGATTCCGTTAATACATTGCTGTGGATATGTTCCTCAATGCATCCCTTTTGCTGAAGAAACTAATCCGGGAGGTGCCATTCAATTTGATTATCAAGTAAATTTAACATGGGCAAAAAAAGAACTTAAAAAGAAGGTGACTATTATGGGAAACTTGAATTATAATAAGTTAACAAAAGCAACCGTCAAGGAAGTATATGAAGATTGCCAAGCGCATCTAAGGATTGCAGCAGAAGGAGGGGGATACTGGTTAGCTTTTGGATGTGAGATTCCACGCGAATTACCAATCGAGAACATGAGAACTATCATGCGAGCCACAAAAACGGTCGGTAAGTATTAA
>CAYLZE010000123.1:0-4362 GCA_964388035.1 uncultured archaeon
TTTGGGCGGTTTATATCTCAGCATTCCTATGCGGTCTATTTCATCCACATTCCGGTCATCGTCATCCTCGCCGCTCTCGTGCTTCGAGGGATTACTATCTATCCATTGTTTAAATTTTTCTTGGCAGTTGGTATCGCAATTCCCTTATGCTTCGGGGTTGCCTTTTTAATACGAAAGATACCTTATGCTAAAAAAGTTTTCTAATTTCAATAAATTTTAATTTTAATATTTTTTTTTACTTCAATTTTGAAAAAAATAGAAGATTAGATAAGCATTAAATTTAAAATGTTATCTCCATATCTTTAAATTTATATTTTTAAAAAGATATTCCTCAGAATAATTCTTATTAACTATAAATACATGAAAGCGTTACGACTTCAATTACCGGGAACTTTATTAAAACAGGTCGGGTTTGCGAATATATTGGATATAGTGGAATCGATCGAGATATTGCAAGCATTTCAATATGACCAAACACACTTATTTTCAATTCAACGCATGAGGTTTAAAAAAAAGATTGATTCTAACATTGAAGAATTTATTGAAATGAATTTTAAGCCCGAGTTTTTTAAAGTACTAAATGTGATGGGGAAAGAGGTAACGTGCATCATGAATCAAGAACAAACTTCTGGCTTTTTTCCGTTCATTGATTCAGGACCATGGGCTTTAAGATTTCCTATTTTTGTTTCTGAAGATAAAATATTACTCAGTCTTATCTCCCAAGATGAATATTTGCCCAAATTACATCAAATCTTATCCTCCTTGACGGAATCATATGAAATTATCGCCAGCACCGATTTAGAGAAAATGGAAGACATTAGGGAATTCTTTGGAAAATATTTCTTGCCATTTCCCAATTTCACCTCAAAACAACGCGAAATTGCATTATATGCTTTGAAAAATGGTTATTTTCAATCTCCAAGGAAAATTCGTACTAAAACAATCGCAGAAAAGTTTAATATCTCTGTTTCTGCTGTAAACAAGCACCTAAATAATCTTAGGAATATTGCCATAGAGTTTTTTTTTGGAAAAGGTTGAGGAAATATCCAAGATGATGATTTGAATGATTACATGCTAACCTGAGGGAGGATTCGTAATATACGCTTCTACGGTAAAAATTTTATATCTCTATGTTTTCTTATTAAGACGGGCTTTGGTGTCATTTTTATAAGCCAAGAGTACTCCTATAATAATAAGAACTAATCCAAAGATTTTTACATAGGAATTTGGAAAGGTATAGCGATCCTCGAATAAAATTAAGAGTTCTTCATTAAAAATAAGAACACCTCCAATAAAAGGAATGAGAATACTTATCACGTTTACAATCGTGGATACCATGGCCATTCTTCCCTCGGAATAGGCAAATTGTCCAAATATGAAAGCGAAAAAATAAGAAATTCCAAATAAGATTGCAAAAATGGTAAAATAAAGAAGCGGAGGAGAATAAATATTTTGATACATTGCTTTGTTAAATATGGATCCTAATCCATAAAGAGTTCCACAGAAAACACTAACAAAATACTCGTGATTCTTTTTCCCTTCTTTTCTTTTTTGAATACAAACTCCTAAAAAGACAGTGGAAAAAATAATTATCGCAAATATAGAGAGTGCTAATAGATTTGGTATTGTTTCCTCTTGAACGCTATAAAGAGAGATAATGATTGAACCAAATGCTATGCAAAAAATAGCTATAATTTCTTTTTTTGATATTTTTTCTTTTAGTATTACCACTCCAAATGTAATGACAAAAATTAGATTTAAATTTACTAGTGGTTTCACTATGGAAATCTCATACTTAGATAATGCAAATTGATAAATTACAAAGTCGGATACTAATAAAATTGCTCCTAAAGTCCACTTCCAATCCTTAATTAACTTCCAAAGCGTTTGAGGAAGATTTTTATCTAGAGTTAGAAGGGATCTTTGGTCATCAAATTCGTGATCTCTGTAATGAATCTTAAATAATAATGAGCCCAATCCGTTGAAAATGGCATACCCTAGCATTATTATAAGAATTTCTAGGTTAAAGCCTTCAATTATAAAAAAATCCATGGGTAAGAATAGTTATCATTAATGTAATCTTAAATAAATAAGAAATGGCAAGCATGATAAATAAAAGATGGTAATTAGGAAGGGGAATTGAAATGATTGATAAATGGCTATCTAGGAAAAAACGGAGTAATTTTCTTGAATCTATCGCAGAAAAATATCTATTAGGACGAGTAAAGGCAAATACAATTACTTATGCGGGATTGGGATTAGGGTTATCTTGCTCATTTTTAATATTTTTAAGTGGATTTTCGAACTGGACCATGGGATATATCATTATATCAACAGGAATCATGGTTGTTTCTTTTTTCATGGACACTTTAGACGGAGCATTAGCCAGAATTGAGGGCCCTACAATTTTTGGAGGAATAATAGATCTTTTTTGTGATCGAACGGTTGAAATAAGTATCATTTTGGCTTTAATTTCAACTAATCCAGGATCACTTTTATGGCCTGGTATATTCTCTTTAGCCGCAATCGTATTATGTATAACTATTTTCCTTTCTATTGGAGCAGCTGCAAAATTGATAAGCATGAATGATGATCAAAAGTTAATCTACTATTCTGGTGGAATCATGGAACGATCAGAGACTTTCATATTTTTAATTATAATGAATATCTTTACTTTCTTGCGAATCTATTTATTTTGGCTATTTGCTCTTCTTATTTTCATTACTGTTTTACAAAGAATAAGAAGTGCTTACCTCCTATTCTACGATTTGGAAAAAAATAAATCGCTTGATCATGAATAATTTAAATAATTTTTATACTTCCATGATTATTTCTATAAAAAAGAATCTAAAGAATATTTAAAGCAGGCAATATTCTAAGCGGAATTTGCTAACTTGTTTAAGATGATTGTTGAACTTAATAAAGTAGGAGAAGGATAGATATGGTTCAAATTAAGAATAAAAATTATATATACAAATTTATCAATATTTAATTAACTAATGATAAAAAATGAATGACATGGAACCTATTCATAAAAATTCTATTATAGCTAAATATGGAGAAAAAATAATTTCTGGAATTTTAGATAACATTACAGATTTAATCTCTATAGTCAATCAGGATTTAATTATTGAATATGTCAACGAGGAAGCTCATTTCAATCTCATGGGATACATGCCCTTTGAATTAATAGGAACCTCAATTTTAGATGTGTTCCGAAAGAAGGATGTTGAAAATGCAAAAAATGGGTTGAACCAAATATTTAGAAACGCAATATTCAGGAGTATAGCAAAATTAAAGATTAAAGATGATAAAACGGTGACTGTAGAATTTACGGGAAGAAAATTCAGTGATATTGATGGGAATTTTAAAATATTATTAATTGCAAATAGCATTGATAAGAAGAGATTTTTATCCACCTTAAAAGATAATGTAAAACGGCTCCAAGAATTTAACGAATCATTATCCGAAATTCGCTTTTGGAAATTACTGCAACCAGCATCTTATAGCAATGCCTTAGAAAAATCACAAGAAATATTTCAATTCATCCTTGATAATATTCCACTTTACATTTGTTGGAAAGATCTTAATTTAACTTACTTGGGTTGTAATATAAAGTTTGCCGAATCTTTGGGATATGAAGATCCCATCCATATTATTGGACAAAATGATTTTAAACTGAAATGGAATACTTTAAATAAAGTGGAATTTCGTGAAAAGGAAATCTCAACCATCAAATTAGATACTCCTCAATTTCATGATATTTTTTCCTTTGAAGGATTGGATGGAAAGGTGAGATGGTTCGACGTGAATAGAGTGCCTCTCCATGATTATGAAGGGAAGGTAATCGCAATCTTAATCACCTACGAGGATGTTACAAATAGGAAGAAATGGGAAGAAATTTTGCAAACTAGCGAAATAAAGTACCGTAATTTAATTGAATTACTTCCCGAGGTTGTATATGAATTAGATTTGAAAGGGAATATTACCTATTTTAATTCTACCACGGCTGAAATCTTCCAATATAAACCTGAGGAAATTAAAAACATGAATTTTTTTCAAGTCATAGCTCCCGAACATCAAGAAAGAGCAAATCAGGTATATAAGCAATTATTGAAAGGTATTTTTACCAAACCTCAAGAATATTTGATGGTAAGAAAAGATGGATCCATATTTCATGCTCGAACTCATTCCCGACCTATATTTCAAAATAATCGCATAATTGGAATTAGAGGTGTTGTTTCAGACATTGACGAACAAAAAAAAGCCGCGCATCAATTGAAAATCTCCGAAACAAAATATCGTCATCTATTTGAAATGTCTCCTAACATGATAATTTTGATGGATTGGAATGGAACTTTC
>CAYLZE010000123.1:4462-14022 GCA_964388035.1 uncultured archaeon
TTATTTTAGAAGATATTAACGAAAAGAAATTAGCACAAGAAAAATTGAAAGAATCGGAGATCAAATATAGGCATTTATTCAATAATTCACCTTACGCAATCTGGTTGGTTGATATGAATGGTACGATAATTGATTGCAATGAAACCATGAATGAATTTTTAACTTTTTTCAATCATCAAGATTTAATTGGAAAAAATTTTATTGATGTAATGCTCATGTTTCTCAAAATAGGGGATTCTAGATTTGAAAAACTCATTCCGGTATTGAAAGCTCGTTTCGAAAATCTTATAGAGGATAAGATTTTAAAGCCGTTTGAATTTAAAATAGCTAGAGGAGACGGAAAAGAATTTTGGGTAACCATCGATGTGTCATTTGTAAAAGTAGGAGATCAAGAACTCATTCAAGCCATTATTAAAGATGTTACCTTCCAAAAAGAAGCCGAAATCCAGTTGAAAAATTCTGAAAAGCAATTAAAATTACTGAATAAGGAATTAGAACAGAAAGTCGAAGATCGTACCAAGAAATTACAAATATCTGAACAAAAATTACGAGAACAGAATATTGAATTGAAAAAACTGGACGAGTTAAAAAATGAATTTATAAATACCACATCCCACGAGTTAAAAACACCTATTGTCTCGATCGCGGGATTTACGGATTATATTTTATTAAAACATAAAGATCTGAATCCCGAAGTTGTGGAGGACCTGGAAATTGTAAAAAAAAATGTAGAAAGATTGAAACTGTTTATCGACCAACTCTCCGACGTCTTAAAAATTGACTCTAAGAAGTTAAAACAAGATATCATTTTAAAAAAGGAGAACATGCTTGAAATTATATGCAATTGCATTTCAGAATTAAAAATCTTGATGGAGAATAAGAACATACAAATAAATTTAAAAGTAGATCATGATATCATCTTAGAGGTGGATGCAAATAGAATCAATCAAGTTTTTTCTAATCTCTTATCAAATGCAATAAAATTCACCCCAGATAATGGATTAATTGAAATTAGTTCTGAAGAGCAAGAAACACAATATATTTTCTGTGTAAAGGATTCTGGAATTGGATTAACTAAAGAACAAATTCCAAAATTATTTGGAAAATTTGTAAAGTTAAATTTTCCAAATTTTACTAAAGGAAGTGGGTTGGGATTATTCATAACAAAAGGCATTACAGAAGCTCATGGCGGAAAATTATGGGCAGAATCCGTGGGATTAAATCAGGGGGCGCAATTTTATTTTACACTCCCTAAGATCTTGCCAAGAGAAAATTAAAATCTGAGAATAATAACCGAATTCTTCTCTTTTTATCTTAAAAGGATAATATTAAGAAAATGAGGAGACTATTACATTATTAAATAAAACCGTGAATCTATAATTATAATATGATTCATATATTTGTTAACTAAAAATGACAACATTAATAGTGGCTGAAAAGAATAAGGCAGCAATAGCAATTGCCGAAGCACTAGGCAAGACAAATAGGTTAAAGCAATCATCTATTAATATATATCAAGTAAAGTCCCGCGATCTCTACATTATTCCTTTAAGAGGCCACTTACTTGCTTATAAAAATGTTGGAATATATAAAAATTGGAGCAAGTCTAATCCTCGAGATATAATTACAGATCCTAACTCAATAAAAAAAATACCCTTGAAACATGCTTATCCTTATATAAGTGCATTGGAAGGTTATGCAAAATTATGTGATCGATGCATTATTAGTACGGATGCAGATATAGAAGGAGTGAACATCGGGCTATTTGATGCTTATCCATTCATAAAAAAAGGAAATCCAAATATTAGTGTTTCCCAAATGTGGTTGAGCTCCTTACAAGGAAATGAAATCAGAAATAAATTTCATAATTTAATCCCTCCTAAATGGAGTTGGGGCGAAACTGGGGAGGCAAGGGCAATAATTGATGCAATTATCGGTTTTTCCGCAACACGACAAATCTCTTCTCTTTTAAAACCCGTACTAAAAAGCTATAATAAGTTTTTTACTTCAATCGGGAGAGTCCAGACATCCTTACTTTATTTAATATACCTTAGAGAAGTGGAAATTAAAAATTTTAAATCGGAAGCATATTATATTATTGATGCCGCATTAGATGTTAATTCTTATTCGATAATTGCACATCATGAGAAAAATCCATTTAAACAAGATCAAAAAGATCAGGCAATTAATATTTATCAATCAATTCAAAACATATCGCATGCTAAGATAATAAATACAAAAGGCGAGCAAAGAATAAAAAAACCTCCAATTCCTCTAAACACTTCGAAGGCATTAATTCTCATTACCAAGCAACTAAAAATACCTGCAAATCTTGCTTTAAATACTTTGAATTCACTCTATTTGAAAAAAATCATTACCTATCCAAGAACAGATAGCGATGTTTATAAAAGCGACTTTAACCATGTTCAATATTTACAAGATTTTTCAACCCATTCCGCTTATGGTCAATACACTTCTCAATTACTAAAGCAAAACCGAATTATTCCTTCTAGAGGAAAAAAAGATGCGGGAGATCATCCTCCAATTACCCCCATAGTTTCTCTTGAGGGAGGACATTCCAGTTTTAAAAATGATCTTGAAAGGAAAGTGTATGATTTAATTGCTAGATCCTATTTAGCATTATTTGGAGAAAATGCGATCGAATTGCATCGTGGTTTACGTCTTTCCATTAAGGAAGAACCATTTAATTCCAAATTGAATTCTCTCTTACATGAGGGATTTTTCGAAATAGCCCCTTTCTTAAAAAGTAAATATGATCCTCAAATTTCCTTGCATGGTGATACATTACCCGTTAATAATATTAATTTAAGTGAGAAAACGACTCAACCTCCTCCTAGATATACGGATACTACTCTTCTTAAGCTCATGGAAAGCAAAAAATTGGGAACAAAAGCCACCCGCCCTCAAATGATAGAAATATTACAAGAACGAGGTCTAATATACCGTGAGAAGGGTACATATTTCATCAGTGATTTAGGAGATTTATTAATAAGCAATTTAATAGGAATTTGGAAGCCTTTTCTAGAGCCAAGTTTTACCAGTTATATTGAAGCAGAATTGGAAAAAATAAAAACTCATCAAAATTCCATGAATACCTTCCTTAATAATACTAAGGATACCTTTCTTAAGATGTTCGATAAATTAATAAACAACATGGAAGAGTTGCGTGATAAGATTGAGGAGCACAAAAGAGAAATACAGCATCCTACAAAATTCGAACCTAAACCTAAAAGAGAACGTTTTACCCCAAATAATTGCCCTTTTTGTAAAAGTGCACCCATGAAGTTGGTTACTACACGTAAGAAAAAAAGATTTCTTGCATGTTCTGAACCTACGTGTAAAAGAACCATGACGGTACCCCAAAGAGGAAGAATCGTTTTCCTTAAAGATACTTGTAAAATTTGCGGGTTCACCATTTTTAAAGTCGTGAGTACTAAAAATAAACGATCTTTTACATATTACATGTGTCCAAATTGTTGGAATAGTGGACTAAAAGACAAAATGAAAAATGGAGAAGGATTTTGTTCTAATTGCAAAAATTACTTAATTAAGAACGAAAAATGTATAAAAAAATGAGCATATTATTCAAGGGGATTTTAATCTGAATTGATACTTATTATTTGCTGCTCTTGAGAGTCCGATATAATTATCGGATATTTTATAATGCATTTCTCTATCGAGTACCCTTTTCTCGACGTAATCATTTTTTAAATCATGATTTAAGCAATGTAATATGGTTCCAAGAGTTACAGGACCTAAATATTTAAATTCTCCTTGTTTTTTCGCTATTCTAACTAATTCTGTCTCTGAATGCCAATTTCCATCTAATAGTGCTAAAATAAGATCATTCTTCACATTTCTTTTAATATCTTTCAATTTATTAAAAAGTTGCAAATTAGATTTTTCTTCTGAATTATTTAATTCAGGATTTTCAAATTTTTCCATGTGTTAAAATGCTCTAATATGAAATTAATTCTTAAGTGATATATCTTCTGGGGAATATTAATGTAGTTGTAATATACCAATATTATATCCAATTTCAATGAAGATAAGAATAAGAGGAATAAAGGCTTTTAGAAGATTAATCTATCAACAGATCTTGAGGAATTCCTTCATTATAATATCTTGCTCTCGTTACCCATTTTCCGGAAAATTCGGGTAGGATACTTAAAATAGATCCTCCAATCCACACAGAAAATGTCCTTTCTCGTGGTGCGATGATTCTAAGATTAATATCGTTCCTTTTTTCGCGAGCTAATTCAATTTCTAACTCTTGATATAGGCGAGCTTTTAAATTTTGAAAGAGAGAACTGCCTCCTGAAAGAAATACATTATTTAATAAAATGGGTCTGAGATCTATATCACATGAATTGACCGATTCCATAATGGCTTTATGGAGAGCCAATTCTTCTATTTGCATTAAAGATGGATCAAATAAAAGTTCGGGAACCATGAATCTTTCCTTCGAGAGGGTGTAAAGAGAGCCATCTGGAAAGGAAAACTTCTTTTCATATTGATCGCTCCTTTTTAAATCTTGTTTATAATCCAAAGAAACAAAACTGGCTTTTTCTTTTAAGACTCTTACTAAATCTTTTTGAATGGAAGAATCAGCAGCAAGTCCAAGAGATTCGGAAAAAATATTTTCAGCATATCTAGTTATTGCTTTACCTCCAATACTTAAAATCTTTATTCCATGATTGATCTTATACCCTTTATAGATAGGAACGATGCGCGTGCTGCTATCACCGATTTCTATTACTAATCCCGTGTCAAAACCACCTGAATAGAGGGTTAATACGGAATCAAGCACGGGATAAAATGCCATGCATTGATATTTTTCTAGAAAAATTTCGAATAATTTTTGGAGATCCTTTTTGGGAAAGAGGGGATGTACTGCAAATAAAATATTAAATACAGTGGGATCCACTCTTAAATTGTAAAAGATATAATCTAAAATACGCTCAAAATGATCCCATTCTTTTATCGTGCCATTATTAATTGGAGAAATGATCTTGTATAGCCCTAATGATTGTATCTCCTCACCAACATATAGTTGCTGTTCCTTGGAACCATATTCTACTTGGATGTCATGATATTTTGGAATCCCTACAATTGTATAAAAAACTAAAGAAGGATAATCCTCCCCCGAAAACCCTCCTTTTGTAGAAAATTGTCCTACATCCATAATAATATTTAAGTTAGACAAGATAATCCTAATAAAGTGGTTTTAAAAAATAAATGAGGTAATAATCTTTAGTGGTCTATAAGAAATTAATTATAATTTTAATAAATTACTAGAATTTTATATTTTTGTGTTTGAAATTCATGTTATTGGAAAGATAATATTGCATTTAAACCAATAAAATTTTCAACGGTGCATAGGTTGTCTCGGGAATATATCCTTCCCCGTATTTTGAAGTTATCTCATATCCTCTTAATAATGCAGTGTCCTCCGCCCAATCAATTACTCGCTCCAAGGTCTCTTGTTGGGAAACATAGACGTGATTAAATATTTCCTTTTTACGTACCCAGAATTTTTCAATATCCACAATTATAAATACGGAAGAATCGATGTATTGAAACTTGCAAGAAGGCGATTCGTAATAATACACTCCACATGGTCTCCATTCTCTGCCATGCCCGCCATATGCTTTTCCGGTAGAACAATGATAAATGCTCTCTCTTACGATCAGGGACAAATTTCGATGAACGCGATGAAAATCGCTAAAGTGAGGCATTAAAACCACTTGAGGCCTGCGATCTCTTATTAAATTCGTTATACGAGCAATTTTATTGCGAGTTATTTGCATGTCAGAATAACCTAATTCTATAATTTCACAATTCAACACTCTTGAAACTAACTTTAATTCATCTTCTCTAGCAGCCATTATCCCCTCTTCTTGATTATTTTTCGCATATCCTCCAAGGCCCGGAGTTGCGATTACTACCATGATTTCTGAGCCCAATTCTTGATATTTCAAAATAGTTCCTCCACATGAAATTAATTCATCATCCGGGTGACCTGCAAAAACCATTATTCTTTTCGGGACAACGATAGGAATTTCCTCATCACATATTATTGAATCCATTATTATAGTCCTTCTTCACGCTTATTTAACTATTTTAAATCATAATTTGCTGAAATTATTTTCTACTTTATTTAATACAAGAAGTCATATCAATAATTTGAAACCACTCTTCAATCACAAATATTTTTTATCAAATTTTTATCAAATTTATTAATTGTGATATCTAACTAATACTATTGAAATATAGATGATATATTTCAAGATATAATCTACAAAAAATAATCATTGCAAAATGCCATGAATGAATCGAAATCTAAAAAAAAAAAAAAGCGAGAAAACGCTATAAAATTGATTAAATTAGAGGATCTTGAGGAACCCATTGAAAAGAAATTTGAATTCTTATCATTATCATTTACTAGGTTATTTGCGGCTGTGATATTTATCATTATTGGTTTTATGACGCTTATAATTTTCAGCCCTGGAGTAGGACATCATCAGACTAATTATGGGAATGCTATTTTTCTGGGAGGCCCATCCTTTTTCTACGTGACAGGTTTGCCTGCATTTCTATTTGGCTTTGGATTATTAATTTACTTCTTTTTTAGCATTTTTAAAGGAAGGTTTTTGAGTTCTCAATCATTTGTTCATTTTCAAGAGATACGCCCCAGGTTACCTCGATTCACGGAAATCAGAAAACAAGAAGTAGAAGCTTTTAGATATCAAAATAATCACTTGGGACCAAAATTTACGTGGATAATCGTGCTCACACCTTTCATTGTCTTTCAATTATTGGCAGCTTTTCCTTTATTTTTTGCTCCGAGAGCTGCTCCCTATCACGTGTTATCGTGGACATTTTTAATAATCTCCTTATTGGAAGTTGTTGCCGTGATCCTGCTCGTTGTATATCCCCAATCATATTTTGAAATCGCAACTAAGCAGAAACTTTATGAAATGTGGCTCTCTCCTTATAAAAAGGTAAATTTTAATGAAGATTTCTTGGAATTATTTGAATGTACCTTCAAATCTGCTGATAGCCAAAAGACCATTCTCTTCGACAAACTTAACTCTCGGCATTTAAGTCTATTTAGTTTAAGTTTAGGTATATTTTTAGTTGCCTCCACGCTTATTATGATAATTGGGATGCTATTATTCGGATCTCTATTCTGGTGGTTAGGTTTAATGTATGGTCTTGTATTAATCGTTAAGGGATACATGAATGATTTCGGCGATGCAAATGATAATATCTTCAGCTATGATAATGATAGTAAAGAATTTAAATTCATGAGGAAATTCAAAGGGAAATTTCAGTTTATTGCGGCTAAAGCCGAATCCGTAAAAGTAGGCAAATGGTTTAGAAAGTTGGATTTTTTTGACGTGGGGTTGATCGGAGGAATTCTCGTTTCATTGATGTTTTTGCAAACTGAAGGATGGAAAATTGCGGATACACCCATCGGCATAATTGATAACGTGTTCAGCACGATCTACATGATTGTACTTATTTTCCTTATACTGCTATATACGTGCTTACCGATTGATGTGGTTGAATTTAGCACACCAACTATTACATATAGAATAGAAGCAACCTTAAAATCGAGACCTAAGAGCATATTTTCACAAATAATTAAAAATCTTAAGGAATTTCCTCACTTGGTCTTGCAAAAAGAAATGAAAAGAACCTTTCTATTACGCTTGCTAGTTATTTTAATCCTCCTTCTTTTTGGATTGGTTCTCAGCTTCATAGAGTTTCAATTTTATTTATTCTAATATATAATGAATTAAAATATAAAATTACACGTGAGAAAAAAATGAGAATAAGGAAAAGAAAAAGTTTAGCAAAACGCAATTCAATCGTGGTTGTATTATTCTTTATTCCTATGGTATGCATTTTATCCTACCTGGGTTTTTTCATGTACATTCTCTACGATATTTCCTCCTATAATTTGGAAATGCCTCCACCCAATACGGACTATTTTTATGATTTGAATCAAATAAACAAGAATACTTTGGATAAATTGACCCATACCTATGAATACCAATTGAAGTACGATCATTCTCCTGCCTACATACCAGTGGATATAACATTCAAGGACCAAACCTATTCCGAGATAGATAATTGGCATGGGACGGATAATGGCGCATTAGCTCTTGGTTATGCCTTAGCGGGAGAATGCTTTCGATATCAGGCTGCATTAAAAGATGGAGATACGGCTGAATTAAATCGGGCTCTCATCATGGTAAAACGTTTTGTAACGGGATTCAGCTACATGTTGGCTGCTCCAAACGGAGGAATTGGTCCAGATTATCCCGGTACTCCCGCACGATTCGTATGTTCTCCAGAAAATAGAAAATATTATCCCTTCATGTTCGAAGACAATCCCCGGCATTTTAATGGCACGGGAGAATATAAAGATTGGAGGGTAAGATTATACACCAGTCGGGATGAAATTGCGGGTTATTATCTGGGTTTTGCTAGCGTATTAAGCTGCATCGATCCTGATGTAAATGCCGATAGTAAATGGTGCGTTGATCGTATCACCTTATTAACTGAACAATTGATTGAAGGATTTAAGAAGACGGATTGGCTCGTGTTAGGAGGAGACGGTGAACCTGTAGGTTCTGATTTAAATTCATATTTGGACGGAAGTACTTGGCAATTAACCTTGTTAAGGATTGGAGCTACTGCAAATCCTGAAAAATATGAGGGTCTCTATCAATATGTTGCTGCAAAAACCTTATCGGCAAAGAATGCTAACATGGGAAGCATGTCAAATACACTATATGATACTTATGCGATGGCTTTCGGAATGGACGTCGAAATTGCACTCATTCTTTTAGAAGATAATCCTTCCTTGCGTTATCAGTATATCAAGAATTTTGAAACTGGATTTTATAATATTGTAAAATATCATCGTAACGCATATTTTAACATAATTCACTTAGTATTCTTATCTCTGTTAAATGATCAACAACGTTTAGAATTCAGCAACCCAGAATATAATGACAATATGATTTGTTGGGACATCATGGATCAATTATGGAGATTTCAAGTTTCGGGTTGGGATGATGGGATTAGAAACTACAACTTAAGAAATCGCCCTCATTCTATTCGATGGAATAGTTTAAATCCAGATATTCGTCGCATGGAAGAATTTCCGAAAAAAGCATATTGGGAGAATTTTTTTGAGACTAACGCGGTTGGAAATTCCTATCTTTGGATAAAAGATGAGTTTGGTTTTGACGATACCATGTACCGTTATCCACTAACTATATCAGAATGTTCCGCCTCTGGTTCCTTATGGGAACACTCCAAATTTTTTGGAATGGGCGGAGATTTGCATGGAGATGGATTGACACAAGCAGTCCCTAGTTCTTTCTTAATTGTATATTGGATGGCAAGAGCCTATGATATAATTTAATCTACTTGTTCTAGTTATAAAAATTTTAATTTATTTTCTTTTTTTTTTAATTTTGGCGGGAGAAAGTTTTTAATTTTTTAAGGGTTTCTAAATG
>CAYLZE010000124.1:0-13850 GCA_964388035.1 uncultured archaeon
TCAACACGGAATATGCTTCAATTGGGGGTCTTATTATTATTTGTTCCGGGGGAACTTTTTGTAACGTCATTATTCATCCATTATTTTCGATTATTTTTCATTTAAAGGCAGACATGCGGATTCTTTAATTTTGATAGGTTGGAAGAAAATATAGCTTTTCTTATTTTATAAAATAAATATGGTACTTTTTATTGCCAAATAAAATCGAACTTGAAAATTTCATTTTTTCTTTTATAATATATCTTTCTTTTCTATCTCATTAACCTATTGGATTTATCTAAAAGAATGAGAAAGGAAGAGGATTTTTGGTTTAAAAATCTCTAAGAAAAACGAAATCGCTAAAATCTCTAAAGAATATTTTTTGTTTTTTGTTCAAATCGGGATAGATTTCCTTTAGGTTCTGTTTAGCTTGCTCTATTAAGTTTTTGCTAAAATGTTCCGCCACAACTAAGGCATTTGTATCGGCAAAAATTAATTCTACCGTTTTAACATCTTCTTCCTTTAATTCTTCTTTATTATAAATTTCTTTCAAAGTCTTTGATTGTTCTTCGTTAGTATTCTGTAGAGCTAAGATATATACTATTTTTTTTTTTTTATTCTTGATATCTTCAAAAACATCAATGAGATCATCCCTAATGGCATGAGCTTGTCCCATTTTTAACAGGGCTTCAGATAGAGGATTTATTTGATAGTACAGGTTTCCTTTAGCAAGAATAGCTCCAATTTTGGCAGACTTTTCAAATAGTCGTGCTCGTTGGAGTTCAGCAATGTTTAAATATTGCTCTAAAGACATCGTGATGTTATGATAATACATGTATTCTTCTAGAATCATGCCTTTCATTAAATAGTCGATTGCTTGGGAGAATTCATTAATAGCCATCAATTTAATATTTTCAGAAAATTTTGAATTTTTGATGATGTCTAATCCTAATAAATATCCAAGGGAGCCCCCTAAGATACTCATGGTTTCTCCATAAGTAGTCGTGAGATCTGTTTGACTTGATGAAAACTGATTTGTAAACGTTTTACTTAATTCTTCTTTTAATTGAACATGAAAGGTGGGTTTGCCCCTTCGAGTTTCATCTTGATCAATTAAATCGTCATGAATTAAATGAGCATTGTGTAAGAATTCAACAGAAAGGGCCACTTCTCTAACCTGTTCTATTTGATCTTGCATGTAGGCAGGATTAACTACTCCCATGAATGCCGCAATAAATAATATTGGATGAATTCTTTTTGCATTAGGATTTAGGACAAAGTCTTTGAACTGGCTTACAAAGTCATTGAATAAAAGATCCTTCTCATTTGTTAGCATGTTGCTAAAATATTGCTCCAATTTCTCATCGATTTCTTTCTTCTCGTTCTCAAAAAATTCTTCTAACATTTTTCGTTTTTCCCTCTTTTAATGATCATATCAAATCATAATAAACAAACTAAGAATTTATCTTTTATATTTTATATTTTTAATAATAATAATATCGTAATTTAGATCTTCAATTTTTTAAACCCTTGAGATTTGGATAATGAAAATAGCAGTAATAAGCGATACCCATGACCATCGTGATAATATTTTAAAAGCAGTTTCTATCATGAATGAAAGAGATGTAGATGCGCTGATTCATTGTGGTGATTATATCTCTGCTTTTGTCGTGAGATGGTTTGATGGTCTCAGCGATAAGATAAAAAAAAATTTTACAGGTGTGTACGGGAACAATGATGGTGACCGCGTGTTTTTGAAAGATAACTTGGGTCAAATCTGTAATCTAGTCGGAATGGAACTCATCGCAAATTTCGATAATAAACGGATTTTTGCTTCGCACATGCCTAATGAGGAGACAGTTAATGCAATTGCAACATCTGGAAAATTTGATATTGTATTATATGGACATACTCATTCTACAGTAATAAAAAAATATGATAATGGCGTATTAGTCGTAAATCCGGGGGAAGCATGCGGATATTTGACCGAAAAAGGAACTTTTGCGATAATAGATACGGAACGGATGGATGCTGAGATAATTGAATTGTAATACTTTTTAATTAGAATAATATTCCATATCATAATAAATGTGAGTAATCATGATGAGGTTACCCTTAGAAAATATTACCGTAATAGATTTAACACGCATGTTACCTGGACCCTACTGTACGATGATTCTGGCAGATCTAGGTGCAAACGTTATACGTGTAGAAGATCCCAAGTTTCCGTACGCAAACCCTCCGCCTTTTTTTCAAATGGGAAGAGTTCGTATAAGCGCTTTTAATTCCATTTTGATGAGAAACAAAAAATCCATGACTTTAAACCTTAAAAAGAAAGGAGCACGAGAAATATTCAATAAATTAATCTTAAATGCGGATATAATAGTTGAGACATTTAGACCGAAAATTGTAGACAAATTAAAAGTAGATTATCAAACGGTCTCAAAAATTAATAAATCAATCATTTATTGTTCTTTAACGGGATATGGACAAGATGGCCCGTATGAACAAATAGCGGGACACGATTTGAATTACGTGGGAATTTGTGGAATGTTAAATTTAAATCGACCCCGAAACACAATGGACCAAAAACAAAACAATAGGGCACCAGTAGTCCCATCATTGCAAGCAGGCGATATTGGGGGCGGTTTGATTTCCACCATTGGTATTTTAGGTGCTTTAATTGAAAGAAACAATAATCCAGAAAGATTGGGTCAGCATTTGGATATTTCCATGACTGATTCCGTGTTCTCTTTCATGCCCATGGCAGCGGCATATCATTTTTCTGAAAAATATACAGAAAAAGTTGAAACTCAAAATCCGCTACATGGAGACTTTCCTTTCTATACTGTTTATCGAACCAAAGATGATAAATTCGTTACTGTTGGGGCAATTGAAATGAAATTTTGGCATGCATTGTGTAAAGGACTCGGCCGTGAGGATCTCATGTTGAAACAAATGGCGCAGGGTGAGGAACGAGAGGAAGTATTTCATGAGCTTCAAAAAGAATTCTTAAAAAAAACCAGGGATGAATGGTTTGAAGTATTTCATGATATTGATGCTTGTGTAATGCCCATTAATTCCTTTGCAGAAGCTTGCCAAGATCCTCAGATTGTTGCCCGAAAAATGGTAGTCAACACGACTCATCAAAAATTAGGAGAATTAAAAAATATAGCATCCCCAATTAAAATGTCTCGTACTCCTTTGACCATTAG
Organism: uncultured archaeon; assembly: GCA_964388035.1. Lineage (GTDB taxonomy): Archaea > Asgardarchaeota > Lokiarchaeia > Sigyniarchaeales > SOKP01 > JALGVJ01. The sequence goes on from CAYLZE010000124.1 coordinate 3,195, forward strand.
AAATATTGCACCAAAGGTTGGACAAGATACAGTGGAGATTCTCAAATCTCTAAATTATTCAGATGATAATATCTCCGAATTCAAGAGAAAAGGGATCATTTAATCTTTTTATAAAATAAGCTTTTATATTATTGTTTTTATTATTTTTAAAGAATCTATCTTCATTATTTGTAGAAAGTTTTAAAGTCGATGTCAAAAGAATATAGAGAACCGAGTAAAGAAAACAATAAAAGTTCTGAAATAGAGCAATCTGATGAGCAAGAGGAGAAAGTAAAGGCTCCTACTACCCAAGAAGTGCAAGAAAAACCCGTAATGATCAAAGCTGAAGCGTATAAGACAATCATATTGTACGCCAATAGATATGCAAATAATGCCATCCCCTCGAGTGAATGGAAAGAGATCTATGGAGTTCTAATAGGATATTCTAATGAAGATTTTGTTTATATTAATAGGGCTGAAGCATTAACTTATGGACATTCTACTGACGTGAAATTGGATGAAAAACATTACATTTTTATTGATTCCATCGAACAAGAATTATTAGCGAATGGAAGTAATAATTATATTATTGGATGGTTTCATTCTCATCCTGGATTAAATTTGTTCTTCTCATACGTGGATATTATCAATCAGCTTGGTTTCCAAAACAATAATGAAGATGCAATAGGACTGGTCTATGATCATACCCTTTTAGGAAAGAAAAGAAAAGAAAAAATAGTTGATCAAGATGGGAAAGAACAGGAAATTACAAAATATGATACGGGATTCGAAATTTATAGGATTACCGACATAACCATGAGTGAAAATGATCCTTCTTTTGATACTAATTATCATGAAGTAGAGTATTTCATGGAAGGTCTGAATAAATACTTTTTTGCAAACGTCATGGCAGAATTATCAGAATTGGTTTCCGCAGGCAAACCCTTACAATCTGCTTATGGTGAATCGTTAAATCAAAAATCTACTGAAACCATGGAAAGTACAACAAGGAAAAAAGATAATGATATTCCCTATAACCTGTTAGAAGAAATCCCCCTCGACGAAGAGATTGTTTTTATAAATGAATCCATTAATTCCAGAAATGCTCAACCATATCAATTAGAAAATGAGAGAATGATTGAACAAGCTGAAAGATTCGTAAATGATGGAATGAAAGCTTTTAAAAATAAAGACTCCATTACAGGAGTTGAATTATATAACAAGGGAATTGATATTTATGAAAGTCTAAATAACTTTAATAAAGTTTTAGAATTATTACGAGATTTAGTCCAATATTGTATCAATAATAAGCATTTCATTTTAGCAGAAGAATTCTCAGATAAATTATTAGATTTAGCAGAACAGCAGGGTAATTTGTTCTATTTAGGAGAAGGTAATTATTACATTGGATACATTTTGTTGAAAAGAGGAGATAATGAACGACTAGAATTCGCATTGAAAAGTATTGAAAAAGCAGCAATCGACTTCGAAACAGATAAAGATTATGCATTTGCGGGTTTATGTTTCGAGAAAATTGGAATGATTTATCTAAATCGATTAAATATGACGGAAAATGCTTGTCTATTTTTTAGAGAAGCAATCCAAAATTACAACAAGGGGATTTTGAGAGGGCATTCTATGAGAACATCCTTATGGGGTAAACCAGAAATGCTAATTCAAAAAATTAAGGAATTAAGAGATGTAATGGAAGATTTAGTTCCAAAAATAAAGAATTCTCCTTTAAAAGATAAAATTCTGCAAGATATGAAATCAATTCATTATAATTTTTAGGTAAAAGAAAGAAATCTTCTTTTTTAATCTATAATAATAATAAAAATTATATTTCTTAAAACATTATCTTCCTCACTGCTTTTATGGTGATCAATACCATTCCTAGAAGAAAACAAAAATTAAAATATTCAAGGAAAAATGCTTGCAAACATTTGGAACCGAAAGGAGATTATAGCAATAGCTTGCAACCATTATGTTATTGTCCTACAAGAGACTTGGTCTTAGGCACGCGGGCTTATGTATGTCAAGTATGTTCATTATACTCTCAAACAGAACGGAAAACTTCCGAAGTCTATGAACAAAGTAAAATTCTAGCTGAAAAGAGAATAAAGGAAAAAGAATTAGATCTTAGAGATTTTGAACTTGAAGAAGAAGAAGTAGATTTAACCATTGAGGAATTTGAAGAAGAAGAAGAAGAACTACCAACTAAATATGAAAAAAGAAAAGCAGGGAAAGATGAAATCGTAGCGGAAGATCTAGAAATGGAGTGTCCTTATTGCGGAGAAGTTGTGGAGGACATCGAATCACATTTAGAGATATGCGAGCTAGCTCCAGAAGACGCTGATGTAGAGGATATAATCTCTGCTAAACTCCGAAAAAAGAAAAAAGTGAAAAAAGTAGGCAAATCCAAAGAAAGGAAGGGAAAGCCTTCCCCTAAAGAAAGTAAAGAAAAAATGGAATGCCCTTATTGTGGCAAGCAGTTTACTCGTTTAGCCCGACACCTCCCTTCTTGTTCAAAACGTCCGGAAGATGTGGATGAGGAAAAAGAGAATTCCTATATAGATGGAAAAATAGGATTGGATGAATTTCAAGAAAAATAGATCAAATTCTTTCATTATTTTAATATTAATAATTTTCAAGCCTGGTTCTATTAACCATGGTAAGTCAAGACCGTATTTATTATAAAGAACCCGTTTTCAGGCCTCCCAGTGAAGCATATTCTCTTTTGATTCAGGTTACGGAAGGATGTAGCTTTAAGTGTGATTTTTGCATGTCAAATTTACGTAAGCAGTTTCTTATTCGGAGAGTTGAAGATATTAAAAAAGATCTTGATATTGCAAAAAAATTATATGGAAATGGGGTTAGAAAGATTTTTTTTCTCGATGGAAATGCATTAACTACCCCTACAGAAAAATTACTTGAAATTACGAACCATGCAAATCAACTTTTTCCTAAATTAGAACGGTGTGGCGTGTATGCTCATGCAAGAGATATATTGAGAAAAGAAGATTCTCAATTAAGAGCATTATCTGATGCTGGACTGAAAATAGCATATGTAGGATTTGAAAGTGGGTACGATAAATTATTAGAAGCAGTTCATAAGCATGTTACTAAAGAGGAATTAATAAAAGCCTCAAAAAAATTGATGAATGCCGATATTACGTTATCAGCTACCCTAATCAATGGGTTAGGGGGGACAAATAATCCAGAGGTTTCTAATCTTCACGCAATCGAATCTGCCGATTTGATCAATAAAATATGCCCTGATGATGATAGAACATGGTATGTTGCATTTTTATCTTTGATGGTTCCTCCCGGAACGGTGCTACATGAGAAAAAAAGTAGGGGTCAATTTGAGGAAATGAGTCCTATTGAGATCTTAAAAGAATTACACACTTTTATTACAAATATTAACTTCAAAAATAATCCTCATGCAAGGTGCATATTCAGATCAAATCACGCAAGTAATTATTTACCGATAAAAGGAGTTCTTGATAAAGATAAGCTAAAAATATTAGAAATAATAAATTATGGATTAACTCATGCAGAAATATTAAAGCCAGAATTTTATAGAGGGTTATAAAAACGCTTTAATTACCGAATTTTGCGTTTACTCTATTCTTTTTTTTATAAATCTACCTTTCATGATTCAATCGCTGAAAGAAAAAATAAAAAATAATAAAACCTTATCACATTCAAAATAAAATAATCCTTTAATGATAAATCATGAAAATTACATTAATTAATGGATCTCCACGTAAAAATCGAAGTTGTAATTTCTTAATCGATCAAGCCATAAAAGGTCTCCAGATAGTCTCATCCGATTTCTTAACTAATAAAGTTCATATTACAGATTATAAGATTCTTCCTTGTAATGGATGTGACAAATGTTTAAGACCTCCTAATGAATGCCCCTTGGCAGAACAGGACGATACCAGAAAGATTGAAGAATTAATTTTAGGTAGTGATGCATTACTTATTGCTGCTCCCAATTATTTCGGTTCTGTAAACACTCAAATTAAAGTGCTAATAGATCGATCACGACCTTGGAAAATGAAAAATTATTTGCTTAAGGATGTAATCTTCGCCCCCATGGCAGCTACTGGTTTAAGAAACGGAGGAGAAGGAGTTATATCAGATTTAATCAATTTTGCTCTCATTCAGGGAATGATAATTGTGGGAAATGCCTTGGGAAGCCCCGTGATGGAAGGAAACATTCCCATCACCAGCGTGCAAAAATATGAATTGAAACAATTTCTGGGAAAGGAAGAAAGCGATGAATTGGGAGGTTTGATTGCTTCTGATATTGGAAAGAGAGTAGGCGAACTTCTCATGAAATTTAAATCTTAGTTTTTTCTCAATTCATTAAGATTTTTTCTTATTGTTATTACTTTACCGTTTTTCTTTATATATGGCACGCTTGTGCTTGCGAATCCCTAATCTTCTATCATTTAAAGATTAGATCATTTTATTATCCATATACATTTTGCTCTTTTTTAATAAATAACATTCCAATTTGACCTTCACCCGTCTGCCCGATAGCGGCATCAATAATCACTATAGGTTTTTCCTGAAATTCATTCACGAGCTTTTTTTCCACATATACTTCGATATTCATGCTATCCTTAAAAAATTCGGCTATATTGGTATTTTCCCATAACATGAAATCAGAATCCTTATATACTTTCTTTTTTTCAATCAATTCAACGATATTGCCGCAGAAAGCCATGGTTCATGTGGAACTCGAGTGAAAAAATAATACCACTACTAATTTATCTAAATCGTGGGCATTTTCTTTTTTTCCTTGTTCACGAATATAGTTCAATGCTTTTTGTGAAAAACTTAACTTGAACATGGCAAACACCTAACACATCAATTCTCCAAATACTTGAGATATAAAAATTATAAAACTCATGATTAATTAATTTATTTAATTATATAAATTACAATTTATAGAATTCAATTAAATAACGATGCAAACACAAAACATTAATGCTCATGCAATTGAAATTGAAGAAATTAAAGAAAAGTTGAATACTTCCTTAGAGCAAGGATTATCGGAAGAAGAAGCAAGCAAACGATTGGAAAAATTCGGTTTAAATGAAATCATACAAAAGAAAAAAATTTCCCCTTGGCAAATCCTTATTGATCAATTTAAAGATTTCTTGGTCTATTTACTATTGTTTGCAATAGCAGTCTCCATTGCCGTTGGTTTTTATGAAGTTTCTCGCGGTGGAGAACCATCTGAATTTTTGGATGCCTTGGTCATCTTTATCATCTTGGTTATCAATGCAGTGCTCGGATTTTATCAAGAATTTAAAGCGGAGAAGTCATTAGAAAGCTTGAAAAAGATGGCCCCTCGCAATACTAAAGTGAAGAGAAATGGTACCGTCAAGGAGATCGCAGTTAAAAACATAGTTCCCGGAGATTTGATCCAATTGGATGAGGGAGATAAAGTTCCCGCCGATGCGCGTCTAGTCATATCTTATTCATTATATATCGATGAAGCCATCCTCACGGGAGAATCCCAACCAGTACATAAAAAAAATGAAATACTCAAAGAAAGGACTCCTCTAGCTGACCGAAAAAACATGGTCTATAGCAATACCATAATTACCCGTGGAAATGGATTGGCTATAATTATTGATACAGGAATGAATACAGAAATTGGGAAAATAGCAGAAAAAATTCAAGAAGAAGAACCCGAACCCAGCCCTTTTCAAATTGAAGTCAACCGCTTTGGAAAACTGTTAGGAAAAATCATATTAGTCATCTGTTTTGCCGTATTTTTTATCGAATTTTTCATTATTATAGGCACGGAAGGAATTGTCTTCGGGGAAACTGAAATCGAGGAAATTGTGGGTGCGTTAACCATCTCAATTAGTTTGGCTGTTTCCGCGGTACCTGAGGGATTAGTTGTGGTGATCACGGTGGTCATGAGTATTGGGATGCGCAAAATGGCAAGTAAAAATGCTCTGGTAAAAACTCTCACTGCTGTAGAAACTTTAGGAAGAGTAAATGTTATATGTTCGGATAAAACGGGAACTTTAACGCGAAATGAAATGACGGTGGTTAAAATTTTTCTCGGAGGCAAAGAAAATGACGTGGAAGGCGTTGGCTATAAAATACAAGGAAAAATTGTCGATGGCTCAGGTAATCCCGTGGAAGTTACGCCCGATCTGAAAAAATTCTTACAAGTGGCCATGTATTGCAACAATGCGAGCGTGAACGTTAAAAGTGATGGAATTAACACGGATGTGGTGGGAGATCCTACTGAGGTTTGTTTAAAAATTCTCGCACTTAAAATGAAAATTGACTCAAAAATCGAAAAATTAAATGAAATTCCGTTCAATTCTGATAGAAAGATGATGTCGGTGGCATTAAAAGTCGATGGAAAGCTTTTTTCCTTTATTAAAGGCGCCCCCGATGTCCTCCTAAATCATGCCGCAAAAGGATTGTTAAATGGTGAAGAAAAGCCAATAAATGAGATAAAAGATGTTATTCACCAGAAGAATGAAGAGTTAGGCAAAAAAGCATTAAGAGTCTTGGGATTAGCTTATAAACCTTTAGCAGAAGGGTATAACAAGGAAGATTTAGAAACAGACTACACTTATCTCGGCTTAGTAGGAATTATCGATCCCGCACGGGACGAGGTCAAGGATTCCATAAAAGAAGCACGAAATGCGGGAATTAGAACTATCATGATCACGGGAGATCATAAAGTAACCGCCATTGCCATAGCAAAAGAAATTGGATTAACAGATAATGATAGTGCTATTACGGGAGTTGAATTAGAAGATATGACTGATGATGAACTAAAAAGAAGACTGGAAAACACGGATGTTTTTGCCCGTGTCACTTCCGATCATAAACTTCGTATCTTGAAAGTACTTAAATCCCAGGAATATGTCGTTTCAATGACGGGAGATGGAGTAAATGATGCTCCCGCGGTAAAGGGTGCTAGTGTTGGAGTTGCAATGGGTTTAAAAGGGACAGAAGTGACCCAAGAGGCAGCAGACATGATTCTAATAGATGATAATTATGCTACGATCGTCAATGCTATCGAAGAAGGACGCGGGATTTTCGAAACAACCAAGAATTTTTTCCGATACATGCTAAGTGCAAATTTTGATGAAATTGCGTTAATTTTAGTAGCATATATTTTACTTAAAGTGGCGGCAAACATATATCTGGCACAGCCGCTCGTCCCAATTCAGATTTTATGGCTTAACATTGCGACTGACGGAATACCGGCTATGGTACTTGGTCTTACCCCCACTGATCGCGATGTAATGAAGTTAAAACCCCGAAAAGGGTTTAACATGATTTCGGATATAAAAAATGCAATAATTTTTGCAGCAACGTTTGCCGCGATAACCAGTATTGCATTATATATTTTTCTCTGGTCAACTTTAATTCCTGCTTGGACTGCCCTTGATCCTCGACTAATAAATGGCACGGAAATTTTTGGAATCACGTATTCAGCATTAGAGTATAAAATAGCACTCACTCAATCGATCATTTTTACTAACGTGGTCTTTTTCGAACTATTTTTTGTTTTCTCTTGTACTTCAGAAACCAAACCAATGTGGTTATTTCCAAACAAGAATTTATTCTGGGCTACAGGTATATCCTTCGGATTACACTTTTTAATTCTTTTTACTCCGCTGGGGATAGCATTCCACGCGATTCCCTTAGACCAATGGTATTATTGGGTAGCCGTCCTTCTTGCTTCTTTTGGGATCTTGCCTGCCGATGAATTAAGAAAATATTTGATTCGACGTAAACGACGAGCAAACGAGCCATTACTATAAAATAATAGAAAGAGATGAAACTATTTCGCCGATAAAATTTTCTTTTTTTTTTATCCTCTTATATTTTAAACCAAAAGATGCCGTTACTTTTTCTTTAAAAGAATTATAAATTAATTTTGGCATATTCTATAACATTTTGATAAAGATTTTCCACCTTTTACTAAGAGAACATTCCTAAAGTAATACCAACAAAGTAAAGTATGGGAATGGCTCTTGATAATTTGATAAATAATGCATTTTTCAGTAATTCTTTATTTTATAGGCAAAAATTATTTATATATTTACATATATAAAAAAAATAGTTAGGAATTATTACGTTCCAAACTATTGGAAAATGATATCCAACTTAGTTATATCCATTTTATCAAGAACTATTCAGGTAATTCAATAGTTCTTAAAATCAAATTAAACAAAATGGAGAGATATAGAAATGAATAGAATAAAATCAGAACCGTATTACTCAACAATCGAAAATGTCAGAGAACTATTATCCACATCAATAAAAGACGGATTGAGAGAAGATGAGGCAGTTGCTAGATTGAAAAAATTCGGACTAAATGAGTTAATACAAACAAGGAAAATTTCTGCATTAAAGATCTTTCTTTCTCAATTCAAAGATTTTTTAATTTACTTACTATTCGCCGCAATCCTATTTTCTTTTTTCGTGGGACTTTTCGAACTAATTATGGGAAATTACCCTTCTGAATTCTTGGATGCTATAGTAATATTTATAATATTAATAATTAACGCAATTTTAGGATTTTATCAAGAATTTAAAGCTGAAAAAGCTCTTGAAAGTTTAAAAAAAATGGCACCTCGCAATGCTAAGGTTAAACGAAATGGCATTGTTAAACAAATTGAGGTTAAAAATGTGGTACCGGGAGATTTAATCATGCTAGACGAGGGAGATAAAATTCCTGCAGACGCTCGCCTGATAAAAGCATTTTCGCTTTACGTGGATGAGGCATTGTTAACGGGAGAATCACAGCCAGTGCTTAAAAATACAGATGTTTTAGAGAAAAATAAACCTTTAGCAGATAGAAAGAACATGGTATATAGTAATACTATTATTACCCGAGGAAACGGGATGGCAATCGTGACGGATACCGGAATGACTACTGAAATAGGAAAAATAGCTGAAAAAATTCAAGAAGTAGAACCCGAACCCAGCCCTTTCCAAAAAGAAGTTGATCGCTTTGGAAAGATATTAGGAAAAATCATTATAATTGTATGTATAATCTTGTTTATCATTGAAGTTGTACTCGTATTGGTCTTTAGCGGCGAAATGACACAAGCAGAAATTTTAGAAGAAATTATTAATGCTATTACTGTCGCTATTAGTTTAGCCGTGTCTGCTGTACCTGAAGGCTTGGTAGTGGTGATCACGGTGGTCATGAGTATTGGGATGCGAAAAATGGCAGAAAGAAATGCACTCGTTAAAACTTTAACAGCAGTAGAGACCTTAGGAAGAATTAATATTATTTGCTCGGACAAAACGGGAACTCTAACGCGAAATGAAATGACGGTGGTTAAAATCTATCTGGGTGGCAAGGAATATCTCGTGGAAGGAGTTGGCTATAAAATTGAAGGAAGAATTCTTAGTTCTAATGGAGAACCTATCGAGATGAATCCATACTTGAAAAAATTCCTACAAGTAGGAATGTACTGTAATAATGCAAGTGTAAACGTTAAGGAAGATGGGTTTAGCACGGATGTCGTAGGAGATCCAACAGAAATATGCCTGAAAATTTTAGCATTAAAAATGAATATAAATTCTGAAGTAGAAAAGCTCGAAGAGATTCCTTTCAATTCTGATAGAAAGATGATGTCCGTGGTTGTTAGAATTGATGGAAATCTATATTCTTTCATTAAAGGTGCGCCCGATGTATTATTAAAAAATGCTAAAAACGGTATTTTAAACGGAGAGGAAAAATCCATTGATCAAGTGAAAGATGAAATTTCCAAAGTCAATGAGAAATTTGGCAGAGAAGCATTGAGGGTGTTGGGCCTAGCATACAAACCCTTAAATGAGGAATATAATAAAGAAGATTTAGAAAAAGACTATACTTACCTTGGGTTAGCAGGAATCATCGATCCTGCCCGCGATGAAGTGAAAGATTCTATTACACAAGCAAGAATGGCAGGGATTAGAACCATCATGATCACGGGAGATCATAAAATAACAGCCATAGCAATTGCGAAGGAAATTGGACTTACTGATAATGATAATGCTATTACGGGGGTCGAACTAGATGAAATAAATGACGATGAATTAACAAAAAAAGTAAATAATACCAATGTTTTTGCACGGGTGACATCCGATCATAAACTACGCATCCTTAAGGTTCTTAAATCTCAAGAAAATGTAGTATCCATGACGGGAGACGGTGTAAATGATGCTCCCGCCGTGAAAGGAGCAAATGTCGGTGTTGCCATGGGAATTAATGGTACCGAAGTTACCCAAGAGGCAGCAGACATGATCCTAATCGATGATAATTATGCTACGATAGTCAATGCTATCGAAGAAGGACGCGGGATTTTCGAAACAACCAAGAATTTTTTCCGATACATGTTAAGCGTTAATTTTGCAGAAATTGTTCTAATTCTTTTTGCTTGGATCTTAATTAAAATCGTTCCTTCTGTTTATCTGGCACAACCTCTTGAGCCTATCCAGATTCTATGGCTTAATATTGCTACTGATGGAATACCTGCTATGGTACTTGGTCTTACACCTACTGATCGCGATGTAATGAAGTTTAAACCTAGAAAAGGCTTTAACATGATATCTGACATTAGAAATGCAATCATTTTTGCGGCGATAATAAATGCTCTAACTGATATTCTCTTATAT
>CAYLZE010000125.1:0-1105 GCA_964388035.1 uncultured archaeon
CTTCAGTTGTTGCTTCATATTATGCCTTGGAGTCAATAAAAATTTTTGATCCGCAGTTAACTACTTTTAAACAAAATGTATTTGAAGTAGAATTTAATTATTGGGTTCTAATAATATTGGCAATAGCAGCGGGAGCAATAGTATCAATTTATGTTTTTATAAAACGTAGAAGGAGATTGTTTTAAACTCCAACTTCTGGAATATCTAAATTTTCAATACTTATTTCAAAATTACTTTTATCGGAAGAAATGATGACGAAAATTCTTGATGGAAAGCAATTATCTGACCTCGTGTATGAAAACTTAAAAATAGAGATAAATGTGATTTATGAAGAAGTAAAAATTAGACCAAAATTAGCTACAATTCAAGTAGGAGAGAATCCTGCATCTAAGATTTATGTTAATATAAAGAATAGAACCTGCCAAAGATTAGGAATTGAGTCCTCAATTATTGCCTTAGAGGCCAACATTTCAAAAGAAGAATTAATACAGGAAATTAGTCGCTTAAATGAAGATGAATCCATTCACGGCATACTTCTCCAAATACCATTACCCAATCATCTTAAGCAGTTTACAACAGAATTCATGAATCTAATTTCTCCCTTAAAAGATGTGGACGGATTAAATGCTTATAATAAAGGAAAGCTATTTGATTATGAAGAAACATTGGCCGCTTGCACGCCAAAAGGAATTATCACTTTACTGAATCATTATGATATAGATATTGCGAGAAAACATGTCGTGATTATTAATCGTTCAAATCTCGTAGGAAAACCTTTAATATTCATGCTCCTTAAGAGAAATGCTACAGTGACAACATGTCATAGTTTTACCTCCAACTTGGAATTTTATACAAAACATGCGGACATTCTGATTGTTGCCGTAGGGATTCCTAATTTTATCACCAGCGAGAAAATTAAGGAAGGCGTAATTATTATCGATGTTGGAATAAATAGAATCGACGGAAAATTGTGTGGTGATGTAAATTTTAATGATGTTCTTCCAAAATGTGGAAAAATTACTCCTGTTCCCGGTGGAGTTGGACCCATGACAGTTGCAAGTCTCATGGAAAACACCTTTATAGCATATAAGAATCAATTACAAAA
>CAYLZE010000125.1:1205-13794 GCA_964388035.1 uncultured archaeon
AAATAGGAAAAAAATAAAATATTAGGATTAATTCTTAATTAAATAATAATAAGAAATAAGAAAATTTCAACTAAATATATATGGCGATTCTTGAAGTGGGAATAAATCTCGGGACGCGGAATATAGTTGAGATTAAATACTATTCCTCTTCGGATGATGTATTAGACCCAAATTTAAGAGCAGGATTCCTTTCAGCTTTAGAATCATTTACGACGGAAGTATTCGGGGATGATATCAACGTTGTTTCCTTAGCCTCATACAAACTGGTATGTTATTGCGAGATGGTGTCCTTGCCTGATGAAAAAGAAGAAAATAAAGTTCCTTTACTCTATTACGCGATTATTGAAAAAGATACAGATTCTAACACGGTAAAAAATGAGCTTAAAACGATAAATCTTCACTTTCTTAATCGATATTCGCTTAATACAATCTTTAATAAAAAGAAAAAATATTTTAATCCTTTTCATACCCGAATTGATGAAGTTTTGGGAGATTTAAAATTAAAAACTGAAGATAGATTCAGATCTTTATTTTAATAACCACTTTATAAGGGAAATTTAATGAGCTCCAATATAGGTCCCGAAGCTCAAGCTGTTTATGAAAAATATCTTGATGCAACCACTTTAGATGAAAAAATAAAACGATTAGAAGAATTCCTCTCCGTCGTCCCAAAGCACAAAGCAACCGAAAAAATTGTAGCTTTAAATCGATCCCGATTAGCTAAACTTAAAAGGGAATTGGAGGATAGAAAGAGAAGTTCTTCAGCTTCCAAAACAGTTAGCCCCTTTTCAATTAAAAAAGAAGGCATTCAACTTGTTTTAATTAGTGAATATTACAATCCCGGCGTAGGAAAAACTTCTCTTTTGAATTTTTTAACAGGAGCAGCAAAAGAAGAAATTGGTAGCTTTACCTCACTCCCCGAAATAGGTATTTATACGTATGATAAGATTCGATTTCAAATAGTTGATATGCCTTCGCTAATGGAAGGTGCTTCTACCGGCGTTGGAAATGGAAAAGAGATTCTCTCCCAAATACGTTCAAGCGATCTAATATGTTTATGTATTGACTTATCACGCAATGTAAAAAATCAGATGATTTTTTTATTACAAGAATTAAATAACGCATCCATTCGATTAAATCAAGATCCGCCACCTATAGAAATCCAAAAAACTGGAGCTAATAAGATCCAACTCTTTTTTTTAACCGCAGAAGCACGGGCGCAAGTAGAGATGATGGAAGAAATGAAAGAAATAATAAGGGAAAATGGTATACGAAATTGCGTTGTTAAAATTTATGGGAAAATCAAATTTAGTCAATTAGCTGATGCTCTCAATCCATCAATGGTATATTTAAAGGCAATTATCTTAGGCACTAAAGGAGATTTACCTCTTACCTCAGAATCTTTCAAGTACTTAGAAGAAAACTATTCTGAAAAGTTTCCTATTATATTCGGAACTAGTATTGAAAAAAAGACCTTTCCTAATGATTTTGGTAGAGTAATCTTGAATTTCTTGAATAAGATAAAAATTTATACCATGACAAATAGTAGGGTTTCCGAAAAACCCCTTGTAATGGATAAGGATTGTATAGTTAAAGATGTAGCGTTAAGAATTCACCGTAGCTTTTTTGAATTATTTGATCATGCCATTTTAATAAGAAAAACGGCTCGCCAGAGGAAAAAGAGAGTGGGTTTAGACTATCCCTTAGAAAATAATGATATTATTGAAATCCATACAATTTAAATCTAATGACTTCATTGAAATATATTAAAATGCGCTGATATATGCTTCAAGTTAAATAATCTTCAATATTATCACTTAAATTTAACAGATTCTCGATTAATTTTATGAAATCTTCTTCAGAAATTAATTCTTTTTCAATTAAATTGGTTGCAAATTGTTTATATTTAATATAATCATCTGAACCTGTTACTTTTTTCAGTTTTGTACTAAATGAGTATAAATTTAAATAAGCATCTCGAAAATTTCCTTTCTTTAATGAACGATCTTTAATCGTATTTTTTGCCTCTAAAATAGAATTTTTTGTTTTTTCTAAATAGTATTTTAATTTGATTTTGGCACTATCCAATTCATTTTTGAGCTCTGTTATCTTGTCTTGATATTCCATCTTCAAGGCATCATCGTTTAATTTATCGGAAAGATCAATAATTTTATTCCCAATTGCGATCTTCTTGGCGATATTGTTAGTTTTTTCAAATTCGATCAATGATAATAATCTTTCATGGGTAATGTGGAATTGCTTTTCATCATGGTTCTCATCTTTTGAATAAATCGCATTTAAAAAAGATTCAGATTTACCTTTAGAATCTGTTTGACTTTCCTTCTCGATGCTCTTTGCAGTGATAACCTCTGAAATGGGCTTATCAAGAATTTTAAAATCCCCTATATTTCCCTTGTAATTTAAAAATAAGTCTTCGTAATCAGCTATTACATCCTTTAATTTTGGAAGCAACCCTTTAATAACATTTTCATCAGTCTTATCTGCTATAATCACTAATTCTACCTTTAATTTTGGTTCAGAAGAAATAAAAATAGTATAATCTCCCAGTTCAATGTTCTTTAATGTTTTAGATCCCTTTAATACCAATTGAGAGATAAAGGCATTCATCGCAGAAAAGAAAGAACTGAAGAGGGCAACTTTCTCCGTGTCCATGGTTTGAAAATTAAATTCATATACTAAAAGTCCGGAACCTTGTTGATAGATGAAAAGCGTATAAATCATCTGAAGTGACTAAACGATTTTATTTATTCTTATTGGTATGTAAAAAGGAAAACTAAATTTAAGAATTTACTATTGAAAAATAGTAACATTTTTTATTTTTTCAATTATTGAAGGAATTAATTGTAATTCTTCCTTGTATTTCTTGTTTAAAGAACCCATGCTCTGAACAATATATTTTATGCTTTCTAAGGAATATATTAAATTTTCATAATAATCTATTAAATCTCCTCTAAATACGAGTATCTTATAATCATTTTCAATAAATTCTTGAATGTCTTCGACGGATAGATTATCTTCAATTCGTAATTTTAAAAGAATCTTTTGAAAATTCAAGCGTCCGCAGTCGCAATAAGGTTTGTCTTTACACGTGCAATTAAATATTTCTCTCGTCCATTTCAGAATATATTCAATAAATTCTTGTGAAAATTTTTTACGTTTTTTTACTTTCTCCGCATCCATGAGAGAAAGAACGCTTGCTGAAAAGAAGTTATTACTAAAGTACTTCATGTTGATATTTTTTGACAGATTTGCCACCACTTTCTTAGAAAGATAGACATTTTTAATAGGTTTTAATTCTAAAGCAATATCAATTACTTTTTTCGATTCATCTTTGATAAGATTAATAATTTCCATGCATTTTTGAACCGTTAAAAATGATCGGGCAATGGCTTTTCCTTTCTCTGTGGATTTATAGCAATCATGTCCATCTTTAGATATCAACCCCAATTTTATAAGATTATTTAAGATAATAATGGTATCATAGTGATTATTTATTAAATTGTTATAAAACTTGAAGATCTCATTTGAAGTCATTCCTACTTCGCCCATGGAAATAAAAGCTAATAATTCCGTTAAAAAATGATCTTCATCAGGATCGAGTTCAAAATCTCTAATTTTGCCATTTAATAATTTAATAGCTATCTCATCTTCCGTCTCCTTTTGTTTGGAAGAATAGGTTTTACCGGGTTCTACCAAGAGATAGACATAACCAATTTCATGCTTTTTTAATCTTCCCGCTCTTCCCAGCATTTGCTCGAATTCTGCTACCGTCAAAATTTTAATGCCCATGGTTAATGATTCGAAGATCACAATCTGAGCAGGTAAATCTACACCTGCTGCTAATGCTGCTGTAGCAACAACCCCGGCTATACTTTGTGCTTGAAATTCTAATTCAATATGTTTTCGTTCCTCATGGGAAAGTCCAGAATGATAAGCTCTTACTTGGAGTCCTCGTTTTTGAAAATATTGGGAAAGATTCTCACAATTTTTTCTGGAATTTGTAAAGATTATAGATTGTCCTTTAAACCCATAATTTGATTTAGAAGAAAACGCTGATCGTACCAGGTTTAACATGTATCTTTTCTTAACATTATCATTAAGACATAGAAGAAGATGACGTTCAATCGGAACCGGTCTATTATTATATTGGATTAATTTCGCATTTAATTTTTTCGCAAGCTCCATCGGTTGCCCGATAGTCGCACTTAAATATAAAAATTGAGCTTTTGGGTAAATAAATTTCAGTCGGGAGATAAGTCCATCCAAAATAAATCCTCTTTCGGGTTCAATTAACGTTTGAATCTCATCTATTACGATAGTACCGATTTCTCCTAACTTTTCTTTATTTCCACTTCTAAGAATATAATCGATTGCTTCATAGGTGCCGATGATAATATTTGCTTCTCTCAAATCCTCCAAATTACTCATGTTCATTGGTTCTAAAAGTGATTCACCGATCTTTTTAACAATTTTAAATGATAACCTCGAATACTTTAAAGTAAATTCTTGCGTTCTTAAATTTGCTAATGCAACAATAGGAACGAGATAAACCATTTTTTCTTTTCTATTCTCCAAAAGTCGGGAAATTCCCGCTAATTCTCCTACGAGAGTTTTCCCACTTGAAGTGGGTGACATTATTAATTGATCAAGATGCTCATCAATTAATCCCTGTTCCACGGAAATTGCTTGAATCGGCAATAATGTCTCAATTTTAAGTCTTTTAAATACTTCTTTTAACTCTTTTGGGATTTCTAAATGCTCAATTTTATAATTTAAATATTTCTTACTTATTGCTTGATTTTCCTCCTTATCATATAGAGTTATATCCATGTTATTTGCTGGATTAAAGTCCGATTTAAAATAAGAGAGAACTTTCTTGACATCCTTGAACTTTAAAATTAAATGGCGAAAAAAATTCTTCAATTTTGGATCAACATCAGTATTCGAAATTAATCCTGAAAAAACCGCATTTTTTAGGACTAAATCTAATGCACAATCCGGACAAATGTAGTTATCTTGTAAAGATTTTATCTTTACTCTATTATTTAATAAGGTAAATGTTTTTTTCTCTAAACAACTTTTACAAAAAGTTAAAGTGAGAATTTTATCCCGTGAAATTTGGAAGTTTTTGAGCATTTCAATAATAGGATTTATATCTTCAGGTTTGGATTGGTCAGAAAAAGCAATAAATTTATTCTCCTCCGCTAAAATAAACCTTTTAAAAAGTTTGGGATTAATGGGTGTTATAGAGTCGTCAGTTTGTATCTTTTCAAACTTAAGCGGCCGAATAGTTGTCTTTTCTAATCCGAATAATATTTCTCCCCGAAAAAATGGTGTTTTTACATAAGAAAATTGCAGTTTATCTTTTTTTTGAGATTTTAGGTAGAAAAAGCTAACATTGAAAATAAACTGGTCATCCTGATTTGGATTTCTATCTAAAACGATGAAATAATTGGCATTTATCATGGTTTCTAAATTAATGACGAAAAGAACTATTCATTATCTTCTATGGGAGCGGTACTAGCTTCTCAATTTTAAGAATGTCGAATAACAATTCAATTTTTTGAATCCTAAGAATAATGTCTTAATTTAAATTCAGATATGAATAGAAAAGGAAAGAATAAAATCATTATTAACTCTACATACGTGAAAATAATTAAAAAGAAGCTTAAAAATAAAGAAGAAATAAAATTTAAAAGCCAAATACTTTTTTTATTTTATCGTATACTTCTTTTATCTGCCTTAATTTTGCCTCGTCGCCTTGATTGATGAAATGTTCGATCCATTGGGCTAAACCCCCTCCATCTGGGGTCATCCACTGTGCAAAATATTCACAAGCTTGTCTATCTATTTCTGACATTTTTACCTTAATGCATTCTTTATTGTGACTATAATTTTTTGTTTATTTATATTTTTATACAAAGTATAAATGATTGTTTTTTTAATTATTTATCATAGAACATCTAAATTATTAATATATAAAAATAGGATGAAATCATAATGCCAGATGTTAGAATAAAATCTGCAAATGTTGATGATGTTTTTGAGAAATGGAAGAATGATGCCGCTCGAAAGGACAAGAAGAAAATGGAAAAAGAATTTGGAACGAAAGGAGCTGTTTTTTCGGTAGATAATATTTCTGCTGCCGAGACCGTTCAAGATACCATGAAAGAAGCGGCGATCTATTTTGAAATACAAAAAGTTGTAGAACCCGTTAAGGGGAAGGACCAAAACTTGGTGATGGCTCCCAAATTATCCAAAGAAACGTTCTATTCCTTTAAATCCGGTGAAAAAGTAGATAAAGATAAGTGGAAGGGCAAGGAGCAAGTACCAATGTTTGAAAGTATTAAACCCGTAGCTTGCAGTAAATGTCATGGAAATGGATACGTGGAAAGTAAATGCGGAGCTTGTGATGGAAAGGGAAAAATTGAAGAAAATGTGACTGTATTTGTTGGAGAAACACAAAGTAAAGATAAAAAAATCTTTTCTTATCCTTGTGCAGTATGTTTCGGTACGGGAAAGATAAAAGCTCAGTGTAGCGAATGCGGTGGTTATCAAAACCTCTATAAATATGAAATCCTTCCCGTTCCTTTTAAGACAGTAGTTACCGGTATCCCCGTTCTACATAGTAGCGCTCAAACTAAATATGAAAAAGAAATGGAAAATGATCTCCATCAGCTCATTGAGCAAGTAGAAGGAATACGTTTTAAAACCTTTAACGAATTAGAAGATAAAGCTGAAGCCTCTTTAGGCTATTGGAACAAGGAAATAAAGAAGACCCTCTCTCTTGCTGGAACGGATTTTAAAAAATATGAGAAAGATAAAAACATGAAAGTGGTTTCCGACATTTATCTCTTTCCGATGATTCAATTATTTTGTCAGACGAAAAAAGGTAGCAAGTTCGAAGTCTATTCTATCGGTTCCGAGGGAAAATTCATCATTTACTCTAACTTCTAATCTAATTCTATTTATTTTTATTAAAATTTTAATTCTTAAATTTAGGACTTGATTTTTTCAAATATTTTTTTTAAGGTTTTCTTTTAACAATTTTTATTGAGTGTGTAAAATAAAATTTCTTTTTTCTAACTAGAAAATTGAAAGCCACGTTTAGAGTTTTTTTACTATTTTTTAAATGGTAAAATTAAGAAATGGAATGATCTTAGGGATTAAATTATCCATGGAAAAAAGCTTAAATATTTAAATTGAATAAATTGTTATTATTTAATTAGAGATTTTTCTTACACCAAAAGAATCGAAATATAAATTATGAAATTTCAAAAATTTAACTTTTATTTCTGCTTTAATGTCTTCGTATTTTTTTTGATCCTCACTTTTAATTCAAATGTTTCCAATAGTTATCGTAATTTTGCCCAATCGCCTATAAATAAGGATGAAGAAAGAATGATAAAATTATCGGCGGGCATTGATATTACCAGCCCGGAATCTGGTGATATTTGGGAAATAGGCACCACATATTTAATTGAATGAACGTGTGATTCCTCATGTAATTTTGTAGCTATATATCTTTATCGGGGTAATAGCCTCGAAACAGGGAATTTAGTGAAAACAATTACAAGCAATACACCTGATTTTCCGGGAAGCAATGTCTTTGCTTGGAACGTCCCTAGAGTCCCAGAAAATGAGCAATACTATATAGTTTTGAAAAAGAGTTACACTGATGAATTATTCTTTAGTGATCATTTCACTATAAGTCTACCTAGAATAATTATGATCAAACCTCCTTTGGATATTTATAGAGCAGGAGAAACAATGACCATTGAATGGTCAACTAAAGGTATCATTAAAAATGTCGATATCTTAATTATAGATCAAAATGGACAAGAGCAAACCATCATCTCAGCTACGCCCAACGATGGAGAATATGTTTGGGATGTTCCATGGTGGTTTATTCAAGGTAATTATTTCATTAGAATTATGGATTCTAGTGATTACAGTATATATGCTGATAGTTCTTCATTCGCCATTCAAATTTCAGTTATCGGGATCTTCATAATCATTGGTATAATAGGGTTAACAAGTCTTAGCATTTTACTTTCAGTTTATATGGTAAAAAGAAATCGAAAACGAGTAAAACTTAAAAAAATAAAAGAAATCATAACTGTGGAGAAATCCCCAGATATTCATATTATTAAGTTAAAATTTGGAGAACAGTTAAAATTTTCTCCCGATGGACAATTTTTAATTGGAAGCGGAAATAAGTACTTAAAAGTAATGGACTATAATGAGATGAAAATTATAGGATCTTTTAAGATAAAAGGGTCTAAATTCATTGTATCTCCAGACAGTAAGCGCATTATTACAGAAAAAGGCAAGGTGATTAGCTTAGATTCTTTACAAAAGAAGAAAGTAGTCCATTTAAAGGGATTTTCTTCAACTTCTTCCATGATTTTCAATCCCGATGGGGAAATCATTATTAACTCACATAAACATAAAAAAGGGATATCCATGCGAGATGCTCTAAATGGGACAATTGTTAAATCATTCCCTTTACAATTTCCCATATCAAATATTACCATTTCTCATGATGGAAAAAAGTTAATTGGATTCCATGGTATTTACGCTCATATCTTGGATTTTCAAAAAGAAATTTTACTTCAAACCCTGAAGCTAGATATGTATCCTCGAGCTTATGTTCTTACTCCAGATGGAAACCGGTTATTTTTTGGCGGATATACAAAAGATATAAAGGAGTGGAATATTACTACTGGAGAATTAATTCATAAATATGAAGGTCATAATGGAATAATAACATCATTGGCATTATCCCCTGATAATAGATATCTTCTCAGTGGTTCTTCGGACAAGTCAATAAAAATGTGGGATATCAAATCGAAAAGTCTGATAACCACGCTTTATGATGTTGAGGAAAATCCAATAGTCTCATTAGCGATCCATCCTCGGGGAAATGATCTAGTAAGTACTTCAACAAGCAAACACTTAACCGTTTGGAATTTTGATAATTTCATTAATTCAAAGAGAGATTATTAGATAGTTCTCTGCAAAAGGAATAATTATTGATGTAGGGAAGTAAAATTGAATGAGAGTAGCTAAATAAAAATTAAAAAATTACTAGTTTGCCAAATAAAAGGTCATCTTCTATTTTGTTAGATGTATGAAAAGTCAAACCTTTTAAAAATTCGAAATTAAAACTCTTTAGTTAAAAAAATATTAGAATTAAATTAGAAAAAAAAAATTACAAATTATAGATATTTCGCAATTCTGGAATAATATGATAATAAGATACTCAAGTCTATTGCATGAAAAATGATATAACAAGCAAAAAATGTCATTGAAAGTAGTGCCGCAATTTTAAGATATTTATCATTGACTTCGCGGCATTTCTTAAATAATAAGATATAAACTACAAAAAGTAAACTAATTTCTATGATGTAAGCAATTTCCATACCTGTATAGTATATCACATTATATACTATTATACCTCCAATATAAACTCGATAATATGGATGAGCTAAGATGGATGATATAAAAACAGCGACGAAGTTAAGTCCTACTGTTATAAGATAAGTAATCCCCACTATAGTAAATGCCATTCCAAATATGATTCTATTTTTAACGCCGAATATAATAAAAATGATTCCTAGACCAATTATACTTAATGCTAATGTAAAAAAATTTAGAAAAATAATGGCTTGATCGCTAATATTTCCCAAGTCTTCAAGAGCGTTGAGTATAAGTATTAATATTCTCTCTATAATGTTAATTATTCCCGCTAATATTAATAATATAGGCCACTCAAGGTCTTGCTGCTTAAAATGAAAATAACCACTTATAACAAAAAAAACATTTGCTGCAATAAATATTATCGATGCAATTATTATATTGAGAAAAAAATAACTATTTCCAATTATGATTCCTCCTTAATTGTATTTTAACTATTTTAAGATCTTTTGGCAAATTTTAAGATGGATTTGATAAAGTAAACATTTTTTTAAATCTTTTTATATATATTCCAATTTATAATGATAATTGAAAAAGAAAATCTGGTGATTCTATTCTAAAAGGGAATGAAAATTGTTAATATAAAGTTGTAGAAATGAAGAAATCGGCTAAACAAACTAACATTAAATTGATATTATTTAAGTAAATAAAAATTTATCCTCAATTTTAATAAGTCTAATTTAACCATTCTTTCAATTCATTAAATAAAAAAAAGAATGGTAAAAACAATTAAAAAAAAAATCCATATTTGTTATGTAGATATTGCCTTAAATAGGGATTTAAATAGGAATAATAAGATAATACTATACTCAAGTCTATTATATAAAAAATCAACCAATAAACAGCATATATAATTAGAAATATTGAGGCAAGTTTAAGGTACTTATCATTGATTTTGCGGCATCTATAAAATAATAAGAGATAAGCTATTAAGAGTAAACAATATTCTATAATGTAAGCAGTATCCATCCCTAAATAGTAAATCCAATTATATACTATTATACCTCCGATAATCAAAGACCTAAATGGATCAGCTAAGAAAGATGATATTAAAACAGCAATAAAATTAATCCCTACTGTTAGGAGATATGCAATTCCTACGATTGTAAATATACTTCCAAATACGATTCTATTTTTAATGCCAAATATAAAGAAAATGATTCCTTGACCAATAATACGTAATGCAAATGTGAAATAAATTATAAAGCTCTCAGCTTGATAGGTTATATTTCCCAGGT
This sequence comes from uncultured archaeon, assembly GCA_964388035.1. Classification (GTDB taxonomy): domain Archaea; phylum Asgardarchaeota; class Lokiarchaeia; order Sigyniarchaeales; family SOKP01; genus JALGVJ01. The sequence goes on from CAYLZE010000125.1 coordinate 11,945, forward strand.
CTTCAAGAACGTTGAGTATAATTATTAAAATCCTCTCTGCAATATTAATTATTCCAGCCAATATCAATAAGGTAGGAAACACAAGGTCTTGTTGCTTAAAATGAAGATAACCACTTACGACAATAAAACCGTTTGCTACTATGAATATGCTCGTAATAATTATAAATAAAGAGAAAAAAATTATATCCAATTGAGATTCCTCCTTTGTTTTATTATACTTATTTTATAATCTTTTGGTAAAATTTAAGATTGAATTTAGTAATTTATATGTTTTTTTAAATCTTTTTATTTTTACTATATTTTGTGATGATTCTTTTAATTAAAAAATCAATTGATGTATTTACTTTTTTAATCTCAGATAAAAAATTTATAGGTAGTTTGTTATTTAATTTTTAAACTCTTAAAAGGAAGAATCAAATGTTAATTGACCCTAAAGTTAAAAAATTGATTATTTTCAATGCGGGCGGAGGAATCGTAGAGAGAGAAATGAAATTATCTTTAAACCAAGGAACGAACGAGTTTCAAATCCAACATATACCCGCTTCTTTCGACCCAAATTCTGCGGACATCCAACTTCATTATTTAAAGCCCGAAGATAAAGATGATATTGTTCTCCAGCAGTCGATTGTATCATTGCCTGATATGGGAAATTCTCAACAAATTATCGAAAGAGAAAAATCTGCTGCTAATAGTATCATCAGTTATGCCATTGACTTCACGAGAGAGATGCGTGAGAAAATCTCTAATATTTGTGAAGCTAGTTCCTATAGAACATACGCTGATATGAATGGTATTTTCGACTTTATCATTAATTGTAACAAAAAAGAAGGAGAAGTCATGGTTAAGATATTATATTTCGTTAGCGATCTGCGAATTAATTGGCAAACATCATTACAAGTAAATCTCTCTGAAGATGGAAATTCTGCTGAAGTGGAAGGTTTTATCATCGTGGATAATAAAACTGGTTTTTCATATGAAAACGTGGAACTTGGTTTTGCAATATTCGAGTTACCTCGATATTCTGAAACTACCAGAGGGTTATATCCCTCTGAGCCAACTTCCCAAACACAGGCATTTCCTGCAGCAATGCGACAAAGCGTCGCAGAGGAAGTTGAAATGGTACCTAATATGCCCGCAAAGCAAATGAAAAGAACTCAACGCATGAAAAATCTGATGTTATGAGGTGAACAAAATGATAATAGCAAACATACCAACCCGAAAGAAAATTAAATTGAAATGGTTTAAAGCAAGCTGCAAATTTAATATTGAGAGAAAAACGGAAATACAGTATTCTGCCTTTAATGTATCTTCAAATAAGTTAAAATGGGAAGCAATAGTTAAATATGCTCTTCTAAAAGAGGGGGTTTTAATAAATAAGGACATCCCTCCCAATTCTCCCATGACCTTATACAAAAATCACTTGCCTTTTTTGTTCTTGAATTCTGCTGAAAGCTCGGGAACCAAAATTAATTCTGAAGAGATGATTGATGATGATATTGTAATTGAAGATGATATCGTCACTATTACAGAAGGAGAACCGAAAATCACTTTTGAAGATGCTAAGGACCCAAAAGAACATATAGAAGTACGAACGAGATATGATAAGATTACTAGAAAAGTAAGCATGGAAAATAAATTGAATAATCTGGTTCATTTAACCTTCGTTTTCAAGCAAACTAAAGATGTAATCTTTGTAAAATCGGATCCAATACCAACCACTATAGAGGAGCCCAATTATAAATTTGAGATAACCATTTCTCCCGAGGCTAGTTCAAAACTATTATTTGAATTTCAGGCGAAAATCGTTTCAAGAGTAACAAAAATTAAACCAGAATACTTGGAAAAGGAAA